>NZ_JABAIA010000001.1:1425136-2137705 GCF_012641275.1 Chitinophaga varians | reverse complement strand
TGCCCAGGGGCACCTGTTTACCCGGATCGGTAGGTCTGATTTTGAGATAGAGATGATGTTTTTTGCCATCGGTAACCGGTGCAAAACTGATGCTGGCCTTATTTGGCACTTTCGGTTGAGCGCCCGGTCCTATCGTGGTTTCACCCAAACGGGTACCATTGGCGTTATCGAGGAATGCTTCCACTACAAAGCCCTGTTGTTGCTGGTCCTGTACCATATAGGTAACATCGATACCGTTGACGCCTGTCAGGTCGAGATCGTTGTACACCACCCAGCCGTTGGCCGTGGCAGGGATCAACAGTTTCATACCATTGACTTCAAAAGTAGAAACGCCGTCTGCTTTGCTGAAGCCTGCAGCAGGCAGTTTGGGGTTCAGCAGCTGTGCAGCGGCAGTGCCGGTAATTGGCTTAATGCCCGGTGCTCCCTTATCGGTGTAGCTGGCCAGGATCAACAGTGCGCCGTTGTCTTTCAGCTCGTTGCCCAGTGTGGGGTCCAGGCTGCCGGTGGTAGGCAGTGACGCCACTTTGGGCGCGTTGCCGCCCAGGGAGAAGATGTATTCCACCAGCTGGTGTGCTTCTCCGTTGGAAAGGCCCGGGTGGGCAGACATGGCCGTTTCGCCCCATACGCCGCCGCCGCCGTTGATGATCTTTTTCGCAAGCGCGTCCGGTGCGGCAGGATCGTTTTTGTATTTCTCGGTGATCTGTTTGAAAGATGGCCCGATAGATTTTTCATCCGGCTTGTGACAGGTTTTACAGTCAGATACCTCCATGATGTTTTTACCTGCGATGGCGCCGGTAATGATTTGGTGGCCCTGTGGCATAGCGGCTTTATCGCTGCCCTGCACATAATCTGCTTTCACGAAGATATTGCCGGCGTCGAGTTTTCCGCTGGCGCTGGTGCCGTCTTCCTTATCACTAACACTAACGGTATAATGTACCTGTTTGCCGGGGAAATAGAACATCTGGTTGCCTTGCAGCGCAATAGAGACCTGTGGTGTTTCATTGCCGGCATACAGCGCGATCTCCTT
Organism: Chitinophaga varians; assembly: GCF_012641275.1. Classification (NCBI taxonomy): domain Bacteria; kingdom Pseudomonadati; phylum Bacteroidota; class Chitinophagia; order Chitinophagales; family Chitinophagaceae; genus Chitinophaga; species Chitinophaga varians. The sequence continues at coordinate 2,136,678 of NZ_JABAIA010000001.1, read as the reverse complement.
ACTTTTTGTCTTACCGCCTTTACCGTCCTGTACTTCTACGTACACATTGTATTCGCCGGCGGTGGTGTAGGTCATTTCCACAGACGGTTCGGTGGTTTCCTTTTTGCTGCCGTTACCGAAATACCAGAGGTAGGTGAGCTTGTCGCCGTCAGGATCTACAGAGCCTTCGGCAGACAGTTTCACTTTAAACGGCAGGGCGCCGGTGAGTTGTGTGGTATGAATTTCAGCCTGCGGTGCGCGGTTGCCGCCGTTATAATCAATACGGGAGAGCGCTGCGTCCGGGTTTTTGCTGAACCAGCCATTGCCATATTCCAGTACGTACAAACGGCCGTCAGGGCCCATTTCCATATCGATGGGAGCATTCAGTTTGGTACCGGGCATAAATTTCTCCATTTTGGAGAAATCACCGTTTTTATCCATGGTAACGGCCATGATCCAGCCACGGATCCAGTCGTAGATAAACAGTTTACCATTGTAGTAATCCGGGAAACGGGTTTCTTTCGGATAGAATTCGCTGTAGTATACGGGGCCTGCTTCGGCATTGCGGCCGCCGCTGCCCACGATGGGGAATTCATCTGACTTGCCGTAAGGGTACCAGATAAAGGCGGGAACTGCCGGTGGCAGCTCTTTCAGACCGGTGTTGTTACGGGAGTTGTTGATCGGTTTTTTAGGATCAAACGCCGGACCGGCTTCGCCTGTTTCGTAATTATAGGCGTGGTACGGTTTGTTGTCGGCGATGAACATGGGATAGCCATAGTTGCCGGGCTTTTTGGCCTGGTTCACTTCATCGTATCCGCGGGGGCCGCGGTTAGGATCGTCGTTGTTGGCGTCGGGCCCTACTTCGCCCCAATAGACGTAACTGGTTTTTCTGTCTACGGAGATGCGGTAAGGGTTGCGTGTGCCCATGGCATATATTTCCGGACGGGTGTTAGGCGTGCCTTTAGGGAAGAGGTTCCCTTCCGGTATGCTGTAGGAGCCGTCAGCTGCCACTTTGATGCGCAGGATTTTACCCCGCAGATCATTGGTGTTGGCGGAAGAGCGCCGGCCATCGTATTGCAGGTGCCCGGGACGATCGTCCGTAGGGCCGTAACCGTTACTGGCGTATTTCTGGCCTGGTTCATCGAATGGCGTGGTATTATCGCCGGTAGACAGGTACAGCAGTTTATCCGGTCCGAAGGCGATGGAGCCACCGGTATGGCAGCAGATGTCGCGCTGGGAATAGAACTGCAGGACCACTTTTTCGGAAGCCATGTCCAGCTGGTTGTTTTCAAACTTAAAGCGGGAAAGGCGGTTGACGGAAGTATCTACGGGAGAATACATCACATAGATAAAGTGGTTGTCTTTGAAGTCCGGGTCAGCGGCGAGGCCAAGGAAGCCTTCTTCTGCATTGACGTGGGGCACTTCCGTTTTGTAGTACACTTTCAGGAAGCCTGCCTGGGTGAGTGTTTTATCTGCCTGTTTGTACAGCATCAGTTCACCGCGGCGTTGTGCCACGAGGATGTCGAGGTTAGGCAGGATGGTCATCTCCGTAGGTTCAAAGAACTGGCCGGAGGTGAGCACGTTTTTGGTGAAGCGGTTTTCATCCGGTGTGCGCAGGGTGGTGGCTTTGCTGTAGTCGAGCACTAGGTTTTTGCCAACGGCGTACTGGATGCCGCCGAGCACATGTTTCAGGAACAGGCTGTCGGTATAGCACTCATCGGTATGACCAAGGGCGGTATAGAAAGCGCGGCCGCCGTCGTATTCATGGTACCAGCTCACGGGATGGTCGTTGTTCATGGTGCCGCCTTCGTAGGTTTTTTCATCTACTTTCAACAGTACAGTGGTGGTGGTGTCCCTCTTTTTAAAGTTGTACCATTCGTCTGTATGTTGGAATTTATCGGGCAGCCCGGCCGTAGCGGGAAATGATTTGTTGACCACTTCCACGGTCGCCTTGTGGGTGCCGGGAGGATGGCTGAGAAAATAGGCGCCGGCCAGGTGGTTGTACCAGCCCCATTCATATTCGGTGTCGGTGGCGGCGTGAATGCCTACATATCCGCCGCCGGCCTGTATGTATCTTTCGAAGTCCGCTTCCTGTGCGGTATTGAGCACATCGCCGGTGGTGTTAAGGAAGATCACCGCCGCATATTGTTGCAGGGAGTCTTCATTGAAGCGGTTGGCATTTTCGGTAGTGTCTACCTCGAAACCGTTTTCCTTGCCGAGCTTTTGAAGGGCTGCTATGCCCGCTGGTATGGAAGCGTGGCGGAAAGCGGTGGTTTTGGTGAATACCAGCACCCGCGGTTGTCCGGGGCGCGATTTGTTACAGCCTGCTGTGGCCACCAACGCCAGCAGCAGCAAGAGCTTAATGGTTTGCTTCATCGGGATTATTTAGTTAGCATTTTTAATGCCCATGGTATACTGAATGCCACCCAGCAGGTGTTGCAGGTATACAGGGTCCTGATATGATTCTTTGGTATGGCCCATTTCGGTATAGAAAGCACGGCCGCCTTCAAAGTCGTGGTACCAGCACATGGGGTGATTATCCCCGTTTTTGCCGCCTTCATAGGTGGATTCATCTATTTTGACCAGCACGTGCACGTCCGGGTTAAGGTCTTTGAAGTTATACCATTCGTCTTTGCGGACCCATTCATCCGGCAGATGGCGGGTGGCGGGATGGTTGTGGTCTGTTACGCGGAGGGTGGCCTGTTGTTGTTTCGGGTGACTGAGAAACCAGGCGCCGGCCAGTTTGTTATACCATGGCCAGTCGTATTCCGTATCCGTGGCTGCGTGGATGCCCATCCAGCCGCCGCCTTTGTGGATATACTGCTGGAAGGCCACCTGCTGGGCACTGTCCAGTACGTCGCCGGTGGTGCAACTGAAGATCACGGCGGCATATTTTTTCAGGTTAGCGGCAGTGAAGGCCGAGGCGTCTTCGGTGGTGTCCACATCGAAGCCGTTGTCTTTGCCCAGTTGCATGATAGCGGCTTTGGCAACGGGGATACAGTCGTGGCGGAAGCCTTTTGTTTTTGAAAAGACCAGTACTTTTCTGGCCTTGTGTTTTTTACTGGCCTGCGCACAAAGGGAGGCAGCCAGCAATAGCGCAATAAAAGCGGTGAATGTTCTCATGTTCGTGGTAATTGTAGCATCCAAAAGCAAAAGACGCAGGGCAGGGAAAAAGGAACTTCTTCTTTGCTGCCTTGCGCCTTTGTCAAAAAAAATATCTGAAAAAGATTACAGCGCCTTCAGTTTGATATTACGGTACCATACTTTGTTGCCGTGGTCCTGGAGAGCGATGTGACCTTTGGCGTATTTGCCAAAGCCTTTCCAGTCTTTAAATTTACTGTTGGCCACCAGCGCGTCCCATTCAGGAGTGCCCATGGTTGTTTCCACGGTTTTTATGCCGTTGAGCCAGAGGCTCAGATGACCATCTTTTTTCACAATTTTGGCGGTGTTCCACTGACCTACGGGTTTAACCGCTTTCTGTGAGGATTTCACGAGGTCGTAGAGGTCGCCGGCGTTGTGTTTGTTGATTTTGCCATCCGGGTGTTTATCATCGTCGAGCACCTGCATTTCAGGGCCGGTGAGATAAGTAGCTTTGAATTCAGGATCTTCATGTACGCTGAAGATGACGCCGCTGTTGCCGCCTTCTGAAATTTTCCAGTCGATGCTCAGCTCATAGTTTTCGTATTCGCCGTTGGTAACGAGGTCACCGCCGGGGGCGCCGTTTTTCTTGGCGTCCACATCAAATTTGAGTGCGCCGTCCGCCACTTTCCAGGCGGGGCTGGCTGCATCTTGCAGGTAGGTATGCCATCCGTTGGTGGTTTTACCATCAAACAGCAGTTGCCATCCTTCCTTTTTCTCTTTGGCAGAGAGGCTATTTACTTTCTGTGCCTTTACCGCTGTGGCGCCGGTGATAGCACCCAGCATAAAGGCTCCGATGATGATTTTTTTCATTTACTATGATTGAATGATGATGGAAAAGCCATTATTTTCCGATGGACAGGATGTACTGTACCATTTCTTTCGCATCTTCTTTTGAAACGTTAGGATGTGGGAGCATGGCCACTTCACCCCAGTTGCCGGAACCGCCTTTGATGATTTTGTCTGCCAGTTTATCCACATTTTCAGGAGTGTTGGGATATTTGCCGGCGATGTCTTTCAATGCGGGCCCGATCACTTTGATTTCTTCTTTGTGGCAGGTTTTGCAATCGCTTTGTGCCATCAGTTGCTCTCCTTTGCTGGCTGGTTTGTCTGCGCCCGGAGACACCATGGAGTTGTCCACGGCATTGTTTTCCTGGGTGGTTTTAGTAGTTTCTTGTTCCGCTTTTTTATCACCTCCGCCGCAAGCTGCAAAAAACAGCGCGCTGAATACAAACGGTGCCAGATACCTCTTTTTCATTGTGTGATTTTTTTATTTTGTTATTTGTTTACTTGATCGGTGTTTGTTGTTTGTTTTTTCCGTCTGTGTGTTATTTTTTCGGTGGATGAATATGTTTTGTTTATTCATCCGATAGCTTTCCCTATTGATCTTGACCTGTCTCACCAAGTCAAAATATCTAAATAACTAAATTCGAAAATTCCTAAATGCCTAATACCCTTTTGTTGAACGCGTCATCGGTAGCGGCACCGGCGAAGTCGTCGAACGCTTTTTCGGTCACGCGGATGATGTGGTCCTTGATAAACGGCGCGCCTTCGCGGGCACCGTCTTCCGGGTGTTTCATGCAGCATTCCCATTCCATAACGGCCCAACCGGCAAAATCGTATTGGGTGAGCTTACTGAACACGGATTTAAAGTCCACCTGTCCGTCGCCGAGGGAGCGGAACCTGCCGGGACGGTCTATCCAGGCCTGGTATCCGCCGTATACGCCGGAGCGGCCGGTAGGATTAAATTCCGCGTCTTTTACGTGGAAGGCTTTTATTCTCTCGTGGTAAATATCGATATATTCCAGGTAGTTGAGGCATTGTAGCACGAAGTGGCTGGGATCGTACAGGAGGCATGCCCGGGCGTGGTTGCCGGTAGCTTCGAGGAAACGTTCGTAGCTGGCGCCGTCGTGGAGGTCTTCGCCGGGATGTATTTCGTAGCATACGTCCACGCCGTTGGCGTCGAATTCGTTGAGGATCGGCAGCCAGCGTTTGGCCAGTTCAGCGAAACCAGCTTCCACCAGTCCTGCCGGCCGTTGTGGCCAGGGGTACATGGCGGGCGCCCACAGCAGTGCGCCGCTGAAAGTGGCGTGCGCATTGAGGCCGAGGTTGCGGCTGGCTTTGGCAGCGTATTTCAGCTGGTTTACGGCCCACTCGGTGCGGGCCTGTATATTGTTGTGGTACTGTGCCGGCGCGAAACCGTCGAACATCTCCGTGAAAGCGGGGTTAACGGCTACCAGCTGGCCCTGCAGGTGGGTGCTCAGCTCTGTGATTTCCAGGCCTGCGGCGTTGACAATACCTTTTATTTCGTCTGCGTAGGTTTTGCTTTCGGCGGCCTTTTGCAGGTCTATCAGGCGTGGGTCCCAGCTGGGGATCTGTACGCCTTTGAAGCCGATGGACGCAGCCCATTCGCAGATGGATTTCAGACTGTTGAACGGCGCTGCGTCTCCCATGAACTGCGCCAGGAATATACCAGGACCTTTGATCGTTTTCATATAGTCGTACTTGTTAGGGGTGGTATATTAAATGTCAAAATTTGTCCATTTGGCATCGCTTTGTGAAGAGCGTACCACATTATCGATGAACGCCATGCCACGCACGCCGTCTGCCACGCTGGGGAAGTCGAGCGACTCCGGTGACGGCTGTACGCCGTCGATTTTGGCAGAGAGGGTCTGTGCGAAGTTGCGGTACAGGTTACCGAATGCTTCCAGGTATCCTTCCGGATGACCGCCCGGCGTGCGGGTATTGTGGGTCATGTAGCTGGACTGGAAGGTGTAACCACCGCCGGCACGATAAATTTCTGTCGGCTTATCGAGCCATTTCACCAGCAGGGTGTTGGGTTCGTGTTGAGCCCATTCGAGGCCACCTTTTTCTCCGTATATGCGGATTTTCAGTGCGTTTTCCTCACCGGCAGCTACCTGGGAGGCCATCAGCACGCCCGCAGCGCCGTTATCGAAGCGCAGCAGCACGGCCCCGTCATCATCGAGGGCGCGGCCTGGTACCATAATGTTCAGGTCGGCGCACAGTTTTTCAATTTTAGCGCCGCTGATATATTCAGCCAGGTTGGCGGCGTGAGTGCCGATATCGCCCATGGCGCCAGCCTTACCGGATTTTTTGGGATCTGTTCTCCAGGCTGCCTGTGCATTGCCTTCCCGCTCGCTCATTTTGCTGAGCCATCCCTGTGGGTATTCTACCCATACCTTGCGGATTTTGCCCAGTGCGCCGTCTTTCACCATCTGGCGTGCCTGTTTTACCATCGGGTAGCCGGTGTAGGTGTGAGTGAGCAGCAGGGTGAGACCGGTGGCTTCCACCTTGGCCTGCAATTGTTTGGCTTCTTCCAGGGAGAAAGTGATCGGTTTTTCGATCACCACGTTGAAGCCCAGGTCCAGCGCCATCATGGCGGGTTCAAAGTGAGCGAAGTTTGGGGTGACGATGGTCACGAAATCGAGACGCTTGTCGGCCGGCATAGCGGCTTCTTTCTGAAGCATGGTCTTGAAATCCAGGTAGGTGCGTTCCGGATCGAGGAACAGCATTTTGCCGGATTCTACGGCCACTTCATTGTTGATGCTGAGCGCACCGGCTACCAGCTCTATCAGGCCGTCCATATTGGCGGCAATACGGTGAATAGCGCCAATAAAGGCATCCTTTCCACCGCCGATCATTCCCATTCTTAACTTACGGTTCATCTTCAAAATATTATTTAGGTTTCGTGGTTTTAGTTTTCAAATCGCGTTGTGCCTGGGCTGTGCCGGATCAAAAGGCAAGATAGCAGCCATAGACAATATTCGGTTACCGTCCATAACATTTAATCTGCGTGCATGTTTTCCGGAGCGGCCTATAGCGGAGAAAATCATAACAACCGGCTGAAGCAGCGGTCATCGTGGCATTCCCGGCTATCCCTGGTCGGAGTGGAAAACGGCAGTGCTCCGGAGGAGAGCCCTGACATTGCAATCACGGGCAAACAGCGCTCGGGCTGTATCTTGTTCGTCATAACGTGGAAATTTATAATTTAATAATAACGGCTTAAAAGCCACTAAATTTATAAAAAGTATTTGCATATTTTTATCTTTTGGCCGTCAGAACGCCAATTTTTTTGAAAATTTCCTTTTCGCCCTGTAATGGGTTATCTTAGCTCCCACTTATGCCTTTCTGACGTTTATTTTTTTATGATTAGCGGGTTATACAGCGAAGAGGTGTTGCAGGGCTTGCAAGCCAGAGACCGTGCGGTATTTGCCCGGGTATATGAACATTTTTATCCCCTCCTCTTTGCAACGGCCCGGAAATACCTGGGAGAACGGGAACAGGCGGAGGAAGCGGTCCAGGATGTATTTCTCCGTTTATGGGAGAAGGATTTTGCCCTGGAACATGCAGCTGCGCTGAAAAGTTATCTTTTCCGCGCTGTTATCAATCAGTGTATCAATCATCTGCAGCGTAACCGGCTGCTGGAAACACACCACAATACCATCAGGCATTTACAGGAAGAAAGTTACCTCTGCACTTTCCTGGAAGAACAGGAACTGCGGGAACGGATACACGCTGCCGTGGAACGTTTGCCGGAACAATGCCGGCGCATCTTCAAACTAAGCCGCTACCAGGGGCTGAAGAACGCGGAAATCGCCCATGAACTGCAATTGTCTGTCAAAACAGTGGAAAACCAGATGACCATCGCGCTCCGGCAGCTCAAAGCCGCCTTACTGGACCCGCCAGACAGGCCCATACTGGCCGCGGACCGTTTAAAGCTGCTACTGTGGCTGCTGCCGGTCTGAAAAATCTCAAAATCTCAAAATTTTTAAATTCTTTTTAGGGGTAGGCTTTTGCTGATTTGTCTCAGCTTAAAAGCGCATTCTTTTTTTCGTAAGATGACCAAACCAACCGATCATTATTCTTTTATCCTTTTGTGCCTGCAATCGCCGGAAGACAAGGCATTACAGGCACAACTGGAATCGTGGCTGTCGGCCGGTGCCACGCACCGGGAACTGTACGCACAGGTACGCCTGTTGTGGGAACAGGCGCCACATGCCGCTTTTTTTGAAGAGTCAGATGCACCTGCCGCCACCGCCAGGTTCCTGCAGCTGCTGGACCAGGCGAAGGCCGCTGTCCCGGCAGTGACACTTAACACGGTCCGCCGCCGGCGCTGGTGGCCTGCTGCGGCCGCAGTACTGCTGATCGCCGTGGCTGCCGGATGGTGGCAGTACTCACGCACCCGCATACAGTGGATCGCCAAAACCACCACCAACCGTCCCGATTCTGTGTTGCTGGCAGACGGCTCTAAAATCTACCTGAACAAACAGGCCTCCATCAGATACCCCGCTGCATTCAAAGGCAGGGAAAGACAAGTGGAGCTGACAGCCGGGGAAGCCTTTTTTGATATTGTCACTAATCCTGTGCATCCCTTTACTGTCGTGAGCGGCCCGGCACAGATCCATGTGCTGGGTACCTCCTTCAATGTAAAGGCGGCCAATACCACCATACAGGTATATGTGCTCACCGGCAGCGTGGCCGTGGCACATCAGCAACATTCCCTCCGTTTGCGGGCCGGCCAGGGCGCCTCCTGCAATACCCGCACCGGGGAAATAAAAGTGGACTCCTCTGCCGGTAACAACCAGCTGGCATGGCGTACCCGGGAGCTGCAGTTTACAGACACCTCCCTGCAGGCTGTCTGCGAATCCCTGTCCAATGCCTACGGCGTTACCATCGTACTCGACCCGGGCATCAGCAAAGAACGTAAGCTCAATGCCAATTTCAGCAACAAAACTTTACCGGAGATATTACAAACACTGACTGCTTTATATGATTATCATTTTGAACAACTGAACGACACGATATATGTGCACTTGCCCGTAAAGAAATAGCGCATAGAACCATCATTACCAACCAAAATGCTTTAGCCACCAGCTAAAACGCCTTAGCCATGAGTAAAAATTATCTACGGTACATCACCCGTTGCGGCACCCGTATGTACTGCCCCCTGGCAATGGCTGCCATTCTCCTGTCGGCCTCGCCGGCAAGAGCACAGGATACTTCCCCGCTGAACCGGAAAGTGACTGTGAAAGCCAATAACCAACCTATAGCTGTTGTACTGTCAGAAATCGAAAAACAAACCAATCTGAACTTTGTGTACGACGGCAGCCAGATCAACAGGGCCCAGGCTGTCACCATCCGGGCCAGCGACGCGGCCTTAAAGCAGGTACTGCACGATATTTTTAATGACGACGTACAGTATACGGTCGTTGGTAACCAGGTGATCGTGAAAAGCGCGCCTGCCCGTGTAGCCGCCGCCGTGATCATAAGCCATGCCGGTCAGCAGGACCAGAGCATCCGCGTCCGCGGCTCCGTGTCGCTGCGCGACAGCAAAGGACACCTGCAACAGATACCCGGCGTCACCATCCGGGTGAAAGGCAAAGCACACGGTACGCACACCGATGCAGCCGGGAAATTTGACATCACTGTCAGTCCCAGAGACATACTGGTAGTCAGCTTCGTAGGTTACAAAACCGTGGAGATGCCGGTGAACGGCGCTTCCAATATCATTCTTGATGAAGATGCGTCAAAGATCAAAGAGGTCGTGGTAACGGGCATCTATGAACGAACAAAAGAAAGTTTCACCGGTTCTGCGTCCACCTATACGGCCAAAGAACTGAAACAAATCGGTAACCAGAACATCGTGCAGAGCCTCCGTTCCCTCGATCCTTCTTTTACCGTATTCGAAAATAACCTGATGGGCTCTAACCCCAACGTGATGCCCAACCTGGAAATACGCGGCAAAACCAGCGTACTCGGACTAAAAGAGCAGTTTGGTACCGATCCTAACCAACCACTGTTTATCCTCGATGGCTTCGAGACGAGTCTGCGTACCATTGTAGACCTGGACATCAACCGCGTGGAAAGCGTGACCATCCTGAAAGATGCGGCTTCTACCGCTATATACGGGTCCAAAGCGGCCAACGGCGTCATCGTTATCGAAACCAAAAAACCAAAACCTGGTGAGCTGCGGGTATACTATACCACTGACAACAGCGTCACCATTCCCGACCTGCATGATTATAACCTGATGAACGCTGCTGAAAAGCTCGAATTTGAACGGGTGTCAGGGAGGTTTAAAGTGCTGCAGGGCTGGGAAAATGACCAAATATTGCAGAAAGAGCTGGAACAGGCCTACAGCGACCGGCTGGCAGAAATTCAGCGTGGTGTGAACACCTACTGGCTCAGTGAACCGCTGCGCACCGGCTTTACTACCGGGCATTCCCTGTACGTGGAAGGTGGCGACAATCAGATGAGGTACAGCGCCGGCGCCAACTACAAAAAAATCGCCGGTGCCATGAAAGGCTCCGGCCGCGATATCGGGGGCGCTAATGTGAAGCTGGTATACCGCAAGCATAAATTCAGCTTTAACAATAATCTCAGCATTAACTTTTTCACCGCGAAAGAATCGCCTTATGGATCTTTCCAGGCCTTTGCACAGGCCAGTCCGTACTATCGCAAACGTGATCAGGACGGTACCCTGCAACCTTACCTGGAGAGAAGGACCAAAGCCGCCGGTGGTGTGGACACAACCACCAATCCGCTGTGGAACGCTTCCCTGGGCAATTTTGACGTAACACGCAATTTCAGTGTGGTGAACAATTTTATGGCGGAATGGGAAATGGACCAGGACCTCAGGGTGAGAGGCCGCCTGGGGATCACCAGGGAGGATGGTAAACAGGAAATATTTACCGATGCCCGTCATACCACCTTTGCTAAAAAGGTGCCTACCGAAAGAGGCAGCTATACCGGCAACCAGACAGCTGTCTTCAATTACGATGGTGAACTGACCGCTATCTACGGTAAACTGATCAATAACCGCCATCAGATCAATGCCGTGGGCGGCTGGAAATTCCAGCAGTTCCGTAATACCGGTGAAGGCTATACGGTGATTGGCCTGCCGCCAGGCGTTTCTTCACCTGCTTTCGCGGCCGGTTATCCGCCCAACGGTAAATCTTCTTCTTCAGAATCCACTACCCGCAGCACCAGCGCTTATCTCAACGCCGGCTATATGCTGGACGGGAAATACATGGTGGACGTGAATTACCGCCTCGACGGCTCTTCCGTATTCGGTTCCAACAACTTCTTTACCACTTCCTGGTCGGTCGGCCTTTCCTGGAACCTGCACAAGGAAGCCGCGCTGCGGGAAATCAGCTGGATCACCTTCCTGAAGTTACGTGGCTCCGTTGGTACGCCGGGCAATCAGAACTTTTCCACCTACCAGTCATTTACCACTTACAGATACAACACCTATACCGTGAATGATTTCGGTGTAGGCGCCGTGATCGACGCATTTGGCAATCCGGACCTGTTGTGGCAGAAAACCATGGACAAAAATATAGGCGCCGACGTTATCCTTTTTAACAACCGCCTGCGGTTCAACGCTGATGTGTATAACCGTATTACCGACCCGCTGGTAGCGCAAATCAGCCTGCCCACGTCTGTAGGTACTAAAACTTACCTGACCAATCTGGGTAAGCAGGTAGGTAACGGTTATAACTTCATGCTCAGCGTATCGCCCTGGTACAAGCCGCAGGAGCGCATTAACTGGAGCATCAACTTCTCCGCCAAACATGAAAATGCCCGTTATGATAACATGGCCAACCGGCTGGACGTGCTTAATAAGGAGAACCGCACTAAAAACCTGGAGCGCTACTATGACGGTGGCAGTCCCACTGCGATATGGGCCGTACGTTCTGCCGGTATCGATCCTGGCACCGGAAGAGAAGTGCTGATCAAAAAAGATGGTTCACTGACTTTCAATTATGACGCAGCAGATGAAGTGGTGGTAGGCGATGCCCGTCCCGGACTGGAAGGAATTATCGGTACCAACCTCGCATACAAAGGGTTTACAGTAGGTGTTTACCTGCGTTACCGCACGGGGGCCGATGTATTCAACGAGGCGTTGTACAACAAAGTGGAAAATATCAACTCCAGGGATATTTTGCTGAACCAGGACCGCCGCGCTTTGTACGACCGCTGGAGACAGCCGGGCGACATTGCCAAATTCAGAAGTATTTCGCTGACACAGAACAATGATGCCATCGCAGCCAACATTCCGCCGATGACTTCCCGCTTTGTACAACGGGAAAACACACTGGCGGGAGAGTCTATCAATTTGGGATATGAATTGCCCAACCAGGTGGTGAGAAACTGGCGGATGTCCTACCTGCGGCTAAATGCCTATATGAACGATATCTTCCGCTTATCTACCATCAAAAGGGAACGCGGTATAGATTATCCATTTGCCAATACGGTTTCTTTCTCGGTAAGTGCCGGATTTTAATCATTAAAACGAAAGAAAAATGAAAAAGCGTGTATTCCTCAGCGTTATCATACTCGTCATCATTACCGGGACTTCCTGCAAAAAATGGCTGGATGTGAAACCCCGGGACAAAGTTATTGAAAACGTATTGCTCGAAAGCGAACCTGGTTTCCTGACGGCGCTCAATGGCATATACCTGGAACTGTCGTCTGATGAGACTTATGGCGGTCAGATGACCATGCAGATGACGGAGGTGCTCGGGCAACGATATAACATCGCCGGTGGACATAACCTCTATAAGCTGGCCACCTATCAATATACAGATCCTCAGATACAATCCCTGTTTAGCACTAACTGGTCGTCTATGTACAAGGTAGTGGCAAACATCAATAAAATCCTGTCGGTCATCGACCAGAAAAAAGAGGTGTTCAACGGCAAACATTATGCATGGATAAAAGGAGAAGCACTGGCGCTGCGGGCACTGGTCCATTTCGACCTGTTTCGCCTGTACGGTCCGGTATACCTGCAGGATTCTATGGCCCTCAGCTTGCCCTACTACACTGCTTTTACCACCAGCTATGAACCTTATGCCAAAGGCAATGCGTTCATTGGAAAAGTACTGGCCGATCTGGACGCAGCAGAATCATTGCTTGCTGACGATCCTGTATCGCAGGGCTATACGGTGCTAAAGGATGAGAATCCCGAGGGCACAGCCTGGAGCTTCCGTAATATACGCATGAACTACTACGCTGTAAAAGGATTAAAAGCACGGGTAAGCCTATACCGGAATGATAAAATCAGTGCGCTGAAATACGCCACGGACGTAATCAATGGTGGCGGGGCCATATTTCCGTTTGTAAGGCTCAACGATGCTATCGGTGATCCCCGTAATCCTGACCGTGTCTTCGCCAGTGAGTTGCTGTTCAGTATACAGGACAGCCGTCGTACTGACAGGTACAGGCGTTACTTTGATCCCTCACTGGACGATAAAGCCATCCTCACGGCGGTCCAGGGCCGCCTGACTACGGAGTTCGAAAGCAATACCAATGATATCCGCTATGGTAATACCTGGCTGGTGCCTGGTTCCAACCAGAAAAGTTACCGCTGTTTCTTTAAATATGCTGATGTGGAAAACAGCGGCCTCCGTTTCCGTAACCTGATACCGGTAATTCGGCTTTCCGAAATGTATTTTATCGCAGCAGAGTGCGCGCCGGCGCCGGCGGCAGGTATCGGATATCTGAACACCGTACGCCGCAACCGCGGTATTGTTGATTTGGGCGGCAATGCCAATCTCATCACTGAATTACTGAAAGAGTATAAACGTGAGTTCTATGGAGAAGGACAAATGTTCTTTTACTACAAACGTACTGCTACTGCCAGCGTGCCCGGTGGTACCGGTAGCGGCACGGTGGCCATGACGAAAGAAAAATATGTGCTGCCTGTTCCTCTGGACGAATCCCAATTCAGAAACTAATTATCGTATTTGTTATGAACAATCATCTTCGATATATAACCATGGCAGCGGGACTATTACTGTCCATGTCTGCCTGCCGGAAGGCGGAAATACCGTCCTATGCCACAGGAAACGATATCTATTTTTCCGTTGTAAGAGATTACGTCACCTACGATACAACGGTCGTTACGTTTGCCTATACGCCTGCTACCACAGATACCGTGGTGAAGTTGCGGATAAGCGCTCTGGGCGTGCCGGCAGGACGTGAGCGCAGCGTGAGCTACCGGGTGATTGATACCGCAGCCAATGCCGCCAGGGCCCGCACCCAGTTTGAGCTGCCTGCCAGTATTGCCATACCGGCCGACAGTGTGAATACCTATATCCCGGTGGTGATGCATAAAACACCGGACATGACTACACGTACTTTTTCCATTACCCTGCAGCTGGAGCCTAATAATGATTTCCAGACCCGGTTACAGGTGCTGGTGAAGGACAAGAATAACAATCGCTTTACCTCCCTGGTACGGCATGTCATCCTGGTAGATAACAGGCTGAATAAGCCTGACCGGTGGTATGACGATTTTTATGGCCCCTTTAGCGGTAAAAAACTAACGCTGATGAGCAAATTGCTGGAAATACCGATACAGGAACTGTATACGAAGATTACCAATGCGGACCCCGGCACCACCAGTTTTTACGCCAATTACCTGAAGACCTATCTCAAGGAGATGGAAGATGCCGGCACTCCTGTATTGGAAGACGATGGCACACCCATGAAACTCGGTAAATACATGCAATAAAAATGAAACGTATGAAAACAAAATATATTTGGTTATTGCTGAGCGGATGCCTTATCAGTATGGCTTTTACGGCCTGTTATAAGGACCGGGGCAATTACGATTACCATGACATCAACCAGGTGGACAGTATTGGTGGTATAGTTAAAAACTATACTGTTCTGTATGGCGATAGTATACGCATTACGCCGACGGTATTGGCTACGCAGGAGAGCGGTGACACCGCCCGTTATACTTATCGCTGGGAGGCATTGATAGACGGCCTTTCCCGGATGCCGGGAGAATCCCCGAACGTATTGATTAGCAGTAGCAGGGACCTGGCTATTGCTATCAAATTAAGGCCTTCCAGCTACGACTGTTTTTTCCGTATAAAAGACAAACAGACCGGCGTGGAATGGTTTAAACGTTTTAAGTTGACCGTGCAGTCGGCTGTATATCAGGGCTGGGTGGCGCTTTGCGACGTGAATGGCTTTGCCCGCCTGGACATGGTGGCACGGCTGGGAGAAGAAGACCGGCTTATCACTGATCTGATGTCCTTTGTGAACGGCGGTTTGCCGGTGCGCCATCAGCCGAAGCAGTTGGTGTTTGCTTACCGGTCCACCAATATCAACCCGTTCTATCTGCGGACTGGCGATGGTTTGGAGCGGATTGACGGGGATAATTTTACCTGGAAGAGCACCTATGGCATCCGGTATGAAATGCTGGTGCCGGTAGGAACAGATTTTGCGCCCGACTATTTTTTCAATTCACCGGCTTTGGCCGGTGTTGATTATGTGTTGGCGGGCAACCGGGTTTTTCACCGGAATGCGATGATGGGGGCTTCTGCTTTTGGTTCACCTGTCAATTATGTAGATGAAGAAAAGGCGGCGTTCAGGCCTGCTCCCTTTGTGGCCAGTGGTTATGGTGGCGCATTGTTGTATGACCAGGACCGGCAGCGGTTTGTGTTCCATGATCCGATGTTTGGCACCAAATGCAACAGCCTGAGAGACGGTACGTTGTTCTCTTACAATACGGGAAGGGACATGGTGTACATGGCGTATACCAACTATAACCGGGGTGATGTGTATGCTATTTTGAAAGACAAGGCCGGAAAATACTATACCTATTGCATCAATGTCAGCTATTCCGGTGTTAAACAAAGCTACTATACAGAGATGATCAATGCGCCGGAACTGGACAAGGCGACTGCTTTTGCCGTCAGCAATCAGCTGGGGTACGTGTTTTATGCCGCCGGCGGCCGTGTGTACGAGTACGATGTATTTACCAATAAGGCGGTACTGATGGCCGATTTGGGTGGAGAACGGGTGAGTGTGCTGAAATGTCCGTTGTTCAGCTCTTATGGAAAGGACTTTTATACCAACCTGACTAATTCCCTGGTGGTGGGCAGTTACGACCCTGCCCGTCCGGACGCCGGAAACGGCTCCATCCGTGTTTACAGCATCCCTGCCAGAAATGAGCCCTTGCAGCTCACCTGGAGTTATGGCGGCCTTGGTAAAATTGTGGACCTCGCCTACAGAGAAAGATAAAAACACTATATGTGACGGATTTGCAGGGAGTTTTGTTATATACTTCCTGTAAGTCCGTTATTCTCAATTATCGATGGAATTCCCGCTTAATTCCCTTCATTTCCCCAAATTTATTCCTAATTTTACCCTCCTTGATAAAGCGGCTACAACAAAACTGACAGCTTGACAGTTCTGCTTTCCAAGCATAATATTTGAGTAACTGGTAATCTCCGTCTATCCAACACTTCGCCCGCAGCTTCCGTGCCACAGGCCTGGTAGAAAGGAAAAACCAACTGACATAGCTTCAGGGGACGGGGAGATGTTACAGAAACTAAAATTGTAATTCGTAATTAAACATTCAACATGTTAGGTTTTTTAACAAAACTTTTTGGAGGGAATAAATCAGACAGAGACATTAAATCTGTCACTCCAATAGTGCAGCAGATCAACGATGAGTACGGAAAGCTGCAATCCCTGCCTATCGACGACCTGCGTCATAAAACCCGGGAATTCCGCGAACGTATCGCTACCCACCTGGCTGCCATCGATAAAGAAATTGCTGAGAAAAAAGAAGCGGCTGAAGCCGTAGAAGATATAACCGAAAAAGACGCTATCTATCAGGAAATCGATACCCTGAAAAAAGACCGCGACAAACAACTGGAAGTGGTGCTCAAGGCTATTCTGCCGGAAGCATTTGCTGTTGTAAAAGAAACTGCCCGCCGTCTTTCCACCAATCCTACCCTCACCGTTACTGCTACAGACATGGACCGTCAACTGGCCGTGCTGAAAGACTATGTGACCATTGACGGTGACAAGGCTTCCTGGAAAAACAGCTGGAAAGCCGCCGGTAACGAAGTGACCTGGAACATGGTACACTACGATGTACAGCTGATCGGTGGTACCGTGCTGCACCAGGGTAAAATTGCCGAAATGGCGACCGGTGAAGGTAAAACACTGGTATCTACCCTTCCCGCATACCTTAACGCCCTCGCCGGCGAAGGGGTGCACATTGTAACCGTGAACGATTACCTGGCACGCCGTGACTCCGAATGGAACGGCCCCCTGTTTGAATTCCTCGGTATTACTGTAGACTGTATCGATAAACACCAACCCAATACACCGGAACGCCGTAATGCTTACCTGGCGGACATCACCTACGGTACCAACAACGAATTCGGCTTCGACTACCTCCGTGATAACATGGTGCACAGCCCGGACGAAATGGTGCAACGCAAACACCACTTCGCCATGGTGGATGAGGTGGACAGCGTGTTGATTGACGATGCGCGTACGCCGCTCATCATCTCTGGTCCTATCCCCCGCGGTGAAGAACAGGAGTTCCATGCGCTGAAACCACGTATCCAGTACCTGGTAGACATGCAGAAAAAAGCGGCCAACCAGTACCTGCTCGAAGCTAAAAAGCTGATCGCTGAAGGTAAAGACGACCCTAAAACCGGTGGTCTGGCCCTGATGCGCGCCTGGAGAGGTTTGCCGAAAAACAGCGCGCTGATCAAATACCTCAGCGAGCCCGGTATCAAAGTATTATTACAGAAAGCTGAAAACTACTATCTGGCTGACCAGCAACGCGAAATGCCGAAAGTAGATGAAGGCCTGTACTTCGCGATAGAAGAAAAACAAAACAGCGTAGACCTGACTGAAAAAGGTATCGCACTCATCACACAGGGCGGTGAAGACCCTAACTTCTTCGTGATGCCGGACGTAGGTTCCGAACTGGCTGAGATTGAAAAAATGGCAGTCTCTCCGGAAGAAAAACTGCAGCGCAAAGAAATGATGCTGCAGGACTACGCCCAGAAGTCAGACCGTATCCACTCCGTACAGCAGCTGCTGAAAGCATATACCCTGTTTGACAAAGACGTGGAATATGTGGTAATGGACGGTAAAGTGAAGATCGTGGACGAACAAACCGGTCGTATTCTCGATGGCCGCCGCTACTCCGACGGTCTGCACCAGGCGATCGAAGCGAAAGAAAACGTGAAAGTGGAAGCTGCCACCCAGACATTCGCCACTATCACCCTGCAGAACTATTTCCGTATGTATCACAAGCTGGCCGGTATGACCGGTACGGCTTCCACTGAAGCGGGCGAGTTCTGGGAAATCTACAAGCTGGACGTGGTGACCATCCCCACCAACCTGCCTATTTCCCGTGGCGACGCGGAAGACCTGGTATACAAAACCAAAAGAGACAAGTATAAAGCTGTTATCGAAGAAATCAAGCAGATGCAGTCCAAAGGCCGCCCGGTGCTGGTAGGTACCACCTCCGTGGAAGTGTCTGAGCTGCTGAGCAAAATGCTGACCTTCGAGAAAGTGCCTCATAACGTACTGAACGCCAAACAGCACGCCCGTGAAGCCCAGATCGTGGCTGAAGCCGGTCTGACCGGCGCTGTGACCATCGCCACCAACATGGCCGGTCGTGGTACGGACATCAAACTGGGCCCCGGCGTAAAAGAAGCAGGTGGTCTGGCCATCATCGGTACAGAAAGACACGAAAGCCGCCGCGTAGACAGACAGCTGCGTGGTCGTGCCGGTCGTCAGGGTGATCCCGGATCTTCCCAGTTCTTCGTATCCCTGGAAGATGACCTGATGCGTATGTTCGGCTCCGACCGTATCGCCGGCCTGATGGACCGCATGGGCTACAAAGAAGGAGAAGTGATCCAGCACAGCATGATCACCCGCTCCATCGAAAGGGCACAGAAGAAAGTAGAAGAGAACAACTTCGGCATCCGTAAGCGCCTGCTCGAATACGATGACGTGATGAATAAACAGCGTACCGTTATCTATGCCAAACGTAACCACGCCCTGTTCGGCGAACGCCTGGCCATCGATATCGACAACGCTTTCTTCGACGTAGCAGAAAATATGGTGACCTCCGGTAAAGAAACGGGCGACTACGAATCGTTCAAAATGGACGCCATCATTAACTTCGGCATCGATACCAATATCACCCAGGAAGAACTGCTCCGTACTGACGTGTCCACACTGTCCTCCAAACTGTACCACCAGGCGATGGACAACTACCACCGCAAAGTACAGGACATCACCAGCAACACCCTGCCGGTGATCGAGCGCATCTACCAGGAACAGGGACACCACATCGAGAACATCTCTATTCCGTTTACCGACGGTAAAAAAGGTGTTAACGTGCTGGCCAACCTGAAAAAGGTAGTCGATACCAAAGGACACGAAACCATGAACGCGCTGGAACGCAGCATCACCCTGGCCCTCATCGATGAAGCCTGGAAAGAGCACCTGCGCGCCATGGATGAACTGAAACAATCCGTTCAGGGCGCCGTGTACGAACAGAAAGATCCGTTGCTGATCTATAAACTGGAAGCCTTCAAACTGTTCAAACAGATGGATGGTGAAACCAGCCGCGACATCGTTTCCTTCCTCTGCAAATGCGGTATCCCCGTAAGTCAGGACCAGGGCCCGCAGGAAGAACAGATCCGCGAAGGCCATGAAGAAAAAACAGACATGAGCCGGATGCGCGCTTCCCATGAAGATATCGTTGAACAACAGCATAACGGCCATCAGGCAGCTCCGGAATACGATATGCCTGAAGAAAAGCAGGAGCCGGTGAGAGTAGGCCCCAAAGTAGGACGCAATGACCTCTGTCCCTGCGGTAGTGGCAAGAAATTTAAAAACTGCCACGGTAAAGACCTGTAGTTAATTACAAATTACGAATTACGAATTACGAATTCGGGGTTCGTTTGAAATAATGGCGGATTATGGATTTGGACATTTTTAATGTTGAATTCCATAGTCCGCTTTTTCTTTTTTTGCCTTTTTGTTTGTTAACACTAAACCATTGTTTGATGAAAAGAAATGTTATTCTTGAAAAGAGTTATTTATTCGGAATTAGAACTGTTAAGTTGTTTTTATATTTGAAAAAGTGTGGTGTTGATGAGGTTTTAATAAAACAACTCTTAAAAAGTGGGACTTCTGTAGGAGCGAATGTAGAAGAAGCTGTGGGAGCATCGTCCAGGAGGGATTTTATTCATAAATTGAGTATATCATACAGAGAAGCCAGAGAAACGATTTATTGGATAAAACTTCTTAAAGACGCCCAAATCCTGGAATAAAAAATGGCAGATTCAATGCTCAAAGATAGTGAGGAATTAGCCCGCATTATTGGCTCAATTCAAAAATCAGCTAAAAACCCTCACAATAAAAGCACCCCAAATTCGTAATTCGTAATTCGTAATTCGTAATTTTACTTCTATGAAGGTAAACAGGTACATAGACCATACTATTTTAAAGCCCACCACCACACTCGAAGACATCAAGAAGCTGTGCATGGAATGTGTGGAATACGATTTTGCTGCAGCCTGCGTGCCCCCGCCCTATGTGAAAGTAGCCAAACAGTTCCTGGGCGCCACTAATACCAAAGTGGCCACTGTCATCGGTTTTCCGTTCGGTTATTCCGCTATTGAAGCTAAGGTGGCGGAAACTGTACTGGCCATTGTGGACGGTGCTGATGAACTGGACGTGGTGATCAATATCTCTGCACTCAAAAACAACGACTGGGAATATCTCGAAAAAGAGATCGCCAATCTGATGTATATCATCCGTGAAAAGAAAAAGGTGATCAAAATGATCATCGAAAGTGGCATATTATTGGAAGAGGAGATCATCAAATGTTGCCAGCTCTACAGTAAATACGGGGTAGATTTTGTAAAGACTTCCACCGGATATGCGGAGAAAGGCGCCACCGTAGAAGCGGTGAAACTGATGAGGGCCAATCTGCCTGATAATATACAGATTAAAGCTTCCGGCGGTATTCGTACCTTTGCCTTTGCGAAGGAGCTGATAGCAGCCGGCGCCACCCGCATAGGGGCCAGCGCCAGCGTTAATATCATGAAGGAAGGCGGAGAAGACACGGCCCAATCAGATTATTAATTTTTAATTATACAGTATTCATGCAAAAATTATTCATCCTGGTTTGCTGCCTGTTGGGAAGTAGCTGGGCCATGGCGCAGGACTACACTATGTCCGGCAATGGTTCGGTAAAAGTGATCAAGGATAGCCGGCTGGACGTGCTGATCAGAAAACAGATCTACATCAACACCCTGGCTATTCGTAACCAGTCCGGTTTCCGGGTACAGGTGATCTCCACCAACAAACGCGGCGACGCCAGTGAAGCCAAAGCCCGGGTAATGCAGTTGTACAGCGATTATCGTACTTATCTGGATTATCAGGCCCCCTATTTTAAAGTGCGCGTAGGCGATTTCAAAACCCGCGAAGAAGCGAGCGAGTTGCGTGATAAGCTCTCCAGCCTCTTTTCAGGCGGCGTATTTGTTGTTCCCGCCATCATCAACGTGTCACCGGATAAAGAACTGTCGAATGAAGAACCGTATTAAAGAGCTGGCCAAAGCCTATGCACCTGCTTTTATAGATATCAGGCGTCATATTCACTCCCATCCCGAATTATCTTTTCAGGAACATAAAACCTCCGAATTTATCCGGCAGCAACTGGATAGTTTCGGCGTGCCTTATAAAGCCGGTATTGCCGGTACGGGCATTATCGCCCTGATAGAAGGTAAAAACCCGGCCTCCAAAACCATCGCGCTGCGTGCAGATATTGATGCGCTGCCGATCACCGAGGCCAATGATGTGTCGTATAAGTCAGTAAACAATGGCGTCATGCACGCCTGTGGCCACGATGTGCATACCACCGTGGTACTGGGCGCGACTAAAATATTACATGAGCTGAAAGATGAACTGGAAGGCACCATCAAGATCCTGTTCCAGCCCGGGGAAGAAAAACATCCCGGCGGCGCCAGCATCATGATAGAAGAAGGCGCTCTGGAAAACCCACGCCCCGACGCTATCCTGGGCCTGCATGTACATCCTTCCATGGAAACCGGTAAACTGGGGTTCTGTGAGGGCAAGTATATGGCCAGCGCTGATGAAATCTACGTCACCATCAAAAGTAAAGGCGGACATGCCGCCCAGCCACACCTTACGGTAGATACCATTTTGGTGGCTTCGCAGCTGGTAGTGAGCCTGCAACAGGTGATTTCGCGCAATAACAATCCATTCTCCCCGTCTGTACTGTCTATCTGTGCTTTCAACGGAGGGTTCACCACCAACGTGATCCCCAGCGAAGTGAAGCTGATGGGCACTTTCAGGGCCATGGATGAAACCTGGCGTTTTAAGGCGCATGAGCTGATCCGCAAACAGGCGGCTGGCATTGCGGAGGCTACCGGCGCTGAAATTGAGATTGATATATTAGTGGGTTATCCTACCCTGTACAATAACGAAGTGGTGACCGCCAAAGCAAGACAACTGGCGGAAGATTACCTCGGCAAAGAACAGGTGGAAGACACAGAGCTGCGTATGGGCGCGGAAGATTTTGCGTTTTATTCGCAGATCGTACCGGCCTGCTTCTTCAGGCTCGGCACCGGCAACAAGGAAAGAGGCATTACCTCCGGTGTACATACCCCTACCTTCGATGTGGACGAAAGGGCCATTGAAATAGGAATGGGCACGATGGCTTACCTGGCCACACAATTCTGATCGTTGAGCTATTCACATAAAACAGAGCGTCCTGATGAACATCAGGACGCTTTTTTTATCAATTAACTTTTGTGATGACAGAGGAGGAGTAAAAAATCTTCCCCGGGTTATGAATCTGTAAAATCGTATTGTCTAAAACGTTAGTAGTTATTTTATTTCCCTGATTTTTTGCAGCACTTTTTCAGAAAGCTCTATTTCCTGCAGGCTGTCTACCTGTATATGTCCCCGTTGATAGGCGCCTTTAAAGCGGAGCTTAGAACCTTTGCCCAAGGCAATGTTTACGCTGTCGGCCGTTGTCTCCTCGTTGATATCGAGTGTGCCTCCCTGACCGCCGGTAAAAGAAAGCGAGCCTACCTGGTTGTTGTTGACGCTTGCTTCCACATTCGGGCCTGTTGTGATGACCAGAGCCGGCTCTTTGTAGTTGCTGATCCTCAGATGGGAAGAAGGTGCTATGACCTGTGTGATATGGGGCGCTTTCAGTTCCAGGTTGCCGCCACGAAATACCGTGAGTATCAGCGTATCGGCAGCATACCTAACTAATATGCTGTCTGTGCTTCCTTTCGTCAGGGTATAGTTTTTATCAGATGTAATATTGACGAAACCGGACGGCCAGGTACTTTTGATGGTCGTCTCGCTGGTGGTTTTTCCATCCATGGAGCGGGCCTGACGGACACGGGTTTCAAATGCAGTATCATACAACGGGCGGCCGGAGGCGGTCTGTAGTTTTACCACCTGAAAGGGCTGTAGTGTTATCGTGGTAGGTGGTTCGTTGGGGGTACTTCTGCCAAAATTGGCATTGGTGATCCCTTTGCTAAAGTTGGCGCGCAGCACGATATCTGTGCAGAGCATCAATAACACGAGCGAACCGAAGAAGCCGAGTAATAATTTAGTGCTGGTTTTCATGTTATTTGAAATTAGATTTTTTGAATTTTTCGTAATACGGTTTCAGTTCATCTACATCGATATCCAGCAAATACATGCTACGGAAGAGGGATGGCAGCTCATTGGTGATAAACGAGTCTTTCTTGAACTGCCTGATTTTTTTGACGGCATCATTGCTGATGAAATAGCCGATACCCCTTTTATTGTAGATGATCTCCTGCTGCTGAAGCAGCTCGCAGGTGCGCATGACAGTGTTGGGATTGACTTCCAGCTGAACAGCCAGTTCCCTGACAGAAGGGATGCGTTCTTCCGGTTGCCATTTGTTCAGCAGCACCTGTTCGCATATATAGTCTGCGATTTGCAGATAAATGGCTTGTGAGTCTTTAAATTCCATGTCGCAATGTTTTAGATTTCCTTGTCTTTTAACCGGAAATAGGCGATGGTCCAGAGAACGGGCGCCAGCACGTACTGTGCAATGAATGCATAGCTGTGGACCATTTTTTCTGAGATCACGAATACATCTGTTTTAAACTTACCGCCGTTGGTCCCTACCAGTATGAAAGGCGCGTTTTGAAAAGGCGTAGGCGTGTTCCTGCCGAACAGTATCCAGACAAACAGCGTGTTCAGAAGGTATAGGCACCCGAGGCATAGCAAGATGGTCACCAGTGTCTTTATAAAAGCCAGACGGCCGAAGGATACGGCACCCAGCAAAAACACTGCGTGAAAGAAGATATAAGCGAAATAGATATAAATATGGCCATCTTTCCAATCGAGGAACTCCCAGTCAATAAGAAGGCTCACCTCGTGCCTGATGAGGGATACCCGGTTAAGAAACAGCAGGGCTGAGTAGGCGGCGATATGATATACCAGGAGGTAACCAACGGTGGTGACGAGGAAAATGGTGAGGAACTTTTCAAACTGGGAGGCCGGCAACATGAGGAACTGGCTTCCTTTTTCCTTGTTGGCGAGGTCGCTGAATGCCATGCTGGTAAAGAGCAGGCCACCAAAGAAAAGGCCGAAATAGTAGACGCCTACCACTTCGCTTAATTCCCGGGGAGCGTTGTCTGTGAGCAGCATAAAAGCCGGTATCAGCATCAGCAGGCCGAAGATGGAGAGGGCTCCCAACAGGTACGATTTCCACGATGCCAGCATATGGTATTGGAAATAATAGCCCAGGCGGCGGAAATCCAGGACGTTATTGGTTTGCATGTGTTTAATCAGTTAAAAAGTTCTTGAATGGGTTGGCGGTTGGAGAGGATGGCGTTAAACAGCAGTTCCATATCGATCTTGCTCTGTTCCATGGTTTCATTTTTCATGATCACGGAGTGGCCGCGCAGGCTGCTGTCGGCATACAGCACCGGCTGGCGGTCGTCCAGCTGTGCCAGCAACTTGAAGCTCAGTTTATCCGTTACCGTGCCTACGTCCTGGTGGAAGATAATTTTATGATCGTCGATGATCACGATATTATCTATGAGGTTATCAAGATCTCTCACCTGGTGTGTGGAAATGACCATGCACTTGTCGTCCGTGACGGCGGCAGCCATCACTTTGCGGAATTGGCTCTTGGAGGGAATGTCCAATCCGTTGGTGGGTTCGTCCATAATGAGCACTTTGGTATTGGTGGCCAGCGCAAAACTGATGATGACCTTTTTCTTTTGGCCGTAAGACATGTTGGTCAGCTGCTGGTCCTGTGGAATGGAAAATTCTTTCAGGTAGCTGTAGAAGGCCTGTTCATCGAAACGGGGGTAGAAAGGGGCGTTAGCCATAACATAAGTACGGATACTGACTTTAGGCAGAGAGAACTCTTCCGGTACCAGGAATATTTCCCGGAGGAAAGCCGGTTGCCTTTTAGCCGTTTTATAACCCATTACCTCACAGGTGCCCCCGTCGGGGAATAACAAACCGGCTATCTGTTTAAGCAGCGTGGATTTGCCGGCACCGTTTTTACCGAGGAGGCCATATATATGGCCTGCCTCCAGCTGCAGGCTGAGGTCCTCGAACAGGGGCCTGTTGGGGCGGTAGCTGAATTTCAGGGATTGGATGTTAATCATATCGTGTGATTTAGTGTACTACTTAACTAGTACACTATAAAAGTACGACTTCTG
Organism: Chitinophaga varians; assembly: GCF_012641275.1. NCBI lineage: Bacteria > Pseudomonadati > Bacteroidota > Chitinophagia > Chitinophagales > Chitinophagaceae > Chitinophaga > Chitinophaga varians. The sequence goes on along the minus strand of NZ_JABAIA010000001.1, from coordinate 2,110,996 downwards.
TTGAGAAATCAAAATATTTTTTTGGGGAGATAAGTGAGCGGTTGAAAAAAGGGGGAAATGAGGGAGAATGAGGCGATGAAAGAGAGGCGGCGGAAATTGGAGATATGCCTTTATTCCTGGTTGGGTACAATCATCTTGCAGGATAAAAGAACTAACCCAATACGATAAATATCTCAGGAAAGGGGATTTGAACTCAACGTAGCCCAGGGCTTCAGCCCTGGGACGAAAAAAGGCTGCCCGGGTAACAGGCAGCCTTGCTATAAAGAATATATTATCATCCTACAGTTCCGGGTACAGCGGGAACTGCTGCATGAAGCCATTCACTTCACCTCTTACTTTGGTGATAAGGGCTTCGTTGTCAGCGTCCATCAGCAGTTGATCGATCCAGTCAACGATCTGCTCCATATGACCTTCTTTCAGGCCGCGGGTGGTGATGGCAGGAACGCCTACACGGATACCGGAGGTGATGAAGGCGGATTTATCGTCGAACGGCACCATGTTTTTGTTGGCAGTAATTTCTGCTTTCACCAGGGTTTGTTCGGCTTTTTTACCGGAGATGTTTTTATTGCGCAGGTCAATCAGCATGAGGTGGTTGTCTGTACCGCCGCTGATGATCTGATAGCCTCTGTTGACGAAGCTTTTAGCCATAGACTGGGCGTTTTTCAACATCTGTTTGGCGTATACGTCGTATTCGTCAGACAGGATTTCGAAGAAAGACACCGCTTTGGCAGCGATCACGTGTTCCAGCGGGCCGCCCTGGATACCGGGGAATACAGCGGTATCGATGAGGGAGCTCATGAGGCGGATTTCGCCTTTCGGTGTTTTCAGGCCGAATGGATTTTCGAAGTCCTTGCCCATCATGATCATACCGCCGCGGGGACCGCGCAGTGTTTTATGGGTGGTGGTGGTTACGAAATGGCAGTGTTCAAATGGTGAGTTGAGCAGTCCTTTGGCGATAAGGCCGGCAGGGTGTGCAATATCAGCCAGTACGAAGGCGCCTACCTGATCAGCGATTTCGCGGATACGTTTGTAGTCCCAGTCACGGCTGTACGCGGAAGCGCCACATACGATCAGTTTTGGTTTTTCGCGGTTGGCGATTTCCTCCATTTTATCGTATTCTACGAGGCCGGTTTCTTTGTTAACACCATAGAAATGAGGCTCATAAAGCTTCCCGGAGTAGTTTACGGAAGAACCGTGGGTCAGGTGGCCGCCCATGCTCAGGTCCAGACCGAGGATTTTGTCACCGGGCTGCAGGATGGCCAGCATCACTGCTGCATTGGCCTGTGCGCCGGAGTGAGGTTGTACGTTGGCATAAGCCGCACCAAATATTTGTTTAGCCCTGTCGATAGCCAGTTGTTCGCTCTGGTCCACGATTTCGCAGCCGGCGTAGTATCTTTTGCCAGGGTAGCCTTCGGCATATTTATTCGTCATCACATTACCCATGGCCTGCATTACCTGCAAGCTGGTAAAGTTTTCAGATGCGATCAATTCGATGCCATGGCGCTGACGCTCCAATTCCTGGCGGATAATATCAAATATTTGCTGGTCTCTTTGCATGATGCCTTAAAATTTGCTGCAAATTTAGAATAACTCCTGATGAAATGCAATTCAGAGATTTAGGGATTTTCATATTGGCGAATTTTGTGTTTTTGATTGTTAAAATTCGCACAGCCATAAAGCCCAAAATCCCTAAATCTTCATAATTTGTCCTATTTTCGCGGCATTCGGAGCTTATCCTAACTACAACTACATGAAGGCAATAATACCTGTGGCAGGAGCTGGTACTAAACTCAGGCCACATACATATACACAACCCAAAGCACTTATTCCATTAGCCGGCAGGACCATATTGAGCATCATCGTGGACCAGCTGGTAGATGCAGGTATCACTGAATTCGTTTTTGTGGTGGGATACCTGGGTGAGAAAATACAGCATTACGTTGAAAAAAAATACCCGCAGCTGACCTGTCACTTTGTGCAGCAAAACAGCCGTGAGGGCACCGGTCACGCTATCCTGCTGACCCGCGAGGTAGTGGCCAATGATGAGGTGCTGATCGTACTGGGAGATACTATCTGCGAATGCGATTTCAAAGAAGTGATTGCTTCTCCGTATTCTGTACTGGGACTGAAAAAAGTGGACGACCCGCGCAATTTCGGCGTGGCTGAACTGGAAGAGGGCGGAAAGATCACCCGCGTAGTGGAAAAACCACAGATCCCTAAATCGAATTTGGCGCTGGTAGGGCTTTATAAAATCAAGGAGAGCGCACAGCTCTATGAATGCCTGCAGGCCAATATCGACAATCATATCAAGTCGCACGACGAGTTTCAGCTGACCGATGCGCTGGAATGCATGATCGAGCATGGCGTACAGTTTAATGCTTTTAAGGTGATCAACTGGTTCGACTGTGGCCGTAAGGACACCCTGCTGGAAACCAATGCCATCCTGTTGAAAAAATACAAAGCCGCTAACAATCCGGTATTGCCGTATGAGAATACTATTATCATACCGCCGGTGAGCATAGGGGAAGGCTGCAACATCAAAAACTCCATCATCGGCCCTAACGTGGCCGTGGGCGATAATACGGTGATCAATTATTCCATCGTAAAAGATTCTATTATCGGTTCATTCAGCAACCTGTATGAGGTGGTGCTGAAATCATCGCTGATAGGCAGCGATGCCAATATCCGCGGCCTTAGCCAGAGCCTTAATATCGGCGACAATACGGAAATCGATCTGGGCTAAAGATATTATATTCGTTACATGAACCGGATTTCAACTTTATTCGGGATACAATACCCGATTGTACAAGCCGGCATGATATGGGCCAGCGGATGGCGTTTAGCCAGTGCAGTGAGTAATGCAGGCGGGCTGGGCCTTATTGGCGCAGGCAGTATGTACCCCGATGTACTGAGGCATCATATCCAACGCTGTAAAGAAGCTACCAACAAACCTTTTGGGGTGAACGTGCCCCTTTTGTACCCGGATATCGAACAATTGATCAACATCATCCTGGAAGAAAAAGTACAGGTGGTGTTTACTTCTGCCGGTAACCCCAAAACCTGGACACCGGTGTTGAAGGCTGCGGGCGTCAAGGTGGTACATGTGGTGTCCAGTTCCGCATTTGCACTGAAAAGTGAAGCTGCCGGCGTAGACGCCGTAGTGGCAGAAGGTTTTGAAGCCGGCGGACATAACGGCCGCGAAGAAACGACTACCATGGTGCTGATACCGGCTGTCTGTGAAAAAGTACAGATACCCGTGATCGCTGCAGGGGGCATCGGTTCCGGAAGAGCCATGGCAGCAGCTTTTGCGCTGGGAGCCTCGGGAGTACAGGTAGGCAGCCGTTTTGTGGCAACCCCGGAAGCATCTTCCCATATTAACTTCAAACAGGCGGTGGTCAACGCCAGGGAAGGCGATACCATGCTTAGTCTGAAGAAACTAACCCCTGTACGCCTGATTAAAAATCATTTTTACGAATCGGTGAAAACTGCGGAAGACAGCGGTGCTGACCCGGACGCACTGAAAATACTGCTGGGCCGCGCCCGCGCTAAAACCGGCATGTTTGAAGGCAACCTGGAAGAAGGAGAACTGGAAATAGGCCAGGTAAGCGCATTGATCCACGATATAAAGCCTGCGGCCGAAGTACTGGAAGATATCTGGAAGGAGTTTCAGACAGTGCGGAAACAATTGGGCGATTTAGCTATTTGATCATTTTGATATTTGATTATTTAAAGAACGCCTGGCGCGCTTCAAATAATCAAATATCAAAATAGCCAAATGCTTAAATGATATTATCCTTTCTTCACCACCCATTTCAGGGCTTCTTTCAGGGTGATTTTTTTACCATACAGCAAAATGCCCGTGCGGTATATCTTTCCGGCCGCCCAGGTATTCACTATAAAACCTCCGATCAGAAAAGCAAAAGACAATGCCAGTTGCCAGTAAGGCACGGTTCCCGGCACGCCATACGGCAAACGGGCCATCATCACCATGGGCGAAGTGAAGGGAATAATGCTGCCCCATACGGCCAGCTGGCTGCCCGGGTCATGTACGGCTTTCATCATGATCATAATACCAATAATGATGGGCACCGTGATGGGAAAAGTCAGCTGTTGCACATCGGAGGCGTCTTCATTGGCCAGGCTGCCGATAGCGGCAAACAGCGAGGAGTAGAACAGATAGCCGCCGAGGAAATAAAATATGAAGCAGGATAACAGCAGTGGCCAGTTGATACTGTCCACCACGTCGGTCACCCGGCGGAAAGCTTCGGCTGCCTCAGCATTGTTGCCCTGCGCCATCATGTTGCTTTGACTGGCAGCCTGGATACTTTCCGGAGAAAGGAACAGCGGTATGATGGTATAGATGACGCTGATCAGTACGCCCCATATCAGAAACTGCAACAGTCCCACTGCCGCAATACCTACGATCTTGCCCATCATCAGCTGGAATGGTTTTACACTGGAGATCATCACTTCGGCGATGCGGCTTACTTTCTCTTCCATGACGCCGCGCATGACGGAAGTGCCGAACAGCAGCAGTACGATATAGATGGTAAAGCCACAGGCATAGCCTACGCCGTAGGCCACCCATGAGTTGCCTTTCTTTTCATCGTCGCCGCTTTTGAAGTCGACGGAGATATTGGAACGGAGCGCGTCCAGCTTGGATTTGTCGATGCCTTCCTGCTCCATGCGTTTCCTTTCGATCACGTTGTTGATATCACCGTTGATCGCTGATTCCAGGGAGATGCCTACCTGGCCTTTACTGTAGTATTCCAGTCCGACCGGGCGGTTAATATCAATATCCGGTATATAAAGGACACCGGAGTAGTCTTCTGCCTCGTAGTGGCGTTTGAGACTATCGAGATTGGCGTCTGGCAGGTATTTGAAGTAGACGCCTCTTTTATCCGGCAGCTGGTTGTTGAAGATGCCGCTTTTATCGATGACCGCAATGCGTTTGCTCTCGTTGCCGCTGACAGCCATGAGGATGGGGATAATGATCATGGCGGCAAAGGCTACCGGCACCAGCAGGGTTACTACCAGGAAGGAGCGTTTGCGGACGCGGGTGAGGAATTCTCTCTTAATGATAAGCCATATTTTGTTCATAGTCGATGTGCTGGGTGATCAGGCAGGTTGCTGCGCAGCTGTGATGACAGGCGCTTGTTCCGTTTGCTGGACCTGGGTGATGAATACTTCGTTGATGGAGGGCAATATTTCCTCGAAATAGGTAACGGGTATGTTCTGACGGATGAAGTGCAGCAGGATGTCATTGGTAGAGCTGTCTTCATTCATCTTTACCGTGACGGTATTTTCGTGTATGCTGACGATGGTGAAGTGATAGGTGGCCATCATTGCTGCGTTGGGCACTACGCCAAGACCTATACGGAAGAGTCCCTGTTTGAAGTCCTGTTTGATTTGTTTTACGCTGCCATCGAGTATTTTATGGCCTTTGTTGACCAGCATGATGTGGTCGCATATTTCTTCCACCTGTTCCATGCGGTGGGTGGAGAAGATGATGGTGGTGCCTTGCTGCGCCAGGTCAAAGATCTCCTGCTTGATCAGGTTGGAGTTGATGGGATCGAGGCCGGAGAAGGGCTCATCGAGGATGAGCAGTTTAGGGTCATGCATGATGGTGGAGATGAACTGCACCTTTTGTTGCATGCCTTTACTGAGTTCGTCCACGCGTTTGTTCCACCAGGAGTTGATATCGAATTTGTCGAACCATTTTTTGATTTTGGCGGTAGCTTCTTTTTCGCTGAGGCCTTTGAGGCGTGCGAGGTACAGGGTTTGTTCGCCGACCTTCATTTTTTTGTATAGCCCTCTTTCTTCAGGCATGTAGCCGATCAGCGGGGTATCGCGTTGTGGATCGAAGGGTTTGCCGTTGAGCAGGATGGAGCCTTCATCGGGGTAGAATATGCCGGTGATCATGCGTAGCAGGGTGGTTTTCCCGGCCCCGTTGGGGCCGAGCAGACCGAATATGCTGCCTTGCCGGATGTTAAAGCTGATATCATCTACAGCTTTGTGCGTGGCATAGTGCTTCTTCAGGTTTTTGACTTCGAGTAGATTCATGATGAAAATTTAGCAATTATTCGTGAATAATGTGCTATGCCTTTCATTATGATAATCCGTGGAGGCGGGCAGCAATCATGGCGGCCACGCGTTCCCCGTCCATAGCGGCGGATACGATACCGCCGGCATAACCGGCGCCTTCCCCGCAGGGGTATAAGCCTGCCAGTTGCGGATGTTCCAGTGTATCGTTGTCGCGGGGTATCCTTACGGGAGAGGATGTACGGGATTCTGTGGCCACGAGGATGGCATTATCTGTATAGTATCCTTTTATTTTGCGGCCGAATGCTTTAAAGGCGCCGGCGAGGCGTTGGTGTACCGCTGCCGGCAGGACAGTGCGCAGGTCGGTGCTGTTGACGCCGGGGAGGTAAGAGCATTCGGGCAGCGTGGAAGACACTTTGCCTTTCACGAAGTCGGTCATCCGCTGCGCCGGTGCCACGAAGAGGCCGCCGCCGGCAATGAAGGCCTGGCGTTCCACTGCCTGTTGATAATACATGGCTGCGAGCGGGCCATGGTGGGCAAATGGCGCGAAGTCGGATTCATCTACGGTAACGACCATACCGGAATTGGCGTATGGGTTGTTGCGTTTGGAGGGCGACCAGCCGTTGACCACCAGTTCACCGGGATCTGTGGCTGCCGGGGCGATGATACCGCCGGGGCACATGCAGAAGGAGAATACGCCGCGTCCTTCCACTTGTTCCACGAGGCTGTAGCTGGCGGGTGGCAGGTATTCGCCGCGCAGGTCGCAATGGTACTGGGCGCTGTCGATCAGCTCCTGCGGGTGTTCCACGCGGACGCCGAGGGCAAAGGGTTTGGCTTCCAGCAGTATGTTTTGCCGGTGGAGCATGACGAAGATATCGCGGGCGGAGTGGCCGGTGGCGAGGATCACGTGGCGCGCGCTGAAAGTGTGTCCTGCTGCGGTTTCCACGCCGGTAACAGCGCCGTTGTGTATCTGGAGGCTGCTGACTTTCTGTTCAAAGTGTACTTCCCCGCCGGCGGCGATGATCTGTTCGCGCATGGCCGTAATGATATGCGGCAGTTTATTGGTACCGATATGCGGGTGTGCGTCGATCATGATTTTTTCTTCCGCTCCGAAGTGTACGAATATGTTAAGGATGCGGTTGATATCGCCTCTTTTGTTGGAGCGGGTGTACAGTTTGCCGTCGGAGTAGGTACCGGCGCCGCCTTCCCCGAAGCAGTAGTTGGAGTCGGGATTGACGATGCCTGTTTTATTAAGGGCTGCGAGGTCGCGGCGGCGTGCGCGCACATCTTTGCCTCTTTCGAGGATGATGGGTTTGATACCGTCTTCAATGAGGCGCAGTGCGGCGAAGAGGCCGGCAGGGCCTGCGCCGGCAATGATAGCGGCCGGTGCGTTGGTAGGCAGTGGTTTGTAGACAGGATGTGCATGTACCCTTTCATGAAAGGGTTCATTGACAAATACGAGCAGGGTGAGGATGAAATACACCTGTTGCCTGGAACGTGCGTCGATAGAGCGTTTGAGCAGGTGGTAACCGGTGATGGCAGCAGGTTTTACGCCGAGGGTGGCTGCTGCCTGTGTAGTAATGCGGGAAGGGTGGGCTGCGTCTGCGGGCGTCAGCTTCAGGGAGATTTGTTGTTGCATAAACGTAGTTAGGGAGTTATCCTAAAAAGAGTTATGAATTATAAATTTTGAGCTTTGACTTTATAACGAAGAGCTTAACGGATAATGTGTTTTGAAGCATTATACGTTAAGCTCTTCGCAATAAATTTGTCTCGTCATTCCACATGACCGGGTGGTCATTAAAACGGCAGATCGTCGCCACCATCGCCGGCAGCAGGCATCTGCGGAGTGTTGTAGTTAGGCATGGGGTCTGCGCCGGGAGCAGGAGCTGCCATTACAGATTCCATACGCCATGCGTCCAGGTTGGTGATGTAGTTGACCTTGCCGTCTTTTTCCCATCTGGTGCCTTTGATATTGAAATAAACTTTAACGTTTTCACCTTCATTGAACCGGTCAACAATACCTGTACGGTCCTGTACGGACTGGAATTTGATATAGTTGTTAATCACACGGCCGTTGATATCATCGGATTTCTCAATAACGAACTCTCTTGTTTTAAAAGTTTCGCTGCGTTGTACCGTGTTGTACTTCACAATCAGCTTTCCGGTAATTTCAAAACTCATAGAAAAATTTTTTAAATTCAGAAGCATCAAAGATACGGTATTCAGCTAAGTGCGTGCAAATATTTTTTATTAAAACCGGGCGCGCGGATATCTAATAAATTTATCTGGTAATAACTAATTGGAAACACATTTTTTTAAATGGAGATACTAACATAGTTTTGCACCCTCGCAGAAAAAATTGTGAATATCTCATCCTTTTCCTGCGGTCGTTTTTTTTGCCATGAGGAGGTGCGATATTATTTTATCAGTTATATATCCATATTTATGATAAAAAGGACAATGAGAAAGACAAAGATGCTGCTAATCAACGGAGTTTATAGTACTGAAATCCGTGTAACGTTAGTGCTGTAAAGCGCTGACAGCAGGGCGTGACGCAGTATCAACACACTGTTGTCCGGGGAATATAAACAAGGGTAGATAAATTTTTTTTTTCAACATTTTCTACAGATATTCGTCGTCCTGTCTGAAAATTTTTCAACATCCTGCGTTGGGAGATTTCTAAAAATTCGAGAACTAAGCAGCATCCTTAATTAAGAAACAACTAATTTATTTTATCTCAATGAATAAAACTTGCGAACAAGTTTGGGAAAGGTGTCTTAATATAATTAGGGATATTGTGGAATGGCAGCCGTTTAAAACCTGGTTTGAACCTATTAAGCCCATTAAACTTGAAAACAATGTTTTAACCATCCAGGTCCCCAGCCAATTCTTTTATGAATACCTTGAAGAGCATTATGTGGGATTGTTAGGGAAAACTATAAAAAGAGAATTAGGTAAAGAAGCCCGGTTGGAATACCGCATTGTAGTGGAAAACGGTACACCACACCAACATCCCAGAACGGTGAACATGCCTACGCAGTTCACAAAACCCCAGAAAGATAATGAGGTAGACTTTCCGTTAACCATACATAACCCGGTAAAGAACCCATTCGTTATCCCGGGGATTAAACGGGTACAGATCGATTCTCAGCTCAATCCAAACTATACGTTTGACGCGTATATAGAGGGGGATTGTAACCGTGTGGCGCGCCGGGCAGGAAAAACGGTCGCGGAAAAACCAGGCGGCACCTCTTTCAACCCACTGGTGATCTATGGTGGCGTTGGACTGGGAAAGACACACCTCGCACAGGCTGTGGGCAATGAAGTGAAGCGTATTCATCCGAATAAGGCCGTGCTGTATGTGAGTGCCGAGAAATTCATCAACCAGTTTATTGATCACTCAAAAAATAATATCATCAACGACTTCATTCACTTCTATCAATTGATAGACGTACTGATCGTAGATGACATCCAGTTCTTTGCCCGTGCGGAAAAAACACAGGACGCGTTCTTCGCGATCTTTAACCATCTGCATCAATCAGGCAAACAACTGATCCTTACGTCGGATAAGGCCCCCAAAGACCTTGATGGCGTACAGGAACGCCTGCTGAGCCGCTTCCGCTGGGGCCTCAGCGCGGATATCCAGATACCTGACTTTGAAACCAGAATGGAAATTCTGGAACTCAAAATGAAAAACGACGGACTGGAAATGCCAAAGGAAGTGGTGAAGTATGTTGCCTATAACATACAAACCAACGTACGTGAACTGGAAGGTGCGCTCATCTCCCTGCTGGCCCAGTCTTCCCTGAACCGCAAAGAGATCGACCTCGAACTGGCTAAACGTGTACTGAAGTCTTTCGTTAAAACTTCTTCCAAAGAAATTACCATCGAAAGCATCCAGAAAATGGTCTGCGAATATTTCGATGTGCCCTACGATAAACTGCTGCAGAAAACACGCAAACGCGAAATCGTACAGGCGCGACAGATAACCATGTACCTGGCTAAGTCATTTACAAAAAATTCACTGAAAACCATCGGCGAACATTTCGGTGGCAGAGACCATACTACAGTGATCCACAGCTGTCAAACCGTTAAAGACCTGATGGACACCGACAATAATTTCCGCGACAGCGTAATCGAACTACAGCAAAAAGTACAGCTGGCCGCTATGTAATGGCCATCCCCTAACCTATTTGAATAATGCCGCTCCATACCGGAGCGGCATTATTGTTTATGACATATTTGTTTAAAATAACATGTGTTTTTACGATTTTGTGCAACTTAATTGCCGTTATTGACACGACAGCTGTTGTAATGAATGTAAAAAAGACGCGGCGATATTTTTAAGGTAATACGCTGTAATGATTTACTGTAAAGGTTTCTGCCGGTTGTTGCCACGCTCGTTTTCACTGCTTCAAAGAAAATTTCTGAAAAAAATTAAATTGCTTTTGGAGAATATAAAACTTTTCCTATTTTTGCAACCCCTTCACAGAGGAACGGTGAGGTGCCTGAGTGGCCGAAAGGAACGGTTTGCTAAACCGTCGTACGGGCTTAAACCTGTACCGAGGGTTCGAATCCCTCCCTCACCGCAGAGAAAAGTCTTCAAATATTATTTGAAGACTTTTTTATTTTAAACAGATTTCGGAGCGCTATTGACGCTCCGCTGAATATAAAGCAGCGATAGCAGTTTAATGAAAACTTGCAATTACTATCAGAGAAGCCTCCATCGCCGATGCCAAACAACTGAGCGACCTCATTACCGAAAATGCAAATGCCCTGTTAAAACCCCACTACAGCCCCGAACAGTGGGAAATATTCATTAGATACTATTCCGAACAGACCATGATTGAAAAGATAAATCAACAAGTCATGTTCTGTGCGGAAGCAAATGGCCACATTGTTGGCACTATCGCACTGGACAACGATTTGGTGGTCGGCTTTTATACACGGCTCCAACAGGTGGACCAGGGAATAGGAAAACAACTGATGTCGCACCTGGAAAATTACGCACGTGCCCACGGAATAAAAGCGTTACAGTTAGCTGCATCTCCCGCCGGATTGGCATTCTACCATAAAAACGGCTGGCAGAAGGTAAAGGACTTCACTGTTTACCACTACGGCGTAGGCTTTGAAGAGACATTAATGATAAAGACACTTTAGCCGTCGCCGGAAGAAAGCTTTGCACCTCTTCAAATTCCTGAATGCGCAAATACAGCCCGTTATTATTCCTGAATTCGTAAACCATTCCGTCTGCCTGCATTTACCTTTGCAAAAATTTTTTGCATGAGCATTATGTTGAAGCGGATGATATGGGGAATATGGCTCCTGCTGCCTTTGTGGGTGGCAGCCCAGCATGAAACCACAGGGAGCCTCACTGGTAAAATTACATCGCTGGACCATCAGCCGCTGGAGCTGGTATCGGTGTCATTGCCGGTGTTGCAGAAAGGCACACTGACCAACAACGCAGGAGAATACCAGATCACCGGCATCACTCCCGGAACGTACACACTGCGCATACAAATGCTGGGCGCCACAGAAAAAGACTTTACGGTGGTCATCACCGCAGGACAACCAACAGTAGTGGATTATCAGCTTAGTAAAGAAAATATACAGGCCTTGCAGGAAGTGAGAGTAGTGGGCAACGTGAATAAGTTCTCTCATAAAGAGAGCATCTATATCAGTCGCCTGCCCCTGAAAAACCTGGAAAACCCGCAGGTGTACAACATTGTGCCGAAAGCGCTGATAGAAGAACAGATGGCGCTTGACCTTGGCAGTATCTCCCGTAATGTGCCCGGAGCAGGCATCCCGATGCTGGCCAACCAGGGCCGTGTCACTTTCCGCTCCCGCGGTTTTGAAACAGAACCGAATGCCAGAAACGGAGTTGCCGGTGCGGCTTTTTCTACTATCGACCCGGCCAACCTGGAAAGGGTGGAAGCCATCAAAGGGCCGTCTGCCACCCTGTTTGGTACCAACGTGTCCAGCAGTTACGGTGGTTTATACAACCGTGTTACCAAAAAACCATATAACGGTTTTGGTGGTGAAGTGGCTTACTATGGCGGCAACTGGAACTTTAACCGGTTGACCGTAGACGTGAACACACCCGTGAATACAGATAAAACAATGTTGTTCCGTTTGAACGGGGCCACTACATTTGAACAGAGTTTTCAGGACATGGGCTTTACCCGCAGCCTGAGCCTGGCCCCCAGCTTCTCGTATCAGATCACGGATAAACTGTCTTTGTTGCTCGATGTGGAGTTCGGACAGGCTAAAGGTACTTCGGTAGTGCGTTTCAACCCTTATACCGGTAGCAACAAAACACAGTCCGTCGCTGATATGGGTTTTCCCTATAACCGTATGTTCCTGGGTAATGATATCGCGTATCAAACGCAGATGATGAACATTTTTGCACAGTTGAACTATAAAATATCCTCCAACTGGACATCACAAACAATTCTTTCCCGTGCCCGCTCTTCTATCGACGGATACATCACCGCGTTGAACGGCCGCTCTGATTCTACCCTGCGCGCGCAGGTAATGGTGGGCTACACCGCTTTTATTGCAACAGATATCCAGCAGAACTTCATCGGGGATTTTAAACTGGGTGCTTTCCGTAACCGCCTGGTAGTAGGACTCGACTATTACAACAACTCCAATTCATTTGACCGTGTGTCCGTTAACGGACCTACGGTGAACTTTATCAATCCGGGGAACAGCTATAAGATCACCCGTGCAGATATTGACGCGCTGGTGCCTAACGGTACGCCGCGCCGGGAAAACAATGGTGATAACACCTACGCCGTCTACGCTTCCAACGTGATCAACTTTACGGACCGCCTGATGGCCATGCTGAGCCTGCGGCTGGACCGCTACGAGAACCAGGGCGTATATAACATCACTACCGGCGTGACCAACGGTGCTTATGGCCAGACATCGCTGTCTCCCAAATTGGGCCTCGTATACCAGGTAGTGAAAGACAGGGTGTCCCTGTTTGGTAACTATATGAATGGTTTCCTCAACAAAAGCGGTTCAGACGCGCAAGGCAATTCTTTTAAACCGGAACAGGGCAACCAGCTGGAATACGGCGTGAAGGCGGATGTGCTGGACCACAAGCTGGTAGGTACTGTCAGTTACTATGATATCCGCGTTAAAAACGTGTTGCGTACAGATCCCAATGATGTGAACTACTCCATCCAGGACGGTACCCAGCAAAGTAAAGGCGTGGAGGTGGAATTCACTGCTGCACCGGTCACAGGGTTGAACATCGTGGCTGGATATGCTTATAACGACAGTAAATATACGAAAGCGGACAAGTCGGTGGAAGGACTGCGCCCTGCGTTGTCCGGACCGGATAAAATGCTGAATTTCTGGGCCAGTTACCGTTTCCCGAAAGGCACGCTGAAAGGCCTCGGTATTGGCTTCGGCGGTAATGCCGGTAGTGCTTCGTTCCAAACCAATACCCGGACCGCCAGGGTGATCATCCCGTCCTATACCATCCTGAATGCAGCCTTGTTTTATGACTACGGCAAAATTCGTGTAGGCGCCAAGGTGGATAACCTGACCAGTGAAAAGGCCTGGTCGGTGCGGTTAACGCCGCAGAACCCCGCCCGCTTCACGGGTAGCGTCAGCCTTAAATTCTGATATTCATATAAAAGAGCCGGTTTCAAACCGGCTCTTTTTGTTTAGGGTAAACAATCTCCGACAGGATAAAAAAATCTTGCAACGAATAGTCTACAAATATTGTGTACTAATAAAAATAGTATTACTTTTACGCCGTTGTCATATCAGCGCACACTGTAAAACCAATCTATATACAGCAGGACCGGCCTTGTGTAGTTTTTAGCACCACCCGATAAAACTACCGGCAGCAGTGTTGCAGGGCGACTTATTCTTCAATACTAAACTTTAAGTAGATGTCAACCACTGACTACTTTAACCGTACATGCGGAGCGCGGTGCTGTTTCGTATGCTGTTGTAGACGGTAACAGCTTTCCGGCGCTTTCCCTTTTGTCATTTCTCTGAGAAGCCCGTTTTCTCCGGGCAGGCCTTGTTATGTCCTGTCGCCAGCAATATTGGCGGCGGGTGGTCTAAACTTTTAAAACATGCAAAGAATGTTACGAAAAAACATATTGGCATGGATAGGGCTATCCATGCTTTATTTGCTGCCACTGCTGGTGGTGGCGCAGGTGCCCACCACGCCGCTGATTAATTCGCATCTGACGGGGCGCGTGGTAGATGCCCGTACCCATGAGCCTTTACCCGGAGCAGTAGTGAATATCAAAGGCACTACCCACGGTGTTTCCACGGATGCGGAAGGACGTTTTGTATTCGTTACCGGACAGAAATTCCCCTATACGCTGATCATCAGTTACATCGGTTACCGTAAAATAGAAGTGACGGCTACCGGCGGCCATATCGAGATTCCGCTGGAAGCAATACAAAGCCAGTTGAACGATGTGGTGGTAGTAGGTTATGGCACACAGAAAAAAAGCGACCTTACCGGCGCTATTGCTTCTGTTTCCGGTCCGCTGCTGAAGCAGCCTGTCAGTTCCTTTGACCAGGCGTTAAAAGGCGCGATTCCCGGCGTACAGGTAACGCAAACATCCGGGCAGCCCGGCGGCGGCGTCAGCATCCGCATCCGCGGCGGCAGCTCTATACAGGGCGGCAATGAACCGCTGTATGTCATTGATGGTTTTCCCATCTATAACAGTACTGCCAGTCCCGGCATCCTCACGGGCGCGCCTGTCAACCAACTGGCCAGCATCAACCCCGCAGACATAGAAAGCATCGATATCCTGAAAGATGCCTCCGCCACGGCCATCTATGGCTCCCGTGGCGCCAACGGCGTAGTGATCGTCACTACGCGCAAAGGCAAAGCGGAAAGGAATACATTGAACTACGAAGGTTCCTATGGCGTACAATCACTTCGAAAGAAAATAGACCTGCTGGACGCCCGCAACTTCGCCATCCTGCGTAATGAAGCGCTGTATGACGCTAACCCGTCGAAAGGACCTAACCAGTACCTGTCGGCGGACCAGGTCAGCCAGCTGGGAAAAGGCACCGACTGGCAGGATGCGGTGTTCCGTACAGCACCGGTACAGAACCACCAGCTGTCTATCAGCGGTGGCAACGCCAAAACCCGTTACCTGCTCTCGGGCAACTACTTCGATCAACAGGGGATTATCAAACACACGGACTTTACCCGGCTGGGTATCCGGGCCAACGTAGACGCGCAGCCGTTAGACAGGCTGAAAGTCAGCGCCAGCCTATCTGTTAACAAGTCAGATGCTAACGTGGCGCCTTCGGGTTTTGTTACCTCGCTGTTGTTGATGCCGCCTACGGCAACTATCTATGAACCCAATGGCAGCTATACCCTGCGTAATCCTTTTGAGAATATTTTCGCCAACCCGGTAGCTACGATCAATGAACAGATCAACAAGTCCACCACCAACCGTTTGCTGGGGACCGCTTTTGCCGAATACAACATTATCGACGGCCTGAATGTAAAAGTGCTGCTGGGAGCCGATGTGAACAATACCACCGAAAAGAATTATATCCCGTCTACCATATACGAAGGACTGTTAACCAAAGGCAGCGCTGCCCGTGGCACCTACAACGCCTACTCCTGGCTGAATGAAAATACGGTAACGTATACACGTAATATTTCCAAACATACTTTTGATGTGCTGGCGGGTTTTACGCAACAGGAATTCAAAAGCGACATTCTAAGGGCCGGCGCACAGAATTTTGTCACAGACGACCTGACCTACAACAGTTTGCAGAGCGGCGCCACACTGGTGCGCCCTTTTGCTGACGCCACCGCCTGGGTGCTGCATTCTTACCTGGCACGTGTTAATTACAATTACAACAGCCGCTATTACTTTACTGCCAGCATCCGGGCTGATGGCTCGTCCCGTTTCGGGAAGGGCAATAAGTGGGGCTATTTCCCTTCTGCCGCCGCTTCATGGCGTATCAGCAATGAGCCGTTTTTTAAAGAGGCATCGCGTGTAGTGAACGACCTGAAACTACGCGCCAGCTTCGGCACTACCGGTAACCTCGAAATCGGCGAGTACCAGTCGCTTGCCACTTTATACAGCCTGAACTATCTCTTCGGGAAAAATATGGCCACTGGTTTTGCTCCCTCCCGTCTGGCCAATGACCACCTGGGATGGGAGAAAACATACCAGTACAATGCCGGTCTGGATGCAGCTTTCCTCAACAGCCGCTTGTTGTTTACCGTAGATGCCTACTATAAGAAGACGACCAATCTGCTGTTGAACGTGGAAATCCCCTGGACCTCCGGACAAACTTCTTCCCTACAGAACTTCGGATCAGTGCTGAATAAAGGCATAGAGCTGAGCCTTAGCAGCCGGAACTTTACCGGTGCCTTCACCTGGAACACCGATTTTAATATTTCCTTTAACCGCAACGAGGTGCTGAAAATCGGTAATGGCGCCCGGTCCTATATCAGCGGGAACTACATCATCCAGGTGGGGCAACCGCTGGGCAGCTTCTATGGCACCGTTACAGATGGTATCCTGCAAACCGGTGAAGAAGCAACCAAAGGCAAATATACCGGCAATGCCGTACCCAAAGCAGGCGACCGGCTGTATAAAGACATCAATGGCGATGGTGTGTTTACTACCGCCAACGATCGTACGATTATTGGTAACGCGCAACCTGATTTTATACTCGGCCTGGGCAATAGCTTCTCCTGGAAAGGGTTTTCACTGTCCGTGTTCCTGCAGGGCTCTTATGGAAATAAAATCCTGAACTCCAACCAGCAGTCACTGGAACTGTTTAACGGCCAGCAGAACGCTGCCGCATCCGCCCTGGACCGTTGGACACCGGCACATCCCAGTCAAACGACGCCCCGTGCCAAGCTGGACCCTGCGCCGGTTTTCTCTGACCGGTTCATTGAAAACGGCTCCTTCCTGCGTGTGAAAAACGTGTCGCTGGGGTACTCGCTGCCGAAGTCCGTTATCGGGAAAGTATCAGCCATTAACGTGTTTGTGTCTGCGCAAAACCTGCTCACCTGGACCTCCTACACCGGCTTCGACCCGGAAGTCACCTCCGGCAATAATATCTCCCCGGGAACAGACCTGGGTATCTATCCGGTATCGCGGACAGTCAGTGCAGGCGTACGCGTTACCCTGTAGTCGTTATTCATCTTCCAAAAAATGAACGTATGAAAAAAGCCTTTTTACGATATAGTGTGTTACTGGTGCTGCTGGGAACTTCCTGCTCCAGGCTGGATGAACATCCGGAATCAGTACTGATCACCGACAATTTTTACCAGAACGAAGACCAGGCCAATGCAGCCGTGACAGCGGCTTACCGCAAGTTGTATGAAAGCGGGCAGTCGCTTTACAACAGCCTTTTCCAGATAGGCGTAGAGATGGCCACTGATGACTATGAGGCAGGGCCGCGTGCGCGTAATGCGCATGTACGGGCTATTTCAGGGCTTACCCATGATGCCTCCAACGACAGGATGGAGCAGTTGTGGAAACAGAGTTATGATGCCATCAATGTGTCTAACATCGCCATTGACAGGATTGCGCTGATCAAAAAAGAGAATATCACCGAAACGATACGGGTACGCCTGATC
The DNA here is from genome assembly GCF_012641275.1 of Chitinophaga varians. Classification (NCBI taxonomy): domain Bacteria; kingdom Pseudomonadati; phylum Bacteroidota; class Chitinophagia; order Chitinophagales; family Chitinophagaceae; genus Chitinophaga; species Chitinophaga varians. The sequence continues at coordinate 2,093,349 of NZ_JABAIA010000001.1, read as the reverse complement.
AATGAAGCGAAGTTCCTGCGTGCGCTTCATTATTTTAACCTGGTGAGATGGTTTGGCGGGGTGCCGCTGGTCTTGCACGAACCCGGCTCGCTGTCGCCGGAGGCGCTGTATGTGGAGAAAGCGCCGGAAGCAGATGTATATGCGCAGATCATCAGTGACCTTACCGCCGCGGAGAGCCTTCCTGCTCCCAATGAATACGGCGCCAATGATATCGGCAGGGCCACCGCCGGCGCGGCCAGGAGCCTGCTGGCGAAAGTTTACCTCACGCGGAAAGACTGGGCCAAAGCGGCCGCTAAAAGCAAGGAGGTGATCGACAGTCATTGGTATGGCCTGTTTGAGAATTACGCCGATGTGTTTAACGTGGCCAAAAAGAATGGCATTGAACATATATTCTCTGCACAGTTTCAGGGCAATTCCGGTTACCAGGGCAATAGCCTGGCCAGCCGCTCTGCGCCCAATGAAGTGCCTGGCATCAATGGCGACTATGCTGATGCGCTTCACAAACAGGGAGGGCTATACGAAAGTTTTGCGGAGGGCGATGCCCGTAAGGCTGTCACCTTTGTCACACAGATGACCAGCCCCACAGATGGAAAGCTGTACACCTTTGAACCACACTTCTACAAATACTATGATCCCGCGGTGATCGGTAACCAGGGGGAGTCTTCCAAAAACCTTCCGATTATCCGTTATGCGGAAGTGTTGCTCATCTATGCAGAAGCCCTGAATGAGCTCAATGGCCCTACAACAGAAGCATACCAGGCGATAGATGCTGTGCGGCAACGTGCCGGTGTGGCACGTTTGCAGGATGTGGCGCCCGGCCTTGGCGCGGACAACTTCCGTGATTCCGTGTTCCAGGAAAGAAGGAAAGAGTTTGTGTATGAATACCAGCGCTGGTTTGACCTGGTACGGCGCGGGCCGGACTATTATGTCAAAGTGCTGAAAGCTGCCGGTAAAACGCTGGCGGCGCCGCGGCATATCCATTTCCCGACACCGCAGCGGGAGCTGAACCTCAATCCCAAACTGAAACAAGACCCGCTGTGGGTTAATTATTGATATCGCTTTTAAAGTATGTCTGATGAAAAAGATGCTTACCACCCTGGCCCTGCTCGGCTGTTTCAGCTGGAGCATGGCCCAGAAACAGCAGCCCAACATCATCCTCATTATGGTGGATGACATGGGCTACTCCGACATTGCGCCCTATGGCGGAGAGATACAAACACCTAACCTGTCGCGGCTGGCGGCCGAAGGGCTGCGGCTGCAGGAGTTCTACAACAACTCCATCTGCGCGCCTACCCGCGCATCGCTGTTGACAGGGCAGTCCAACCACAAAGCCGGTATTGGTTTCTTTAATGTCAACCTCGGTTTGCCGGCATACCAGGGATACCTGAACCGGGAATCGCTTACGTTGGCGGAAGTGTTGAAACAGGCCGGTTACAGCACGCTGATGTCCGGCAAATGGCACGTCGGTGATGATAGCATCTACTGGCCCAATCAGCGCGGGTTTGACAGGTTCTTTGGTTTCATCGGCGGCGCCAGCAATTATTTCGATATTGGTAATTATACTGATAAAGCGCCACCAGTGCCACTTGTGGAAAACAACCGTCGCTTCAACCTGGAGCCGGGACATTACCTGACCGATGAAATTGCAGGCCACGCGGTGAAATTTCTCGAAGAGCAAAGTCATACCAACAAACCATTTTTTCTGTATGTAGCCTATAATGCGCCACACTGGCCCTTACAGGCGCTTCCGGAAGATATTGCCAAATACAAGGGCCGATACGCCATTGGCTGGGATTCGCTGCGCGAAGAACGTATAGCGCGGCAAAAAAAACTGGGGCTGATCAAACCTGACGCCACGATAGCACCTGATCCCGAAGTGCCCGGGTGGGAAAGCCTTACCTACGACGAGAAGAAGTTATGGGAGAAAAAAATGGAAGTATACGCGGCCATGATAGACCGTATGGACCAAGGCATTGGTAAGATCCTGGACAAACTGAAGGCATTGAAGAAAGATGATAACACCCTGATTGTATTTATCTCTGACAACGGTGCCCAGGGCGGGTTTATCCCCGCTGGCAGAAAGCGGCAGCGCAGTTCAGGCCCTATCGGTTCCGCCGGTTCCTATGACTATCAGGAGCAGAGCTGGGCGCATGTTTCCAATGCCCCTTTCCGTTCTTACAAAGCCAGTGCTTATGAAGGCGGTATCAGTTCCCCGCTGATCGCCTGGTTTCCTGCCAAAATCAAAGGGGGCGGTATTGCCCGTGGTACGGCCCACCTGATAGACCTGGCGCCTACTTTCTATGAAGTGGCCGGCGCGGCCTATCCCGCCACTTATCACAACGTTGCTACCCATCCATTACAGGGGGTAAGCCTGGCGCCTTTATTTTTTTCCCTTCGGGAGATAGACAGGGCCACGCCCCTGTTCTGGGAGCGGGCAGGCAACAGGGCCGTGCGTAAAGGCAAATGGAAGCTGATATCATCGTACCCGTCCAAAGAATGGGAGCTATACGATATTGATCACGACCGGGGCGAAACCAATGATCTCGCAGCACAGCAACCGCAGGTCGTGAAAGAACTGTCAGCCGCGTACGACGTATGGGCCAAAAACAATAACGTGGTGGATTATGATAAGATCAAACCTGTTGGCCCTGCCGGGTTTGCCGGTCCAACAGGAGGTGGTCCCACACCGCCGGCAGGCAGAAAAAAATAAGGTCATCATCCAAAAAAAACAATCATGAAAAAAATATGGATAGCACTGGCAGCTATCGCACAGCTGTCGGCCGCAGGTAACGTATACGCGCAAACGAAAAAGCCCAACATCATCCTTATCCTGGTAGATGACATGGGCTACTCCGATCTCGGGGCCTATGGTTCGGAGATTCACACACCCAATCTGGACCGCCTCGCCAAAGAAGGTTTACGGCTGAAAGAATTTTATAACAACTCCATTTGTGCGCCTACGCGGGCATCTCTGATGACCGGCCAATACCAGCACAAGGCTGGTGTGGGTTACTTCGATGTAAACCTTGGGCTGCCTGCCTATCAGGGTTTTCTGAACAAGGAATCGCTGACGTTGGCAGAGGTGTTGAAGACAGCCGGTTATAACACGTTGATGTCCGGTAAATGGCATGTTGGGAATGATAGCCTTGCATGGCCCAATCAGCGTGGTTTTGAGCGGTACTATGGCGTCATCGGCGGCGGTGCTGATTACTTTGACGCTAAACCGATGCCATTGTTTGGTACGGAGTATCCGGTGGTGCTGGTGGAGAATAATCAGCGCCTGCATCCGGCAGATAACAGCTATTACTTCACTGACGAGATCGCCGCGCATGCTGTGAAATATCTCGAAGAGCAAAACAAAAGCAACAAACCTTTCTTCCTGTACCTCGCTTTCAATGCGCCACACTGGCCGCTGCAGGCGCTTCCCGAAGACATCGCCAAATACAAGGGGCGCTATGACATCGGCTGGGATTCGTTGCGCAACGAACGACTGGCAAGGCAGCGGCAGCTCGGCCTGCTCGATGCGCAACAGACCATCGCTGCGCGGGACGCCGAGGTCCCCGAATGGAACAGCCTCACCTACGACGAAAAGGAACTATGGAAAGCCAAAATGGAGGTGTATGCCGCCATGGTAGACCGTATGGACCAGGGTGTGGGCAAGGTGCTGGATAAACTGAAAGCGTTGAAAAAAGACGATAATACACTGATCGTATTTATCTCTGACAACGGCGCTCCGGCAGAAGACGTGGCGCACTGGGGCGGAAAACGCGCCGCCCGGAATACCGGTCCGGTAGGCACGGCCGGCTCTTTTGAGTCGCAGGGCAAAAACTGGTCGTACGTGTCCAACAGTCCTTTCCGTGCGTTTAAGAATTTCATGTATGAAGGCGGTATCAGTTCCCCGCTGATTGCCTGGTATCCTGCTAAAATCAAAGGTGGCAGCATCGCCCGTGGCACCGCTCATCTGATAGACCTGGCGCCTACCTTCTATGAACTGGCCGGTGCCCGGTATCCGCAGCAGTATAAAGGCGTACAGCCGAACCCGTTACCCGGCCGGAGCCTGACGGGGCTGTTCTTCCGTGGGGAAGAACTGCACCGCGAAGAGCCAGTATTCTGGGAGCGGGCCGGTAACCGCGCGGTACGCAAGGGCAAATGGAAACTGGTGTCTATCTATCCGCAGTACCGGTGGGAGCTGTACAACATAGACGAAGACCGTGGCGAAACCAACGACCTGGCAGCTAAGAATCCGCAGCTGGTCAATGAGTTGTCGGCCGCTTATTTTGAATGGGCCAAACGTACCGGGGTGGTGGAATATGAGCAAATCAAGCCAAAGGGGCGGCTATAGCGCTTTTGCGGATGGCTGACATGCCCTGGTTATAAAAACGTTTCATCATTTTATTGAGATGACTGCTGTCGGTGAAGCCGAGGTCGTACGCTATTTCCTTAAAGGGGATGTCGGTGTACAGGGCCTTGGCTTCAGCCAGTTTCAGCTTGGACCGGAGCACAAATTCCTGATAGGTTTCGTTGGCGTTACGTTTGAAGTACTCGCTGAAATAGGTCGCTGAAATATGGAACTTTTCGGCCAGGTATTGCGGAGAGATCATCTCTTCATCCAGCAGATGGTAGTGGATGTGCAGCAGCATGTCGGCAAATTTTTTCTCTTCATATAGTGTCTGTGGTGATATCACCGCCGCCACATTGCGGGCGATCAGTTCCAGTACCGTAACCATGGTGCTTTGCATGATGCGGCGTGTATGCGGGTCGTTGCGTTTGGTTTCCACCATCAGCAACTGTAGCAGTTGTACGAGATGTTGTTTGTCCACCGGGTCACTGATGAGTTCTCCCGGCAGCCGGTTGTAGTTGCCGATGATGAAATTGAGCCGGCAGAACCATTTGCCGAAGTCAATCACACAGTCGTCATCGCTGGAGAAATAGGTCGCGGTAAAACGAATGAACAGGAAAGTGGTTTCTTCCCTGATAGTATAAGTATGGCAGTCTGATGCCGGCAGCAGGAATATACTGCCAGCCTGGTAGGGAATCTGGTTATAGTTGACACATTGTGCCCCTTTTCCTTCGATGATATACACCAGTTCGAAAAAGTTATTCCTCCGGTTCCGTTTCTCCCAGTGGTCCAGTGTTTCTATGTTGACGCTGAAGGGTGAGTGTGCTTTTTCCATACCGCTAAGTTACATATTTTGATATTGGCGGTTCAGGGTCATCCCATCTCGTTACCGTTCTTCCCTTTCTGTTTACCATTCCAGCGGCAGTTGCCCAGCTACCTTTGCCAGTACTAAAAATTACAAAAAGATGAAAGCTATAGTATTAGAAAAACTCGACCCTGCATCCCCGCTGGCAGTAACAGAGGCAGCAGTTCCTGATATCGCCGCCGATGAGGTGCTGGTGAAGACCCATGCACTGGCCATTAACCCCGTAGATGTTAAAACGCTGGAAGACTATATCGTCACCCGTGACGGCGAACGGATGCGCGGCAGCGCTGCGCCGGTATTTGACGGCGTATCGCCCATTATCCTGGGCTGGGACATCGCCGGGGTAGTCACCGCCGTAGGCAGCGATGTCACTAAATTTAAAGTGGGCGATGCCGTATTCGGTATGGTGCATTTCCCTGGTCATGGTAAAGCCTACGCCGAATATGTAGCTGCCCCGGCATCGCACCTGGCGCTGAAGCCCGCACAGGTGAGCTTTGAAGCCGCCGCCGGCGCCACATTGGCTGCTATCACCGCCTGGCAGAGCCTCACCACGCATTACACCGTTAAGCCCGGCGATCGTATCCTGATCACAGCTCCCACCGGTGGTGTAGGGCACTATGCCGTACAGATGGCCAAACACCTGGGTGCATATGTCATCGCGCTGACTAGTCCGGCCAATGCCGCACTGGCAGCCGAGCTGGGCGCCGATGAGATCCTTGAATATGCTTCCTTCGACGCAGCAACTGCCACGCCGCTGCAGCTGGACCTCGTGCTGGATGCCGGCGGCCGTAATGCGGCTTCCTGGTTTGCCCGTCACCTTAAGCCCGGTGCGCCGCTGATTTATTTGCCCTCCGGCCTTTCTAAAGCTGAGCAGGAGCGGAACGCAGCGCAGGGGCTTAATGCCGCTTTCAAAATGGTCACCAACGAGGAACGTGCCATCGATGATATCGCGCGGCTGTTGCACGATGGCAGCATCGTCACTAAAATCGCTGGTGTTTTTGAATTTTCAGAGATGAAAGCAGCCTTCTCCGCGCAGCAAAAAGGTACGGCCCAGGGGAAGGTCATCATCCGCATGCCGGTGTCAGCATAAAAAATATCAGCTGAAGATGCCCTCCTGCCGGGCGTCTTCAGCTGATAATGTTTTTTTATTTAAAATTTTTTTGGATATCATTGTAATATCCCTACCTTTGCACTCCACTAATCAGGAAACAAAGTACTGAAAGGTGGGTCCAAGGGGACTTCGGGGCGTAGCGTAGCCCGGTTATCGCGCCTGCTTTGGGAGCAGGAGGTCGCAAGTTCGAATCTTGCCGCCCCGACGGAAAAAAGGACAAGAGCAGAAATGGTCTTGTCCTTTTTATTTTTGTTTTGAGATATTTGATATAGAGGTCAGCACTTCAGTTGGATTATAAGATTCAGATTGTAACCATGATCCTTATGGCCTTCCCAAATATTTTTGGCAATTTTCACTTCTTTATCACGATAAATAGAATAATAGTCTGTTCCTTCGGTTATATTCATTTCTACATCTTCAGGCAAAGCTATTCCTAGAGCTTTGCTAAAAAGTTCTTTAGCTGTACTTAGAAATTTTAGATGGGCTGTCGCTGATAAATTTGGATTATTAACATTTAATTGAATTTTTAATTTTTGGACGAATTGTTCATTTCCTTCTGCGCAATAAGCGATGTTATTGGCTAGCAGGTCATCATCTAATTTAAGGTAGGTAGAACAGGCCATCCATTCATTTTCTCCAACATATTTATAATATCCTGTTTCCATCCCTTCATATTTCAGAAAATCTATTGCGGCATATGGAGACCACCCGTTTACGGGATTTACAACCGGCGGATTTTTTTCAATTTTTTTTAATTGTTTTAATTTCTTCATTGATCTGATAATATCTTGTTTGTTATCTACTTTCTCAATAAATAAAGAGCTACTCCATCGTTCCAAGTCTTGGGTTGAAAAACCGAAATGAGCGAGTGCCTGTAATCTTGCATAATTTGATAAATAGGGATCTTTAATGGCAAATTTCACCTTGGTAAAGTTGGCTTCATACTTCAGGTATTTAGACAAAAGAATAATGAACGGTAAAAAGGCAATCGATAGTGCAGGGGGAATTAGAAAGTCTGAAAGCGTTCCTATTACTGCAAAGTCATCAAACTCTGTTATTAGTTTGTATGCAGTGTAACCTACGAGGAAAAGTCCTATTATAGATAGTAACTTACTTAGAAGTTTTTTTACAGACAGATAACGTGGATCTTTGTCTGTAAAGACAAGCATACCTATAATGAGTATTAATATTGGAAAGGATAAGAACTCGACCCAAAAATTGAATGTGTAAAAACCTATGAGGTATTCCGCCACCAAAGTGTAGCTGAAGGTTTCTTTTATAGCTTCTTTTATATATTCGTTTTCACTCTTTATTTTGTTTATTGCGAAAAAGCTAGCTAAGGCTGAAAACAGAAACCAAACGATTGTGTTTTTTAGCTGACTAGCGTTCCAAAGAGAGCATTTATAAAAGATGAATACTATGCCTAGTGTGTAGAGAAGCATTATGGCATACAAGCAAAGAAATTGGCTGGAAAAAGCAATACGTATAATACCAGGAAGGTGTTTTCGGGTAGATGGAATAATTATTACGCTAATTAGAATGATGAACATCCAGAGATATAGTGCTTGCTCGCGACTATTAAAAATTTCATTCATCTTCAATATGCGTAATTTAAAGAGGTATTTCTTGTGACTGAAATGATATTGGGGACGGGAGCGCTGGGGCTAGATACCCATACAAAAAGCGTATAGTTGATTATAAAGATATTGGCTGATAAAAAAGTATTTAAAGCAACTCCTGACCTTGCTGGCGGTTGCGAGTCGATAGGTTATTTTGCTGCTCTTTAGCAGCTGTCCAAAACGCATTCAAAGCCGTGTTATCCTCCATCATCTGTTTGAGCCTCTCCATTGGCGGCTTGGAAAGCCAGATTTTAAGCTGCAATTGCTTTATGTGATCAGGTGTGTCGGTCATACTTGGAAAAGATTAAAAGAGTTCAGTCTAAGCTTGTTAATCCACGTTTTAATATAGTTCCAATCCAGATTTTCTAATGAGACCAGGTTTCTGATATCCTCCATTTGTATCGCCGATTGAACATCCTGAATCCATATGAGTTTAGAAATAAGCAAATCTTCAACTGAAACTACATAGACTACCTGGCCATAAAAATCCATCTGTATCCTTCTGCTGAATTCCATTTGTCTGAACGGATCAGGTTTCAAAACAACAAAATCTGCTTTAAAGCCGGAGGCATGGTCAATAATATTGAACATACTTCGACGATTTATTGCATCTTGTATGGCGTCTCGATCACAATAATACCCATCCTCAAAATTTGCAATAAAACGGTCAATGTCTTTAGATTCAAGATGTATGATAAAGTCAAAATCCCTTGTTGCTCTTGGAACGATGTATAAACTCATCGCCACGCTACCAGAGAGCATATATGGGATATTGAGTTCATGAAGTATCGCTATTATTTTTTCAAAAAAGGAGACCATATAAAGTTACAAATTAACTATACTTCATGTTTGAAACAAATTTTAAATTAAACAATTGATTGTTAAATAGTTATATTGTGTTTTATTTTTGAATAATTCTATTTTGATTAGATCTTCAACAAAGAAGTTCGAACTTTGTCAAGTTCCTCCCGACCTAAAACAAAAAGCCTTTGTTTTAACCATTTCCCGGTAGGAAAACTTCTCAGGCGCTAATTTCAAGCCTATATCCTTTCCCTCGTATCACCACAATTTTAATATTCGGATAAGGTTCCAGTTTTTTCCTGAGTTTTGATATGAACATGTCCAGGCTACGGCCTACAATAACCCCTTCATCTTCCCATATCTCTTTTTGAAGCCTGCTTCTCTCAATAGTCTCGTTAGGAGACAATGCGAAAATGTGCAATACACGGGATTCGGTACCGGTTAATTCTGTCGTTTGGCCATTTACGATAAGCTTACGGTTGTTCGCATCAAATAAAACGGGGCCCAAAGTAATCATGCCTGTCTGCTGCTCTTCCTTGGGCGGAGTGTTTTGAGGCTTAACTGATCTCAAAAAAAGAAAACCAACAAATGCCAGAAATGGCAGACTGCCCAGGAGATATACATTTTTTGCAGTGTGGCCGTCTGTCGATTTGAATTTAATATTAATCATATAACACGCACTGGGTTGCGCTCTTCCCATGCATGTTATGATATCATCTTTTTTATTTTGGGATATGGCGTATCCATAGGCAACGCTGGAGTTACTACAGTTCAGTACGTTAACAACATAATCACGTGCAAGAGGGTCTTGAGACAACAAACGCCGGGTGGTACTCACCAGGGAGTCTGGTTGAAAGGTAAGATCATGCTCAAAGCTGATTAGATATTCATTTTCTGCGATCTTTTTTACCGGGAGCACCCTTGACTTATTGTCGCCCGACTGTAAAAGGAGTTCATGTCCGATCTTACGGAGTAAAACTTCCCTTCTGGAAATATCAAAATCGTCATTTCCCTCCAGGCTGAAAGCCACGGTGATGATCGAGACAAACAAGAACAGTATCAAACCGAACAGGTATTTGCGTTTTCCGGAGAGGAGGTTTGGGCGGCCAGGCATACTGTTTACGATTAATTTACAAAGGTTACATTTTTATTTACAATCCTGATTTCCAGGCTGAAAAATAGGAAGTTACTTTCGTTGAAATCAATTTTATAAGATATGAAAAATCTAAAAAATGCCTTAAACGGACCTGATTTATCAGAAGGTAGATCTATGTTTAAATCTACAAAAAATTTGAAAAAAGTTATTTACGCGCTGATCTTACCGCTGGTTGTGGCAGGCGGACTGGTATTTGCTAATTGCGAAATCAAAAATGATACTTCTAAAAAATCAACCCAGAAGCCACTCTCTGCCGCTGAAATGAAAGCAGAAAGGGAAAGATGGGAAGCTACCCCCGCTGGTATAAAGTACAAACAATGGGAAGCGTCCCCCGAAGGTAAAAAAGTGCTTGCCGGTGCTGCTAAAATAAGGACTCATATAAGTAATTTTACAAATATGGAGGCTGTTGTAACCTCTCTTTCTCTGCCGCCAGGCTCACGATTAGGTTTCGGAGTGATGGCCAGGATTAATGGGGAAGATTATATTCTTAGTTTTGGGCCGGAAAAGTCTGACTGGGATTTTTTGAACTTTAACAATGAATTTCAGCAATTGCATAGTCTGAAAGTTGATGACAAGATAGTTATAAAAAGCCATAGTGTATCGCACGCGCCCAAGTATTCATATCCGATAGTATCGGGCGATTATGTAGAACGGGATAGTAAAATAATTTACAAACGTGCCCCTCGCAAAGGCGGGTGCTGAGCTACGGAGAAAGAGCCATCTGAATATTCCGGTGGCTCTTCATTCCAATGCGAATTAGGAGACATATAAAACCGTATTGCCCTCCATCATTAGTCTAAACCTTTTCTCCGGAGGTTGGAGAAGCCTGATTTTAAGCTGTACTATGTCGCGCTACATATGCCCGCTCATCAGCTCTGACACTCGTTTAGAATTCTCCACCCCTATTTTATCAAGTACTTTTTGAATCCTCCGTTGAAATTCCTCCTGTTGCTCTCTGAGTTTTTTAAGTTCGGCAAACAGCGCCTGTTCATCAACCTTGACAAGTATCTGAATATCTTTAAGATCTTCCAGGTTTGATTCCGTATAACCGGAGAATTCAATGAACCCGTTGCCTTTTCTGAAATAGACCCAGGGATGTCCTATCCATAGTTGATGCCATACATGGGACGCTTTTTCAGAAATACTTTCCCATTCTCTGATATTTCCGATGTCCCCGCAGCAACTGGGAGTTATGTATATACCATCGTTGTTGTGTAAGGCTGGTCCGCCGCATATTGTACCAACCTGTTCTTCAGCATGTGATAGATCTACTTCTTTCAGTTCAGCTGTTAGAATTACTGCCAGTTCATCATCATTGATTGTTTGTATGTCAACCAAATAGGAATCTTTGCTGATTGCTTCCAAGCGTCCTAAACCGCTGTCGGATATACATTTCTTCCAAAATTGATACCGTTCGTCCAGGTCTTTTGGGTTGCTCCCTGAATAATCATATTCCTGGCGACAAAAATCAAATGGATTTATCTCAATTGTATTAATTAGGTGCATTTTCTTGTGCGCTGTGTTTTTCGAGATTACGAAAAATTGATGAATAGGTGCATATATTTTACGGTATAGTTACAATGGTTGCTGCCTGGCCACCTCACACCAGCCGTCGTTTGTTTTCATCCATACATCGGTGTATTGCCGCGTTACTTTTTTGTTTGCATAATATTGTTGCTTTTGCGGCAAACGGGCCAATATCTGCGGTTCCCTGAAATATGTTGTATGATCTTTTGTATCTTACAATAGTCCACGTAAAAAACTAACAGTCATGAACAACAAGCACGAAATAACATTGCGGAAAACGGTAGCTGCCGATTTGGAGCATCTCTTTATTTTTCAGCTTGACGAGGAGGGTGGCTATTTAGCCGCTTTTATGCCCCAAAACCATACAGATAAGCAGGCTTATATTGAGAAGTACACAAAGTTCCTCAGCGAACCGACGATTAATATGTGCACTATTCTGGTGGATAATATTATAGCGGGCAGTGTCTCCAAGTTTGAAATGGACGGTGATGCGGAGATCACCTATTGGATTGATAAAAAGTTCTGGGGAAAAGGAGTGGGCACTCAGGCACTGCGTGATTTTTTAACCCTTGAAGGGGCCAGGCCCATTTTGGGACGGGTGGCGTTTGACAACATAGGTTCTCAGCGGGTACTGGAGAAATGTGGCTTTACCAAAATTGGTACCGACAGAGGGTTTGCCAATGCACGGCAAACAGAAATAGAAGAATTCATTTATAAGCTGATCTGAGAAAATACTTTTTGTAAACCGGTAGGTGGTTTCCCACCACCGGTTTGTTTGGGCAACAGATACAGGTTGCTAAACTTATCTACCATTATTTTTCCTTCCTTCCTACCCAACCTTTCTGGTTATTCCCGCCGTTTACTATGATAAACAGACTTTTCTATGAAATATCTTCCCCTTATTTTTTTGGCAGTAATGCTGGGTATCTGCTGCGTGATCGGTTGCAGAAAGGATATGACAGAAGCGGCCCGTCAGGAGCTGGCAGCTGAAAAGGCAGCGAAGCTCGCTGCCGGACTTGATTCTGCCGGTAACCCGAAGGACACGTCCCGCCACGATTCTATTCCCCATCCGGGAGACACCACCAAACCTCATTGGCCGGTTGACAGTCCTAAAATTCCGGTCGATAGTCCCAGGCATCCGGTGGACAGCCCTAGACATCCGGTAGACACGCCGTGGCATCCACGTCCGGACAGTTCCCGGAGAAGGTAGCCTGATTACGTATATGCTATCATGTTAGAAAAAACGTATTCTGTTCTACATTTGCGCCCAAACTGATAGTAAAAACGATAGTTGCTGTATGACTGATAGTCTATGGCAACTTTTCCCGTTTTGATAACCCACATTTCCTACTGTAACGGATTGCCCTTTGGAAGATTTACAGCAATTGGTACGTGAGTGCCTGACCAATAACAGGCGGAGCCAGGAAAAATTATACCGGAAGTTCTATCCGGCACTATTCCTATTGTGCAGGAAATTCTTCAACCAGCAGGAAGAAGCGGTAGAAGTATTGAATGATGGCATGCTTCGGGTATTTACGCAACTTGATAAGTACGATGCAGATAAAGGCGAATTCTTTAACTGGGTATATACTGTTGTCAGAAATACAGCACTGGATAAAATAAAGAGCCGCAAATGGCCGTCCCATAACGAAATTGAAGACGAGATGGTGGCAACGCAAAATAATATTCTGAGCAAGTTGGCCTGGGAAGATATCTATAAACTGCTCGACGTCCTGCCTCCATCTACCAGGGCCGTATGCTCGTTATTTTATCTGGAAGGAGTACCGGTAAAAGACATCGCTGAAATGCTGCAACAGAGCCCGGGAACAGTCAAATGGCACCTCAGCGAAACCCGAACTAAACTGAAACCGATATTGGAGCAACATTACCTTAAATGATACCTGAGTGAGTGAAAGTAACCTGCATAAACACTTCCGGGACGATGGCAATGTCCCTATTCCCATACCTCCGGCCGATGACAGCTGGAGGCTGATGGAACAACGGCTCAACGAAGTGATGCCTGTAACACAGCAGGTAGGTGGGCATGCCACGCCCAATTCGTCAGGTATCATCGCTAAAATGCTGCCGGCCGTTAAATATGCGGTCGCCGCAATATTTGTGTCCGGTGTAGTATTGTATAGCCTGCACCGTATCAATCGTCCTGTACCAGTGCCCGCTCCTGCGGCGCAGGACGGCCCGTTTACTACGAAAGACAGCGCAGCCCTGACAACAGACACCATGGCTGATCAAAGCAATATCATCACCATACCGGATACCAATGATACAACATCACCAATCAATGCCGGCGCAGAAGGCAATATCACACCGGTAAATGCTTCCGATAAACCGCTGGGAAACACTTCCGGCAGCACTGCTGAGGAAAAGACCGGACATCCGTCTGCCACTAATGCGATAGCTGCTACTGTTGGTGCACAGGCAACCCAAACAACAACGGATACCAACGCAGGCCATACAACACAGCCCTCAGCTACCGGTACGGCGGCAGCAAAACCCTCCACCACGGGGAAACCGGTAGCTGTGGCCTCTGTCAACAGGAATATCCCGCATAATACCAATGCAACAGATGCCACCGGTAATAAACAGATAATTTCCCATGACCAGCCCACTCACCGAACTCTTGCTGGTAAAACATCAAAAACCATTAACCAACAAAAACATTCTTTAAAGTCCGGTCAACAGCCGTCCGACGGTGTCCCTACATCGCCTTCCGCAGACAGCCCGGATGAAAATAATGTTGCAGTAGTAGGCCGGGAAGATCATAACCTCCCCGAAAAAGCTGCCATGCTAGAACCTGGGTTACCTGCCCGGCTGACCCTGCAACAATTACCGCTTTACAAGGCCAGTCAGCCACTGAAAGTTAGCCGTGAAACCATGGACCGCCTGGCGTCCTACCGCATGCCGCGCTCCAGGTCCTATACCCCCGGATACTGGCAGCTAATGGCACAATGGACCGTGCCGGTGCCAGCTGTCAGCAACCCTGGCTATTACAAAGGCCCCGATGGAAATACCCAGTTATACAGACTGCTAATCCCCGGTGTAAGAATGCAGCGTACCTGGAGTAATGCAGCGCTAAGCCTGGACCTCAACGCCATGAGTACACAACCCTACAGGAACGAACCTTATTATTACACCAACAATCTGGCAGGTGCTGACTGGATGACCCGCACCATTCTCCAGACATTCGGTTACAGCGCCTCACTGGCTTATCATCACCGGATTGCCGGTAATTTCTTCGGTAGTGCAGGCGTACAGGCATATTACGGACATACCGCTTCCATCCTGGAGGTAGTCCGGTCACACGATACGACAGGCGTACATACCAAAACAACTACCAGTGGCGAAAAAGACAAGGTCTGGAACAGCATCAATAAGTTCCAGGGGCGTATAACCGGTGAAATATACTACGATCACGCCAGATGGCAGGCCGCATTACGTACGGCCGTTCCCGTGCAGCAACCGGCGAAAGACTCCATGGGAATGGGGATGAAACCGGTCGTACAGCTCGAATTGTTACTCAGATGGAAGATCAACCGGAGAAAATAAACAATTACTTTTACCTTTTCTGTTGTATGATTTTATGATTATATTTGGATGATACAACGTCCCGTTTTCCCATATTGAAAAACCTGATAGTTAGCCTTATTAACCATGCTAGTCAGTAATAAACATTTTACTCCGGTTATTGGACTGGATATCCATATCGTTATTTTGTTCGGCTTTCCTGTGCCATTGCCTCATCCATATATTGGCCTGGTGATAGACCCGATGGACTATGTCCCCTTTATTGGCGCCACTACCAAGGTGAATCACGTACCGCGGGGAAAGAGTGATACCAGCGGCATGATGATTATCCTCTTTCATATCCCCATGGGAGGACCTTTTCTGCTGGCTCCCATGATTGCACATGATTCTGTGAACTTCTTCGGCAGCAAAAAGGTGAAAGTGGAAGGCAACCTGATGAGCCCATCAGGTCATATGCTGATGACCTGCAATGATATCGGACTGCCTCTATCACTGCAGCCCGGCAAAAAGCTGAGACCTATTCCCAGTATGTACCTGCCTACTTCTTACTCCATTCCTTTGTCCTTTGGGAAGCCCGTGATGGTAGGAGGCCCTTATGTGCCCGACTGGGCGGGCGTTTTACTGAATCTGCTGATGTCTTTTGGTTTTGGGGCACTTATGAAGGGAGTAGGCAAGGCCGGTAAAAAAGCGCTGACTAAATTTAATCACGCACTGAAAGGCAAACTGGGCAGTAATAAGCTGAGTAAATTTCTGTGTAAAAAAGGTTTTGAACCCGTAGATCTGGTGCAGGGAATTGTGATCTATGATGGGACAGATTTTGAACTGGCAGGTCCTATCCCCCTGCAATGGGGACGCTCCTGGAATAGTGACAGTGACTTTGAAGGACTGCTGGGGCATGGCACCCACTTCAGCTACGATCTGCGTGTACAGGAGTTCGCTGAGGAAGAGGCTACTGTAGTACTGCTGGGAGATGGCCGCAGCGCGGTATTTGAACTGCTGCCTTATACCG
Source organism: Chitinophaga varians (assembly GCF_012641275.1). Taxonomy (NCBI): domain Bacteria; kingdom Pseudomonadati; phylum Bacteroidota; class Chitinophagia; order Chitinophagales; family Chitinophagaceae; genus Chitinophaga; species Chitinophaga varians. The sequence continues at coordinate 2,077,379 of NZ_JABAIA010000001.1, read as the reverse complement.
GCAACATGGACTATAACCGACATGAAAGACGTACACTCACCCGTAGCGCTACGGATGAATACGAACTGCTGGACCATAGCACCCGGTTATACTACCGCTTTCGCAAGTTGCATCCCACAGACCCACAGTACAGGCTATACGCTATTTCAGATGAGATTGGTTTTATGATCAGTTTCCACTACAACGGCCAGGGACATCTGTTGCAGGTGATAGACAGCGTAGGTCGCCGTTTGCATATCAACAGTGATGAGAACGGACGTATGCAGACTGTTGTCATTAAACACAGAGGGGAACAGGCGCAGCTTGTACAATATAACTACAATGATACAGGTGATCTCTGTGAAGTGACAGACGCGCTCGGCCAAACCACCCGCATCCGATATCATCAACATAAAATGACCGCCAAGACAGACCGCAACGGCCAGTCATTCTATTGGGAATATGATAACAAAGGCCGCTGTACGCATACGTGGGGTGACGGCGGGCTACTGGAAGGACGGATCGCCTATTATCCCAAAGATGGATATAACCTGGTGACCAATTCCCTGGGACAAACCACCACCTACTATTATACGCCTGATTTTGTCGTTACCCGGATAAAAGATCCGTTAGGCTACTCCTGTTTCCTGGAGTATACGGAAGATTTTGAAATATATCGGGAAATTGATGAAGCTGCTAACGTAAACGGGTATACGTATGATGAGCGGGGCAATTGTACCAGCCTTGTTCAGCCCGATGGCAGCAGCACCAGTTTCTGTTATGATAAGGAAGACCGCATCACACTGGTGACTGATCCACAGGGCAACAGCCGTACTTATATCTACTATAGCAAAGAACAACATAAGGGACTGTTGCATACCATCACCGAAGCGGACGGCCGCATCTCTATCTTTCGCTACAATGCACAGAACCGCCTAAGTAAAATTGAAGATGAGCAGGGACGTATTACAAGTATGGAGTTTGACGACGACGGTAACCTCTCTGTACTGACACTACCGGATGGAGGAAGTGCCTGCTGGCAATATGATGCCTGGGGAAAAGTACAGCAATCCATCAATCCGCTCGGGCAACAGCAGCAATTCCGTTATGACGCCCTGGGCAGAGTAACAGAGGTGGAATTGCCGGATGGCAACCTTATTCAGCTGCAATACAACGCCTATGAAGAGGTGGTACAGGTCCGGGATAAACATCACCAGGTAAAATTTGATTATACCCCGTTGGGCAGCCTGAAAATGCGGGAAGAAAATGGAGCGAAAGTCCATTTTGTATATAACAGGGAAGAACAGCTGACCAGTCTGGTAAACGAACAGGGAGAGATGTACCAGTTTGCCCGGGATGGCAGAGGTGATATTATCCAGGAGACCGGTTTCGATGGGCAGGTCCGCCGGTATCAGCGGGATGAGACCGGCAAGGTGCTGAAGGTGTACCGCCCCGGTAAACGCTGGACAGAATATCAATATGATTACAACGGAAGACTAACCTATGCTGCCCATAGAGACGGTACCTGGCAATCGTATAGCTTTAACCGTAGCGGACAACTGATAGAGGCTGCCAATGACCACAACACGGTAAAATGGCAACGGGACACGATGGGAAGAGTATTGCAGGAATGGCAGGATGGCTACACTGTCACCAATATCTATGACCGTGACGGTCGCCGTACCGGGCTGCAAAGCAGCCTGGGCGCCGATATCCGGCTGCAACGCAATCCATCCGGTGAAGTGGCCGCCATACAAGCCCATGCTGCCGGCATGGATACCCCCTGGAAGGCGCAGTTTCAGCGCAACCTGCTGGGGCTGGAAATAGAGCGCAGCCTGCCTGGTGGCGTAAAAAGCAGCTGGACCTACGACAAGGCCGGCATGCCTGAAAGCCACCTCGTCACCGCCAGAGAAAATAATACCTACAAACGGCACTACCGGTGGGATGCCAACCGGCACCTCCGACAGCTGGTCAACGGTATCAGCAACGGCGTGGTGAAGTTTAGCCACGATGAGCTGGGGAGACTGGCATGGGCACAATATGAGGATGGACAATATGATTATCGTTTACCCGATAAAGTGGGAAACCTGTACCGCACACCATCCCGCAAGGACCGTAAATACAGCACCGGCGGCCAGCTGCTGGAATCTGACAAGGCCCGCTTCACCTACGATGAGGAAGGTAACCTGCTTCAGAAAATAATCGCCCCGGACGCCGTATGGACCTACGAATGGTATGGCAACGGTCAACTCAAACAGGTGACCCGCCCGGATGGTAAAATAGTGGCGTTCCGCTATGATGCGGTGGGACGTCGTACTGAGAAGCAGTATGGCCACCAGTTGACCCGCTTCGTCTGGGATGGGAATGTTCTCCTGCATGAATGGCAATATCCGGCTAAAGACAGGCCGGAGGTGACCGTTACTGAATTGGGTGACCTGAAACAGAGCCACCTGGAACCAGTGCCTGCCGAAACGCTTGTCTCCTGGATATTTGAGGAAGGAACGTTTGCCCCATTGGCGAGAATAAGCCAGGGAAAACAATATTCCATCATCGCCGACCACCTGGGGACTCCCTGTGAAGCATATGACGAAAAGGGTGAAAAGGTTTGGGCGGTCGAGTTGGATATTTATGGTAAGGTACGTAAGTTAGCAGGAGACCGAGCACTGATACCATTCCGGTATCCGGGACAATATGAAGACATTGAAACCGGATTGTATTATAACCGCTTCCGCTACTATAGCCCGGAAGAAGGAATGTATCTCAGTCAGGACCCGTCGCGCCTGAAAGGCGGTATGCTGCTATACGCCTACGTATCAGACCCTAATGTCTTCGTAGACATATTCGGATTGATTCAGGAGGTGATCCGTACCATGAGCGAAGGGGAAAAAGATCTGACCATCGATAACAAAGGATTGGTACGAGGTCCGAATAATTCCAGAGGTGCTAAATGGGTATCCATTGGAGACACCTTTGACACCGCCAAAAAATCTGATTATAAAGTAGTTTTCCATACAGATGACAGTGTAAAAGATTTCCTGGCCACAGATACGTTGGATTATGAAGAAATGGTAGGAGGAGAAAGCAAGCATACTGATAAAATTTTAGTGAAAAGCAATGAACGCGGTGCCTATGGTATTGGCGTTGACAGGATGGAGGACTTTAATAAAAAGATCCAGAAAATAGAAGTGTTCAAAAAAGAAAAAGGGAAGTGGAAAAAAGTGAAGGAAATCAAGTGTAAGTAAAAATACTATATGAAGGTCAATATCATAGAATTACTCTCCTGGCGCGATAGAAGAGCGGTCGGTCAGGGAGGGGAATTGTTGTCAGCGGATGGACTGTTCATCAACAAACGGCATCAGGGAGCATTCGGACTTTGTTTTGCTGATGCGCCGGAAATAGCCGTTGATGAATTTATTACGCCTGAACGCTACCAGGAAGCCATTGACTTTACAGGGGATGAAGCTACAGAAGATTATTTTTTTCTGGCAGAAATACTGTTGAATACATTTCAATACCAAAAAAAGAAACAGGTAGTCAACCAGCGACTGAAGTTATTTTGCCTGAAGCAAATTATTTTTCAGCAACAACATGATACCATGCAGCTGGCAAGGCTGTTTCATTTTCTGCTGTTCTTTCATCCCTGTTCAGAAGATTATATAGAACGCTTCTCCTTAAGCAAAGACGGTTTTTTATACAAAGGCGCACCGGTCGATATTCCTTCCATCATAGCAACATTGTTTGATTATTTTATCAATCATAAAAGTCAATCCCCATCTCCAGACGATTTCAGTAAAGAACATTTGTCCGTCAGCAAAGCGCTGGTGCTGGATACGCTGAAATTGATGTTGCCTCACGAAACACAAGTGACCTATGAGGTACCCGGAAAAGATACCTCGATACTCCTGGCAACTATCTTTTCGCAACCACAGGCCTTTTTTGATCTTTACCATAACAAAAGAGCTGAATTCTTTCGCCTGTTGAAGGAAAGTTTACCGTTATATTCCGTCAGAAGTTGGGATGATGATCCGGATACACAAGCTTCTACATACTATGGCACCACCAAAAAGGACAGCATCGAAGCTTATTTCAGCAGGCCGGTCCGCGTTATCCGGAGAAAGAAATACCTGGTGGAGTTTTTTGTGGACATGTATGTTTTTTATATTCTCAGTCATCCGGATGGAGTCAGGACAATGTTGGATGTTGTGGAAGAAGGCGATGTTTTCCGCCAGCAACTACTGACGGTACTTTTCTCCCATCCTTTTTTTAATGCTGATGCCAGGGTGGAGTTAATTAAATCAGGAGTGTACAAGCAGCTGCCGGAGGGCCATTGGAAAGATCAAATCAATAAAATGGCTGCCGGAATGAAGGACTAGGAAAGGCTCTTTTCTTTCTCCTTCCTCAAACTGAATATTTCGTTTTCACCTCTTTTTTCACCAATGTGTTCAAAACATTTATCGAGATCATCGATCACTTCCATCGGGATCTCGTTGAGATAGTTTTTTCTTATCTTCTTAAAATCATAAGAACATAAAAAACGACCCAGGCCTCTTCTGGTTTTGTAGTTCCTGTCTGACAGCAGGTAAGCATGAATAATATCCTTTACCTTGTATGTCTTCAGTATATCTTCCGGTACTGATTCATAGTATGGATAACCGCTCCAATATTTGTCCGTTTTGCCAAACGTCTGCAGTAAGGCGATGATGCGTTGACGTTGTTCTGGTATTTCGGCATGTAGATCCTGGATAAGTGCTGAAAGATAGTCAGAGTCCATGTTAATGATCTGTGCCCAATGTTTCCGGAACGTTTCAGGCGCAGTTTGAAGCCAGTTTCTCTGGGCTGTTTCGCCAGCCTCGCTGTCCTTTATCCGCTGTATGTGTTCTTCTAATGGCTGCGTAAGCCCCTGCTCCGAAAGGAATGTCACCAGTTCTTCCGTTTTTGATAGTGCTGCATCGCCGTTCCAGCCGCTATACCGGATGGAGGTGCCGTGGTGCAGTCCTATTATATATTTTATGGTATTATGGGCATGGAGCTCTATGGCATAAGAGCCGAGGCACATACAATGGAAACCGGTCATCGTTTCGTCGATTTCAAGCAGCTGCCCAATCCTGCTGATCGCTTCCGGTGCTGTCAAAGTAAGCAGCACGGTATCTGACATGGCTTTGTCATCATAAACCCCATCATCTTTAAGCAATACTTTGTCGATACCGGCGAACATATGCCGGATAGACGCATTGGTGGCCTTCGGTAGATTATTAATGGCGGCGAGGCGTTGTTCGTTTGTCATGTCAGGGGTAGGCATAGCCGTAAATTACCTGGTAAATATAAAACAAGAAGCATTATATGAGTATAATGCTTCTTGTTTTTTTAGGTAGACAGACTAGCGTAAATACTGCTGCGTATTAACGATATCGGCATAAAAGAACGCAAGCCCGGCCATCATGGCGCGTTGTACTTCAGCTGCCGGTACTTGCTGCTGATTAACTTCCAGGTCCCTGGTAGCGCATGCATCGGCTACTACGGTGCAATGAAACCCAAAGTCTTTGGCAGCCCTGGTGGTGGCGTCTACGCAGGCGTGGGTCATCATACCGGTGATGATCAAACCGGTAACACCTATCTGCTGCAGATGATGCAGCAGTGTTGTTTCCCGGAAACTGTTGGGATAATGTTTGGTGATGATCGTTTCTCCTGCCAGCGGCTGTACGGAAGGATGTATCTCCGCGCCGGGCGTATTGGTGACCAGGAAACCGGCATCTGCCTGATGTTGGATGTAGATGACAGGAATACCTTCTTTGCGGCATTTATCCAGTATCTGCCGGATATTGTCCGCGGCGGCGTCTGGGGCGGACAACTCCATTTTCCCGCCTTTGAAATAATCCTGTTGTACGTCGATGATGAGGAGCGCTTGTTTTTTCATGTTTGTTTTTTTGTTTGGACCTTCCGCAAATATGTTTCCGGCAAGCAACAGTAAAATGATTGCCAGTACGGATACCCCGAGGGGACGCACGTTCATGGGATGATGTTTAAAATGATGAAAGAGAAGTAAAGCGCTTTACAGGACAAAGGTGGGGATAATAAAAAAAACGCCACTTGACCTAGGTCAAGTGGCGGACTAAATTTCAGGAATGACGTTTTGATTTAAGCATGCGGCTGAAGAACGCCGGCGTTACGCCAATAAAGGAGGCAATCTGTTGCTGGCTGAAAGCGCCTGCAATCCGGTGATAGCGCCGGAGAAACTGCTCGTACCGCTCCACTGCCGGAAGGCTCAGGATATCCGTTATGCGCTGCTGGCTGACGGCAAATGCCCGTTCGGTAAGTATCCGGAAATATTGCTCGAAACGGGGTATCCGGGAAAATAACATTTCCCGTTTTTCTTTCGTCAACAGCAGGACAGTGGTGGGCTCCACGGCTTCGATGAATAACTCTGACGGCGTATCAAAAACAAGGCTCTGGTAATCGGCTACCCACCAATCGGCTATCGCAATGGTGAGAATATGTTCATTCCCTTTCCGATCGGGCAGGTAACTTTTAACACACCCGCTGACGATAAACGCCAACTGGTTACAGACACTGCCTTCCCGGAGCAGGTATTCTTTTTTGTGGTACTGCCGCTCCTGTAAAAGTGAACAAAAGAAAAGCTGTTCCGCATCGGAAAGAGGAATATGTTTCGTTACGTTCTGGAGGATGGGCTCGTATCCGGTTATCATACTGTCACCAAAGTAAGCGCTAAGGTAAGTTTTTCAGCCCTTCGTTCCTCATGCCTGCCGGCATTGCGCCCTGGGCGCAACAGGATACTTGCGTGTCCTGCCCCATACCACCAGACCAGCCAGTAAGGTCACTGCCATGTTGAATCCCGTTACGGACGCTTCTCCCCGGGATATATGGAACAGGGTGGCCAGTACCATCAGTACGATGATGCCAATAGCGGCCCATATGGTCAGTATCGGTTTGATACGGAGCAATGATGGCAACAGTAAGCCCAGGCCGCCTGCCAGGTCTATGATGCCAAGCAGCCGCACATATACGGCAGGCACCTGCCCTGTCCAGGGGTATAAGGCCGCTAATTTATCAATGGGATATCCCAGCTTCATCACTCCCGACATAATGAACAGTGCGGCTAACAGTATTTGCACTGCCCACAGCAGGATGTTAAGTACAGACTTTCGTTGTTGCATAAAACTGATTTTTGATGCGATAAAATTAGACTAGCTTTACTATAAAAAGGTAAGTACTATACTGTTGTATAGCCCTATACTACAGTATAGCAGCTCTTCAATCGACCGCATATGAAAAAGCCGTTTGGTGCCTGGGTGGACTTCCGTTTGTCGCCACAGGACTGCCCTAAAGAATACATGCTCGCCTTAAATGATGCCCTGAACGTGCTGACCGGAAAATGGAAGCTGCACGTGATAGGCGCTTTAACGACCGGGAAAAAACGCTTCAGCGAAATTGAACGCTTCATCCCGGAAATTAATCCGCGGATGTTGTCTAAAGAACTGAAGGAACTGGAAGTGAATGGCATCGTGTCCCGCACGGTGCAGGATAGATCGCCGGCTATTGTGGAGTATGAACTGACGAAATCCGGAAAGGAAATCAAACCTGTCTTTGACGCGATGATCACATGGGGGCTGGAGCATCGGCAGAGTAGCATCAGGAACGGTGGAAAATAGCCACCCTGCCCGTTTTTTTAAACAAGATAAGAATGTTTGTTGTAACATTTAGTGACGTGGTCCCGTTCTATGGATAAATCCACACGCATGAAGAACAACCTTTACCCCCTTATGCTGTTGCTGACCTGTGTCTTGTTTGTAGCCTGTAAAAAAGACAAAATAGAACACAAAGGAGACTTCCAGCGAAGCTATAACGCATGGCTCGATTTTAAAAATGCCACCGGCAATACTTACCGCTACAAATCTACTTCCGGCTCCTGGACTGGCTATGGCAGCGAAATGACTGTCACGGTTAAAGACGGAAAAATTGTTCATCGTTCTTACGTGGCTAAACATTACGATCGTAGCAATCCGCCGCAAATAGTGATAGATGTAACATGGGAAGAAGATGAAGCCACCCTCAATACACACACTAATCTGTCTAAATCCATGACGCTGGATGAAATATATGAGAAGGCGCGGTACGAATGGCTGATAAAAAGAGATGATGCCTCGGTGTACTTCGAAGCCAATAACAATGGCATGATTTCCAATTGTGGATATGTGCCGAAGGGCTGTATGGATGACTGTTTCACCGGTATTTCGATCTCGTTTATTGAAAGGCTCTAACATAGCGCCCCGGAACTTTCCGGGGCTCCTTAAATATTCACCAGCACTTTTTTTGATTTGTCCGGCATAAATCTCTCGGGATTTGTGACCGCCTTTCGTACCTTTCGTCCTTTAAAACGGACATCCATGAGTAACTTTTCAGACATCGGTTTTGATATAAATACGGAAGAAGAATTTCAGGATTTACTGGAAAAGACATATCATGAAAGTACCCTCATCAGGGTGCAGGAAGGGGCTTATGCAGTATACGCAGACGAGTCAGGAGCGGAGCTTTGGATACAGCTCAATAATCAACAGGAGTGTATCGGCGCTAACCCGCACTATAAAGGAAAAAGCCGCAGAAAAGTATGCCTGACCGCTACGGTGGAAAGACCGGAGAACCCACTGGATGGCGGATTTTACGCCTGGGCTGCCCCGTCAGAAAAACAGAATCCGCAAAGCGGCCTCTATCCCTTTGTATTTGATGTGCCTGATTTCAGAATCCCGGAACCGTTCTCCTTCCCCGCCGATGTGGAAATCCAGCTGACAGCCTTTGCACAGGACGTACAGCGATACGAAAATGAGGCGGCTTTTGATGCTGCGCAAACGAAGGAACCCAAGTTTTCCGTACAATCATTTATTCCAAGCGGACTGTTTTCTTCTTCGGAAGAAGATAAGCCTGCTACGCCGGAAGCATTCGGTTTTTTTACAGGTGTCATTAAACAGGTGGAAGCCAGGCAGAATACGCTGACGCAACAAATATTCTATGTCCTTCTCGTGGACACTCTGGGCGGAGAAATAGATGTAGTGGCAGATGCCGGCTTCTTTGAAAAAGCACCGGTGGTCAATGAAATTATCCAGGTGGAATGTTGGTTGTCCGGTCAGGTAATTAATCCTGCATCATGAACATACCCGAAAATAAACAACGCCTATTAACACAAATAACGGCCGCTCTGCAACCTGTCGAAGGAGTTGCCGCGGTGGTGCTGGGAGGCTCGTATGCGGCCGGAATGGCATCAGATCAGTCCGATCTGGATATCGGTATTTATTATTATGCAGATAAACCGTTTAAGGTAGATGATATTAAAACAGTAGTGGCGAAATATGCGGTCAGTCCCGCTACGGTGACTGGCTTCTACGAATGGGGCCCCTGGGTGAACGGAGGCGCATGGATGATGACGGAACAGGGTAAGGTGGATTTTCTGTACCGGAATATCGATCAGGTACAGCAGACTATTGACAAGGCGGTGCAGGGAGAATGGGAGAATCATTATGAGCAACAACCTCCTTATGGTTTCTCTTCTGTCATTTACCTGGCAGAGGTGAGTGTCTGTCAGCCTTTATATGATCCTGCCGGTGTGTTGGCCACCTGGAAAAAAACGGTGTCCGTTTATCCGCAGCCACTAAAGGAAACGATTATACGGCAATCGCTGTGGTCGGCGGATTTCACCCTCTGGCAGGCAGCAGGGTTTGCAGAAAAGCAGGATGTGTATAACACCGTCGGCTGTTTGGCCAGGGCGGTGAAAAATATCATGGCTGCGTTGTTTGCCGTTAATGAACGTTATCCGCTGGGAGACAAAAGAGTGATGGAGCAGCTGCAGGGCGCCGCCAAAGTGCCGGTTGGCCTGCGGGAAAAGGTGGACGCGATATTATGTACGTCCCTTGGCACTTTGCCGCAAAACGTAGCGCAACTAAAGGCGCTGCATCAGGAAGTGGTACTGCTGTCGGATGGATTGTATAAACCATTATATCAGCTATAACTGATACGGGAAAGGCAGCCGGTGAGGCTGCCTTTTTTATGATTGAGGAGAGGATGACACATGATGACGGGGCACCCGGTAATTCAGTGCCGCGGTAGTGCCGGCGGTGACGTCGATGGCCACGCCGGTGATTTTGCTGGCCATATCGGAAGCCAGGAACACGGCGGTCTGCGCGATGTCTGCCATCAGGGGCAGTTGCTTCAGCATAGTATCGGCTTCCATTTTTTCCAATGCGTCTTTTACCATTTCAGGGGCACTCTCCATGGCGCGTTTAAATACCCTGGAATCCGGTGAGCCGCCGGAACGGATAGTCAGTACCCTGATACCGTAAGTGCCCAGTTCGGAAGCAAGATTAGTGGAGAGGCTTTCGGTGGCACGGCAGGCGGCGGCAAAGCCGCCGGTGAGTGGATACCCGATTCCTCCGGGGGTAGCGGTGAGGAAAAGAATAACGCCCGATCCCTGGCCTTTCATGACCTGCCCGGCTGCTTTGGCTGTCAGGAAGCGGGTTTGCAGGGAACGGGTGACAGGTGTTACATAATCGTCCACAGAAAGCTCGATGAGCGGAACACCCTGAATAACGTCTACTCCCACGGCATTAAAGGAGATGTCTACGGTGCCGTATTGTTGTTTTACGGCATTGATGTGTTGTGTAACGGCCTCTTCGTTGAAAGCGTCCACTTCTGCGATTTCGACTTGTCCGCCGGCAGCTTTTATACTGTCTGCTGTTTGTTGAACAGATGCCATTCGGTGACCGGTTAGGAACACACGTGCGCCGGCTTGTGCCAGCGCTTCCGCTACGGCGCTGCCGAGTGAACCGCCGGCGCCGTAAACAATTGCATTTTTGTGCTGCAGTAACATAGCATGGAAGATTTATAATGTTAGCGATATTCAGTTACACCAGTAATTTTTCATACAGCAACAGTTCCTCTCCATTATACATGATCGTTTCACTGAAGTGGAGGCCCAGCTTTTCCAGCAGGTGGATAGAGCGCCTGTTTTCCGGCAAAGTGGTGGCGAGGATATGCGTGTGGGCCTTGTCTGTTTTTACTGCTTCCAGCAGGGCGGACGCTGCTTCGAAAGCGTATCCCTGACTGGCATGTTCCGGCAGAAAAGCAAACCCGATATCATGGTGTGGCAAATAAGTCCGCTTGATAAGGGTTACAATGCCCATTGGCTGATGGTCCTGCTGCCGGAAAACAACCCTGAAATCAGTATCAGGATTGTCAATCACCCGCTGTATATAACCAATGGCATCGTTGATATGATGAACATGCCGGTCGCCGATAAACTGTTTCCAGGCAGGGGTGTTTACCAGTACAAAAATAAAGGCAGCTTCATGCGTGGTGATGGGTTCTATGAATAGCCGTTCTGTTTGCAATGTCTCCATCGTGAGAATGCTGTTTCAACGAACTTACAATTTTTAACGAAAAATCGTAAAAAGGATTATATGAGAAGTTGACCCCAGGAGCTTATTAATGGTCCGTTATATTGGAATGAAAAGGTCCGTGCCAAAGCACGGACCTTTTTTATGATCAGTTGATGGCCTGAAAATCAATGGTAGCAGGCTTCTCAGTGTTTTCTTTTTCCGGGTGCACCACTACTTCTATGGGTGCTTCCTCCCTGAATCGGGGCATACTGATAGGCACACCGGCAAACAGGCATAAGCACATGGCCGCGAGCATACAGTACGCAACGATCCGTAATACCCGGAATACGGGTTGCAGACGTTTCATGTTGTAATGTTTACATCAAAAAATAACTAAATAAAAAAATAACTAAATGAATAGTGCGTCCGCCGGAAGGGGTTCAGGAAATATTTTAGGTTGCGGGAGATGACGGATTGTTTCAAAGCACCGGCATGTTTCCGCCGCGCAACGAAGCGCCAGGCAGGTTTGTTGTTCGGTGAAAGCCAGTATATAAGCGACCGGCGGCCTGTAGGAACAGGAAGGGATACATGCGGCCAAAGCCCGGAAATACCCGATACTCTTTCCTTTACAGCAGCGGGCCTGGTAAACAAGTTCATCCTGCACGGAAGGCCGGTCGCAATTGTTACCCTCCAACGGCAGGTAAAAGGCCGTACTGCACAGCAATAACATCGCTACCAGCCAACAGGGCAGGTTGTTCCTGGTAGTAGTAATGGTAGTTGCTGGTATCATCTTCCAAAGATAAAAAAACAGGATGAAGGAATATCTCATCCATAAAAAAGGGCGTCTGTGAAAAGACACCCTGCTGTTTTATTAACTTCTAACATACCTGCGTTCAATATTTAACGCAATATCGTTGTTCGCTCTCTGGTTGTTGACAAGGTTGACGATTGACTATAAAATCATCAACACTGCAAAATAATGGACAATCGGTCAGTTATCAGCACACTTTTATACAGCCGGTCATATTCAGTGTCGGATAACTGACAGGCACTATAACCACTATAGTGCCATTTTCCAGTTCTGTTGATTGTCAGGTAGTTATATTGGAGCGAAAACGTTGGTGCGTTCGGTTTTGATACAGCCATCTGTCCGGTTTTACAATGCCTACACTCTTACCACGGCAATCAGCGCTGCCAGTAGGGTGAGGCCTGTCAACCAGTAGTAGGCCTGCCTGGTAAGCGGTTTATCGGCAAAGAGGCCGTTCAGCACCGCGATCACCAGGAATATCAGCAGCTTCGGCACTACTTTGTAGTAGTTGATGGCCGGGTATTTCAGCGCTGCAAGCCCGATGCCGGTCAGCAGGATAACGATGCCCAGTATCATACCGGTTTTATTGCGTGGCGCGGTGATGTCTTTCCATAAAGAAGCCAGGATAAAGAGATAGCCGGCAAAGGCACCAAAGTGTAATAGCAACAGGATGTTGAAAAGCAGCATGGATCAGGATTTAGCAGTGGTACGGATATAATAGAAGCCCAGTATCAGTGACAATACCACGGCGATGGCATGCGGGTACAGGCGGGCGGTCACATAGTCGGGGTGGCTCATCACCACGGAAAAATCAACCATCGGAATGATACTGCCGGCCAGCAAAAGGAAACCGGCCGCCCGGAATTCGCGCATCAGCAGTAACAATACGATCGCCACACCGGTAAACAGGTCCCGGACGCCTTTGATGTAATGAAAGGAATAGTCGCCACCGGTAGAAGTATGAATACCAAAGGCGGTTTCGGCGGTCATCGGCACCAGTAGAAAACGGGCGCCGATAAAGATCAGCAGCAGGCCGGTGAGCAAAGTGAGATAGTAAGATAGCTGTTTCATATACTTTGTTTTGGATTGATGAAACAAAGCTATGACGACATTAAAACCTGTTCGTTCACCTGGGTTAATAAATCTGCCGGGAAGCCATTCTTTTCCGGATACGGCTCAGGGATGGTGGTTTTACGCCCACAAATGAGGATACATAATATTGCGGGATGCGCTGCTGCAGGTCGGGATAGTCTTCCTGGAACCGCAGGTACCGCTGCTCCGGCGAGTCTGCATACAACGATGCTATTTTTTTGATGGCATGAACGTAGAGCTGTTCACATGCCAGCCTGCCAAACCGTTCTCCGTGTTTTATGCTGCTGTACAGGCGTTGCAGGTCTTCATGGGAGATGAGCAGCACTTCACTGTCTTCCATAAACTGAATGTTGCTGGCAGACGGGGAATGATCAAGGAAGCTGCTGTAGTTGCAGAAAAAATCATTTTCCCTGCCGAAGTCATAAATCTGTTCTTCCCCGTTGGTGTTGGTGGCATAGTAGCGTATCAGCCCGTGGTTGATGAAGCCCACGGCCCTGCACACCTGGCCTTCCCGCAGAAAATAGTCCTCCCTGTTATATCGTTTCAACTGAAAAAGGGAGGCGACGAATTCCTTTTCGGCCGCGTCCAGCGGAATGATGTTTTCGATAGCGTAAATAACCTGTTGATGCATGCCTTAAAGTTAAGAATGTTATCATGTTTGCAGTTAATTTCCTGTTGACATGGAAAACATTTCTATATCACTTTTTATGTACTTTTAGGTAGATGAAAACCGCAGATACCCATATCAGGTACGAACTCATTCCAGCGCCTGCCTACCTGCAGGCTTATATCCGCTATTTCTGGACGCTGGAAGGAGATGATCCGCAGGCGTTGGCCAAAGCCTTTGGCTCGCTGGTGGATGGTTGTCCGGGGTTAATTTTCCAACGTCCGGATGTGGGCGCTTTTGTCCGGGAAAGTAAAAAACTGCCTGAGATGTTCCTCTACGGCCAAACCACGAAGAACGTGGAAATAGCCTCCCTGGGGACCTCCAAAGCTACCGGTGTGATCTTTCAGCCCAATGGCCTGAAATCGGTTTTCGGCATGAATGCCGGGGAACTGACCAATGACTGTGTGGACGTGCAGCTGTTGCCCGGAAACAACCACCTGCCGGAACAACTGGCCGATGCGGGGGCTGCCGGCACCCAGGTAGAGGTCCTTTCTGCCTGGCTGCATAAACGCATCACCGGTAATCCGGCCGCTATAGACCCGCAGGTGGACTATGCCGTGAGGCAGATCGCCAATTCCAATGGTAACACCTCCCTCCGCGACCTACAGGAGAAGCTGCAGCTGACCGAACGCACCTTCGAACGCCGCTTTAAAGAACAGGTGGGCATCACCCCCAAATTATTCTCCCGGATATGCCAGTACCAGGCATCCCTGCATCAACTGAAAAGCAACGACTACAACAAGCTGTCAGATATCGCCTTTGAAAACGACTATGCCGATCAATCCCACTTTATCCGTTCCTTCAGGGAATTTACCGGCTGCTCCCCCTATCAGTTCCAAAAGCTGCTCGACGAAGCCGGAGAAGAAATTATGCTGATTAAATGATCCATGTCGGTTTTGTTCAATTTTAAAAATACTGTCCGCCCTAGCTTTGGGGTATAAATAATCCATCCCATGAACGCAAAACAAATTGTATTAATACTCGCCGTACTGACCACCGGTCTGCTGACCGGCATATTTTTCGGATTCGAGGTCGCCATCAACCCGGCATTTGCCCGGCTGGACGATGCCCAATATATCATCGCTATGCAGGCTATCAACGATGTGATCGTGAACCCGGTGTTCATCTTCGTATTTCTCGGAGCGGCAGTGTTCCTGCCGGTGGCCGCTTTTCAGCAACAGGGCCGGAGGAAAAGCCTGTTGTGGGTTGCTGCTGCTTTATACATCATAGGTGTGCTGGCCATCACGTCTGTTTGTAACGTGCCGCTGAACGATGCCCTCGCGAAAGTACAGGTGGCCGGCGCTTCCGCGCAACAGCTGAAAACCGCCAGGGAAGGCTTTGCCGAGCCATGGAACAGGTGGCATACCATCCGCACCATTGCCGGTATTGTGGCTACCATAATAGCCATCGCCGCCTGCCTGCAAAAAGATGCCGGTAAAAAGAGTGTTTAAGGAATTTTTTTTCGAAGAGTTTGGTTTTGTGAAATTTATACCTACATTTGCATCCCGATTTGCCGGAAACGGTATCCTGTCGGATACGGGGCGTAGCGTAGCCCGGTTATCGCGCCTGCTTTGGGAGCAGGAGGTCGCAAGTTCGAATCTTGCCGCCCCGACATTAAAGGACAAGTCAAATTTATTTTGGCTTGTCCTTTTTTATTTCCGCCTGAATTCCTGTATAGCTGCAGTTTGATGTACTCTGGCCTTAAAAGAATGGCCATCCCGGTCCTTAATGTTTATACTGTTATGAGAAAGCCCGCTTAGGCTGGCTTCTAATTTTTCAACCTTGCGGCTGTAGAACGAGGGATATATTCACAATGCTCTTTTTATTCCTTAACTGCCGACTTGGGTTAACTGTTATCGTTAAGATGGTAGTATTTACTTAATTTTGCATACGAAAATACAGCGCGTATGACAACACAGGAATTCATTGCCGCAGCATTTCTCGAAGATGTGGGTATCGGTGATTACTCTACACTGGCATCCATACCAGCCGATGCGAAAGGTAAGGCGGTACTTAAAATAAAGGATGAAGGCATACTGGCAGGCATGCAGTTGGCACAGGATATTTTCCATCATCTGGAAGAAGACGCAAAATTCACTGTCTATAAAAAAGATGGCGATGCTGTAAATAATGGCGAAACCGCGTTTACCGTTGAAGCCAGCGTGCATACCATCTTAAAAGCAGAAAGACTGGTGCTTAACTGTATGCAGCGCATGAGTGGCATCGCAACGCTTACCCATAAGTACGCCGATAAAATAAAAGGCTACAAAACCAAAATACTCGATACCCGCAAAACCACGCCGCTGTTCCGCGAATACGAAAAACAGGCGGTACGCATTGGCGGCGGTTACAACCTGCGCATGGGCTTGTACGATATGATCATGCTGAAGGACAACCATATCGATTTTTGTGGCGGCATAGAGCAGGCCATACTGAAAACCAACGAGTACCTGGCGACCAATAACCTCAACCTGAAAATAGAGGTCGAGACCCGTAACCTCGATGATGTGCGCCGAGTGCTGGCTGTGGGCAATGTACACCGTATCATGCTCGATAACTGCTCGCCGGAACTATTGGAAGAAGCAATTGAGCTGATTGACGGTAAGTACGAGACCGAGGCGTCGGGCGGTATCAATTTCGATAATATTATTTCATATGCCCGTACTGGTGTCGATTACGTCTCATGTGGGGCTATCACCAATCAGGCTGTGAGCATGGACCTTAGCTTAAAAGCACACAAAATATAGAGCAGATATCATCACCGTTGTTATTATCTCGCCGTCACTGGCCCTGATACGGATATCTTATGACCATGTCCGGACTATGGCCTACAATAACCCTTTCATTCTCCCATGTCTCTTTTTGAAGCCTGGATATTGAGACAGGGTGTTTTTGCTGTGAATTATCTGGCTTACCCAACCCAATGCCTCCGTTTTTTTTAATTAGTCAGGTGTCCGAACAAAATAGGGTAAAAACTTCCTTTGGGATAGCCTCTTTTTGTGTCCGCTATCGCTATAATATACTGAAATTAAATTTCAGCAAAAAATGTTATTCCTGTTTGTTTAATCGACTGATCACCTACATTTGTAACTATAAACGGACCCCTTTAATTTATTCAAACCTCAAAAATTTTATACCTCAAATAACTCGGCATTACTCGAAAGCCCTTGCACATACGTACGCTGCTTCCTCACACATTTTAAATAATCATTTAAAACTAAACGAAATGCAAAGCGTAGAAAAAAAAGCCCCCGAAAAAAAAGCCCCCTCCTCTACATCGGGGTTTCAGTTCAGGACACCGGCAGACATTCAGGATTTTGCAGGTGACCCGTCTAAACAAAACATGATGAACAGTTTGTGGAGTAACAACCTGGATGGCTTCATACAACAAGGCATGTTAAATAATCCATGGAACACGATTAACACACCTCCTACAACCAATTATTACAATCCCATCGACAACAATCCGCCAAGCCAGGCCGCCAATATTCAATGGCTGGCTTTCCCGGGAAGGCTGGAATACAATTTTCCCAATGCCACACAGGACCAGCTGTACCAGATGGCAGATACCGGATCAATGCCCGGCCAGATATCGAATGATCCCTGTGGCACAGGACAGAACGTCGCCTATTTTCCTTATGGCCCCAGAGGCTGGCAGGATGAATATTGTGAATGGGCCGTTACCCGGAATGCCGCAGGAAAGATCACACGGATTGATTTCACCTGCGAAAATCCGGAATACTGGAATACCCTATGGATGGTAGATCCTAACAAGGTGTTGGAACTGTACCGGTCTATCCTGGATAAACCTCAGATCACGCTGGAAGACTTGTCTGTGCCCGGTATCGTGAACCCTATCACCAATCAGCCGGTATACAATCCGCTGAACAAATGGAACGCGGGACCGGTATCAAATGCCTCCACCGGCGGCGCTATCCATCTGACCAGCACGCCTAATACCATACAAACAGAAATAGGCCTGGCCACCACTTCCGGCATACAGCGCTTTAATCCGCCGCCGCCTCCGCCTACTACCAATACCATGTGGCCGTCCGCACAATTCAATAATTTGATTTGTGTGGGCCAGTTTGGTCAGCGGTACCGCAACAGCGACCCCAACATCGGCGGCACGGTGAATAATTTCGTGACACAAGGCTTTATGGTGACCCTGGCAGATCCTCCCGGGCTCTACATTCAGATGCCGAATTTCTCTGCCTACAAAACGCCTGACGGCACCGATCCGTCCACCTTCTGGACAATTAAACGCGGCAGCCAAACATTGACTGACCAGTCTGGTAATACGCTGCCCGGCAATTTTATCCTGCATGCGGTGTATGAAGTGCCGGCCAGTAAGGGTTATACCGTAAGCGATATCACTATTTCCAATCAGCCCATCAACTGGGGATCTCAGGTGGCGTATACCTTCAAAATGCAAATTGTAGCGAGCGCTTACCAGGGCACTACGCCGCAAGGCTATGAACCGGTAGGTGACACTCCTCCGGACCAGACATTTGCACAACCGCTGCAGCTCTTTTACCAGGACTATTTTGATACGTTGTATAACATCAATGTTCCCAATCCGGTTAATCACCCCATTCCTTTATTAAGCAACAGCACTTATGTGCCGTCGTACATTAACGTTGGCACTACGGCCGCCAGCATGGTAATAGTGGTGGGCACATGCACGGCAAAGGCGAACCAGCCGTCCACCTGGCCATCGGTTACTTTCGATGATCCCAATATCACCGCAAAGGTGACCGCTGTAAAAGAGAATATTACCTACGCTATACCGGGCAATAGCCAGCCCAGCACCAATACGGCGGTATACATGACAGTTACTGTTGGCGCCAATGCAACGCCCGGGCAACATGGCGTGTATGTTACCAATGCCGGGCAACAACAAAAGCCTGCCATGCCTGCACTGTTTATGGTATCTCCTGTAACCGTACAGGCCAATATTGCCTGGCAGAATACCGGCGTGGTGCTCACTGCCGCCAATAAGGCTACTATAAAATATGCATCGGGCCTGTGGACAGCCAATCCGCAGGACAATGGCGGCCAGTTGTACAATGCCGCCGGTAATCCTGTGTTCATCGCCGCCAAACAAGGCTACACCATGCCCGGACAGGATGAAGGCGCGCTCATTGGCAGAGTGGGCAATACCGTTTTCCTGGTTGGCATGAGCGCTACCGTTCCCTCCGGTCTCAGCGGCGAGATACAATTATGCATCAATGATGACCTGAACGGACTGTATGGCGCCGGATTAACCGACAACATAGGGTCTGTCACTGTCTCCATCTCCGTGAGCTGATAAGAGACTAACCAACCTGTCAGATTGATAAAAGAGAGGCGCATATACCTTGATGTGTGCCTCTCAAACTATATGTACTCCCTCATTTAAAACCTCAAAAATGAAAAGATCTGTTGCTATCTTCCTGATAACAGCTGCGGTTTTGTTTATCACCCAGCACATCGTCACCGCTTTCAAACCGGGAAATGCGCCACAATCAACAAACACCTGTAACTGTAATGCTAATTCTCCACTTTATAACATCGTTATTAAATTCAACAACCAGGTGCCCGGAGACCTTCCGGCATTTAACAATCAATCCCAGGCGGACTGCTTCGCCTGGCAGGAATTCATCGCTTTGAACTGGCCGGTCAACCCGACAGGGTATTTTGGCCCTCCCGGAGACACCACGCCTGTAAGCTGGGAGGCATATATGCCGCTGGAAGTGTTGTTCCCGCCGGATGGCGCAAAACCATCCTCCTGGGGTACGCTTGTGGCGCCGAAATATGCAGAGAAGTTCAAAACACAGAGACTACTGATGAATCCTGGTAGAACGAAGCTGTTGACTTTCGCCACCAAGTTTGCGGTAGACACCACCTTCGGTCTGGACCCCGATCAGGCGGCGCCCTTTGGCAAACCCAACTGGCTGGGCGCTCAGAATAAAACCAACGTATGGTATGAGATCAAACTCAATAAAGACTATTATGATTTTGTCATCAAAAACGGTTACTACAACGCCGTTATTCAGCACGATTCGGCCAGAAGCGGTGTGCCGCTCAATTTCCCGCAGGGCGTATATAACGGGCCTGTAGGCGCCATAGAAGTGAAAGCCGCGTGGATGGAGGTAGACAATATCAGTTCGCCCAAATGGCAGCGGTACAAACTCTCTCCGGCAACAGTATATGATTCCACCACAGGAAAATTAAGGCAAACTACTGTAGCCCTGGTAGGACTGCATATCCTGCATAAAACACAAAACCAGCCAACCTGGGTATGGGCCACTTTTGAACAGGTAGATAACGTGCCGGATGCCAATAGTAAAACAACGCCGCCCTACGGATACAATTTCTATAACGCTAATTGTACGCCCCAACAGGTAAAACTAAAAAATGGCAGTACGGTAACCGTGAGCTGTACGCCCAATACATCACCGCCGTATTACCTGTCACAGGCCACCCCGGTACCTATACAGGTAACAAGGTCCAATCCTATCGATCCTACCGACGCTGTGCCTATCAATGATAGTATGCAAAGCAATATCAGAAAGTTTTATCCCCAATCTGTTTTTCAGTATTATGAACTGGTAGATGTTATCTGGTCGCAAACACTGCAGCCGGACAAGACGACGCCCATCCAGGCGCCGTTTCCGCTCAATACCTCTGCTATGCTGAGCGGTGCGCATATAGTGGCTAATACCACCCTGGAGAGTTATGTGCAAACCACCAATACCTGCTTTAGCTGCCATAAATACAGCACCATTGCACCTTATCCGGCTGACTCCGCGAACAACAATATTTTCGGTGATTTCAGTTTTGCGATATCTGCGGCCCAGTACCCGCCAGCAAAAGCGGTTAAGAAGAAATGATAATTCTACAGGGATTTTCAATTAAAAATAAAAAGCCTTACAGCAAAGCGCTGTAAGGCTTTTTATTGCTCGTCTCATGCCTCAAAAAGTGAATACATGCCGTAGCAGAAAAGTCCGCTGCACCAATCGCAAAAATATTTTGATATGCTACCGTTCAGCGTATAGCCGTCAGCGATGTTTTTAAAATTTTTCGCGATGGATTTGGTGACGTCACTGACCTGCTATAGGCTTTGATGTAGTTTTGGCTGGCCCTGTTGTAAGATACGTTGATATAGTAAAAGAGGATCTGAAGTGGTTGGGACCTTACGTGGAAAGGCCTTGTCCCGCATGACCTTTTAAACAAACCAAATTGAGCTGTTAAACAAACAGCCGGATCATTAATTGAACGACCTTTGTACTGTAAAATTAAAAGTAATGGTGAATGCCGGTGATATAAAAGGACTCCGAAAGCCGATTATTCTATTTAATAACTATAGCGATAATTTTATGGAAGGAGAAGCATTTGTTTCCGACCATATATTCAGCTATATCGTATCAGGAACACAGGAGGTCTGGTCCGGAAATCAAATGTATGTTTTCAAAGCGGGCGATTATCGCTTTTTTAAACGGAATCAGTTGACGAAGTACATAAAACGTCCCGGCCAGGAAGGCTTTAAATCCATTGCGGTACACATTGACCAGGGTACGTTGCGCGAGATGGCGGAGTTGTATGGGGACCCTCTTTATTGGTCCTTTCCGGGAAAAGATATTGTGTTGCTCAACGCTGATTCTTATCTGGAAAACTATGTAAACAGCCTGGCACCCTATACGAAAGTATCGGCAGTGTATGCAGACGCGCTCGTGGTATTGAAGGCCAAAGAACTGGTGTTGCTGTTATTACAAACAAATCCGGCGCTAAAGCATGCTTTATTTGATTTTGGCGCCCCAGGGAAGATAGACCTGGTGGCTTTTATGAATACGCATTACCGGTATAATGTAGGGTTAGACAGGATGGCCTTTCTCACCGGGCGTAGCTTATCTACTTTTAAAAGGGATTTTCAAAAGACATTCAATACTACTGCCGGCAGATGGCTTACCAGGAGACGGCTGGAAGAGGCTAACTACCTGATAGCCCGGAAGGGTAAAGCAGCTTCAGAGATTTACTTAGACCTTGGCTTTGAAGATTTGTCTCATTTTTCGGCTGCTTATAAAAGAGCTTTTGGGAAAACTCCTTCCCAGGAGAGACGACGATAATTCTTAAGTTTAAAAAATCATATATCATGGATTTCAAATTAGCCGGTAGGCGTGCGTTGGTAACAGGTTCCAGCGCAGGTCTGGGAGAAGCTATTGCCATTATGCTGGCAGGTGAAGGTGTGCACGTCGTGGTGCATGGTCGTAATGAAGATCGTACCAGGGCAGTGGTGCAGCGGATTATTGATACCGGAGGCACTGCCGAAGCTGTGCTTGGTGACCTGGCTACCGATGAGGGTGCAGATCAGGTGGCGGACCAGGCATTGGCTGGTGGTCCCGTACACATACTGGTCAATAATGCCGGTTTTTATGCACATACTTCCTGGTCAAATACAACCAGCCAGGATTGGCTGGAGGTATATAACGTGAATGTGGTCTCTTATGTGCGCATGGTCCAGCGCATCGTACCCACGATGAAATTACAGGGCTGGGGTAGAGTTATCAACATTGGCGGAGGTCTGGGCATACAACCCATCAATGATCTGCCGCACTATAATGCTACGTTGGCTGCGCGGCACAATATGAGTGTATCGCTGGCGAGACAACTGAGCGGTACCGGTATCACCTCCAATGTGGTCGCTCCTGGCGCTATTATGAATCCCGGCGTGGAACAGTGGCTCCGCCAGGAGGCAGCGCTGAAAGGCTGGGGCGCTGACCTGGAAGAAATGGAGCGCAATGCCGTAAAAGTATTGGTGCCCAATGATGCCGGCCGGTTTGGAAGGCAGGATGAAGTGGCGGCCGCGGTGGTGTATCTGGCCAGCCCCTATGCGGATTATGTCAGTGGGGCCGTGTTGCGGGTTGATGCCGGTACTGTTCGCAGTACTTAGACACCAGGGGAAGGCCCGATGTCCAAATCGCCTCGTAAGAATGTCCGATAAGCAAGTGGTACCGTTGATGTTTAGGCCATACCTTCGCGACTATAATCAACTTAAAAAAAAGAATGTGCTGAAATGCGCATTTTTTTTACTTAATTGCGTAACCGATCGGTTACGAATTTGAACAAAAACAAATTCATTAACAAAAACAAATCATATAGTCATGTCAAATCAAAATTTCAGCGTTGCATTATTGTTTGATCAGTCACCGGCAGCAGTATATGAAGCCGTTATTAATCCCCGCGCATGGTGGTCAGAGGAGATAGCAGGAGGAACCGCTAAAGCGGGCGATGTCTTCGATTATCATTTTGAAGATATCCACCGTGCTAAAATGAAATTAACGGAGTCTGTTCCTGACAAAAGAGTGGTCTGGCACGTACTGGAGAACGAGTTTAAGCCAGGGCTTTTTGGAGAGGCCGCCGCTGGCCATGTTAAGGGCGACGGCTTCGAAAACGATAAAGCGGAATGGGTAGATACCCATGTAGTCTTCGATATCATAAAAGAAAATGATAAAACCCGGCTCCGTTTCACACATGACGGACTGGTGCCCGATTACGAATGTTATGATGTCTGTATCAACGGCTGGAAGCATTACATCCAGGAAAGCCTGTATAGCCTTATTACCACCGGACAAGGCAAGCCTAACAAAACAGGTAGGCCCATGACCGTTAATGAGGAGCAGTTCAATGCTGCAGGAGGCAATATGTAATAATGATCTTTAAAATAAATGTCCCCGCCATGGCCGCTGCCTTTGCGCCATAGCGGGGACAAACGAATGATGGTGTGCTTAGAAATTAGACGACAGGTAGTTGCTGCAGTTAGGATCAGAAGCGGCCAATGTGCTGGCATTGTAAGGCGGACGATTGGTGTTGCAGTAGTTAGCTTCTGCTGATACTGCCAGATATTCAGCCTGGTTGCTCAATACATAAGACCCTGCAGGATAAACGTTGGAATAACGACAATTCTGCCACAGGTTATAGATGGTGGAATTGTTGAAACCGCCAGATACCCAGTTGTCGTGCAGGTAGTGGAACAGCTCATGGAAGATAACGTTGCCTGGGCCGGTGTGTACATTCCTATAGACGCTGAAATTTACAATATAAACGTTGCCGTTAGTGTAAAACAGGTCGCCCTGACCGGGAGCATTGTACACGTTGATAGGACAATTGGTCATCCTTGATTTGGTGGTGCTGGTAGTGCTGGTGGTGTACAATTGATCTATTTCGCCATTTACCAGTGCCTTGATGTCATTAGGCACAGTGCCATAATAATTAACAGTGAAAGAACGGTAGGCGGCAGCAGTTACGAGACCAGTGGCTTCGCCTCTGGCATTTTTGTTTTTGTTGAAGAGGTCGATGATCTTTTGCCTTTCTGGTGTGATGGTAAGGTGATCTTCAACAAGTTGTTGGGCGGGTTTTTCAGGAGCTACAGCCGGTTGATCAGCTTTTTTACAACCGTACTGAATGGTGATGGTTAACAGCAGAGCAATAGCTGAGTTAACGAGGGTTTTGGTGCGTCTCATTGGTAAGATTTTGGGTGAAGGTTATTACTCGCCTGAACGGGCCAGACAAGTGGGTTTCAAAAATCACACAATGCTACAAACTAAAACTGCGATTGAGCGTCAATTGCTGTGAGATGACAGCCAGACACTGCTTAAAATGTGACACCCAGAATAAACACGTTGGTACTCACCAATTTGTCGGAAATATTTACTATCTCATCATTTATTTTAATGTCGGGTGGATATTTATAGGTATAACCACGGTATAAATACGACGCATATACGCCAAAATATTTGAAATGCCGGATGATGCCTGCGCCTGCTCCCCAGAAATATTTACCTGTTTCATTAAAGGTGGTCATCTGTTGAACGCCGGATGGGGCCGTCAGACTCTCTATTTTTTTTACGTTGTAATTGTTGTAGCCAAACTGGCCGGCGATGTAGGGAGACCAGTTGCCCATGCGGTGTTTGATTTTCACATCGAGGAACACCGGGATCATCGTATGTCCGTCAAAAGAGGTGAGTTCCACTGCTGGTCCGATGTTGACAAGGTTCCATAGTTCCACGTTGCCGGCGAGGCCGCCGCCGAAAGATCCATCATGTATCATACCATAGGCATAACCATATAGTAGTTTATCGTTTTGTTGCGCAATGCAGAAAGCGGGCATCAGGAGCAGTAAGAACAATAGTTTTTTCATGGTGATCAGTTGTTTAAAATGGTCAGGGAATCCCTTACTTTAACAGACAGCCTGTCGATATTGTTGTTATCCCGTGGTAGGGTAACAGGAGCGCTGTTTCCCGTTATTTTCTCCGAAGATACTACAACAGACCGCAGGCTCCGGTCACCGTTTCTGCTGGGAATGGCTGTGCATTAGCGGTACAACCGCTCCGGAATCTGCGCCAGTGCAGATGGATGTACTTTGGTGCCCAGACCATAAAAATGCTGGAAGCTCATGATCAGCGGGCGCCACTTGTCGGGGTCCACTCTGTCCGGTTCTCCGTCCATCAGGATGGAGGTGTCAAGGTGTACTTTCTCGATTTTCAGTTCAAAGGTGATAATCCTGCCATATTGCGGCGGATCATCCTGGGCCAGCCGATGCTGGGCTATCAGCCTTGCTTCCAGTTGTACCGGGCATTCTGCCGCTCCCGGTGCGGCTACGGTGGAGGAAACGGTTGGTGTAAACCCTGCCAGGGCAAATTTTTCTTTTACATGGCGGTAGCCCCGTTGCAGTTTCTTCTCCGGCACGGGATCGGCTCCGGTAGTCAGCGCCAGCCGGTCAACTGCCGCGGCTTCGGCTACAGATGGCAGGTTGAGCACACATTCCCCGGTACGGACCAGGTTTTGCACTGTCTGGGAAGAGCTTCCCAGCCCGATCATACAACGCCATCCCAGCCAGAAGGCTGATGACATGGGCGCCAGGTTATAACTGCCGTCTTCATTAATAGTGCTGATCAGCACCACGGGTGTGCCAAAATAAAGAATCGCCGGATGACTGTCTATATGCATAACAAGTTGTTTATGCCATCAAAATTGACACTTTGCATCAGCAGTGAAAACCCGTTTCTTGTCTTTTCGGCCAGGCAAAAAAAAGCCGCATCCGTGCGGATGCGGCTTTGGATATCCTGTAAATATTGTTAGTCTTTTACATCGTAAAGGATCACAAATTCTACCCGCCTGTTTCTGGCTTTGCCTTCTTCGGTGCTGTTGGAGGCTATCGGATCGCGGTCCGCCAGGCCCCAGGTAAACATCCGGTCGTTGTTTACCTTGAACTCGTTGAGCAGCTCTTTGGCATGCACAGCGCGTTTCTCAGATAACTCCCGGTTGTAATTGGCAGAACCAGTACTGTCTGTATGGCCTGTTATCAGGATTTTTGTTTTGCTGTATTTGTTCAATACATCCGCAAAATGACCAAATGTCGGCCTGATCTCAGGTTTCAGTTCGTCAGAGGAAGAAGCGAACAATACGTTATTAGGGAAGATCACTTTTAAACTGTCTTTGATAATACTTACTTCCGCTTCGTTCAGCACATTCTTCAGTTCTTTGTACTGTTTGGTCATGTAAACATGCGGACTGGCACTTTTCTTTGATGATGCGCAGGAAGCCATAAAAGTAACGGCCAGCAAAGCGTATACCCAGTAACGTGAGGTCATTAACATTCTTTTCATATCCTGTTTATTTGGCTGCAAAGGTATCTAAAATTCAGATTATCAATTTGTTGTGATGATAATCTTTAATATCTGTTTAAAAATATATGTAAGAGAATTATTTACCGGTTATTATGATTGGTTTCACCTTGATGTCCTTTAAATCGTTATCCGGAGCCCCGGTTAAACAGCTGCAAACAGTCAGACCTCCATCAGTATGTCAAACGGAAACTTTCTCTGTAAGGCGGTCGCTTTATTTGAATATTAAAAAGGTGAATGACTAGATAACAATATCAATATGCATTTTGTTGCAGCGGGGTAATGGAAAGAGGAAACTTGCTGAGGCCGGATGTTTTCTGTAGACGAGATGACGGATACATCACCTGTGGAGAATATCATTTGTCGGGCATCAGTGGGGCACATGAAGGAGGATGTCTGTTGTACACAGGGTGCCGCATTCAGCATATGTTAAGACATGGTGCGGCTGCAGGGCATATTACTTTGGGCTATTACTGCGTATCTCCTCTGGTGGCGGGTTCCGGGCGAACCCGCCACCTCAAAGGAAAAATATTTAGCGTTGATAGCTGCCTACGATTTTAATCAGCCTGTCGGGGTAGTTGGTGATGATGCCATCTACGCCCAAAGACAACAGCTGTTGCAGATCGGCCTCTTCATCCACTGTCCATGGCAGCACCTGTACTTTTTTTGCATGTGCTTCTTTGATCAGCTCCGGTGTTACCAGCTTGAAATTAGGACTGTAGATATCCGGTACAAATCCCAGTTCCGCAATGTTGGCGGCAAACGACTGCTGGTTGCCGATGAGCAGCGCGGTCTTTTGTTTGGGCCATTTTTTATGCAGTACCTGTAACGTCCTGATGTCGAAAGATTGTATAGTCACCCTGGCAGCGATTTTTTTCTGGTTGATCACGGCCATTACCCGCTCAACAAATACGTCCGGCGTAGGGTTGTAAACACCATCGCCATCCGGAGAGGATTTAGTCTCCATATTGTAATACACCGGTTTCAGGTGATGTTGTTTCACATATGCCTCCACGCTGTCGATAAGATCCGCCAGCAGCGGACGATGTACCATCATTTTCTGCTGCTGCGGAAAACGGGGATGCGGTTTGGTGCCGGCATCATATTTACGGATGCTGTCGTAGGTCATGGAATACAGCGCCAGTTTTTTCTGTTCTTCTTTGGTGATATCGCTGCCATCGGGTTTGCGCATGAACTCTGCTGACATATAGGCGTCGTGTGATACAACCACCTTATTGTCTGCTGTGATGATACAGTCCAGCTCCAGCGTGCGTGCACCCAGTTTGACAGCATTCAGCATGGCCGGGACCGTATTCTCCGGCATCAGCCCCATGCCGCCACGGTGGGCCTGCACATCCGTTTTCTGTTGGGCTTTACTGCTAAGGCCGAGAAGGCTTCCTCCCAGCAATAAAATAAGGATACGTTTCATCTCAATTATGTTTTTTAAATCTGTTCCACAAGATACAATATTCGTTTTCGTCATAACAGCCTACTGGTCTTATCAGCATCAATCATAAACTAAATTTAACCATGCACGGCACTTTTCAGTACCTTGGTATGATAAAAATGGACGATGTTAGGTTGTTTAGTATTGGCTGCAGGCCTATGGTTGAATGAATCGATAAAGGCGACAGAAGCCGCACGGCCGGAGCCGCGGGAAAACAAACAACATATTTCTGTGGCAGCGCCACCTGACACTTCACACACTGGCACCGCTGCATTACCTGCCGGTATACCGAAAGCTGACCGTATCTTCAACGCTTTCATGAAAAAATACCATGTGCCGGGAATGGCCGTGGCTATTACCCGCAACGGTAAACTCGTGTATGCCAAAGGGTTTGGTGTGGCCGATCGCCGTACCGGTGAAAAGGTGACTGCGCACAGTCGTTTCCGTATTGCCAGTGTCTCCAAGAGTATAACGGCCGTGGCTATACTAAAACTGGTGGAAACCGGAAAACTCTCTTTACAGGACAAAGTATTTGGCGCCGGTGCCCTGCTGGGCACTACTTACGGCAGCAATCCCTACGACCACCGTTTGCAGGCTGTCACCGTACAACACCTGCTGCAACATACCGCCGGTGGCTGGTCCAATACAGCCAACGATCCTATGTTCAGCCACCCCGGATGGTCGGTCGATACGCTGTTGGCCCGCACAATAGACCAACAGCCGCTGGAGTATGACCCGGGCACGGTATACGCCTATTCCAATTTCGGCTACTGTATCCTGGGACGGATCATCGAAAAAGTGACGGGTAAAAGTTATGCTGACTACGTACAAACGGCGGTATTACAACCTGCCGGTATCCATCATATGGAAATTGGCGGTAACACCCTGTCGGAAAGAAAACCCGGCGAAGTGGCGTACTATGGCCAGCAGGGGCAACAACCCTATAATTTCAACCTTTCCCGGATGGACGCCCATGGCGGCTGGATAGCCTCCGCTACCGACCTCGCCCTGTTCCTCACCGCCATCGACGGTTTTAATACCCGCGCGGACATATTGTCTCCCGCATCTGTAAAGACGATGACCACCGGATCGGCAGCGAATACCGGCTATGCGCTTGGATGGGCGGTCAACGCCTGGAATAACTGGTGGCACGCAGGCTCCCTTCCCGGTACCGCCAGTGAAATAGTGCGCGCTGCCAATGGCTTTAACTGGGTGGTACTGTGTAATACCCGCACCGATAAAGCTTTTTTCAATGATCTGGATGGGCTGGTGTGGAAGGTCGTGAACGACCGGCAACTGGCGTGGCCGGATACAGACCTGTTTCTCCGTCTCAACCCGTAAATGCCTGTAAGGTTTCGTTTCCCCGATTGCTCCGCGCTGGATACCTGCCGCCGCCTCAATCCCTAAACGCCAACAAGGTCTCGTTTATCCGGTTGATCCGCCTTTGCCATAACTGCCACAGCAGCCCCATTTGTATGGTCATGATCACCGTAGCCCCGGCCAGTAGCCAGTATTTGGGCGTTGTCCACGTAATGCCGGTGCAAAAGAACAACAATATACCAGCCCAGCCCAACACCCGTGAGCCCACCGACAACCAGGCATATTGCTTCAGCTGCCGCATCTTTTGCTGTAAAGACTGCAATATGTCCGGCTCCCTCATTCTCCCTGCAGCCAGCAGATAGCCGTTGATATGCTGTACCAGCATACAGGCCACAGACAACACCAGAATGATGTTCAGGTACAGTGGCTTGGTATGGCCATCAAAAAAATCGTAATACACCAGCAGGAACACGGTGTAACTACCACCTTCCAGCAGTAACTGCCGGCGTATACGGGACATCACGGGATGTCCGCCCTTTGCACGTACCAGCGCCTGCAAGTCGTGATGCACCGGTGGTGTGCCCTGTCGCCAGGCTGCCTTCAACGGATCGTTTGTCATGGGTCATGATTTTAGAATGGTCTTCAGTTTACCTTTAATACGATTGAGTTTTACACCGACATAATTCACATCAATGCCGGTAATGGCCGCTATCTCCTGGTAGCTAAGATCTTCCAGGTACAGGGTGATGATCGCTTTCTCGGCATCAGAAAGCTGTTGCAGGGCCTGAAACAGCTGCTCCTGTTGCTCGGTCGGCACCGGAGCAGGAACAACAATATTGTCTGGCAGGGAATCGGGATAGCTGACCCGCGGCTTCTTTTTCCGGAAAGAGGCCAGCGCAGTATTCAGGGCAATGCGGTAAATCCAGGAAGACAGCTTGGCCTGGCCCTGGAAAGACGGATACGACTTCCAAAGCTGATAAATGATTTCCTGAAAAAGGTCTTCCCGGTCTTCCGGCGTGTCACGGTACAATCGGCATATCTTATGAAGAATGCTCTCATGTTGCCGCAGTATGCCTAAAAATATTTCCTGATTCATGGACAGCAGCTGTTTGGGTATATTAGTTGCTGCCGGAGGGCAAAAACTTACAGCCCGGGGGAAATTTAGAAATTTTCATATTTATTCATTCAGGGGCTGTTACTTATAAATAACTCTCTCAATGCCCCAATAACTAAATAATCAAATATCAAAATGTCAGCATTTTACTGACGGTGGCCAGGTTTCGCGTAGTGGCCACAAGGCCCAGTTTCTTTTCGAGGTAGTTATTGGAGAAGGGAGGCGCGCCTGTATTTTTTTTCATCAGCACATATACTTCCCTGTTGTGCATCCGGTAGGTTTCAATATCATTCTGCATGGTTTCCAGGACCGCCGCAGCCTCTTTGCCGGGGTGGGTTTGCAGGAAGGCGATATATATCTGCAGGTCTTTGTCCGGAACAACGCCCGGATAAGGATTGTTGTCAAGCACTGCCTGTATCTCTGCCATACTTCTGATACAGGTGGGGACATCAAAGCCCAGGTTTTTCTTCAACAGCTGTTCTATTTTGGGTTCCAGTGCTATGCCCTTGGCGCCGGAGTCGAAGATGACATTGCCGCTCTGAATGTATGTCTTTACGTTTTTTAGCCCTGCCTGCTCCAGCAACGCTCTGAGTGCCTCCATTTTTACCTGCCGGCCCCCTACATTGACGGCCCGCAGGAATGCAACATACCTGGTCATAACTTCGTTAGTTTTTGACCCAATACTACTGCAAAGAATCCATAAAAAACAGCCGCCATCACAATGGCAAGATAGTCCATGCTCTTGTGGAACATATGTGGCTGCTGCCGGTAAAACAACAGGATGGCACTGGCGATAACGATAATGAACAACCAGAATACCGGCTTATGACGGCCCTGTACTTCCGCTGGCAGATAAGGCCGCGGAAGACGCATGAAAAACCAGAACAATAACAACAGTCCCACAGCTGAAGTGAGATATTGCATCACGTACCAGATCTCCATCGGTTCACCGAAAAGGACGGCTTCTCCCTGCAAAAAAGGAAACAACTGCACAAAATATCCATGCCCGTGGGTAAAACCATCCAGGAAAAAATGTGTAAGCGTGCCGGCTATGATGGACAAAATCACCACGAGAAAATTTTTCCGGAAATAACTGCTCCACTGGAAATACCTGAAATGATGCAGCCGCGCAGCGGCCCAGGCAGGCAAATAACGTATCAGCGCAGGTTTGGCCAGTTCATGGTATAAAAACGCCAGTAACAGCGCCAACGGAATGTCATATAGGAAAATGCCCCACCACTGGTGACCATCATCGAAATAAGGATCAAAGAGGACAAAATAAAAAAAGTCAGGCACCATCGCACCTATCATCAGGCCGGTCAGAGAAAGGAAAGGGCGCTGTCTGCAGGTGAATGGCAAAACAATGGCTATATGAGAGATCGTAAAAGGCATAGCGGCTAGTTGTCGCTAAATTTAATGCATCTGTTGATATTATGTTAAAATCCGAAAAGTTAAATTATGGCGTTTGTGCAATTTGTCCATCATTTCCAGTGTTTTATCCAACTATAAAAGACAGACCGGAATTAAATTTGTTTAGTCTTTGAAAACATAAAAAAACAATGTGCTATGACTAACTGGAAAATTGATGAATCACACAGCGAAATAGGATTCAAAGTAAAACATCTCATGATCACCAACGTGAGCGGCTACTTTACACGCTTCTCCGGCAGTATTCAGACAGAAAGCGAGGACTTCCACGATGCGACGATCTCTTTCGAGGCCGCCGCCGATAGTATCGATACTCAAAACCAGCAACGTGACGAGCATCTGCGCAACGGCGAGTTTTTTGATGCTACCAACCACCCTAAAATCAGCTTCACGTCAACAAAAGTGAAAAAGATAGACGGCGAAAAATATAAACTGCTGGGAAATCTTACTATCAAAGGCCAAACCCACCCGATCGAACTGGACGTGGAACATAGCGGCGTTACTGTTGATCCGTGGGGCCAGCACAAAGCCGGTTTTGCCCTGAAAGGCCGCCTGCACCGCACTGATTACGGCCTGCGCTGGAATGCCACTACCGAAGCCGGAGGCATCGTTCTCTCCGATGAGGTGAAACTCAATATGGAAATACAGTTGGTCAAATCCTGATAATATCCTCCTTCAGACGCGTGGCGCCGGAGCATAGAAATGCCGGCGCCAGCGTCTGTTCTTCTTTGCGTGCGGTAATTGGTTTATCTTCGCGGCAGATAACCAGCGCAAATGAAATTTGAACAGTACCATATATCTTCTGAAATTAAGGATAGCCTCGCGGAATTGGGCTTTAAACGTCCTACGGACATTCAGTTCAAAGCTATTCCCTCTATCCTGAAAGGAGATGACGTGATGGCCATTGCCCAGACAGGTACGGGCAAAACGGCCGCTTTTGCCATTCCGGTGCTGCACCGGCTCCAGCAACAGGACCGCTACCAGCGGAAAGGCAAATATGAAGTGAAATGCCTGGTAATGGTGCCTACCCGTGAACTGGC
The DNA here is from genome assembly GCF_012641275.1 of Chitinophaga varians. NCBI lineage: Bacteria > Pseudomonadati > Bacteroidota > Chitinophagia > Chitinophagales > Chitinophagaceae > Chitinophaga > Chitinophaga varians. Next base: position 2,044,438 of record NZ_JABAIA010000001.1, on the reverse strand, counting down.
CATTCAGATCGCGGAAGTGTTCCAACAAATCGGTCAGTATACGGAACTCCGCATACTCGCCCTCGTGGGCGGCGTGGACCAGGGACCACAGATCAAATTCCTGGAAAAGGGCGTGGACGTGCTCATTGCCACGCCCGGCCGCATGTTTGACCAGCTGAACCAGCAACACCTGGACCTTAGCAAGGTACAGACACTGATCCTCGATGAGGCCGACCATATGCTGGACCTGGGCTTTATCCGCGATATCCGCGATGTGATCAGACATATCCCCCGTCAGCATCAAACCCTCTTTTTCTCCGCTACGCTCGATAAAGACATCAAAGACCTCGCTTATTCCGTGGTCAATAACCCCATCCGTATACAGATCTCCCCTGAAGATCCGGTGTCTAAAAATGTCACCCACTCCGTGGCCTACGTGGAAATGGATGATAAACGTTTCTTCCTGGAGCGGCTGGTAAGGGAATTTCCGGACAAAAAAATACTGGTATTTGTACGTACCAAAGTACGTGCGGAAAGAGTGGTGGCTGCCATGGCCCGTGTGGGGATCAGCTCCCTGGCCATGCATGGCGGCAAAGAACAGGACGATCGCCTGCAGGTAATGGAAGAATTCAAAAAAGGCGATGTCCGTGTACTGATCACCACCGATGTAAATGCCCGCGGCATTGATATCCCCAACGTGGATTATGTGGTCAATTACGATCTGCCGGACGTGCCGGAAAACTATGTGCACCGTGTAGGCCGTACCGGCCGCGGCGTACAGAAAGGCCGTGCTGTCTCTTTCTGTGCCACAGAAGAAAAACCCCTGCTGGACGCTATTCAGAAGTTTATCGGTAAGGAAATCACCGAAATGAAGATTAATAAAGGGGATTATGAAGATACCATCCGTTTTTCTGAAGAAGCGCCTAATGATAACTGGCAGCTGCTGATAGACCAGCACCAGGAAGAAATGGCCAAACTGGGCAAGAAAAAGAAGAAAAAGAAATAATAACGGTTACCCGTATACTTTTTTCATCCCGCGATAGAGCATCTGCGCTTTGTTACGCATGGCCCTGCTGTCTGCCGACGGGTGCAGTGCTGCGTGGAGGATGGCCATACCGTACAACAGCGGTATTTTCCCGAAGTTGATATTGTTGCTGTGCAGGTCGTTTTGCCAGTTATTGCCTGAATAGTTGTCTTTGTAACTTTCTTCCATGGCGTCGTACTGTACCTGGCAGCTTTCCTCGTCAAACCAGCCGGCCATGGCGGCAATACCGGTCAGTTCTTCCATCAGCGCCCTTTCTTCCTGCTCTTCAGGTCGTGAGCGGCCATAGAACAGCACCATGTACAAGGCTGCGAGTGCGAGGATAACGGCAACGGCTATAGATAGTTTCCCGGGCCTGTCACCTGCAATGAGAATGGCCGCGATGCTGCCTGTTACCAGCGGCGCACGCAGATAACCGGCGATAATGCTTTCACGGTTCAGTTTAATGCGGAACCCTTCTTTTTCCTGTCCGTGCCTGCCCACTACTATCATGGAGTAAAGCGGCTTAACAGGAAGTATGATCAGGGCGAACCTGGTTTCGATTTGCTGATGGTTGAATTTTTTGACTGCGCCGAGGAAAATACTGCCAATGGCCATTATGAAAGGGTTTGAACAAATCTAAGATAATAATTTAGGAATTTTTTGATTTACGGTTCCCCGATTTCGGGGTTGATAAAAAGCGAAGATCGAAGCGATGAACTAACCCGCTTCGATCTTCGTTATTCTTATTCCTGAAATCAGGAAATCCTAAATCAAAAAAATCCTACTTTTTAACGATTTCAGCGTTTACCAGGATATCAACAGTAGGAGCTACTGCGTATACGCCGGAAGGCAGCTTGTCTGCATATTTCACGCCGAAGTCCAGACGGTTGATGGTAGCTTTGGCGGTAAAACCTGCTCTCCACAGTCCCCATGGGTCTCTTACAACGCCATTGTAGGTAACGTCGAAGGGTACACGTTTGGTAGTGTTACGGATGGTAACATCAGCCAGCATGATGTATTTGTTGCCGGCAACTTTTTTGAAGGACACGCTTTTTACGTTGATGTCCGGATATTGCGCGGCATTGAAGAAGTCATCTGATTTCAGGTGACCGTCACGCTGGTCTATACCGGTATTGATGCTGTTCACATCGGCAGTGAAATCTACTTTTGCATTCTGAAAGTTGGTGCTGTCTGTAGTTTCAATGGCGCCGGTGAATTTGGCGAAATGGCCTTGCACATAGTTAATGCCGAGGTGTTTTACGCTGAAAATGATAGCAGTATGGGCCGGATCGGCATTCCATTTTACCTGTGCAAAAGAGGCGATGCTGGCTAATACCAGGAGGGCGGTAGAAAAAAACGCTTTCTTCATGTGTTGTTGTTGTTTTATGGAAAGAAATTAAATTATTTAGTCAGTTGACGGTCTGCAGACCAGCGGCCTGCACCTTTGATCAGCAGTGCCAGCAGGATGCCCAGCACCAGGATGTGATATTCAAACCCTTCGCCGGCCTGTGTGCCGCCCCAGTTCATAAAGAACCCGTTGGCTGCGTGCATGGAAATAGCTACCAGCATCACGGCAGACAACATCAGTGCCCACAGACGAGTGGCAAAACCGAACAATAGCAGCAAAGAACCGATGCTTTCGGTGATGATCACCAGGAAGGCGAGGAAAGCAGGCGTACCGTTGGAGGTGAAGAAGTTCATGGTGCCTTTGAAACCATGGCCGCCAAACATACCCAGCAGTTTCTGCAAACCGTGTGGCAGCATAACAATGGCCACAGTCACGCGGATAATAAAGGAAACAATGTTATCATCTGTTTGCAATAAGCGTTTAAGCATAAAAGGTGTTTTTGTTGTGTGTTTAGGTGTTTATTTTGGATAATACAAAGTCCAAACAAATATTGTATATACAATGATTAGGGCAAAAAATAATCTCCGTATTCAGGAGAGTTCAATGGCCATCATCGTCAATCACGCAGCTTGTCCAGCATATCACCCAGCAGCTTCACTTCCGCTGCGGTGAGTTTTTTGGCCAGCAGCTCATCACTTTCGTCCATTAAAGGGTCCAGTTCTTTCAGTACTTCCATGCCTTTGTCAGTAATTTCGATCTCTACCTTACGGCGATTGGTAGGGCATTGGATACGTGTCAGCAACTCTTTCTGGCGCAGTTTCTCCACCAGTCGGGTAGCGTTGCTCATCTTGTCCATCATGCGCTCCTGGATATCCAGCAGATTCAGCGGATTAGGCCGGCTGCCCCGCAGGATACGCAGTACATTGTATTGCTGGGAAGACAGATCATACTTCTTCAATAAGTGCGAAACGCCCACTTCCAGCCAGTTTGCCGTAAATATGATATTCAACATGGCCCGCTGATAGTCGTTAGCAAATTTTACCTGTTTTATTTCATCCTCCAGTCTCATAATTACAATTACTACTGTTGTATATACAACAAAGGTAGGTGTATTTTTTATTCCGGCAAATTTTTTTTGAAAAAAGTAAAAAGCTGCTGACATAAGGTTGTCACGAGCGGGTGTTTTCTTTGTATTATAAAACAAACACACTATGATAAACACTATTATCACCCCTGCAACTGCCACTACAGAACTGGTTAACTACGCTAAAGGTTTTGCTGCTTATGAATTATGGGCTGTTAAAACTACCGTGGAATGGTTAAAAACGAAAGATGCCACCCTGTTGGAAACACCAGTGACTTCCAGCTATGGAACGATTAAGGAAACACTGAAGCACATGTGGGCCACTTCTGCCTGGTGGGTAAAAAACCTCCGCGGCGAACATCCGTCACTCTCTTTTGGTCCGTTGGAGTGCAATGAGTCCGTCGCAGAGGTGTTGGAAGGAGTAGTGAAACAAGCTGAAGAATTGCTGGAACTGATCAGCGCGATGACGCCGGAGCAACTGGTACAGGCTTATCCTGTAACCATCCCGTTTACCGGCGATTTTAATATTCCGGGTTATGAAATGCTGTCGCAGATTACACATCATACTACCTACCACCGCGGACAGATAGTAACCATGGGACGCCATCTTGGTATTACCGACGCTTCCAATACAGACTATATGTTTTACCTGCTGGTAGGTGAAAAACGCTACTAGCTGTTAGTGCCGCCGTCTATAGTAATAGCGGTACCGGTAATGTAGCCGCTTTCCGGCGAAGCCAGAAAAGTGACCAGGGAAGCGATATCCTCTACTTTACCATATTCTCCCAGTGAGATATTTTTCCTTTGTGCATCGGCATGCGCGCTGTTGGCAGGGTTCATGTCGGTGTCAACCGGGCCGGGCTGTACCAGGTTAACGGTAATGCCTCTTGGGCCCAGGTCACGGGACAGGCCTTTGTTGAAAGCTGTAAGCGCCGATTTGCTCATGGCGTAAAGCGTGCCATACGGACCAGAAACCCTGTCAGCCATGCAGCTGCCGATAGTAATAATACGGGCGCCTTTGCCCATATGTTTGGCGGCAGCCTGTGAACCTACAAACACAGCCCTGGCATTGATGTCCATCGTCTGGTTGTATTCTTCCAGCGTATAATCTTCAAACGGCTTCATCACAGCGATACCGGCATTGTTAACGAGTATGTCTATACGCCCGAACTCGGCCACGGTTTTATCTACTGCTGCTACTACAGCAGACGGGTCTGCGCTGTCAGCTGCTATCGCTAGGCTGCGCTGCCCTTTGCTGGTAAGCTCCGCCGCTACGCTGGCTGCTTTTTCAGCTCCCTTGTTATAAGTGAATGCCACGGTTGCTCCTTCTGCTGCCAGTTGTTGAACAATGGCCGCACCCATGCCGCGGCTGCCTCCTGTTACCAGGGCTATCTTGTTTTCCAGACGTTTCATATGATTTGATTTTATGCCTGCAAAGCTAGATGGGGCGCGGGGAATAAAGAAGAGGAGATGTAATTGTTAAGGACTAACATAAATGTTAGTCCTTATTACTATAGATATCTTTCGCGGAGAATACGGAGATGGTGTATCTGGTGGCCCACCATCGTAAAGCCCATTGCCAGCACGCTCATCTGGTATTTCCAGCAGGTGCCGTACCTTAATAACCCTTCATCAGGAAGACTGCGGAAAAACGCCAGGGTGGATTGCCGGATGAGCATCAGCTCCTGCAATACGTCTTCAAAGCTACGCTGTGCAGTAAAGGCTTCGGCTGCATAGAGGTCCTGGTCAAAGCCCGGTGCCGTGTTTTTATCATTGCGTGCAAACAGTAACGCCCGGAAGGAAAATACTCTTTCCGTGTCGGCAATATGCTGGAACACGTCTTTAACGGTCCATTTGCCAGGCGCATAGGCATAGTTGCCCAATTCCGACAGCCTGGCCTTGTCCAGCGTCTGCAGCTCCTGCAGCGACTGCTCAAGGGCTTCCAGAATGGTGACGTCGGGTACCTGGTCAATGTACCTGCCAAAATACTCAGGGTCCGGGTAGATAGCCTGCTTTTTCATATTATGCTTTCTTTTTGCCGTAAAAATAATTGATGCCCAAAACTACGATACAAATGAATAACCCGAAAAATTCACGGGTGTCCTCTATCCACGGCTTTTCTGCTTTCATGGTCTGTGCAATATTCTCCGCCTGGTGTTGCGATACCCAGTCCACTACCCCGTCTTTGGTGAAGAATAAATAGACCGCATATACGAAATAAACAGCGATGCCTGTCAGGTACCAGCGGGGATAAAACCGCTGCCGCGCTGCCAGCCAGCAGCATACGGCTGAGAACAAATAAATAGGCATCCAGACGTAAGGATCAGGGTCATTGTATTGCAGCCCCGCAAAAACAATAAAAAGGAAACAAAAGATAATGTTGAAAATTTTCATGGCCCGGAATAATTGAGACGCTAAACATACATAAAAGATCAAGTGCTTGTACTTTTTTAGCCGTAAACTATTGTACTTTTTTATCCCGCCGGTGTGGATTACTGTAAGAATGGCCCCGTAGAAATCTTTTATTTAGAGAAATGTTAAAAGAACACTTGTCCAGGCTAATTTATTGTTATATATTCGACGTATTGTAAGAAAAATTCCACGTGAGAACCAAAATCTGGAAAGGGGAAGTGTTAGTACTTATTTGAGCCGATTCTCACTAGATCATTGTCAGCAAATCAATTGTTTACTAAAAAACGTTGCTTTATTCCATGTAGTTAAACCTTGGTGTAAACATGTCCGCATCCATGTCTTGCATCTTCAAGTTTGTGTTTTTTAATTGTTGAACAGACAGTTATTGTTTGTGCTGCTTCACTGTAACGCATCATACAGGGAGGCCGGGACAGATAATGCCTGTACATGACACCTCTTTTTACCGGCAGTCACACATTATCGCCGGAACGGGATTGTTATGTCTTACACTGTCTGATGGACAAGGAACATACAAGACAGGTACTTTATTTTTTAACCGATTTTTCTAAAACGTTACCCTTCAACCACGTTATGAAAAAACATTTTTACCAGGGACTGGCCGTTCTTCTATGCGGCATACTGCTATTACTGGGCAGTAGTAACGTATTCGCACAAACGAAAGTTACGGGAAAGGTGTCTGATAAAGCATCAGGCAACCCGCTACCCGGCGTTACGGTATATGTAAAAGGTACTAACCGCGGTACCGCTACTGATCCCACCGGCAGTTTTACCATTCAGGCTAAATCAGGAGAAACATTGGTGTTCTCCTTTGTTGGTTACGATCCGCAGGAAGCGGTGGTCAGCTCGGGCGCTGTCAACGTACAGCTGGCCGAGAAAGTCGGTTCACTCGAAGAAGTCGTAGTGACCGGTTATGCCAGCCAGAAGAAAAAAGACCTCACCGGCGCAGTAGCCGTAGTGAAGGTGGAAAACATTACCAAACAACCTACCTCCCAGATCGCTAATCAGCTGCAGGGACAGGTTTCCGGTATCACCATCGTAGGTACCGGTCAGCCCGGCCAGGAACCACAGGTGTCCGTACGCGGTAAAAACACCTTCGGTAACAACACGCCGCTGTATATCATCGACGGGGTGCCCATCTCCAATCTGGCAGATGTAAACCCTAACGACGTGCAAACCATGCAGGTACTGAAAGATGCAGGCGCAGCCTCTATCTATGGTGCCCGTGCAGCCAACGGCGTTATTATCATCACCACCAAAAGAGGCACCGGAAAAGTAAAAGTGCAGTACGACGGTTACTACGGTACACAAAGGCCTCAGGGAGGTAATCCTTTCCACATCCTCAATCCACAGGAACAGGCCGACCTGCTGTGGATGGCTACCCGTAACAGCACCGCCGCCGGCAGCACGCCCGTATTTGACGATGTGCTTTATGGTAAAGGCGATAAACCGGTACTGCCGGACTATATCTATCCCGAAGGAGCCATGGAAGGAGATCCCCGCGTAGATCCCTCTAAATACTATCTCATTCCGGACTATAAAGATCCAGGCCTGCTGAACAGCTTCTATCGTATCAACAAAGCCAACAAACAAGGCACTGACTGGTACCACGAGATATTCAAGCCCGCCCCTATCACCAGCCATAATATATCTGTGGCCGGTGGCGGCGATATCGGCAGCTACTTCTTCTCCATGTATTATTTCAATCAACAGGGTACGCTGACCAATACCTATAACAAACGTTATGCGGTAAGGGCCAACAGTAGCTTCAATATCACAGACCATATCCGTGTGGGTGAAAATATGGAGTATTCCATTATCCAGAACCCGCAAATCGGTATCCTCACAGAAGGCAGCGGTATCGGTATGGCTTTCCGTGAACAAAGCATCATCCCGGTGTATGATATCAAAGGCAACTATGCCGGTACCTGGGGCGGCGCGCTGGGCAATGCCCGTAACCCGGTGGCCATACAGGACCGTTTCGGTAGCACCAAAGCGCTCGCCAGCAGATTGCTCGGTAGCGTGTACGCTGAAGCAGACATTATGAAAGACTTCACCCTGCGTACCTCTTTCGGCGGTGAAATCTATTCCTTTAACAACCACAGCTTCACCTATCCGGAATACGAAAACAAGGAAAATACCAGCGTAAACTCCTATACGGAAACTACCGGTAACGGTTACGACTGGACCTGGACCAACACCCTCAGCTATCATAAAAAGATAGCCCGGGATCATGACCTGAAAGTGATGATCGGTACAGAGGCTTTCCAGCAGGTAGACCGTACACTGACAGGTACGACCACTAACTATTTCTCCTTCGATCCGAACTTTACGTCCCTCTCTTCCGGCTTCGGAACACCTGTAAACGGCAGCGGCTATGGCTCCAATACACTGTTCTCCCTGTTTGGCAGAGTAGATTATTCCTTTAAAGACAGGTACCTCCTGGGCGCCCTGATCCGCCGTGATGGTTCTTCCCGTTTCGGCGCCAACAACCGCTATGGTAACTTCCCTGCGGTGAGCGCGGCATGGCGTATCTCCCAGGAAGAGTTCATGAAGAACATTACCTGGCTCTCCGACCTGAAAATCCGTGGTGGCTGGGGTATTATGGGTAACCAGATCAATGTGGACCCAGCCAACGCCTTTACCACTTTCACATTTAACAAGGCCACTTCTTTCTATGACATGACCGGCAGCACCTCCAATCTGGCCACCGGCTTTATGCAGGGAAGGATCGGCAACCCAAATGCCAAGTGGGAAAGCAATACCAACTCCAATATCGGTATCGATGCGACCCTGTTCAGAGGCGCGCTGGAGTTCTCTCTCGACTATTATAACAAACGGATTAAAGATTTGCTGTTCAATCCTGAACTGCCCGGCGTATACGGTGCCGCTGCCCCGCCTTATGCCAACGTAGCAGAAATGAAAAACCATGGCTGGGATTTCTCTGCTACCGGCAACATACAGCTGGCTTCCAAACTGAAACTTACCCTCACCGGAACCTTCACCAGCTACAAAAACGAGATCCTGAAAATATCTGAATCTGCTCCCTACTTCGAAAGAGATACCCGCCGCTACGGTGTAGCGATTATCCGTAACGCAGTAGGCCACAGCATCAGCGAATTCTTCGGATATCAGATCGATAAATTCTGGGACAGCCAGGCAGAAGTGGATGCTGCCAACAACGCGGCCAAAGCCAAATATCCGGGCCTCTCAGAATATCAGCAGGCAGCTGCCCCCGGCCGCTTCCGCTATAAGGACGTTAACGGCGACGGCAAAATCGACGCGCAGGACCGCACCTATCTCGGTAGTCCCAACCCAGACTTTACCTATGGCCTGAACATCGGCCTCACCTATAAGAACTGGGATTTTTCCATGTTCTTCTATGGTGTGCATGGCAACAAGATCTGGAACCAGGTAAGATGGTGGACCGATATCTACGGCTCTTTCAACGGCGCAAAAAGCAAAACAGCCTTATACGATTCCTGGCTGCCTGACCGCAAAAACGCCAAAGCGCCTATTCAGGAGCTGAAACCTAACTTCAGCACTTCCGATCCTCCAACATCCTACTATGTTGAAAACGGCTCTTATCTCCGCGCTAAAAACCTGATGATAGGGTATACCTTCCCTGCCTATATGCTGAAGAGAGTAGGCGTGGAAAAATTCAGGATATATGCACAGGCTGCCAACCTGTTCACTATCACCAAATACACAGGTCTCGATCCTGAAATCACCGGTAATACAGACTCCTTCGGTATCGACGAAGGTGCTTATCCTAACCAGCGTCAGTACCTGGTGGGCGTTACACTGAATTTCTGATCTGATTATCTGAATTGTTAAACTGAGAAAAATGAAAACATTACGATATACTAGTGCAATATTGCTCGTGGCTGCGCTACTGAACAGTGGTTGCTCCAAGAACTTTCTTGAAAAGCCTGCGTACAGTTCCCTGTCGGAACAGATCGTAGCCAACAAGGATGGTGTGAACTACCTGCTTGTAGGTGCCTATGCAGCGCTCGACGGCTCTGGTACGCCTACCAGCTCCCTCGGTGGCGGTAACGCCTGGGAAGCGGCATCCACCAACTGGGTGTACGGCAGCGTGGCCGGTGGCGATGCTCATAAAGGCAGTGAAGGTACCGACCAGACGCCTATCAATGAAATTGCCATCTGGCAGCCGAACGTCGCCAACTCTTTCTTCAATACCAAATGGAGAGCGGTATATGAAGGCGTGGCCCGTTGCAACAATACCCTGAGACTGATGGCGCAGGCTAAAGACATGTCTGATGCCGATAAACTAAAGGTGACGGCAGAAGCACGGTTTCTCAGAGGGCACTATTATTTTGAGCTGAAGAAAATGTTCAACAACGTGCCTTATGTGACGGAAACTACTACCGATCCGCTGGTACCCAATGATGTGGACATATGGCCCAATATTGAGGCCGACTTTAAATTTGCACAGGCCAATCTGCCGCCTACACAGCCGCAGGTTGCCCGCGCCAACAAATGGGCCGCACAGATCTATCTGGCTAAAACCTACCTCTATCAGAAAAAGTATGCAGACGCCCTGCCGCTTTTCAACGACGCCATCGCTAACGGCGTAACATCTAATGGCCTGAAATACCAGCTCACGGACAACTTCGAAGACAACTTCGATGCGTCCAAAAAGAATAATTCGGAATCCGTATTTGCCATCCAGATGTCTGCCAACGATGGCACCAACGGTATCGCCAACGCCAATATGGGAGACATGCTGAACTTCCCGGCCAACTTCAAATGCTGCGGTTTCTACCAGCCAACTTTTGACCTCGTGAATTCCTATCGCGTAGATGATAACGGATTACCTTATCTGGACGATTATAACCAGCATGCAGTGAAGTCTGATATGGGCATCAAAGCCACACAGCCTTTTACGCCGGATAACGGACTGGTAGACCCCCGTCTGGACTGGACCGTTGGTCGTCGCGGCCTTCCATATCATGACTGGGGATACTTTGCGGGTTCCACCTGGATACGTGACCAGTCACAACGATATGCCGGTCCGTTTGCCACCAAAAAAATGGTGTACTGGAACTACAATAAGGACAAATACATGGACAACAACTCCTGGGCGCCCGGTACAGCCATCAACGTATTGCTGATCCGTTTCTCTGATGTGTTGCTGATGGCCGCGGAATGTGCTGCCGAAACAGGTGATCTGGGAACAGCAATGGGCTATGTTAACCAGGTACGCAGCCGTATGAAAGATCATCCGGAAGGATGGGTGCACGATTATAAAGATCCTGCCAATCCTATTCAGGGCTTCGATCCTGCCAAGCCACTGCCGTATTACAAGATCGGCTTGTATACCGCTTTTCCGGACGTGACTTATGCGCGTAAAGCGATCCGCTTCGAGCGTAAGCTGGAACTGGCGATGGAAGGGCACCGCTTCTTCGATCTGTCCCGCTGGGGCATTGCAGACCAGGTGTTGAACGCTTATTTTGCTTTTGAAGGCGCTATCACAGATGACGTGAAAGGCGGCCATTTTACGAAAGGCAGAAATGAGTATTTCCCTATTCCGCAACGCCAGATAGATCTGACGTTGAAAAATGGTCAGCCGGTATTGAAACAAAATAACGGATACTAATCTATACCGCGTATATTACAGGACAGGCGCAAAGCACCGTACGAAATTTTTCGCGGTCGCTTTGCGCCTGTCCCGTAATGTTTAATTTGTAACTTGTATTTTATACCAAAATCCAACAGATGAAAGGAGTTGTTCTGGCTACGTTATGTGTAGTGTTTACAGGCCTCGCGATCTTTAGCAGTTGTTTTGCCCCGTCAGCCAAAGAGAAAGGGAAAATGCTGGCCGATAAATATTGTTCATCCTGCCATCTGCCGGTAGATCCGTCCATGCTGGACAAGGAAACGTGGACCAAACATGTGCTGCCGGCCATGGCGCCGAAGCTGGGCATCCGGGTATGGTCCGGCGACCAGTATTATCCGGTGGAAGGCCAGCGGCAGGAGGGCCAGATATCTTTTCAGGAATGGGTGGAACTGGTGAAATATTACGAACAGCAGGCGCCTGAAAAACTGTCGCCCGCCAAACCGCCGGTGCCATTGCAACATGACTGGTTCGGCTTCTCCATTAAACGGCCTGTTGGTGTGGATTCGCCCGGCGTGGCAACTACGACGATGGTTTCCTTTGACACAACAGCCGCCCGCATTTTTACCAGCGATGGATATAAGAGTACGCTCAGCGCCTGGGACAGTTCCCTGCGTAAAGTCAATAGCTGGCAACTGCCTTCCGCGGTGGTAGATATGCTCTATACAAGGGATAGCGGTAAATCATCACCTGCAATCATCACCCAGATCGGTAATATGAGAGCCGTCGATGAGCCAGCGGGCATTATAAGCAGACTCAACATTAATGACCCTGCCAGTAAAAAAACGGACCTCATGCCTTTTCTTAAGCGTCCTGTGCAAACACTGCAGGCAGATTTTGACAAGGACAATCTGGTTGACCTGTTAGTGTGTGCCTTCGGTCATAACCAGGGCGGTTTATATTGGCTGAAACAGTTGCCAGACCACCGTTATGAGCAGAAGACCATCACAGAGATACCGGGTGCCATACATGCAGAAGTAGGAGATTTTAATGGGGACGGATGGCCGGATGCCATGGTCCTTTTTGCTGCAGCGGACGAAGGGATCTGGTTATATGAGAACGACCGGCACGGCGGCTTTAAATCTATTAACCTGCTGAGATTCCCGCCACTAAACGGTTCTACCGGTTTTCAACTGGTGGATTTTAACCAGGATGGTAAGCTGGATATTCTATATACCTGCGGTGATAATGCAGATTTTTCTATGGTGCTTAAACCTTTTCATGGTTTGTACGTCTATATGAACGAGGGTAACAACAGCTACCGTCAGGCATGGTTTTATCCCGTGAATGGCTGTACAAAGGCTGTAGCAGCAGATTTTAACCTGGACGGTAAAACAGATATTGCGGCGATTGCTTTTTTCGCAGACCTGAAAAATAATCCTGCAGAAAAATTTATTTTGTTTGAAGGAAAGGACCATCAGCTGAACTTCACGCCCCATGCGCCTCCTATCGAAAAGGAAGGGCGATGGATCTGTATGGACGTAAGAGATATGGATGGTGACGGAGACCAGGATATTATACTAGGAAACTATGGAAAAGGATTTAATATACTGGATGGATATACGCCTGATTGGAAGGAGTATCAACCCTTTATAGTGCTGGAAAACAAACGGAAGTGAAAAGTGTAACGTAAAAATCGATGGTTTATTTGGAGAAGAAGTAGAATAATATGTATATTACAGCCGGTAAATATTTCCACGAACGGGTACTTATATATGTCGGGTCGCACATTGCAAATAATTGCACCAGTTGTTACGGATGTAACGTACCTTTGCTCTTTTAATTCAGCTCATCATTATAGCAAGATATTTTCATGGTGCTATAGCCAGGCAGCATGAATAAAGATATCCTGATGCATAATCAGGTTTTAGAATGGCGGAAGGAGAGGCAGCAATGCCTCTCTTTTATTTTAATAACCACCTATCAAATATTAGCCCTGTAATTCGGAAAATCTGCCCAATCCTGTTTATTTTTAATCAGAAATCAGTGTTCTCATTTTAAACAGGAGTGTTCAAGTGGCGGAATATGTATATGACAGGCAGCAAATGAGCGAAGGGCTAGCTGCCATTATTGCCGGCAATAGTAGTGATGCAGCCAGAGAATGGCTACAGCAGCGGTTACAGAAGGCCGCTTCCATCCCGCAGTTTAACCAGACTTTCACCGCGGTCCCCAGGTTCACCGGAAAAAATATCATTGTCGTGTCGCCGGAACAGGCTGCAGTACTGCAACAGCAGGTGCCCGGCTTCTTCGTACACGGGTGGACGTTAGACCGCCTCATACGGGCATGGTGGCTGTTGCAACTCGATACTTCCGATAAAGCCGTTTACCTGGACACCATCGAAAAACTGTTCCTCTCTGCCGAAATGAATGAACTGGCAGCACTCTACAGTGCGCTGCCCTTGCTCGCATGGCCGGAAGAATGGAAACTTCGTACAGCCGAAGGCGTTCGGTCCAATATCGGTGTGGTACAGGAAGCTATTATGCTCCAAAATCCCTATCCCGCCCGTTATCTGGACGAACCCGCCTGGAACCAGCTGGTCATGAAAGCGATTTTTACAGATAAACCGCTGCACCTCATTTCCGGCCTCGATGAACGCAGAAATACCGCATTGGCGGCTATCCTGACTGATTTTGCACATGAGCGCTGGGCTGCCGGCAGAAAAGTATCGCCGATGCAGTGGCGGCTGCTGACAACCTTCATCACAGCAGATAATATGGCAGACCTCACCCGGGTATGGCACTCTGCTGACCAGACAGAAAAAGCGGCGGCGGCCCTCGTGTTTGCCAATACAGATTATGCACCGGCCAAAACATTACTGGCCTCAGACCCGGCACTGACTGCCGAAATACAAAGTGGCGCCCTCTCCTGGGACGTCATCGCAGCTAAATTATCCCAGAACTAAATCTGAAAAATTATGTGTGGTATTCATGAACTGACCGAAAAAGATCTTCAACCGTTAACGTATACTCCGGCTTATCTCGATAAAATCAAAGGCATGCGCTTCTTTGATCCGCATGTACACATGACTTCCCGGACTACCGACGATTACCAGGCGATGGCCGACGCAGGCGTGGTAGCCCTTATTGAGCCCGCTTTCTGGCTGGGACAGCCCCGTACCGGAGTAGACACCTTCCGCGATTATTTTAACAGTATCCTCGGCTGGGAAAGGTTCCGCGCGTCTCAGTTCGGCATTAAGCACTATTGCACCATCGGACTCAATTCCAAAGAAGCCAATAATGAAGCGCTGGCAGAAGCTGTTATGGAAATACTGCCGCAGTTTATTTACAAGGAAGGCGTGGTAGGTGTAGGGGAAATCGGTTTCGATGACCAGACACCGCTCGAAGAAAAATATTACCGCGCCCAGCTGGAACTGGCTAAAGAAGCCGGTTTGCCGGTACAGATACACACCCCTCACCGCGATAAGAAAAAAGGCACACAGCGCAGCATGGACATCGCCATTGAACATGGACTGGCGCCTCATATGGTCATTGTAGACCATAACAATGAAGAAACCGTGAAGGAAGTGCTGGACCGTGGCTTCTGGGCAGCATTTACCATCTACCCCTTTACCAAAATGGGCAATGAGAGAATGGTGGAGATAGTGAAGCAGTACGGTAGCGAGAGGATTATGGTCAATTCAGCGGCCGACTGGGGTATCAGCGATCCGCTCGCCGTTCCCAAGACGGCAGCCCTCATGCACGAAAGTGGTATTGACTTGAATGACATTCATTTGGTAACTTACATCAATGCTGTAAAGGCGTTTGCGCAAAGCGGCCAGATAAATGAAGCGGATTTTGATTTAGCCGGAAATATTGACCAGCGTGAGAAATTTAATGGAAGCACCGTTTTACGCGGAGGCCAGCAGCCCAGAATTAATAAAAATACAACCATCATCCGGTAAAGGCCTGGCAGTTTCGTTACTGCTGGCAATGAACCATGAAAACCTGTTATTCGGTGAGTTATATTGTTAGCAAAGTAATCGGATACCTGCGCCTGATGCGCCCGGCCAATATTGTCACCGCCATTGCGGATATCCTGGCGGGGGTGGCCATTTCCGGCTATTTCCTGAGTGTGACCTTTGAAACACTGACACTGGACCTGACACTTCCGGTGGTATGCCTGTGTCTTGCCACCGCCGGCTTATACGGCGGCGGCGTTGTATTCAATGACGTATTTGACGCGGAGCTGGACAGCAAAGAACGGCCGGAACGGCCTATTCCTACTGGTGTCATCTCACTTACCCAGGCCATCATCCTGGGGAGCTACCTGTTGCTGGTGGGCGTCCTGGCGGCCTTTTCGGTAGGCGGCATCAATGGCCTCGCCGGCTGGCTCGCCATTGCCACAGCGGTTTCCGCACTCGTATATGATAAATGGGGAAAACACCACGCCTTCCTCGGTCCTGTTAATATGGGCCTGTGCCGTGGCCTCAACCTCCTCCTGGGCATCAGTATTGTGCCCGGGGCCGTGGCCACCTGGTGGTGGGTAGGACTGGTACCTATCCTTTATATCGCAGCAGTGACCAATATCAGCCGGGGCGAAGTATATGGCGGCACGGCCAACAGTATCCGGATTACAGCCGTCTGTTATGCTATTGTGTTGCTGACAATTGGCACTGTGGCCATTTTCCACCACAACGGCTGGAAAGTGCTGCCCTTCCTGCTGTTGTTCGCATGGATGATTTTTAGGCCGCTGCGGAATGCCTGGAAAAATCCCATCGGGCCTAACATCGGGAAAGCGGTGAAGGCCGGGATCGTAGCGCTGATCGTCATGAACGCCTCGTGGGTGGCCGCTTTCGATGCGCTCAGTTATGCTTTGGCAGTATTGTTGTTATTGCCCGTCTCTATGTCGCTGGGCAAAGCATTTGCCGTTACCTGAGCAGGTCACGCATCAGCATCCCCTGACAAACAGCCGCTCATTCGTAATGCGTAATTTATAATTCGTAATTAATCTACGAGTCCTCTTTTGATGGCTTCTTTCACCAGTCCGGCGGTATTTTTTACGGCCAGCTTTTGGGTGAGGTTAAGCCGGTGTGTTTCCACGGTACGAAGACTGATAAACAGCTTCTCTGCGATCTGCTGATTGGAATGTTCTTCTGCAATCAGCTTCAGTATTTCTTTTTCACGCCGGGTAAGCGGAATCTCGTAACCGGATGATCGTTGCCCGGTAAGCATTTCATGGAGCAGCTGTTGTTTGATGCCGGCATCAAGATATTGTTCTCCATGGTACACCTTCTCAATGGCTGCCACCAGCGTTTCTTCATCGGTATTTTTCAGCAGGTAGCCGCTGGCGCCGTTGCGCAGCATCTGTTTGATGTAATGTGATTCCATGAAGTTGGTCAGTGCAATGATTTTGATCTCTGGATGATTTTTATGCACCTGTTTGCACAATTCCAGTCCGTCAATATCAGGCATTTGGATGTCTAACAGCAGTACATCCGGTTGTGCTGCGGGCAATGCTTCCATCAGGGCGGTGGCGGCATTGCTTTCATATACGATCGTAATGTGCGGATAAGGTGCCAGCATGGCTTTTAACCCATTGATGACCAACAGATGATCGTCGGTGATGGCTAGTTTTATCTTCATAAAAAATAATTGGGGCAGCTATCCAATTTCTGCCAGTTGCATAATCGCGATATTAAATTCTATATAGGCGGTAGTTCCTTGTCCATGTGCGGCTGCGATCTCCAGGTTGCCGTTCAGCGCCCTGATCCTTGATTGCAGGGCGTTCAGTCCCATGCCCGGCGCGGTGTTGCATGTTTGCTGGAACCCGATGCCGTTATCTTCTACAGTGATGCTCAGCAGATGGCCTTGCCGGGTGAGCTGTACCAGTGCTTCGGTGGCCTGCGAGTGTTTGATGATATTGTTGACCAGCTCCTGAACGATGCGGTAAACGGACAGTTCGAAATTACCTTTGAAGCGGCCGATGTTATCGGGCGCATAACACGAAATGGTCAGGTGCCGGGAGTGGCTTACATTACGACAATAGAAACGTACGGCGTCTGCCAGGCCCATTCTGGCCAGCAGTTCCGGCATCAGGTTGTGGGCGGTCTTGCGTACTTCGCCGATGGCATCGTCCAGCATGCCCATCGCGTGGCTGAAGTCCCTGTCTGTTTTCAGCGCCGGCTGCTCATGTTTCAGCGCGCCGAAATGCATTTTCACGGCAGACAGCAGTCCGCCTACGCCGTCATGAAGGTCTTTCGACAGGCGGGTGCGTTCTTTCTCTTCGCCCTGTATCATCGCTTCCAGTACCTGCACGGTTTTCTCCGCCTCCATGGTATGCAGCTGCTGCTCCTGCAGGTGGGTACGGTGCTTTAACCGCTGCCAGATGAAAAACGCGGTGGCCAGCAACAGCCCGGCGGCAATGAGGAAGAGGAATAACCACATATTTTTTTGTTGTATCTGGAGGTCCTTCCGTGCCAGTTGCAGTTCTTTGGCGGTAAGCTGCCGGTCTTTTTTCTCAGACTCGTACTGCATTTCCAGCAGCATTACATTATTACGGGCAGCATCGCCGGTGAGAGAGTCGTTGAGCACTTCAAATTTTTCCCGCAGGGTGAAGGCCCGCTGATAGTGTCCCATCGTGGCTTCCAGGTTGGAGGCTACCAGGTAGCCCCATCGGAGCTCATTGATGGCTTTGTATTGCCGGGCCATGGCAATGGCCTGCTCTACATAGGACAAGGCCTCTGTATATTTTTTCAGGTTAAACAGTTCACGGCCATAACCCAGGTATATGTATGTCAGCAGTTCAGGTTCAGGGAATTTGCGGGACAGTTCCAGTGACCGGGTGTATTGCTGATAGGCTTCCGGTCTCTTTTCCTGCTCGAAATACAGGTTGCCGAGGTTCACGTGGGCTTTCAGCACAAAGGCGCTGTCTTCCAGCTCCTGCCCCATGCGGATGGCTTTCCGGTAGTACTGTTCACCTTCTGCATAACGTTTCAGGGATACCATACAAGATCCCATATTGATCAGCGCGGCAGTGGCCCGTCGTTTATTGTCAATGGAAATCGCATGCCGGTAAGCCTTCCCCGCATACTGGAACGCTTTGGCACCATCTTTTAAATTGATGAAGATGCCTGCCAGGTTGTTGTTCATCAGGCTGGAGAAAAGCGTGTCCCTGGCGGCGTCGGACAGCTTAAGCGCTTCCAGGTAACGGCTGGCCGCGCGAGTATAATTCCCCAGCTGATGGTGTTCATTACCGCTGAAGCTCAGGGCCCGCATCAGGTTGGCCGTATCCCGCAAACCGGCGTAAATCTTCACGGCATTGTCTACCATGAACAACGATTCTTCATACCGGCCTGTCATATCCTGTATGTACATATAGTAGCAGGCGAAATCAGCCACTCCTTTGGGATAGTTCAGCTGCCGGCTTAAACGAAGGGCTTCCCGGAAGATGCCGTCAGCTTTCTTCATGCTGTCAGGCATATAGCTCATGCCGTAGGCAAACAGGGTGTTCACCCGGCCGGTATCAGCTTTCTGATGCTGCAGTACCCTGAAAAGGCTGTCCTGCGCTGCTGTATTGAATGCCCATGCAGAGATACCCTGCACTACAATCAGACAGACAGCAAACAATAATTTTTTTAACATCGCTTAATGCGCTTTCCTGTTAACAATCAGACCTAAAAATGCAACAAGAGAAGTATGAAAAAACATCCGTGTTACAGGGTTAACAACATGGGGGGCATATGCCAGATATCGATCTAAAACAAACAAATTTGTTGGCCTGCAACAAGCCCGGAGGCCGCCGCAACGAAGGGTAAATATCTTCATTTCCTGTATTATACGCAATAGGCGGCTGGATGAGCGGAAACCGGTGCCACCCGTGTTTATCCCTATATGTGACCATGATGGGCTGCTGGTAAGGCTTTGCGCCCCCGGGGAGGCCCTCCGTAGAAATACGCAATTTTTAAAATAATGGTTTGTACCGTTAAATTCCCCCTGTAAACGGGGTTTCTTTACATCCGGTAATGAACCGTTTCTCTATTGCATACCGATAACAACAAACAGGTAGAACCTCAAAAAAGGCTCCGTTCACGGAGCCTTATTCTTTATGAAAATATCTCATTTTTATATGTACTTTTAAAGGCTATTGAATTTTTTTAGATTGATGCAAGCGGAACAATGCCATGGAGTACATTCAACAACAATTCGACGTTAACTTTTCGTTCAGGGTCTTTTTTTCAAGAGATTTATTTGATCCGGCTAATACCTGTTTGTCAGCCTTCCTGGAGTCCAAAGCTGAAGCGGCTTTCCAGAAAAAACTGCTGGTGGTCCTCGATGGAGGCGTAGCCGCCAGCCATCCCGGCCTCGCCGAAAAAATCACTTATTATCTGATGCAGGTGCGCGGTTTCCGGCTGGCGCCGGAAATAGTCACGCTCACCGGCGGCGAAAGCGTGAAAAATGATTTGTCACAGCTGTTTTCCCTGGTAGATGCCATCGATCAGCATGGCATCGATCGCCACTCCTATGTGATTGGCATTGGCGGCGGCTCCCTGCTCGACCTCGTCGGTTTTGCAGCGGCCATCTCCCACCGTGGCGTGAAACATATTCGTATACCCACTACCGTATTATCACAAAATGATTCCGGTGTGGGCGTAAAAAACGGAATTAACTATAAGGGCAAGAAAAATTTCCTTGGCTCCTTTGCCCCGCCGGCGGCCGTGTTCAACGACAGTACTTTCCTGACCACGCTGGACGGGCGCGACTGGCGCTCCGGCATGGTGGAAGCGGTAAAGGTAGCCCTTATCCGCGACGCTCCTTTCTTTGAATGGATGGAGAAAAAAGCGGAGGCCCTTACCGGCGGCGATATGCCGGCCATGGAGGAGCTGATATACCGCTGCGCGGCGCTGCATATGGCGCACATTGGAGGTGGCGGCGATCCGTTTGAAAGCGGCTCGGCACGCCCGCTCGATTTCGGGCACTGGAGCGCACATAAGCTGGAACAGCTGACCGATTTTTCGCTCCGGCACGGGGAAGCGGTGTCTATCGGCATTGCCCTCGATAGCGTGTATTCCTTCCTGTTAGGATGGATCGACGAAGCGGCGATGCTCCGTATTGTCCATGTGCTGAAAGCCATGCAGCTGCCCATCTGGCATCCGCTGCTGCAAAAGCAGGACAACGAACCATCTCCGGTGATCGCAGGACTGGAAGAGTTCCGCGAGCACCTCGGCGGGCAACTCACGATCTCGCTGCTGCGGGCTATCGGAAGAGGCGCGGAGATACACCATATAGATCTGGATATGCTGTACAAAGCAGCAGATATCTGCCAAAAACTACAGTCATGAAAACAGCATACGGACATCTGACTTATTGCACCAATATCCATCCCGGAGAAAAATGGGAAGACCATTTCGCACAACTCCGGAAATATATACCCGCAGTCAAACAACAGGTGGCGCCGGACCAGCCTTTCGGCATCGGTCTGCGCCTGGCCAATACCGCCAGCCTGGAGCTGACAAAGGAAGAAAACCTGAACGCTTTCAAAGCATGGCTGCAACAGGAAAACTGTTACGTATTTACGATGAACGGTTTCCCCTATGGCGGCTTTCACGATACCGTAGTCAAAGACCAGGTACATACGCCCGACTGGACGCAAGCCGACAGGGTGGCCTATACCGTCCGGCTGTTCCGCCTGCTGGCGGCGCTGCTGCCGGAAGGTATGGAAGGCGGTATCTCTACGTCTCCTTTATCATACAAATACTGGTGCAACCGCTGTGAGGAAGAAAAAAATTCTTTCACGGAGAGCGCCACCCTGAATATGTTGCTGGTAGTGGAACAGCTGGCACGCATCCATCGTAGCGGCGGCCCGTTGATGCACCTCGATGTGGAACCTGAACCAGACGGACTGCTCGAAAATACGGACGAATATATCAGCTGGTACATGGGATCGCTGTTGCCGGCGGGCATTCCGTTTATCATGGACAAGCTGCGTGTGGACGAAGCGGAAGCGGCGTCCATCATCAAAAACCATTTACAGCTTTGTTATGATGTCTGCCACTTTGCGCTTGAATATGAAGTGCCAAAGCAGGTACTGGAACAGCTGCGGCTTTACGGCCTTAAAGTGGGCAAATTGCAGATCAGCGCGGCCCTGAAGGCAGACCTGCCCGCAGCGGCGCAGGCACGGCAAAAAGTAATAGACGCCTTCCGTCCGTTCAACGAGCCCGTTTACCTGCACCAGGTGATCGGCCGGAAAACAGACGGCTCCCTGGTACGTTATCCCGATCTGCCGCAGGCGCTGGAAGATGCCGGTAATACGGACGTAGTGGAATGGCGCTCCCATTTCCACGTGCCGGTATTTGCCGACAGGTTTGAGGTGCTGCATTCCACGCAGTCAGATATTGTGGATGTGCTGACATTACAACGGCAACAGCCTTTTACCGCGCATATGGAAGTGGAAACATATACCTGGGACGTACTGCCACAGGGCCTGAAAGAGGAAATGGCGGTGTCTGTGTCGAGGGAATTGAACTGGATTAAAAAAATAATAGCAAATAAGGACTAATGAACTGGCGGTTACGGGTCACTATTACGAACTAAAAAACGCAACAGCGCACCGGCCTGAAGGCCCTGCCCGTTACAGAACTTCCAATTCGTAATTCGTAATTCGTAATTTGTAATTGAATTTAAGGTTGTATCTATGAGAAAAACAGTCGTATTGGACGTTGTAGGATTATCCTCCGCACTGCTGGAGCACATGCCTTTCCTGAAAGCATATGCGCAGCAAAGGCATGTGGCCACCGTGGCCCCTATGTTGCCTGCTGTGACCACCTCGGTGCAGAGTACCTATCTGACCGGTAAATGGCCAAGTGAACACGGTATTGTGGGTAACGGCTGGTATGACCGTACCGACTGTGAGGTCAAATTCTGGAAACAGTCCAACAAACTGGTGGAATCTGCCAAAATATGGGAAAAAGCGCGCCGCCTGGACCCCTCCTTCACCTGTGCGCAAATGTGCTGGTGGTACAATATGTACGCTGATGTGGACTTTTCCCTGACGCCCCGTCCCAACTACCTGTCGGACGGCCGTAAGATCCCTGACTGCTATACTTCGCCAGGTGAGCTGCGGGATTACCTGACGCAGGAACTGGGGCCTTTCCCGTTGTTCAACTACTGGGGGCCTACTGCCAATATCAAATCCTCCCAATGGATCGCTGATGCTACCATCCTGACCGATAAACGCCACGATCCCACGCTGACATTCGTTTATCTGCCTCACCTCGACTACTGCCTGCAGAAATTCGGGCAGGACCCTGCCGGCATCGCCAAAGAGCTGCAGGAGATCGACGGAGTATGCCGGCAGTTGATCACTTACTACCAGCAGAAGGGCTGCGATCCCATCGTGTTGTCGGAATATGGTATTACCAATGTGAATAACCCGGTGCATATCAACCGTATCCTGCGCCAGGAAGGGTTGATCGCCGTGCGCGTGGAAAGAGGCCTGGAACTGATGGATGCCGGTGCGTCCAAAGCTTTTGCCGTGTCTGACCACCAGATAGCGCATATTTATGTAAATGATCCTTCCTGTTATAAAAGAGTACGGGACCTCGTTCAGAAGGTGCCTGGCGTACAGCTGGTACTGGACCGTGAAGGCAAAAGACAGCATCACCTGCACCACGAACGCAGCGGCGACCTGGTGCTGATGGCGGATGCCAACAGCTGGTTTACCTACTATTACTGGCTGGATGATAACAAGGCGCCGGATTTTGCGCGTATCGTGGATATTCACCGTAAACCGGGATATGATCCGGTGGAAATGTTTATGAACCCGGCTGACCCGCTGATCAAGCTGAAAGCGGCCGCCAAACTGTTGAAGAAAAAGCTCGGGTTCCGGTACCTGATGAACGTTATTCCGCTGGATGCCACGCTGATCAAAGGCTCACATGGCCGTTTGGAGGAAAACCCGGTAAACCATGCAGTGGTCATCAACAAACAACCTTTCAAACAAAACCAGCTACAGGCGACTGATGTATATGAGGTGATATGGAACCAGTTGGTTGACTAAACCATCCCCGCATATACAGATCCGGCTGTATAATGATCTGTTGACTGCTGCTGGCCGAAAGGCTGGCAGCACGCCATCATGGAAAGAAACTGTACAAACGCCGGGAGGGTATAGAGGTCTCCGTTGCCCCGGGGCGTGTAGCCCTGGCGTATGGTTTGTAGGTTTTTCTATTAAAATCTGGTTAATTCCTTGCTTCTGCACGTTTGAAGTGCGTTATTTTATCCAATTAATTCGCTATTTTTATATAGCAGTTTCATTTCTATTTACAGCATAAACCCATTCCACATATGTGACATATTTTTATATGTTTATTTGTGGCCAGATTCTAATTGAGGTATCCGTTCAGGAACGGGAATATAAACTATGTTTAAACCTGCCGCTATGTTTGACAATGCCCTTGATTTTTGCCAGTCTTTACCGGCTGTTACCACTGATAAGAAGTGGGATAACGAACTGCGTTTTTTTGTAGGGGAGAAATTGTTTTGTATGATTTCTCTTGATCCGCCGCAACGCGTTTCTTTCAAATGTACGCCCAATCAATATCACCAGCTGATAGCCAAACGTGGTATTGTGCCTGCGCCGCATCTGGCGCGTTACCACTGGGTGCAGCTGCAACAGGAGGATATTTTGCCTGGCCCTGAGCTGGAGCATTTCCTGCATGACGCATATGATCTTATTTTGCGTTCTTTACCGCCATATGAGCAGGAAGAGATAGAAAAACTTCGTAAGCTGAATGCCTGATATTATTTCCAGATCGTGAAGAATATATCGTATAAGCCGAAGATAACAAGGGTGCCCGCGAATAATTTTTCAAGTAAGGGAGTCTTCATTTTTATTGCTGTTTTGGCTCCAAGATAGGAAGCCGGAAAAGCGGTGAGCGACAGCAGCAACGCGATGTTCCAGTCAATATGCCCGAGGCACCAATGTGTAATGGCGCCGGGAACGGAAAGCACCGCAGACAAAATAACCGCGCAGGCCAATGCCTGCTTGATCGGCATCTTTAGGCGGCGAATAAAGAAGGTGCTGAACAGAATACCTCCCGCATTGGCCAGCAGGCCGGACAAAAAGCCGATGAACAAAGCTGCGCCCACAATTTGAGATGCCCTGATGTCGTCGCTGTTGACCGGTGTTTCCACAGAAGACCCTTTATGGCGGAGGTAGGAGTACAGCAGGGAGCCTCCCAGTGTTACGATAAACAGTGCTGTCAGCAACATCAGTGTTTTCCCCGGCAGGTAACTGCTAAACCAGGAGCCCACTACGGTGGCAGGTACCCCAAATACAGCCCCTAATAATACCACACGTTTGTTGAACAGCTTTTCACGGCTATAAACCGCTGTGGCAGACAGTGTGCTGGAAATAGACGCCGGTAGGGGCGATGCGAGGGCAAAAAAAGGATTGACGCCCGCAAAAATCTGTAGCGCAGGAGTGCTGATAGCGCTGCCGCCTTTGCCTAAAAGGCCCGATAAATAACCGACTACTACCCCTATGACCAATACTGGCAGGTAGTTGGATTGTTGTAAATACTCCATTCAATTTATCCCTCCGGGAATGTGCAAACTAATGGTTGGTGGTTGGTTTGTCTCAATTACAGGTTTATCAAAAATAGGGGGCATTTATTAATATGGGTGATAACTATAAGTTATGGGAGATAACAATATATTATATTTATTGCTAGTCTATAAAGCTAATGAACTGAATATTCGTTATTTTCATACCGCTAACGAATAGCAGTTAAATTGTGATATGACAAAGAAAGTGGATTTCCCCAATGCTGATTATTCCTTACAATGGCTGTACAGGGACCCGGACCAGCATATCTATGAAGATTACAATACAATCGGCGTTCCCGACGAACGGATTTTTGAGGATATCCACCGAGTGCTTGAAATATTGCATGCGGCACAGTTGCTAATACCTGTCAACCTCAACCGGTCGAAGAAATTTGAGTTCTCTGGCACCAGCATCGATGACATCGTGGCGGAAATCCGGCAGTGGGTGCGTTCGCGGGTGATCAAGCAGAAATTGTCCATCTATGGCCATGGGATAGTGAAGCTGCCCAATGGAGAGGAGGCCGTACAAAAAGATCTGGTACAGCTGGCAGATGTGCGTTTTACAGAGAGAAGTTTTAAGATCACTACCGCCAAAACCATCTGGGTGCCGGTAGTGCTGGACGATACAGATAACTACAACTGGCAGATTGGACTGGCAGAACAGAATGCACCAAGGTTGGAAAACTGCCTCGCTGCCGTATTCCACAAGCTGAAACTGGAAGTTACTCCGGGCCTGGAAGAAGAAGACCGTTCCAAACCTGTGTGGCAGAAAGGGTTTAAGCTGTACCCATCCCGCGAAGCTATTGAAAGCGCTTATATAGAAGACCCACCCCCGCCCAGTTTTGATATCGCCAAATACCTGTTGCCTAAAACGCAGGCAAACCAATAAACCCGGACTATGCCTTTGATCAATAAAAACTGCCCGGCCGTATAACAGCCAGGCAGTGATATCATTTTCAAAAGAAACCTCTTAAAAAATCTTACTGGCCATAGAACCGTGTCATTTTCTGTTCGAGTATGGAAAGCGGCACGCAGCCATCTTTCAGCAGTTCGTCATGGAAAGCAGGAAGACTGAATTTATCGCCCAGTGCTTTGGTATATTTCTCCCGCAGTTCTCTTATTTTGAGCTCTCCTATTTTGTAAGACAGTGCCTGGCCGGGGATGACCATGTAACGCTCTACTTCCGCAGTAGCGTCGTGTTCAGACACCGGTTCATTGTCCATCATATATTTAATGGCCTGTTCACGGGTCCAGCCTTTATGATGCATGCCAACGTCTACGACTAAACGAATAGCACGATGGATTTCATCAGTCAGCCGGCCGAAGTACATATACGGATCGGTATACAGTCCCAGTTCCTTACCGAGGCTTTCGCAGTAGAGAGCATATCCTTCGCCGAAGGCACCCACCCAGTTGAAGCGGCGGAACCTGGGCAGGGAATCGTTTTCCTGTTGCAGGGAGGACTGGAAGTGGTGACCAGGAATGGCTTCATGCAGGAAGAGGCTTTCCATGCCGGGGTAAGGGAATTCAGCTGCATTCAGGATAGGAACGTAGAAGATACCGGGACGGGAACCGTCCGGATTGCCGGGCTGGTATTCAGCGGAGGCTGATGCAGCGCGGAAGGCTTCTGTTTGCCTGATCTCGAATTTGGATTTAGGCAGATGACCATACATTTTTCTGACGCCGGGCATGATTTTGTTTTCGATCGCTTTAAAGGAATCGAGGATGGCGCCGGGTGTTTTGAAAATGCGCAGTTTTTTGTCGTTGCGTACTTCCGCGAAGAAAGCCGTCAGATCTCCTTTGAAGCCGGTGCTGTTTTTTACTTCTTCCATTTCCTGGCGGATACGGGCCACTTCGCGTTCGCCGATGGCATAGATTTCATCCGGTGTCTGGTTGGTGGAAGTCCAGTATCTGACGAGGAACCCGTAATATTTCTTTCCGTCAGGAATACCTCCGATACCGCTGGTTTTGCGGGCTTTGGGCAGATATTCTGTTTGCATGAAGGTATACAGCTTTCCGTATGCCGGGAGGATGTATTTTTCGATGGCTGCCGTGTAATCGGCTGTCAACTGCTGTTTAGCGGCAGCATCCAGTGAATCGGGCAGTGTTTTAAGAGGTGTGTAGAAAACGTTGGCCGTATCTTTTTTAGCCAGGTCTTTCAGTTGCGGCAGTGTTTTGATCACCAGTTTTTCCGGTAATACATAACCGGTAGCGATGCCTTGGCGCATATTGGAGATGGCGGTGTCTGCCCACACAGAAAAACCTTCCATCCGATGCATGAAATTTTCGTAGTCTTTTTTTGTTTTGAAAGGTTGGGCGGAGGAGCCGGAGCCTAGCTGAGCGAGCGTGATAGGCAGGCAGGTGAACTGTTGCACCGGCATCAGGTAGTCGTGGTATGTAAGCATTTCCCGGTTGAGCGAAAGCTCCCTTTCCAGCATGTCATAAGTGATGCGGTCGTTGCCGGACAATCCCGTGGTGTCGATATTTTTGAGGGACTGCTGGTAGGCGGCCAGGAAAGAATCGGCATGTTGCCGGAAGGCAGCTCCGATATCTGTCGGCAGCTGGTCGTTGTATTTGTTTTCACCGTTGAAAGTGGCTTGAAGCGGCTGCAGGGCCATATTACCATCGTAATAGCGCTCCACCAGCTGGTGCAGGGAGTCCCGCGAGGCTTGTTGGCCGTTGTGGGAACTTTTCTGCTGGCAGGAGGTGGCGGCCAGCACACTGCCCACTAACAATAAAGAGGCGTATTTCATGTTGAGTATGGATTAAGTAAACAATTTAATCAAATCCCAACAACAAAAAAGCATTCCGAAGAATCGGAATGCTTATTTAGAACAGTGAACAATGAAAAAAAAGATAAAAAATATTTTATTTCAATACTTTAATTCGAATGCTTTTGAAAGACACCTCGTTACCATGGTCTTGTAACAGAATGTGTCCTACCGGCCATAACCCAAAATTCTTCCAGTTTTTGTATTTGCTGATCGCCACCAGGTCTTTGAAGGCTTGGGAGCCCCGTTCATATTCCAATACTTTAAAACCGTTCAGCCAGTGCTCTACGTGGTTATTTGGATACACAATAATACGACCTTTGTTCCAATCTCCAATAGGTAGCAGGGCACGTTTTTCCTGTTTTCTTGTCATGAGATCGTAAAGTGACGCCAGGGTACGGTTTCCGTCGCGTCCCAGCTTGGCGTCCGGGTGTTTTTCATCATCCAGTACCTGGTACTCCAGCCCAATGGCAGATTTTCCACCGGTTTCATATGATTCATTTACGAAATATTTCACCCCGCTGTTGGCTCCTGGCGTGAGTTTGAACATAAACTCCATTTCAAAGGCGCCGTATTCTTTTTCTGTGACGATGTCGCCGCCGCTGCCTTCTTCATCCCCGTTGGAATGCATAATGGTCAGCATGCCGTCCTGGATATGCCAGCCGGAAGTGGGGAAATCCTTTCTGTAAGCGCCTCTCCAGCCTTTGGAGGTCTTACCGTCCCACAGCAGCTGGTATCCGTTCTTTTTCTGCTGACCGGAAATAGTGTTGTCCACATTATTCACCACATAGATATTATCATAGGGAGAATACTGGGAAGCTGCCGGTTTGTCTATGATCCGGATATTTTTCCAGTAAATATGTTTGTTTTCGTCAGCGGCATTTTTGCCGATGCCATGCACCTGCAATGCGATAAAACCTTTAGGCAGCGCGGTATCCACCAGATGTGCGGTAGGAACGCCGTTCACCCAGGTACGGATTTCATTGCCCCTGCATTCAATACGGTATTTATTCCAGTCGGTAGGTTTGAATGCATTTTGCCCCGCAGGATTCAACTCCATAGGGTATTGCCAGCCTCTCCGGCCTTCTTCGTACACACCACCGCTCCACTTGCGGTCAGACGGGTCTATCTCCATCTGGTAGCCAAATACACGGCCATTCTGATAGTCGTCGCGGCTCTGGCTGCGAAATTGTATACCGGAGTTAAAAGGAGCGCCCAGTTTAAATTCCAGCTCCAGGATGAAATCTCCGTAGTCCTTATCGGTGGCCAGGAAGGAGTTGGGGGTGCCGGTCACTGTTGTACCGACTATCTGTCCGTCCTCTACATTATATACCGCCTTGCCTCCCAGCTGTTTCCAGCCTTTCAGGTCTTTGCCATTAAAAAGCGTTTGCCACTGGCCCTTTTGGGCAAACAGGCTGCCGTACATAAAAAGCAGGCTGCCGCATAGTAAAATCGTCTTTTTCATAACTTGTTATACTGGAATGAAGGTGTCAAATTAGGCAATGAAAATGATTTTTACAACCGATTGCAAAGAAAAAAACTTTTCAAGACGGAAAATAATAGGGCTGGGTTGACCAAGGTAGATGCCAGCCAACCATAAACGCTTACTTTTTAGTTGCCGATCTACTGAAGATATTACAGTCTCTTACCTGAATTTCTTTTGGGAAATCTCGCTGAATGCCCTGCTTACAAAGATGATAATTTCCCATTAACGATAGTATAGTTAACCATATTGCCGAAAAACGCTACCAGTCAACCAGCTCAATTCAACTTCAGAAAAATGTTCTCCGGAAAAATAACCTGATCATCTCCCGGAAATCTTCTTAAAAAAACTTCTGTATAAAAGCCTCATCCAAAAGATGTTAAAAAATATTGTCAAAATTGCCCAGTCCCCAAAACCGCGATAATCCCTTTGCTGCCCCCACTTTTACCTCCTGGCCCGCAAAAAAATTGCATTCCTAAAATTGCAATCGTTTGCATCTCTGCAAATTATTATTATTTTGGGCTGGATAAGTTAGTACCCAATTCCATTTTTTGAAAAACTGATAACGTTATGAATAGGATTTCACGCTTATGTTTTGCAGCGTTATGCCTGCTGCTATGCCATCAGCTTGCTCAAGCACAATCCAAACAGGTGGAGGGAAATGTTGTAGCAAAAGATAAGACTCCCCTGGTAGGCGTTACGGTAGCTGTTAAAGGCGGTACTTCCGGCACGCAGACCGACGCTAATGGACACTTTAAATTACAGGTTGCCAATTCCTCCAATGCTGTACTGGTTTTTTCCTTCATCGGCTACACCCGGCATGAAGAACCCGTCTCCGGACGCGGCGTCATCAGCATCACCCTGGAGGAAGACCAGAAAAAACTGGAAGAAATTGTTGTTGTTGGCTATGGTCAACAAAAGAAAAAAGATGTGACCGGCTCCATCGCTTCTGTCAGCAGTAAAGCCATCCAGGAAGTACCGGTGACCAACGCGCAACAGGCGCTGCAAGGCCGTACGCCTGGTGTGGACGTCATCAGCAACAGCGCCAAACCCGGCGACGAGCCCACGGTCCGCATCCGCGGTACCCGCTCCCTCTCCGCCGGCAACGATCCGCTTTATGTAATTGACGGTATCCCGTACTCCGGCAGTTTGAATGATATCGGTCCGGGCACCATCCAGTCCATGGAGATCCTGAAAGATGCCTCTGCAACGGCTATCTACGGTTCCCGCGGCGCCAACGGCGTAGTGCTGATCACCACTACCCGCGGTAAAACCAGTCGCCCGATTGTGACCTATTCCGGCTCCTATGGCATGGTGAAAAACCTCGGACAAACAGACCTGATGAACGGCGCCCAGTTCGCCGAAATGCGCCGCGAAGCCTACCGCACCATCGGTAAGTACAATGACAACAACCGCGACTCCTCCGACAGAGCCATCTTTGTTCCGCAGGAATATGCAGGCATTCAGAAAGGCACCAACACCGACTGGCAAAAACTGCTCCTGTCTACCGGATACCAAACCAACCACTCCCTCGGCGTAAACGGCGGCACGGAAAAAACAAAATATGCGGTCGGCCTCGGCTACTTCAAAGACCAGGGCGTGTTGAAACTGCAAAGCTATGAACGCTATAATATCAATATCAGCCTCGATCAGATGATCGGTTCCCGCGTAAAAGTAGGCGCCACCATGCTCGCTTCCTATAGCAACCGCAAAGGCGAAACTTACAATGGCATCAACAACGCCATCCGTATGCTGCCCATCTCATCTCCCTATGATGATAACGGCAACCTGATCACCTTCCCGAACAATGACAGTAACCTGCCCAACCCGTTGCTGGACTACGTGCCGGGCGCCCGCACGGAGAACCGCAAACGTTTCCGTCTTTTTACCAGTCTTTATGGCGAAGTGGAAATAATCGACGGCCTTAAGTACAGGCTGAACGTTGGACCGGATATCTCGCAATACAACTACGGCCTGTTCCAGGGTAAGAACACGTTCGATCTCCTGATCGGCGGCGGCGATGCCACCGCTTCCAAAACCAGCGGAGAAACGATTGCATACACCGTGGAAAACGTAGTCACCTACAATAAAACTTTCAACAAAAAACATAATATCGGCTTCACCGGTCTGTACAGCGTACAAAGACAAAGAGGCGACAGCACCACGGCCAACGTACGCGGCGTGCTCGTGGAAGCTCAGGAATACTACAACCTCGGTCAGGCAATGAACGTTACCGGCGTTGGCAGCAGCCTCGGTACCTGGACCATCCTGTCTTATATGGGACGCCTCAACTACGGATATGATGACCGTTATCTCGTGACGCTGACAATGCGCGCTGACGGCTCCTCCCGCTTCGCTCCCGGTCATAAGTGGGGCTATTTCCCCTCCGTGGCCGCCGCCTGGAATATGAGCAACGAACAGTTCCTCAAAAACAGCCGTAACATCAGCCATATGAAACTGCGCGCCAGCTTCGGCCGTATAGGCAATACCGGTATAGATCCATATGCTACACAGGGTTTGCTGGCACGTATTCCCTACTCGTTCGGCGGAAAAGGCGTGCTCGGTTATACGCCGCAAATGCTGCGTAACCCCAATCTTACCTGGGAAACCACCACTTCCTTCGATGCCGGCCTTGACTTCGGCTTCTTTAAAGACCGCCTGACCGGTACGGTCGATTTCTATAAACAGAAAACCACAGACCTGCTCATGCCTTTCCTGCTGCCTTACAGCAACGGCTTCAACAGCGTCCTGCAAAACGTAGGCGCCACCAGCAATACCGGCTGGGAAGTAGCACTGTCCGGCATCATCATCGACAATCCGAAAGGATTTAACTGGAGCATGGACGTGAACTTCTCCCGCAACCGGTCTAAAATCCTGGAACTGATGGGTGGTAAGACAGAAGATATCGGCAACGGCTGGTTTGTAGGTCAGCCTACATACGTGTACTACGACTACAACAAAATCGGTATCTGGCAAACCAACGATAAAACCGATGGGCTGCTCTATAAACCCAAACCAGGTGAAATCAAAGTGGAAGACACCAATGGCGATAAAAAAATCGATGCCAGCGATCGTAAAATACTCGGTACACCGCAGCCCGACTGGACTGCCGGTATGACCCAACGGCTTTCCTATAAAAACTTTGAATTGTCTGTAGTAGCCTTTGCCCGTGTAGGCGGTATGATCAAAAGCGATTTCTATCAAAATACCAACACATTGTTCGGCCGTTTCAATAACCTGAACATCAACTACTGGACACCTACTAATCCGACCAACGATTTCCCACGGCCCAATGCCAACCAGGAGCGTCCGGTCAATTACCAGTCCCTCAGCTATTTTGATGGTTCTTTCTTTAAAATCAGGAACATCTCCCTCTCTTATGCGTTGCCGGAAGCTACCGTGAAACGTATGCAGATGCAGGACCTGCGCTTTAATGTGAGTGTAAAACAACCACTCATCCTGGCGCCTTACAGACAGAAATACAAGGGAGTAGATCCTGAAGACGTGAACGTAATTGGTATTGACGCACCCGCCACCTGGATGTTGCAGTTTGGTGTGAATGCACGGTTCTAATTTTTTTCAATCAAAAACATTCCAACATGAAAAATATTTTGTGGGCAATAGCATTAACAGCACTCGCCGGTACAGGGTGTAACAAAATGCTGGACGAAGATGTAGTCACCAATACAACCGATGATTTCTATAATACGCGGAATGGTTTCACCACCGCTGTCAACGCAGGTTACGCCGGCATGCGCATCTTTTATAGCACAGAAAGGGGCATGACCCTCACCGTTGCAGGAACAGATACCTACACCAACGGCTCTGACGGAAACTTTAAATTTGCCAACCAGTACACTTCCCAGCTGGACGCCCGCTACGATCACGTGAGGGAATTGTGGAATGGCCTGTACCAGTCCATCAACAACTGTAACGTGGTGGTAGACCGCGCAGATAAGGTAAGCGGCCTCGATTCTGCCGCTAAGTTCAAAGGGGTGGGTGAAGCCTTGTTTTGCCGGGCACATTATCACTTCCTGCTGATGCAGACTTTTGGTAACATACCCTTACGGCTACACGAAAATAAAGAGATCAATACAGCCGCTACCCGCGACAGTACCGCTAAAGTATACGATGCCATCATTGACGATCTGACGAAGGCCGCGCAATACCTGCCGCCAACGCAGAGCGACTGGGGCCGCGCTACCAAACCGGCGGCAGAACACCTGCTGGCCAGGGTGTATCTCACCCGCGCCACTTCGCCTGATGCGAAGCCGGACGATTATGCCAATGCAGATAAATACGCAGAAGGCGTCATCAAAAATTATGGCCTGAAGTTATTGGACGATCCCGGAAAAGTATGGGCACAGGGCAACGAAAACAATACAGAAACCATCTTCGCGGCACAGTACACCACTGACCCGCTGTATGCGTCGCCCGACAACAATGCCTGCCGCTTTTTCCTCATGCAGTACGATGTGCTGAACGGTATGCAGCGTGACCTGCCTAACGGTACGCCGTGGAAACGTTTCCGTCCTACCGCCTACCTGATCGATACGCTTTACAAGGAGCGGGTGTATGATACCCGTTATCAGAAATGGTTCACTACCGTTTGGTTTGTGAACAAACCTGTTACCACTCCCTGGGTGATGAATCTGGGTGACACGGCCGTATATATGCCAGGCCGCCCGGTTACGCCGGCGGAAGTGGCCAGCAAACACTATCTGCTGGTGGGTTCTGATAAGTATACCGAAAAGCTGTATCCGTCCCTGAACAAATTCGCAGACGCCCTGCGCCCCGATAACCAGGCTTCCGGTGTAAGGCCCTTTATTGCCTTCCGGTTGGCTGAGACCTACCTGATTGCTGCCGAAGCGCTCTATAAACTGGGGAATGCACAAGGTGCCGCTGATATGGTGAACGTAGTGCGGGTCAGAGCTGCCCGTCAGGGTACTACACCAGCTGAAACGCAGGCGAACCAGGAGGCGATGAAAATCAAAGCCGGCGATATCAATATCGACTTCCTGCTGGACGAAAGAGGCAGGGAGCTGGTTGGAGAGCAGCTGGCCTGGTTTGACCTGAAACGGACCGGTAAGCTCCTGGAGAGAGTACGTAAGCACAATCCGGAAGCATCGGCCAATATAGACCCCCATCATCTGCTGCGGCCTATCCCGCAGGAGCAGATCGACAGGTCGTCTACGCCGTTCCCGCAGAATCCGGGTTACTGATCGCCTTACCACTTCATGATTTCTTAACAGACGCTCCGGGCAAAACGTCCGGAGCGTCTGCGTTTATCCCGTTATTTTGTGTATATTGAAGGACTTAAAAAACATCACTATATGGCACAGAAGAAGATTTTATTGCTGACAGGAGATTTTGCGGAAGACTATGAAACCATGGTACCTTTTCAGATGCTGCAAATGATTGGGCACGAGGTGCATGCGGTATGTCCCGACAAGGCTGCCGGCGACAAGATAAAAACAGCCATCCACGATTTTGAAGGCGACCAGACCTATTCAGAAAAACCCGGTCATGGTTTTGTGCTCAATGCCTCCTTTGCTGATGTGTCGGGGGCAGACTATGACGCGCTGGTGATTGCCGGCGGCAGGGCGCCTGAGTACCTGCGGCTTAATAAAAACGTGCTGGAGCTGGTGCGGCATTTCTTTACAGAAGATAAACCGGTAGCTGCTGTTTGTCATGCTATCCAGATCCTGACCGCTGCAGATGTGGTACGGGGTAAAAAACTGACCGCTTACCCTGCTGTAGCGCCCGAAGTAACTGCGTCCGGCGGCACTTATGTGTCTGTTAATGTTACAGAAGCAGTCGTTGACGGTAAACTGGTGACGGCACCGGCATGGCCGGCCCACCCGCAATGGATCGCTGCGTTTCTCCAGGTACTGGGCACCACGATCACGTTATAATTTTATTATTTAATTATTTTAGTATTTATATAAGGTTGATAGTTAGCATTTAAAAGAAAGGTCTAATTATCTTCCCGATGGATTTTCAAATTATACCTTCATTGCTTACCTTTGCAGCCAAATTCAGGAAATCAACTGCCTGGATGCATGATCGTCAAAGTAATTTGTCATTCCGTAATTGATTAAAATATATGTCCGGACAGCTTAAAGAAGTTCGTAACCGAATCAAATCTATTCAATCTGGTCAGCAGATCACAAAAGCCATGAAAATGGTGAGTGCTGCGAAATTAAGACGTGCACAGGATGCTATTTTACTGATGCGTCCTTACGCCTTGAAACTCCAGGAGATGCTGCAGAATATTGTTTCCAACAGCGAAGGCAATATCGCCACTCCCCTGGCTGCACAACGTGAGGTTGAAAAAGTACTGATTGTGGTGATCACTTCAGACAGAGGTCTGTGCGGCGCCTTCAACTCCAACCTGATCAAAACTGCCAAACGTGTTATCCGCGAGAAATACCAGGAACAGTTTGAGCAGGGCAGAGTGGAAATACTGCCTATCGGCAAAAAAGGATACGAGCACTTCGCCCAGAATGGTTATAAAGTAATCGACAAGTACTGGCAGCTGTTCGGCAGCCTCACTTTCGAAAACGTGAAAGAAGCGGCTTCTGTAGCACTGAATGGTTTTATCGACGGTACTTACGACGCGGTGGAAATCATCTACAGCGAATTCAAAAACGCTGCTACCCAGGTATATGTTTCTGAACAGTTCCTGCCTATCGCGAAAGTGGAAAGCAAAGAAGACAACAACCTGAAAGCGGATTTCATCTTTGAACCACAGAAAGAAGTACTGATCGCTGAACTGATGCCGAAAATCCTGAACACCCAGTTCTTCAAAGCGGTACTGGACTCTCACGCTTCTGAGCATGGCGCTCGTATGACCGCTATGGACAAAGCCACTGAAAACGCCCAGGAACTGCTGCGTACACTGAAGATCTCTTACAACCGCGCCCGTCAGGCCGCCATCACCACCGAGCTGACTGAGATCGTGAGCGGTGCCGCTGCACTGGCAGGTTGATAACACTACGTCAATACTGAATATCGAAATATTTTCAGATTAGGGTCAAAGACTGTATTTTTAGTCTTTGACCTTTTTTTGTAATTCACACCTCTGATAGCAACATGGAAATATCACAGCTCATCCCACATGTGGAAGCACTAATTTTTGCAGCCGATCGGCCATTACCCCTGCTGGAAATAGTGGAGTTGCTCAATAACGCGCTGGCATTCCTGGAAGACCGCGCCACGCTGGAGCAGGTAGAAGCAGCCATGGAAGCCATCAGGGAGAAGTACAGCTCTGAGTTCTACGCCTTTGAAATCAGAAGCAGTGGCGGCGGGTACCAATTCATGACCAAAAAGGAATATTATCAGACCGTGGCACAGCTCAACGGTGATAAATTCCTGAAACGCCTGTCAACAGCTGCCCTCGAAACACTGGCTATCATCGCTTACCGCCAGCCTATCTCCAAAGGAGAAATTGAATACATCCGCGGCGTAAGTACGGACTATTCTATCCAGAAACTGCTGGAAAAAGAACTGATCGTTATCTCCGGCCGCAGTGAAGACCTGCCCGGTAAGCCGCTGCTATACACCGTTTCCCGTTCTTTTATGGACTATTTCGGTATCAATTCCGCTGCCGATCTGCCCAAACTGAAAGAACTTTTTGAGGAAGAACTCGTACAGCCTACGCTGATCAATGAAGATACAGCCACTATCGGTCGCGGTGATAACGCCCAGACACCCGAAAATTCACACTCCATGATGGTCTCCGAAGACGGGGAACTGCTGGACCCCGATCATGAACTTGACCGGCTGGAAACTCCCGAGGTGCCCGCCGCAGAAGATGAAGAGGCCGAGCCGGACGATGAAATCGTCGCCTTCAATACCTATCTCGCAGAAGAAGATACCACCGAAGAAGCTCCCGCCCCGGAAGATGCTGTAGCTCCTGAAACGCCCGATGTCCCCGAAGGTACCACCACGCCAGAATCAGCCACGGAAGAAGAGGAGGAAACGCCTGCCATCGAAGACGAAGCCGCCGGCGATCAGGGACCGGCAGAAGACGAGGACAGCGACAAAGACCCCGACAGTATCGTGGAAGAAGCCATGGAACTCCCTTCAGAAGATGATGAACCTGTATCAGAAGAACAGGAGGATGAGGATGAGGATGAGGATGAGGATGAGGATGAGGATGAGGATGAGGATGAGGATGAGGATGAGGATGAGGATGAGGATGAGGATGAGGATGAGGATGAGGATGAGGATGAGGATGAGGATGAGGATGAGGATGAGGATGAGGATGAAAACTCAACCAACGAAGATACAGATAAAAAAGACTAATATAACAGCCTGCTTTTTGCAGGCTTTTTTATGTGCTTCGCGCGATGTTTTGCCATGTTTTACCAAAATGTCTTGAGGCAAGTGGCATGCATGAAAAGTCAAATTTTTCGAAAAAACGTCGTTTTTTGGGCGGTTTTTGACATTTTTGTTCCTGAATTACCTATCTCTGCTGTTTTATGCCCTGGCACTTGTGGTTCTACAATTGGTTTTATGCCCTCTGGCCGGGGAATATCCTGATTCTGCGAGCTTTTAATGCGCTTCGCGCGATATAATTTCCCTGGGCTGTCAGGATGTTTTGCGCTGTGGTGATTGGAAGCCTGTATGGGTCGGCCTTTTTTTCGAAAAAAACGTGTTTTTTTGATGATTTTTGACACTTTCGTTCCTGAATTACTCACCTCTGCTGTTTTATGCCCCTACACTTCCGGTTCTATCAACTGGGTTTTTAATGCTTTCTGGCCGGGGAGCAGCCTGCTTCCTGCGAGTCTTTATGCGCTTCGCGCGATATAATCGCCTTGTGTTATCAGGATGCTTTGCAATGTGGTAATGGGAAGCTGGTATGGGAAGGTTGCTTTTTTCGGAAAAACGGTGTTTTTTGATGATTTTTGACATTTTTGCCCTTAAGTTGACCCTTCGTCCTTGTTTAGTCCGTTGTCGTTATGCCAGCGCCCGCCATATAGTAACGTGGACGGCCCTACGGATTTCCGACTCTCCTGGCAGCCCATATATGCAAGAAGCCATTTCATCTGAACAGCGATTCATCTACGACCACGGTCCATTTGTTATTGACATCAGTTCCCCTTCCGGGAAATAAAATAAAACAAGGGTGGAAAGAAACGTTTGAACCAGAGCAATATCCTTTCTTCCCTGGCAATCAGTACCTGTTTTTTTCGTTTACGCATACCTGTGATAATGCGGCGGGCACATTTGTCCACCGGAATACCATGTGCCTGGCCGGGGTCCATTTTGCCAAAGGGGGAGCCGTCGGCGGTGATGGCGGCATAGGTGATAGGTGTTTGGATACGGCCCGGACAAACAATAGTGGTATGCAACTGAGGAATGGGCTGTTCTGTCTGCAGCGTTTCAAAATAGCCTTGGAGCGCATGTTTGGCGGCATTGTAGCCGGAGCGCCAGGGATAGCCCATCAGACCGGCCATGCTGCTGACAACTACGATCTGGCCGTGTTGCTGCTGCTGAAAATAAGGCAGCAGGGCTTTGGTCAGCATTACAGGACCAAAAAAATTGACTTCCATTAATTGACGGATGGCGGATACCTGTGTATCGATCAGTTTGGAGCGTTGGGTCACGCCGGCATTGTTGATCAGTACATCTATCCGGCCATACAGCTGCCAGGCTTTTTTAGCGCCGGCATCGACCTGTTCGGGTTGGGTGATGTCCATGATCAGGATTTCACAGAAAGACGTGTATTGCAGGCATTCCTGCTGCACGGTGGCAAGCGTATCGGCATGCCTGGCGGCGAGGATGAGCCGCGCTTTTTCCTGCGCCAACAAAAGCGCCAGCTGCCGGCCTATACCGGAGCTGGCGCCTGTAATAAAGATCACCTGGTCTTGGTAGGACATAAGGTTGTATTATCCCTTCAGGGGAACCAGTTTAATATTTTTCCATTTCACCTTGATACCGCCGCCGGAGTGGATTTGCAGGGCGATCTGACCATCGATGGAACCGATTTTTTCGTCTTTCAGGGTGATCATTTCATGGCCATTGAGCCAGGTGGTCACCTGATCGCCGTCAACGCGGATTTTCATGGTGTTCCATTCGCCCATTTTCAGGTATTGTTCCTTATCAGCTTCCGGTTTGATCAGCCATCCGCGGCCATAGGACTCATAGATACCGCCGGTATGCATGTTTGGTGGCGCTACTTCGGCCTGCCAGCCGGCAATTTTGGTGCCTTCCAGGGAGGAGTGGAAGAACACGCCGCTGTTGCCATTGGCCTCCTGTTTGAACTGAACGGTCAGTTCGAAATTTTTATATTTTTTGTCGGTGGCAAGATAACCGTATTCTTTATCCGGGCCGCTTTCGCAGACTAATTCACCTTTTTCCACATACCATTTTTCAGTACCGTGTATTTTCCAGCCATCCAGGTTTTTACCATTGAACAGGGATTGGGCTTTTTGTGCAAAAGCGCTGCTGGTGCCCAGTACGAGGGCGGCACCCAATACGAATTTTAAAAAAGACCGCTTCATATAGATTATTGGATTTTTGAGATAAGTTTTAAACGTGGTTCCGTTGTTCACCGGATAAAAAAAGTCCCCCGGTGTTGGCCGGAGGACTCCAATATAATATCTAAATTCCAGATATCTAAATGAGAATGATTAGCGGGCGATGTTTACCGCACGTTTTTCGCGGATAACCGTCACCTTGATCTGACCAGGATATTGCATTTCGGTCTGGATTTTATTCGCGATTTCGAAGGACAGGCGGTCAGCGTCGTTGTCGGACACTTTATCACTTTCAACGATGATACGCAGTTCCCTGCCGGCCTGGATAGCGTAGGCTTTTTCCACGCCTTCGTGAGCGAGGGCCAGGTTTTCCAGGTCTTTGATACGTTGCAGGTAGCTCTGCATGATTTCGCGGCGGGCGCCGGGACGGGCGCCACTGATGGCGTCGCAGGCCTGTACGATCGGGGAAATCACGTATTGCATTTCCATTTCGTCGTGGTGCGCACCGATAGCGTTTACCACGGCGGCGTGTTCGCCGTATTTTTCAGCCAGTTTGGCGCCGAGGAGGGCGTGGCTCAGTTCAGTTTCTTCGTCCGGTACTTTACCGATATCATGCAGCAGGCCGGCGCGTTTGGCGAGCTTCGGGTTGAGGCCCAGTTCCGCAGCCATCACCGCACAGAGGTTAGCTGTTTCCTTGGAGTGCATCAGCAGGTTCTGACCATAGGAAGAGCGGAAACGCATTTTACCTACCAGTCGCACCAGTTCTTTATGCAGGCCATGGATACCCAGTTCGATTACGGTCCTTTCACCGATGTCCATTACCTGTTCTTCCAGTTGTTTCTTGGTTTTTTCTACCACTTCCTCGATACGGGCGGGGTGGATACGGCCGTCCTGTACCAGTCGCTGGAGGGACAGGCGGGCGATTTCACGGCGCAGCGGGTCGAAGGAAGAGAGTACGATGGCTTCAGGGGTGTCGTCCACGATGAGGTCAACGCCTGTAGCCGCCTCAATAGCGCGGATATTACGTCCTTCACGGCCGATGATCTGGCCTTTGATTTCATCACTTTCCAGGGTGAACACGGTGATGGTGTTCTCAATGGTCTGTTCAGCGGCTGTGCGCTGGATGGACTGTATAATAATTTTCTTGGCTTCTTTGTTGGCTTTCAGCTTGGCGTCCTCAATAATTTCCTGGATATGGGACAGCGCCTGGGAGCGGGCTTCCTCTTTCAGGCTTTCCACCAGCTGATGTTTGGCTTCTTCAGCAGTAAGGCCGGCCACTTTTTCAAGGCGGCGGATATGCTCTTCCTGGTGTTTTTCCAGTTCAGTACGCTTAATGGTCACCAGTTCCATCTGGCGGTTCAGCGTTTCCTTGATCGCTTCGTTTTCGTTGATGTGTTTCTGGAGCTGTTCGTTTTTCTGATTAAGGGACAGCTCTTTCTGTTTGATGCGGTTTTCGGACTCGGCTATTTTCTGGTTGCGCTGCATGACTTCTTTCTCATGCTCACTTTTCAATTGCAGGAACTTCTCTTTTGCTTCGAGTAACCTGTCTTTTTTCAGCGTTTCGGCGCTAAGTTGTGCATCTGCGACGATTTTTTTAGCCTGTTGCTCAGCTTCGTCAATTTTTTGCTGTGTGTTTTTGGCAAATATCACCTTACCTAGCACTATTCCTAAGATCAATGCCACTACTGCAGCTATTGTCGTATAAAGTGTAACATCCATATGAATTATTTATACTTGATTTATGTAGTATCCTCATACCCAAGTCACTGCTAAAACGCGACAGGGGCGAGAACTGACCCGCGAAAATACAAAAAAATAGCAGTAAAGCGCGTTTAATACGTGATAATTAGCGAATTAGCTAAGTCATTGTTTAGCAAGGGGTAAAGTGACCTCAGCCCAATGCCTGGTTGATGATTTCTTCCAGCTTTTCCAGTTTCTCCTGCAGAAAGGGAGCAGTAACGGCCTGTGCCTTGCCGCCGCTGGTGCCCGGGTGGGTAGCGTACATAATGAGGGCCATAGCAATATAGTCCTGCTGGTCTTTACCAGCATAGGCAGTCTTAAAATCAACGATTTTCTCATTCACTTCTTTCATAATACGGCGTACCTCTTCCTCCTCTTCCGGACGTATTTTGATCCGGTAAGAGCGGTCAGATACCACAATATTGATAGGAATGAGCTGTTCCATATGTTGAAATTATTTTATGTCAGCCGTTTAGCAAGGCGATACACCGGTCGATCTCTTTGATATACTCATTGATTTTGTTCCGGATTTCCTTTTTAAAGGCTGCGTCTTCTGTTGCTGTGGCGCCTCCCTGGGCGGTGGCTGCGATCTTTGACAGATGCAGTTTGTCCTCCATTGCCTGTATGGTCAGCTGTTGTTGTTGCAGTGCCTGTTGTTGGTGGTTGACTTCTTCTTTTAGCGATGCATTCTCCGACTGCACCTGGTGAAGTCTTTTCACCAGCAGTTGTAGCTTTTCTTCTACCCGTTGAATGTACTGCTCTAATACCATTTTAAACAATTGATATCATTTTCGATTTTTTGATTTACGGATTTCGGAATTTAAACGAATGTGACCAAATCCCTCAAATTCGTAAATCAAAAAATCGAAAATCGAAAATTATCTCCGTATTTCTGCTTGTAACTGTGTCTCGAAAGTTTTTACCAGCTTGTCCATCACCCCGTCAATTTCTTTGTCTGTCAGGGTTTTTTGGGTGTCCAGGAAGGTAAAGCTTACAGCGTACGATTTTTTATTGGCTCCCAGCTTCTCGCTTTCAAATACGTCGAAGAGGTTGATGTCCTTCAGCAGTGCTGATTTTACTGCACGGGCAGCGGCCTCTACGGCTGCAAACCGCACCTGTTTGTCCAGCACCAGCGCCAGGTCTCTCCTTACGGCAGGGAAGCGTGGAATTTCCTTGTAAAAGTTATCACTTTTTTGCAAGAGTCCGAGTATTTTATCCCAATTAAAAGTGGCATACCATACCGGCTGTTTAATATCGAACTGCTTCAGTTTCTGTGTGGTAACGCCTCCGAGGGTCACTACCACCTGATTTTTGACTTTAATGTCCCAGGCTGGCAGCAGACCGGCTTCGGTGCTTTCCACCCATTGGAACTGCTGGTAGCCCAGCTGTTTCAGTACATTTACCACAAAACCTTTCAGGTCGTAGAAATCCACGGGAGTGGATTTATGCATCCAGGTTTCTGCGGTACGTTTGCCGGTGAGGTATAACACGAGGTGATTGTTCTCGGCATATCCTTTCTCCAGTACTTTATAGGTTTTTCCGAATTCGAAGAAGAACAGGTCTTCGTTCTTACGGTTCAGGTTGTGGGAAATGCTTTCCAGGCCTGTTTCCAACATGGAAGGGCGCATTACGTCCAGTTCCACGGT
Source organism: Chitinophaga varians (assembly GCF_012641275.1). Classification (NCBI taxonomy): domain Bacteria; kingdom Pseudomonadati; phylum Bacteroidota; class Chitinophagia; order Chitinophagales; family Chitinophagaceae; genus Chitinophaga; species Chitinophaga varians. Next base: position 2,001,263 of record NZ_JABAIA010000001.1, on the reverse strand, counting down.
GAGGCTGTTCATCATTTTCACGGTATGCTCCAGCACTTCCGGCGTATAGTATTTGCTGTTGGTGATGGAGTTGGTGAAAATTTCATGGAAACCGTTGCCGGCCAGGTAGTTGGCCACTTTTTCACGGATGCCTTCTTCATCCGGCTGTGAGGCCATGGAAGGGGCAATGGTGATGTGGGACGGGATTTCAATATTATCGAGACCGTCTATCCGCATAATTTCCTCTACGAGGTCCGCAGGAAGGCTGATGTCCGGTTTGCTGAAAGGTACGGCCACCCGCAGTTTTTCCGGGGTTTGCGCCATCACGTCCACTGTTTCGGAAATGAGTTCAAAACCAAGGCTGGTCAGAATGTTTTTGATTTTTTCCGGTGCATACCTGCTGCCACTGAGTTTGTGGATATAGGCGTAGGTGGTTTCCACCTGTGTTTTCACTTTAGGCAACGGATATACGTCCACGATATCGGAAGCCGCTTTACCGCCGGCCAGCTCACAAATCAGTGCGGCGGCGCGTTGCAGGGCAAATACCGTATTGGAGATGTCCACCCCTTTTTCAAAGCGGGTGGCGGCATCGGTGCGGAGACCATGCCGGAAGGAAGTGGTACGGATACCACCGGCAGTAAAGAAGGCGCTCTCCAGGAAGATATTTTGAGTGCTGTCGCTTACGCCGGAATGCAGTCCGCCGAAAACACCGGCAATGCACATGCCTTCGCCGGCGCCGTTACAGATCATCAGGTCGGTAGCGTCCAGTTTCCGCTCTTTTTCGTCGAGGGTAACAAATACGGTGTCCTGTGGCAGGTTCTTCACCACTACGGCATTGCCTTTAACGGCTGACGCGTCGAAAGCGTGCAGCGGTTGGCCGGTCTCATGCAGTACAAAGTTGGTGATGTCCACAATATTATTAATAGGGCGCACGCCGATGGCCTGCAGGTGGTTTTTCAGCCATTCCGGAGAAGGCGCCACGGTCACGCCGGTGATGCTGATGCCGCTGTAACGCGGGCAGGCATCGGTATTGTCGATGGTCACGCTGATCGGAAGAGGGGCCGCTGCGGCAGGCAGGGCTTTTATTTCCGGCAGTTGTACCTGGTATTTGCTGGTATGTTCCAGGTTATTGAGGAAAGCGCACACGTCTTTCGCTACGCCGATATGGCTCATAGCGTCCATACGGTTGGGCGTAAGACCTATCTCGTAGATCCAGTCCTGTACCGGTTTGAATATATCTGCGGCGGGTGTTCCGGGTTGCAGGGAGGCGTCCAGCACCATGATACCGGCGTGGCTGTTGCCCAGGCCAATTTCATCTTCAGCACAGATCATGCCCTGGCTTTCTTCGCCACGGATTTTTGCTTTTTTCATGGTGAGGGGCTCGCCATCCAGCGGATAGATAGTAGTGCCGATGGGGGCTACCACTACTTTCTGGCCCACGGCCACGTTGGGAGCGCCGCAAACAATGTGCAGCGGTTCACCGTTGCCGGTGTTTACAGTGGTCAGTTTCAGTTTGTCAGCATTGGGGTGCTTTTCGGCTGTCAGCACTTCACCCACTACCAAGCCGGCCAGACTGCCCTTTACCGCCTCGAACTTTTCAAGGCTCTCAACTTCCAGGCCTATTCTTGTCAGGATGGTGGACAGTTCCTCCGGTGTAGGTTTGACCGGCAAATACTCACAAAGCCAGTTGTATGAAATCGTCATTTGTCTGCTTGGTTTATAAAGAAGCGTAAAGTTAAAGAATTACAAATTACGAATTGCGAATTAGCGGTTTAGCCGGTGATTACCGGGAAAAATTGTCCCTGAGGAGGGATGGATAGCGGTTTTCCGGCGCCTGTTTTCCCGTATAGGCCTGCCTGGTCAACGTTCCCGGCGGCCTGGTAGCGGCGTTTCACGGCAATGTGAAAATCTTTTTTACACAATGTGTGTGAATAATCAGACCTTTGCATGTGGTTTTTCCGGTTTTTGGTGGATAACTGTTGTTGTCCGGTGGATAACCCGCTCATGGATGGTGGATAACCTGTGCGTGGGGTTTAATAAATTTAGTCGTCAAATAAAAAAGGTTAATTAAAAAAATGCCTTTACCTTAGTTTGTACGGCTCGAGAAAATTTACAATTTCTTAAAGCGGCAAATGTTGCCGGGATACAGGAATAATGCAAATAAATACCGGAAAGGCCCATTGACTGTAACCTTTTATTAACTTTTTTTAATACGCTGACCATAAATGGATCTCAATCTTAAGAAGGACCGCAATGTTCGCAGAAAGCCGGCCATTGAGGTATCATCCTTGGTGTATGGCAAGATACCACCACAGGCTAAAGAATTGGAAGAAGCTGTTTTGGGAGCCATCATGCTGGAAAAAGGTGCTTTTGATATTGTTGTGGAAATATTGAAAGGCGAGTGTTTTTATGTGGAGGCACACCAGCTGATATTCTCTGCCATGACCCGTCTGGCATCAAAATCGATGCCGGTGGACATTCTCACCGTAACAGAAGAGCTGAAGTCTATGGGCTCACTGGAAGCGGTAGGCGGCCCTTTTACCGTGATGAAACTCACCAATGCGGTAGTGTCTTCGGCCAACATCGAAGCGCACGCCCGTATTATCCTGCAGAAATTCATTCAGCGGGAGCTGATCCGCATTTCCGGAGAGATCCTTACCGAATCTTACGAAGATACGGCAGACGTGTTTGACCTGCTTGACAGTGCCGAATCCAAGCTTTTCGAGATCACCAATAATCACCTGCGTAAAAACTACGACTCCATCGACCGCGTTCTGGTAAACACCATGAAACGTATCGAGGACCTGCGTAATAAAGGCGATGATATTACCGGTGTGCCTTCCGGCTTCCCGTCGCTCGACAAAGTGACCTACGGCTGGCAGTCTACCGACCTTATCATCATTGCGGCCCGTCCTTCCGTAGGTAAGACCGCCTTCGCGCTGAACCTCGCCCGTAACGCAGCGCTTCACCCCCGCTTCCCGAAAGGGGCTGCGGTGTTCTCTTTGGAGATGTCCTCCGGCCAGATCGTACAACGTATCCTCTCGGCGGAATCGGAAATCAAACTGGAGAAAATATCCCGTGGTAAACTGGAAGAATATGAGATGAAGAAGCTGATGACCCACGGTATAGAACGCCTGGCAAAAGCACCCATCTTTATCGATGACACCCCGGCACTCAACATCTTTGAGCTAAGGGCCAAATGCCGGCGACTGGTACATAACCACGGCGTAGGCGTAATCATCATCGACTACCTGCAGCTGATGAGCGGCAGCGGCGATGGCAGAGGCTCCAACCGCGAACAGGAGATCAGTAAAATCTCCCGTGACCTGAAAGGCCTCGCGAAAGAGTTGATGGTACCGGTGATCGCCCTCTCCCAGTTGAGCCGTGATGTGGAAAAACGTAAAGACGGTAATAAAATGCCGCAGTTGAGTGACCTCCGTGAATCTGGTGCGATCGAACAGGATGCCGACATGGTAATGTTCCTGTACCGCCCTGAATACTATGAGATCAACGCCAACGAAATGGGTGAGTCCAATAAAGGTGAAACCCACGTTCGTATCGCGAAACACCGTAACGGTCAGCTGGATACCATCAAATTAAGGGCAGTACTGGAGTTCCAGCGCTTTGAAGATGATGGCAGCCTGGAAAACCCCGGTGGCGGCGGCAACCCTTTCACCGGCATCTCCCGTCCACAGGGTGGCGGCAATGATGAGGCGAAGCTGTACATACAGAAGGGCTCCAAAATGAATGACATGAACTTTGACGAAGGTTTTGAAGATGCACCGTTTTAGCACCTGTAACGATATTTGCTTTAAGGCCGGCATCACCAGATCGCCGGCCTTTTTGTTGGCACCGGATAAATTTATCACTATCAGAATAATTTACCCTGCTTAAATTTTACATTAATCAGATGAATCAATGAAACAGCTCTATTTAAAATACAGGCATTATTACAAGGACAATTTCCATTTAGCCTATCCTGTTGTTATTTCCCAGCTAGGGCACACATTGGTGGCGCTGTCAGACAGCATTATCATTGGCCACACCGGGAAAGTGCCGCTGGCAGCGGTATCGCTGGGCAACAGCCTGTTCAGTATTTTTATGGTGACAGGCATCGGCATGTCCTATGGCCTTACGCCGTTGATTGCACAGGAGAACGGCCGTGGCAACAAAAAAGCCATCGGCCACCTGTTGAGCCACAGCCTCATCATCAATATGGTAGTGGGTTTTCTGTTGTCAACAGTTATTTATTTCGGCAGCAGCCATCTTGAATTACTGAAACAGGAAGCCGATGTGGCGGCTCAGGCCCGCCCTTTCCTGCGTTACCTGGGTTTTTCCTTTATCCCGCTGATGTTGTTTTTGTCATTCAAACAGTTTGCGGAAGGACTGGGCTTTACCCGTCAGGCCATGAACATCAGTATTATCGGTAACGTCATCAATATCATCATCGGTATCACGCTGGTATACGGTCTCTTTGGTATGCCACGTATGGGCGTAGTGGGTGTGGGTATCGCCACTTTCACCGACCGCCTGATCATGGGCATTACCATGTCTTTTTATGTATTGAAGTCGCCCCGTTTCAAACCTTACCTGCAATCCTTCGGTTTCCGGCACCTGGAATGGACATCTGTCAAAAAAATCCTGGGCATCGGTACACCAGTGGCCCTGCAATATATTTTCGAGATCAGCGCTTTCAGCGGCGCTGCCGTGATCGTAGGCTGGATGGGCGCTGCCGAGCTGGCGGCGCACCAGATTGCGCTCAGCCTGGCAGCCATGACCTACATGATGGCCAGCGGCATCTCCGCGGCGGCCGGTATCAAGAGCGGCAACAACTTCGGAAAGAAAGATTATCACGCCCTGCGCCATTCCGCCATCGCCAGTTACCATATGGTGCTGGTGCTGATGGGCACCACCGCGCTGATGTTCATGTTATTTAAAAACCTGTTGCCTGCCATGTATATCAACGACCCGCAGGTGATAACCATTGCTGCCGGGTTGTTGGTGATTGCTGCTTTCTTCCAGTTATTTGACGGCACGCAGGTAGTGGGACTGGGCATTCTCCGTGGCCTCGGCGATGTGAAGATGCCTACGTTCATTACGTTGCTGGCTTACTGGGGTATTGGTATCCCATTGGGTTACGTACTGGGCATAAAAATGGGCTACGGCGTAGAAGGTGTATGGTGGGCGTTGTTACTGGGCCTGCTGACCGCTTCTGTATTGTTGTTTTTCCGTTTCCATATCAAAAGCCGCAAGCTCGTAGCGACCAGTTAGGATTTTAAAATCCCAAATGGTTTTATCTTTGCGCCCATGGACAAGCCTATCTTTTATGCGCCGGATATTGCTGCAGACGCGGCAGCTTATACAATGAATGAAGACACTTCCAAGTATTGTATACAGGTGCTCCGGCATGAAAACGGCGATGAGGTATTGTTGGCTGATGGCCGTGGGCACCGTTTTCATGCTGTGATCACGGATGACAACCGTAAGCGTTGCGGGGTACGGATCACCGGGTGTGATACGTTGCCGGCGCCGTCACCGGTACTTCGTATAGCCATTTCGTTTACTAAAAATACATCCCGGATCGAATGGTTTCTGGAAAAGGCCGCTGAAATAGGTATTCAGACGATCATTCCGCTGGTGAGCCACCGTACGGAGAAAGAGAAGATCAAAGCGGAGAGGCTGCAAAACATCCTGGTATCGGCCATGTTGCAATCGCAGCAGTTTTACCTGCCGGAGCTGCTGGAGCCGCAGCCGTTTGAGAAGGTGGTAACCACCAATACTGACCCGCAGCGGCTGATCGCTCACTGTTTGCCCGGACAAAAAAGGGAGCTGGTACATCATTTTCAACCCGGAAAAGATACCATTATCCTGATCGGGCCGGAGGGCGACTTTACGCCGGAAGAGATACAACTGGCGCTGGACAAGGGTTTTGAGCCGGTGTCGCTGGGGAGGAACCGGCTGCGGACAGAGACTGCGGGAATGGTATCTGTAACGATGATGAATATGCTGAATACCGGTTCTCCGGAATAACAAATCAGCTATACTGATAAAAAAGGAAAGCCCGGAACATTGTTCCGGGCTTTCCTTTTTTATCAGGCAGATGTTTGATTAGTGTTGTTTGTCCCCCGGTTTGAGGGTAGGCTCTTTTAGTTCCACCGGATGGCCGTGTCCTTTCCGTACGCGCATATTCAGCATTTCCACGCCAAAGGAGAAAGCCATGGCAAAGTAGACATAGTTCTTCAGGTGCAGGTCGTGTGCTTTCTCTGCGTCCCAGCCTTCTACAATAAGGATGGCGCCTACCATCACGAGGAAGGAAAGGGCCAGCATTTTAAGGGTGGGATGTTTGTGGATAAAGTCACTGATGCGGGGTGCGAACAGGAACATGACGATCATGGCGATCACCACCGCGATGATCATGATGGGCACTTGTTTGGCCAGGCCTACCGCGGTGATGATACTGTCGAAGGAGAACACCGTATCGATGACAATGATCTGGCCTACCACGTTGAGCATGGAGACGGCGGGTTTGTTGCCGTTGACGGCTGGTCCGGTGGTTTCTTCCTCGCCTTCCAGTTTGTGGTGGATTTCGAGGGTGGTTTTGATGAGCAGGAAAAGGCCGCCACCGAGCATGATGAGGTCGCGCAGGCTGAAACCGTGGCTGCCGATGTGGAACAGCGGGTTTACGGCCCTGACGATGTAGCCGATGCAAAGGAGGAGGATAATGCGTACAGCGATGCCGGTGAGCATCCAGATGCGGCGGGCCGCAGGACGTTTTTCTGCTGGCAGACGGTTCATGACAATGGAAACGAAGATCACATTGTCGATGCCCAATACCACTTCCATGAGCACCAGCGTCAAAAGGCTGATGATCGATTCAGCCGTCAGAAATTGTTCCATATAGGTTGTATTTGAGATGCTGCCTTATCTGCGCAGGCCGGCACATATTTTCTTCACGATGGTAGGGCCTTCGTAGATGAAGCCGGTATACACTTGTACCAGGGACGCGCCGGCGTCCAGTTTCTCCTGTGCATCCGCCGCGGTGAATATACCGCCGGCCGCGATGATGGGAATAGTGCCGTGGCTGCGCTGGTGTATATATTTAATAACGGCGGTAGCTTTCTCCCTTACCGGAAGCCCGCTAAGTCCGCCTGCCCCCATTTCCGCGATGGTGGCCGCCGGAGTGGCCAGTCCTTCCCGGCTGATAGTGGTATTGGTAGCCACAATGCCTGCCAGTTTGGTTTCCTGTACAATCTCGATAATATCGTCCAGTTGTTCGTTGGTAAGGTCCGGTGCTATTTTTAACAGGATGGGTTTCGGTTTCAGCTTTTGCGCGTTAAGCAGTTGCAGATGGTGCAGCAGCTGTTTCAGTGGTTCTTTCTCCTGTAATGCCCGCAGGTTAGGGGTATTGGGAGAGCTGACGTTGACCACGAAGTAGTCGGCCACGTCATAAAGCGCATGGAAACATTTTTCGTAGTCGCTTACCGCTTCTTCGTTAGGGGTGTTTTTATTTTTACCGATGTTGCCACCGACAATAATATTTGATTTTTTGTGGCGCAGTCTTTTTGCAGCAGCTGCGGCGCCTTCGTTATTAAAGCCCATACGGTTGATCAGGGCCTGGTCTGCCGGAAGACGGAACAGTCGTGGCTGGTCGTTGCCTGGTTGTGCCAGCGGGGTCACCGTACCGATTTCTACAAAGCCGAACCCGAGGCAGGCCAGTTCATCGATATATTTGGCGTCTTTGTCAAATCCGGCGGCCAGTCCTACCGGATTGGAAAAGTGAAGGCCAAACAGTTCCCTTTCCAGCCCTTTTGTTTTAACGTCACAAAAGGCGCGCAGTACATTTTTGCCAAAAGGGAGCGCATAAATTATTTTCATTCCACGCATCACAGTGTGGTGGATCTTTTCCGGCTGAGCGCGGAAGAGGATTTTTTTGATTAGCTGATACATTGCGGGATCAAAGATAATTAGGATTTACATGATTTCTACTGATTTGCCAGGTGCATGTATGGTATTTATCTTTAAAAGATCGTTTTAAAAAATATAACAAAAAATTGGCATAATAAATCTTTCACTCGTCGGATTAGTCGACAGAAATCATTTAAATCCTGTTTATATTTGTGCCTCATCATGTTGGAACTCCAGTCATTCGAATCATTGTTCCGGGAAAATCATGCGCAATGCGTCGCCTTTGCCACACACTACATGGGAGATTCCCATGCGGCGGAGGAAGTCGTACAGCAAGTGTTTTTAAGGCTCTGGGAAAAGCGGGATAGTATCACTATTACCGGACCGGTGAAAGCGTACTTGTTTTCCGCCATCCGGAATACGGCGATCAGCCAGTGGCGCAAGGAAACTGTGAGGGTGGACCGGGAAACGCATTACAGCACGATACGGGACTCCGCCACCGAGGCCACTGACCAGGCCCGTGAGCTGGAGCGGCTGTACCAGCAGGCGTTGGACAGGCTGCCGGACAGGTGCAGGGAAGTATTTGTTCTGAGCCGCCAGCAACAGATGAAATATGCCGAAATTGCGGCGACGCTTGATATTTCAGTAAAGACAGTCGAGAACCATATGGGTAAGGCCCTTCGTATCCTGCACCAGGAGCTGAAGGAATACCTGCCTTTGTTAACTGGATTTTTATTTTAAAAATTATAGGGGGACGCATAGGGGAAACATAATTTTCCATGCGTCTACTTTTATGGACATCCGCGATAGCGGGACATGATAAAAAAACGTACAACTGCGCATGACATCAACCTATTTTGACGAGGCACTGTATACCTTGCTCTGCAAGTATCTGCTGAATGAAGCGGATACGGAGGAGCGTGCCTGGGTAGAGGCCTGGTTGCAGGAAGATACCGGTAACGCCAGGCTATTGGCGTCGCTGGGCAAAGTGTTGCAGACGGCCGCCGATCAGGCGGTAGCGGTGCCGGTGGAGACAGACCGCTCCTGGCAGCAGTTGTATGCGAAAATGAATGTGACGCCGGCAGCGGCGCCGTCCGCGAAGGAGCCGGTTAAGCCGGTGCGTAAATCCGGTTATATTTATACCCTGCTGAAAGTGGCGGCGGTATTATTAATAGCCCTGGGCGCCGGATGGTGGTTTCTGACCACCAAAAAGCCGGCCGCTGTGTACGCAGGGCCTGCCACCGCCCAGCTGCCCGATGGCAGCAGCGTTCAGCTGATGGAGGATTCCAGGCTGGAACTGGCGAAAGATTATAACAACAGCAACCGGACCGTCAGCCTGCAGGGCGTGGCCACCTTCGATGTGGCCGGTAATGCAGGACAGCCGTTTGTGGTAATGCTGGGACATACAGAGGTAAAGGTACTGGGTACCCGCTTTACCATACATTATGTGCCCGGTCAACAAGCAGTTTCTGTACATGTAGCCAGCGGTAAAGTAATGGTGATTGATCATGACAACGCAGACAGCGTAGTGCTTACACAAGGCATGCTGCTGCGGAATGACAGCCTCCGTCCGGCTTTCCGCATCGCCACACATGTCATTGATATAAAGAAAAAATCGCTTGCTTTTCATGATACCCCGCTGGAGGAAGTACTGCAAACCATCACAGAAGTGTATGACGTAAAAGTGGAACTGGAAAATACTTCCCTGTTGAAACTGACCGTCAGCACCAACTTTAATGGCGAAAGTATCGAAGATGTGATGAACGCATTGGCCATGACGCTCAATGCATCGTGGGAGAAAACAGGTGACAGACATTATAAATTGAAGTAGGCACCACCTATGGTTTTTAGCGAACTTGCCGGGAGACTTTCTGTAGCAGACCTCCCTGTGGGTTCGCTATTCAGCATTGTTAGCGGTGTGCTCCAATATCCCGATAACAAAGTCATTCATTAAAATTATGTCGTTAGCCGGCAAACTGCTGACGGGAATCATTTGTTTGTTTTTATGTTTTCCGTTAAAAGTTTCAGGGTGGGATTGGCAAACAAGAGTCACAGTGGTAGTAAAGGACCAGCCGCTGAGGGTGGTCTGTGAGATACTGGAGAAAGGATATGGCATCCATTTTTCATATAGCAGGGAACTTGTAGACTTGTCCCGTAAAGTTACGGTCACAGCATATCAACAGCGGCTTAAAAGCCTGCTGGAGGATCTTTTTGCGCCTGATGATATCCGTTTTACCCGCGTTGGCGACCAGCTGGTGCTGCAACAGGTGAAACGTACCACCCGCACCATCAGCGGATATGTGCAAGACGCCGTCAGCGGTGAAAAACTCCCCGGCGCCACCATCTATGCCCCCACGCTCAAACAGGGCACCACTACCAATCAATATGGTTTTTTCAGCCTGACGACCGTCAAGGACACCAACAGCCTGATTGTTTCTTACGTAGGTTATGAGCCGGCCCTGCTGCCGGTTGACGGGCAGGCCAACAGGATATTGCTGGTACCGCTGCAGCCATTGGCCAGTTTACAGGAAGTGGTGGTCAGCGGAACGGATAAGACCAAAATACAGGACCAGACCCAGATGAGCAAGGTACACCTGCCACTGGCCGCGGTACAGTCCATGCCCAAATTACTCGGAGAAGCAGACGTGATGCGCACCCTGCAATCCATGCCCGGCGTGGGCGGTGGTATGGACGGCGCCGGCGGCCTGCATGTAAGAGGCGGCAGCCCCGACCAGAACCTCATCCTGATGGACGGTACGCCCGTATTCAACTTCTCGCATTTCTTCGGGGTATATTCCCTGCTCAATGCGGAAGTGGTGAAGTCGGCGGACCTTTATAAAGGCGCTTTCCCTGCGCGTTTCGGCGGACGGCTGTCGTCTGTGGTGGATATCTCCCTGAAAGACGGGGATATGCGCCATTACCATGGAGATGTAGCGATCGGAATGATCTCCGCCAAGTTTAATGTGGAAGGGCCTATCGTCAAAGACAAAACTTCGTTTATTGTTTCTGCCCGTCGCTCTTACCCCGACCTGTTATACAATGCTACGCTCAGGACTGATGGAGAACTCGGCAGCGGGGGTGCTTTCTACGCATATTTCTATGACGTGAATGCTAAAATCAATCATATTTTTTCCCCGAAAGACAGGATCTACCTAAGCCTGTATAAGGGAGAAGATAACCTGTTGATCAAATCGGTGCCGGACAGCATTGTGCCGGATGCCGCCGGCCGGATGGCGGAGAGCAGCCGTTTCCAGCTGGGATGGGGCAATACCATCGGAGGGCTGCGCTGGAACCATATTTACAATACCCGCCTTTTTTCCAACGTCAGCCTCAATTACTCCCAATATGCCTTCCGGACGGAGTATCAGTTTAAATATCAGATGCCGGCCACCGGACAGGCTTCTGACCTGTACGGAAAATATTTTTCGCGGATGGAGAATATCGGGCTGAAAGCTGATTTTGATTTCCGCCCGAGACCCAGTCACGCTATCCGCTTCGGTGGCGCTCTCATCGCGCATTATTTCCGGCCAGGCCTGATGAATCTTTCCGATAAAGGCGCCACTGCCGTAACACCATTGGATACCGCTAAAAACTGGTTGAATATACGCGGCACTGAAATGTTGTTATACCTGGAAGACGACTGGCGGCTGGGCGAGAACCTGTATGCCAACCTGGGGGTACATGCGTCGGGGTTTGTGGTGGAAGGCCGCTTTTATCAGTCCCTACAGCCAAGACTGGGGCTGCGGTATATGTTACCGCGTAACTGGGCGGTAAAGGCCTCCTATACCCATATGAACCAGTATATCCATTTGTTGTCCAGTACAGGAACTTCGCTGCCAACGGATATCTGGGTACCCTCCACACAACGGGTGGCGCCTATGCTTTCGCGGCAGGTGGCGGCAGGCATCGCAAAAACCAGTATGAACAACGCCTTTGAATTCACCCTGGAGGGATATTACAAGACCATGTACAACATGATCGAATATTCAGACAACAGTACTGCGATTGCTCAACCCCTGGAACGGTGGGATGAGAACGTGGTAATAGGGAAAGGCTGGAGCTACGGCGGAGAGGCGATGATAAAAAAACAAAAGGGTTCCACCACCGGCTGGGTGGGCTACACCCTGGCGTGGAGCACACGGCAGTTCCCCGATATCAACAAGGGCCGCATTTTCCCTTATAAATACGATCACCGGCATGATGTGGAAATAGTCCTGACGCAACAAATCGGCAAACACTGGGAAGCATCGGCATCGTGGCACTATACCACCGGTGCGCCGCTTACACTGCCGGTGGCCAGCTACCATGGAGTAGGCACAGCGTCCCCCTGGGACCCCGGCAGCGGTGTGGACATCGGGATCGACCGGTACGACGGCCGCTATAATTACCGTGCTGCCGATGTACACCGGTTAGATGTAGGGATCACTTATACCAAGCAGAAAAAACGCTGGCGTAAAAGCTGGAACCTCAGCGTATATAATGTATATAATCAGAAGAACCCGTTCCTGTATTACATGAAACGGGACGAAGAAGAAAAACAGCGTTACCTGTCGAAGGTAACGGTGATGCCTATCCTGCCCAGCATTACCTATTCGATCAAATTTTAAAACCCAAGGCATGAGATCTTTTTTCGTATATGGTGTACTGTTCGTGACATTGCTGAGCGCCTGTGAAGAGCGGGTGAATATCCAGCTGAAATATGAAGGTGACAAGATTGTGATTAACAGTCTGCTGCAGCCGGACAGCGTGGCTTATGTCCGTATTACCCGCAGCGTGCCGGCCAATGTGTATGATGAAAGCGGTTTTACAGAAATTGGCAACGCACAGGTCACCCTGCTGCAGAACGGCATTGCTATGAGCGCACTGCAGCAACAAAGCATTAAAGGACGTACTTATTTTGTGTCCAAAGAAAAGATAGCTAACGGTAACAACTATACGATAAACGTATCCGCTGCGGGACTGACACCTGTCACTGCGCAGGACACCGTTCCTCCCGCCCCGGTGGTGTCTGACGGTACGGCGCGGCGCGGCAGCACGCGGATCGTCTTCACGCTAAAGGACCGGCCTGGCGCCGCAGACTATTACCGGCTGCGCGTATTTACGTATGGTACGGACAATCTGCCGGACACTACACGCAATTTCCGCCTGGACCCTGCCTTTAACAATAACCTGATTGACGTGATCGCCAATACGCACTATTCCAGCCTGGTCATGGATGATACACGCTTTGACGGCAAGACGGTCAACTTCGTGCTGGAAACAGAACAACCCATTAACGCCACTCGCCTGATGGTAGAAGTCAGCTCGCTTACCTGTAGCGGTTTTAAATATTTCAGGACACTAGATATGCAGACCCGGAACGGCGGCGTACTGATTACAGAACCTTTCGCGGTATACACCAATGTACATAACGGTTATGGCATCGTTGCCGGTATTAATTCCCAAAGACTGGTGTTCAGTACGGAATAAGATGTATCACTGATAATATGCTGCACCGTAAAGTGATAATAGGTTGCACTGCGAACTATTTTTTTCAGATCATTATAATTTTTCCTGATCCGATAAAGGCATTGTTTTTTTATGATGTAGGTTTGCTCATCAATAACTGATATTGTTGCACCCTATGAAACCCCTGCGCCCGCTGTGTTTACAGCGGGCGCTTTTTTGTGTAGATGCTAAAAGAATGTTAAGGAAACTTTCCTTTTTGCGTAAATCGTTTTCCTGATCCGTCAATATCAGTTGTATGCTCCGGTGTATTTTTGATTTACTAAAATGCTTCGGCGTATTTGCTATATACATTATAAAGAAAGGTGTCTGTTGTTTGTAACCTCATTTCAGTAAAGAGTGATGAATAAGTCCCTCCAGCGGCCGGTTCTCCGGCCGCTGGAGGCACTAACCGCAAAATAGCTTATGTGTAATTATCAGACTTTATATCATAGCAGCCATGGATATGTGATCCGTTGCCCCCATTGCAAAGGTATTCAGATGGCCTTTGGCACCAGCGTTGTTAACCTGGCCCCGGAAGAGTTTTTTTGTTTCGCTGATATGGTGGTCCGCCTTTCAGATAATATTGACCCGCTTTATCAGGAACATGAGAAAAGTGTTTGTCTGCCTTTGCCCGCAGACCATGTGATGATGTTGTTAACGCCCGCAGAAGTAAATGCGCTGGCCCGCATGGTCATGGAAGTGCAGGCGTTATTAGAGGCGTATGCTATTTTGGATGGCGCTTCCCAGTCCCAGGGCTGAAGCCCTGGGTGACGTTGAGGTTCGTTTTATTTGAAAATGGGCCGGTGGATGATGCAGCGTGATATCATCTCCCCAAATTCTTGTTGGTTATCTCCCAGAAATAACCGTCCTGTTTGAACTTTATTCGCTTCAGGGTGTTCTGATAGCTGCGCAGATCAGCTGTCCGGGCTGATATAGGTACTGCCAAACCAAAATCCTTTATCATGCCTTTACAAGAAATCCTGAAATATTCCATCACAAAAAGATCACTGTTTTTGCTGGCGGGCCTAATGTTTTATTGGGGCCACAGCGGTGCGCAGAAAAAAACTTCGCCTACGGAAAAGCGTATCCGCGAAGTGATGCAGCAGGCTTATAACCAGTTTAAGAGCAGCAGTGGCGGCGCCAATGCCAGCTACATTCCCTATCTGGCGAATATAGATCCAGAGCTGTTTGGGATTGCCATTTGTACGGCCGACGGGAAAGTGCTGGAGTTGGGCGATACCAAATATGAGTTCGGGATAGAATCTATTTCCAAAGTGTTTGTGCTGGCGCTGGCCATGCAGCAGCGGGGCGCCAAAGCCGTGGAAGACAGCATCGGGGTCAACGCCACTGGTATGCCTTTTAACTCGGTGATGGCCGTAGAGCTGGACCCGCATCGGGCAGTGAATCCGCTCGTGAATGCCGGCGCGATGGCCACCAACAGCTTTATCCGGGCGCCGAACAGTGCCGCCAAATGGGCCATGATAGACGATATGATGGCAAAGTTTGCCTCCCGGCGGTTGTCGGTCATCCAACAGTTATATGCCTCTGAAACCGCTACCAACCTTCATAACAGGGCTATTGCCTGGCTGCTGTATTCCTATGGCCGCTTTTATGGCGATGTCAGTGAATCGGTGGACTTATACACCCGTGCATGTTCTTATGGCTCCAGTACCCGTGACCTGGCCATTATGGCCGGCACCCTGGCCAATAACGGCGTTAACCCGGTCAGCCGTGAGAAAGTGATCGACGCGGTTTTGTGCCCGCGGATATTGGCCACGATGATCACAGAAGGCCTTTATGACAATACCGGTTCATGGGTGTATCATACAGGTCTGCCTGCCAAAAGCGGCGTGGGCGGCGGTATTATCGCCGTAGCGCCGGGTAAGATGGCCATTGCGGTATTTGCGCCGCCGCTGGACAAATCGGGGAATAGCGTGAAAGCGCAGAAGGCGCTGCAATATATTATTGATGAACTTAAACTGAATTTGTTCTCCCAGGGCTAAAGCCCTGGGCTACGTTGAGTTGCTGTTTATATGAACCGTGAATTATGTGCCGTGATATTGCTGTTCCTGCAATATGGACGTATACCGTATCGCGATCTGATCCCTAATCGTAGCCCAGGGCTTCAGCCCTGGGACGCCTGAGCAGCAAACGTCGTATTGCCGTTCCCGTGGCAGCTATGCCGGCAGCCACAGCGTGGAGTGCGACCGGCGTAAAGAATCGCTTTTTCCCTATAAAATGCCACTTTTTTCCGGTATATTTCTTGTGACCATTTTAAACTCCTGAACAAGTTTCAATCATCACATGTTGTATACTTATGGATGTAAAAGATTACTACAAGATACTTGGTGTAGAGAAGACAGCAACGGCGGAACAGATCAAAAAGGCATACCGGAAACTGGCGGTAAAATATCATCCTGACAAGAACCAGGGAGATAAGGCCGCTGAAGATAAATTCAAGGAGATAAACGAAGCGTATGAAGTCTTAAGTGACGAGGAGAAACGCAAAAAATACGATCAGTTCGGGGAAAACTACAAGTATTACGAGCAACACGGCGGCCGGCCGGAGGATTTTGATTGGTCGCAGTATGGCGGCGGCGGCAGACAAGGCGGTTACACCTATTCCGGCAATATGGAAGACATGTTTGGCGGAGAGGGTGGTTTTTCCGATTTTTTTGAACAGCTGTTTGGCAGCCGGTTTTCTGGAGGCGGCCGGCGGCAGCAACAAGGTCCGGGCCGTGGCCGTGATGTACAGGCCACCATGGAGGTGTCGCTGGAAGATGCCTATAATGGCGCCACCCGGCAGGTGGAGGTGAATGGCAGCCGGCTAAATATCAAGTTGAAGCCGGGGCTGCAGGAAGGACAGGTGATCCGTCTTAAGGGAAAGGGCTCACCGGGACGGCAGGGTGGCCAGCCGGGAGACCTGCTGATCACTATCCAGCTGAGCGCTCATCCACAATACGAACTCAAAGGACAGGATATTCATACCGAAGTGCCGTTACCCCTGTATACGGCCATCCTGGGTGGTAAACTGACCGTGCCTACCCCCGCCACTACCCTGAGCATGAATATCCCCGCCGGCACAGATAGCGGCAGGATATTCCGGTTAAAAGGCAAAGGCATGCCGGCATATGACCATAAAGGCACCGCCGGCGATCTGTACATTAAAGCGGTCGTGCATATTCCGAAAAACCTTTCCGACAAGGAAAAAGAACTGTTTCAGCAACTTTCACAACTAAATGAGAATGGTCATGCTTAAACTTTTTGATTACCTGGAAGAAGTGATTGCCACTGAGAGAATTTCACAACTGAGAAACCCGCCCCTGCTGTATACCGCCAGCGAGATCATGCAGGAGCTGGGATATAAAGACCCTGCTATGATACAGGAACCGCTTGACAGGGCCATGCATGCCTGTGCCTCTTTGCAGATACCTGTCAACTATAACTTTCACAAAATATTTTGCTTTAAGGACGGTGGTGAAATGGAAACAGACTGGCAACTGTCAGAGCTGGCCACCTATCTGCTGATGATCAACTGCAACCCGCTCAACCCGCTGGTGGCCAAAGCCCAGCTTATCTTTATGATGAAAGACCGCGTATGAGAGATGTCAACAGGACCGGTATTCTGATAGTGATCATCATGGGTACCACCATGGCGGGGATAGATTCGAGCATTGTCAATATATCCCTGCCCGTTATGAGTAAACAATTCAATTGTACGCTGAGCGAAATTGAATGGGTGATCACCGTCTACATGCTGAGTTTTTCTGTGCTTATGCCGCTCACCAACTGGTTAAAGAACAGAATCGGTTTTTTCAATCTTTATATCGGCGCTATTTCCCTCTTTACTTTGGGTTCGTTGTTATGTGCTTTGTCCACCACGTTGCCATCATTACTGGTAGGCCGTGTGGTACAGGCTTTAGGCGGCGGCGCCATGGCGCCCACTTCCATGGCCATCATCTCCTATGTGTTTCCGGCGAGGGTGCGGGGCGCTGTTTTAGGCTGGTGGGGCCTGGGCAACCTGGTGGGGCCGGCTATCGGACCTACGCTGGGTGGTATCCTGACAGAACAGTTCGGATGGCCTTCCATCTTCTACATCAACCTGCCCATAGGTGTTATCACCGTGATACTGTCTTTCAAATACCTGGACGTACTGCGCAGCCAGCCCAAATTAAAACTCCCTTTCGATCTGATGGGTTTTACTTTGCTGACTGTTTTCCTGGTGTGCCTGCAATATGGCGTGGCCCGTGCCGAGGTGCTGGGCATCAGTTCTCCCGAAATCCTTATTACGCTGGGCGTGGCGCTGGTGGCATTGATATGTTTTGTTTTGCTGGACCGCCGGCAGAAGGCGCCGATCATTGATCTGCAACTGTTCAGCAACTATTCATTTGTCAGTTGTATACTGGTCACTATTTCGCGTGCTGCTGCCTTGTTTGGCGGTTTGTTTCTCATGCCTTTTCTGTTGCAGGAGCAGATGGGTTTTTCAGAAGGCGTATCAGGGCTGCTGATATTGCCTAACTCGGCCTTTATGGCCGCCCTGATGCCATTTGCCGGTAAATGGTCCGATAAACACGGCTCCCGTGAAATATCCATGTTGGGTATAATGCTGCTGGCTGTTTCCATGTACCTGTTCTCTATACTGGACCGTGGCAGCGATATCTGGTCCGTTATTACAGCCATGACGGTGAGGGGCCTTGGCATGGGCCTGCTGCTGGCCCCGCTGAATGCTGCCACCCTCAGTTCGGTGAGGCCTGCTGAAGTCACGATGGCATCTTCTGTGAGCACACTGATGCAACAGGTGGGCGGTGCCATAGGTATTGCTGTGCTTGCTATTATTACCCAGACAACTTACAATAACCATGTGCTGGCCGGCGCCACCTCCATGCGGGCGCATCATCTGGCATTGCGCGAAGGGTTTAACATCTCCCTGATCATCCTGCTGGTGACCCTTGTACCTGCCTGGTTTCTGCCCCGCAGAAACGTAGTACTGAAAGATGTTGATGCACATATCGATACCTGATGTATATTGGCACATATTTATGAAGGAATAAAATGGAACCATACCATTACCTATGGCTATAAACAGCAAGAAACACATTTTAATGATCGATGATGACGAGGATGATTTTTTCCTGGTAAACGCATTGCTACAGGACATTTCGCCCGACGAATATGTTTTGCAGTGGGTGTCTTCCTACAGCGAAGCGCTGGGTATTATCGAAACCCGGTCGCACGATTTATATCTGGTGGACTATCGTTTGGGGGCGCATACGGGCATTGATGTGTTGCATCATTTCCGCAACCTGGGTTATAAAGCCCCGGTTATTCTTTTTACCGGTAAAGGAGATTACCATATCGATAAGGAAGCTATGCAGGCCGGCGCCGCGGACTATCTCGTGAAAAGCGAGATCACCGCTGTGGGACTGGAACGCGCTATCCGTTACACACTGGATAAATTCACCCACCTTAAAGCGATCGAAAAAAGCGAAAAACGCTACTTCAGTATTTTTGAAAAATCCAACGACGCCATTCTGCTGGCCGATTGCGAGCA
This sequence comes from Chitinophaga varians, assembly GCF_012641275.1. Taxonomy (NCBI): domain Bacteria; kingdom Pseudomonadati; phylum Bacteroidota; class Chitinophagia; order Chitinophagales; family Chitinophagaceae; genus Chitinophaga; species Chitinophaga varians. The sequence continues at coordinate 1,982,341 of NZ_JABAIA010000001.1, read as the reverse complement.
TCGTATTGTAGCCGCTAATCCGGCCGCCATCCGGTTGTTGCGTTATGAAGAGATCTCATTGTACAACAGTTACCTGGGCGCGCTGTTTGCCAATGAAAGCCAGATCAAGGCGTTTGTAGACCAGTTGTGCAGTGAAGACGGCGTGGTGCGGCAGGAGTTTGTGTTCCGCACGCATCAGGGGCAGCAGCTCGATGTAGTAGTGAATGCATCACTGCTTGATGAAAAAAAACAATTGTATCTCTGTATTATCCAGGATATCACGGAACGTAAAAGAAAAGAACAGGAAAAGCAGCAACAGGAGAAGTTTGCGATCACGGGGAGGATAGCCCGCCTGATTGCCCACGAGGTGCGTAATCCGCTGACTAATATTCTGCTGGCCGTATCTGAATTAAAAACGTCTGAGCTGCCTGAAACAGCTGATTCCCTGTTGTATCTCGATATTATGGAACGCAACTGTCACCGTATTAACCAGCTGGTGACAGAGCTGCTGGAATCTACCCGTATGTCGGAACTGAATATGTTGCCACAAGGCCTTAATGTGTTGCTGGAGAAAACCATACACCTGGCGGCAGACCGCCTGCAGCTCAATGATATCAAGATTGTCAGGAAATTACGCGAGCCCGATCGGCAAGTAATGGCTGATGAAGATAAGCTGATTATTGCGCTGCTGAACATCATCATCAATGGTGTGGAAGCGATGAAAGCGGGAGATGGCATACTCGAAGTGGAAACGTGGCATGAATCTGACCGGGTGTTTGTTCGTATAAGCGATACCGGTAGTGGCATCCCGCCGGAAAATCTGGCGAAGATGTTTGAGCCGTTTTTCACCAGTAAAACCAAAGGTACCGGCCTTGGGCTGACGGCTACCCAGAATATCATTCTTAATCATAAAGGAACGATACATGTGGACAGCCGTCCGGGTGAAGGCACGCAGTTTCTGATCAGTTTCCCGGTCGTGAAAGCTGCTATTGATCAGGATCAGCTTCTTTGATACCTGTTTGCGTGAAGATGATTTTTCGTTGTTTATAGAGATTTCCGATCGTCATCTTAAACGTTTTTTTGCTCATGCCGAAGAACTCCTGTATTTCTTCAGGGGTGGATTTATCATGATAGGGCAGATAACCGTTGTTTTCCTGTAGCAGGCGGAGTATCTTTTCCCCTTCATCTTCCACGCGTTTGTAACCGGCCTGGCCAAGCACCACATCGATTTTGTCTTCCCGGATGCCGCGGATAAAGCCTTTGAGCTTGTCTCCCACTTCCACGCTGCGGAACAGTTCGTTGTGGTGCAGGATACCGGTGTGCCGGTTGTTGATGATCACTACATAACCGATATCAGTACGGCGGTACACCACCAGGTCGACGGGGTCCATCTCCTTTACTGTCAGGTTTTCATTGCTGAGGAAACGGTCTATTTTTTCAGTCGCGGCAAGGCGGCCGGTCAGTTCATCGATATATATTCTCACGAGGTATTCCTGTCCGGGCACCATGCGGGTCAGTTGCTGGGACTGTGGCACGAACAGGTCTTTCATGAGGCCCCAATCCAGGAAAGCGCCCTGTTTGGTAACGCTGACCGCTTTCAGGTTCACGATATCCCCGGCGATGCCGTAGGGTTTCTGCGTAGTGGCGATCAGCCTGTTTTCCGAATCGTGGTACAGGAATACTTCCAGTTCATCGCCTATTTTGGTGCCTTTAGGCACAAACCGTGATGGCAGCAGTATTTCCTGGTCCACACCTTCCAGATATACGCCGAAATCAGCTTCTTTTTTAACCCTTAACAGGTTATACTCACCCACCTTTATCATATTGAGAAATTAAGTATGTGGCTGCAAGTTACTTATAGATTACGGATTGTGGGAATCATATTCTGCTTACTTTTGTATCATTGGCCGTGAAAGGCTGTTTTTATTGCCTGTAATTGTCGATCTAAACCAACCAACCATCTTATGACGATTTTATTATTTACATTGATCCTGCTCGCCGGGGCCTTTCTGGCGGGGCTATTGGGGTCACTTACCGGGCTGGGGGGCGGTGTGGTCATTATTCCGCTGCTGACGCTTGGTTTCCACGTTGACATCCGCTATGCGATTGGCACTGCCCTGATCGCGTCTATTGCCACCTCTTCCGGTTCTGCTTCTGCTTATGTAAAAGAAGGGATTACCAACATCCGGCTGGGCATGTTCCTGGAAATAGCCACTACCACAGGCGCTGTGGTGGGCGCGCTGATAGCGGTATTTATCCCTACCAATGTGGTGGCCGTTATCTTTGGCTGCGTGCTGATCTTTTCAGCATTGATGTCTTTCCGTAAAAAACCGGAAGCTGTTTCGGATGAAGATGTGAGTAAACTGGCGCGTGACCTGAAACTGAACGGGACCTACCCTTCCGGCGGCGAGATGGTTTCCTACAAAGTGCGCCATGTTCCGGGCGGCTATTTTATGATGACGTTTGCCGGCGTGATGTCAGGATTGCTGGGTATCGGCTCCGGCGCACTGAAAGTGCTGGCGATGGACAACATCATGCGTATCCCGTTTAAGGTGTCTACCACTACCTCTAACTTCATGATCGGGGTAACAGCGGCTGCCAGTGCGGTGGTATACCTGCAACGCGGTTATGTCAGTCCCGGCTTGTGTATGCCGGTCGTACTGGGCGTACTGCTGGGTGCCTTCGGCGGCTCACGGTTGCTGGTAAAAGTCAACACCAAATGGTTACGTATAGTCTTTGGCGTAGTGATCACCTTTTTGGCGCTTCAGATGATTTACAATGGTATCAACGGAAAACTGTAGCAGATGAAGCGTTTATTCTCAAAACATTTCTGGGCCGATAAGGACGTGCAGCAACTGATCGGTAAGCAGCTCCGGGTGGGCGTTATTACGTCCAGCATCATCGTGTTTCTCGGAGGAATGGTATATCTGTACCGTCATGGACATGAAGCGCCCGACTATGGCACTTTTGCCGGCGTGCGGCAGGGGCTGGACAATCTGCCGGGCATATTGCAGGGCATTATGCAGGGAAAAGGCATGAATGTGATCCAGCTGGGCATTGTACTGTTGATTGCCACGCCTATTGTCCGCATTGCACTTTCCGTTTTTGCTTTTTTACTGGAGAAGGATTATCTCTATGTGGTCATTACCCTGATTGTATTGGGTGTGATCACCTTCAGTATGGTAGGGGGATTGGAGCGATTGTGAAAAAAAATATTTTCGTATAATGGAAAGGGTTAGTGCGCAGCACTAACCCTTTTTTTGTGAATACAACTTTGATCCTGGTTACCAGCCGGTATTTTGCGGATAAGGCGTGCCGGTGGTAGTGGCATCTATCTGGTCCTGCGGAATAGGGCGCAGCCAGTGTTTAGGGGACTTGAAATTGATTCTGGCGTTATCGTCGCAGTGTTTCAGCAGCCGGGTCTGCAGGGTACCTGTCCTTACGAGGTCCAGCCAGCGCACGTTTTCGCCGGCCAGTTCGCGGGAACGTTCATCGAGGATAAAATCGATGTTCAGGTCTGCTGCGGTGATATCCATTTTCGTTTTATCACCGGTAGGATATGCAGCTCTTTCCCTGACAGCGTTCACATAGGGCACTGCTTCGGCAGTGCGGCCGCTCTGCATCAGCGCTTCAGCGGCTATCAGGTAGGTTTCCGCGAGGCGGTAAGCGATCAGCGGACGGATGGAGGGCGCGTTCATATCGGAGCGTTTGGTATCCACATATTTGGATAAAGCCGGCGACATCTTGATGGAGTATTTATTGGACGGTATCAGCGTGTAAGGCGAGGCGGCTATCTGCGCATCGGTGAATTTGCCCTGCGGCATATAGATACAGGTGTCTCCCAGTTTCATTTTGGGCTTACCGGGGGCAGCGCCTGCCGGAGCGCCCGCCGGCAGCGGGTTAGGCCATACCGGAATGCTGCTGGCATTGTTACAGAACCATACCGTCTGGAAACTTTTGTTGAAGCGCGTATCATTTTTCCTGTCTGCAAAAACAGTGTCTGTCAGCCATTTGGTGGGCACGGTGCGGATGTACGGACGGCCGTCTTTGATATTGCGGGCCATACCATCTATCTTCTCGTATTGTGGCACAAACAGGTGTACCAGCATATTGTCCGGCGTACGGCTGTCCTGGTTGGGAGATCCGTTGTAAGCCAGGCTGGCGGTATGTTGTACGGTCCAGAGTACTTCTGCGTTGGTTTCGTTGCCTTCTGCGAACACACTGCCGAAATCCGGCAGGAGGTTGAGCCCCAATGCCGGCGCGTTGGTCAGCAGGTCAACAGCAGTGGCCGCAGCGTCCTGGTAGTCGGTGGCTTTGGCGGCCTTGCTACCGGCGCGTGTCAGGTAAACTTTAGCCAGCACATGTTTGGCGGCGGCCGCATTAGCGCGACCGGCATCGATGCCTTTAGGGCCGGGCGCCAGGTCAGGAATGGCTTCTTTCAGATCGGTGATAATAGCATCGTATACTTTGGCCAGCGGGTCTCTGTTGGCTGAAGTCACCGGGCCGGAGATGAAGGAAGTGGTAAGGGTCACATCTCCCCAAAGCTGTACGAGCACAAAGTAATAGTTGGCCCGCAGGAACTTCGCTTCTGCAATAGCTTTTTTGCGGATATCATCAGTAATACCGGTTGCTTCGGGCGCATACTGTATGACTGCATTGCAGGTGTTGATGTATGTATAGATGTTGTTCCATTGTGATTTGAACTTGCCATCGCTGGGCAACAGGCCCGGGTCGTAGGTCATGAAGTTCTGGTTACCGTCATTGCCTCTTTTGAATTCATCGGTGCCGGGCGTGGTCATGGAGAAATAATCTTCGCAGCCCCAGATGGTGCGGGTGCCTGCGTAAGAGGCGTCCAGTGCGGCGTTTACGCCTTGTGACGTTTTATAGAAATCCGGTACGAGTACGGACCGGGGTGTTTCGTTCAACATTTTGCTGCAACTTCCCAGGAGAGAAGCGGCGGTGAATATACCGGCAGCGAACCATATCTTTTTCATCACACACAATTTTGAAGGTTTATAAAGTAAGGTTTATACCGAAGAGCATAGACCAGGTGGCCGGCGTGTCTGCATTGATATTGCCGGCAGATTCCGGATCTACGCCATGGTACTTGTTGCGGTATTCGGAGAAGAAGATGAACGGGTCCTGTGCGGTGACGTATACCCGCAGGGACCGTGCTTTCAGCTTCTGCACGAAAGAACCGGGCACGTTGTAGCCCAGGCTCAGCGTTCTGATTTTCAGATAGCTGCCGTCGAAGTATCCCAGTGTGGAGTTGTATTGGGTTTGTGTTCTGGACTGGTTGGGTTTCGGGAAATAGTTTTCGCTGTTGTAAGGGGTCCAGTAAGGCACATTCAGGTTGTTATAGTTGCCCTGGAAGGTATTGGCAAAACCGCCGCCATACAGCTTGCTGTTGAGCGTGCTGCCGATGCGGGCATACATCACCACCGTCAGATCGAAACCTTTATAGCTGAAGCGGTTGGTCATCCCGCCTTCCCATTTGGGCTGCGGTGAGCCTACGATGGTGCGGTCGGCATCACTGAAGGTACTGTCGTTGTTGACATCTTTCACGCGGATAGTGCCGATAACAGAAGAGTTGCCGGTTACTTTCTGACCGTACCGCAGTGCCAGGAGTGAATCCGGTTTGGTATTCTGCCAGATGCCGATGCGCTGGTAATCGTAGATGGCGCCGATAGGCTGACCAACAAACCAGCCATTGGAAATATCCTGCTGGATGCCGTTGTATAGTTCTGTGATTTTACCTCTGTTGATGAAGAAATTGAGGTCTGACGTCCAGGTGAAGTCACCGGCGCCTTTGCCTTGTATGTTCACGGTGGCGACGTGTACATCGATGCCCCTGTTTTGTGTTTTACCGACGTTCACGAGCACATCGCCGGGGATGCCGGAAGTGCCGGGCAGGTGCAGGGGCAGCAGCAGGTTGCTGGTTTGTGCGGAATATATTTCCGCACTACCGGTGATACGGTTGTTGAACAGGCCGAAATCTACCGCGAAGTTGGCCGTGGTGGTGTATTCCCACTGTAAAGCCGCGTTGGGGGCGGTATTGATAAACACACCGGTAACATTGGTAGAACCGTAGTTATAGTTGATGCCTTTCAATGCGCCCAGCGTCTGATAGGGGTTGATGGCGGTATTGCCTGTGCGGCCATAGCTGGCGCGGACTTTCAGGTTGCTGAACACGCGCGATTCCCGCATAAAGTCTTCGTTGCTGATGATCCATCCTGCCGCGGCAGAAGGGAATCCTTTGAACTTATTGCCGGGTGCAAGGCGGGAACTGCCATCGCTACGGGCGGTAAGGGTAAGCAGGTAACGGTCTTTGAAACTGTAGTTGAGGCGTCCCATGTAGGAAACGATGTCCCACTTGCTTTCAGAGCCACTGCCGGCGAGGTTGAGGCCATAGGTGGAGTTGAAGTATTGCAGGTCATCAGACAGCAGGGTGTTGTTATTGTAGTTGTTGGACTGACCGCGGGATTCCTGCAAGCTATACAGGCCGGTGAAATTTACGTGATGTTTACCGAACTGTTTATCATAGGTCAACAGGTTTTCGAGGGTATAGTTCACATCGGAGCCGTATTTGTTTTCGCTGGTATTGAGGCTGCCGAGGTTATTGGTGGTTTTGCTGCCGTAGAAATTGCCGTAGTTATCACTTTTGATTTCCGCGCCGCCATTGAAGCGGTATTTCAGTCCGGGCAGGATGTTCACGTCCAGATAGGCGGTGGTAAAGGTTCCGTTGCGTTTTCTTTTTTCCACGGTGGCGCCGGGGAGGAAATCGGCCAGCGGGTTCCAGATTTGTTTCTGGCTGCCGGAGAGGAAGTCATTGATCACAGCGCCGGTGCTGTCATATGCCGGTGCCATGGGGCTGGCCCTCAGTGCCTGTCCCATGGGGTTGACGCCTTCGCCGGTGGTAGTGGAGAAGTTGTTGAGGGAGCTGACGCCTATTTTAAAGATGCTGTTGATCTGATGGTCCACGCTTACTTTCACAGTGAAGCGTTCAAAGGCCTGGCCGGGGTATACGCCTGTTTCTTTGTAATAGCCGGCAGAGGCGGCGAACTGTGTTTTTTCATTGCCACCGGAGATGCCTACCTGGTGGTTGGTCATGATGCCTGTTTTGTAGATGAGGTCTTGCCAGTCGGTGCTGTTGCCTTTGGCGAGTTGTCTTCTTTCCTCTGCGTCGAAGCCATCGATGAGTATCTGCGGGTCATCGGGGCCGCTGTATTTCAGCGGAGGGTCCTGTGTGCCGTTCCAATAGGCCCATTTTTTCAGATCGGCATACTGTTGGGCGTTCATGAGGTCGTATTTGCCGGAGGGCTTTACGAAACCGGCATAGCCGCTGTAAGTGACAACCGCTTTGCCGCTGCGGCCGCGTTTGGTGGTGACGAGTATCACGCCGTTGGCGCCACGGGAGCCATATATCGCGGTAGAGGAAGCATCTTTAAGTACATCCACCGATGTGATGTCATCGGGGTTCAGGTCGTTGATATCACCGTTATACGGGATACCATCCACTACAAACAGCGGAGAGTTACCTGCTTTGAGCGAGCGGGTGCCACGAATGAGGATGGTGGGTTTAGCGCCTGGTTTGCTGTTGCCGCCGCTCTTCTGGATATCGATGCCGGCGCCTTGTCCTTTCAGGATGGAGGTCAGGTTGGCGGCGGGTATGTCGCGGAGCGACTGTGCGTTGATGGAGGTGATGGAGCCGGTCACGTCGGAACGTTTTTGCGTACCATAACCTACCACCACTACTTCGCTGAGTTCACCTTTATCTACTGCCAGGGAGATGCTGACGTTGTTCATGTCAGTGTTTTCCACTTTCAGTTCACGGGAGATGAATCCGGTGTAGGTAATTTTTATGAAAACGTTTGCAGGCACATTTAACAGAAACGTGCCATCTGCTTTGGTGGTAACGCCGCGGGTAGTGCCTTTTACCACGATGTTGGCTCCGGGCAGCGGTTCCCCGGTTTGGGATATCACGCGGCCTTTTACGCTGACGGTCTTGTCCTGTGCATATATCGGTAACGAATATACGCAGATGAACAATAACCAGCATGCCATGAGTGAAAGCAGGCGCAGGGCATGGGCCTGCCATCCTGAGATCTGGAATTTCATAACGCTTAGTTTTTGTTGATAAAATGGATTATAGGTTAGTTGGTAATGTCCTTGCCATAAAGTCTTAATGCCAGTTGGGCTTCAAAAAGGGATGCAGGGGCGACTGACTGTCCGGGCAGTTCATTGATGCCTGCATTATCCACGGTTACTTTGGAATCGGCCTGAAAGCCTTCCAGTATTGGTGCTGCGATGGTATAGTTCCGGCGGCGTTCCATGTCCCAGAAATTGTAATGCTGGTCTTTGGCGGAGCTATGGCGGAAGTTCCATAGCACCAGTTGTTTGCCATGATGAGGATGACCGGGCTCTGGTCCGCCGAGGTTATAAAACACGCCGCCGCGGATATCATCGAACAGCGTAGCATAGGGCTGTCCGGAGTGGCTGTCGAAATTCTGGTCGGTGCCCAGTGCGCACTGTGTGATGACCGTGCCGGCGGCGCTGTAGCCGGTACCGGGACCATGATGCTGTGCGCCGTTGAAATAACATTGTTTGATCAGCACACCGTAACCCGTACGTGCATGTACTGAGGCATGGCCCTTTTTCCCAATGAACGTTACGTTTTGCACGGTCACCTGGTATCCTGCGCGGATGTTGACACCTTCATTCCAGTCCTGGAATACGCAGTCGCGTATCCAGCTGTTTTTTACGTATTCCATGCCTATCGCTTCCCAGGCGTAATCGTGGATCTCGTTTTTGTGATGCACAAAATCTTCCGGGTAACTTTTCCAGTTACTGGAAAAACGGATGCCGGTGATACCACATTCTTCGATGCTGTTGTACGCCACCAGTTCAAACGGTTTGCCGTCAATGAGGTGGATGTCCAGGTGCAGCGGATTTTTGAAAGTGATGGTATTGCCGTTTATTTTTTCGATGGTATGTATTTCCTGTACCTGCATACCGCCATCGTCGCCAAAGAGACGTGTCCATTGGGCTTTAAGCGGTAGCGGGTCGAAGTACCATTTCGTATAGGCTTCACTGCGATGTTTGATGATAACGTCTTGTCCGGGTTGTAGCTGTGAAGCATCGGCGACTTGTACTGCGAAGGTTTCGCGGGAAGCGTTGGCCGTGATGGTGGTCAGTCGTTGCTGGCGGTTTGCTGCCGGTCGGAAAAGAAACTGCCGGTCGTTGATTCTTTTTTTGTCCTGGTAGATTTCCGTACCGCCTTCCTGGCTGCCGCTGCCTTGCAGAATGATGTTGCTGCTGGTAATGAGGATTTGTTTTTTATTGTCTTCATCAGGTGCCAGCAGGAATTTACCTTTCGGGAAAAAGACAATGCCACCGCCGGGATTGGCTGCCGCTGCGTCTACAGCGCGTTGTATGGCATCATCATCGTACTGGTCATCATTGGGGACCGCGCCAAATTGGGTCACGTCAAATTTCTTCTTGCCGGTCAGTTCCGGTAAAGGGCTCTCAGAAAAATGATAGCCGGCGTAGGAAAAATCTGGTAAAGTCGGTACCGTATTATTTTTCCGGGCGGCCACAAATTCTTTCCACAGGGGCGCGATGGGAGGGGCTGCAGCGACGGTGCCATCCACCGTAATATCACGGGCAACGCCTTCCAGTTGCAGTAGCTGGCCGTTTTCCGGGTGTTTGACCGCTTTCAGTTCCACGGTTTTGGAGTCCGCGATGCGCACCAGCGGTTCTTTGCCGGTATTGCCAGGCAGTGTCCAGTTGAGGAGCTGCACCTGTTCAATATCGCTGGCAATCACCGCTGGCCGCGCTTCGGGCTGATCGCAGGTATAGGTGATATTATGGAAACGAATATTTTTAGCGTGACGGATATACAGGGCATATGCCGGGATCTGTTTACCGAACATTTTTATTTCGGGATAATCGCGTTCCCTTTCTTCCAGTTTTACCCGGGCATCTGCGGCGGTGCCTTCGCCGGGAACATTGATGTGGATATTGTCGAGCGTGATGCCATCGATGTAATGTCCGGGAATACCGCTGATGAGCATGCCGGTCCAGGTGCCGTGTTTAACGGTCACGTTTTTGATGCTGATATGGCTGATACTGCCGACTTCCTGTTGCGCATCACCTTCGCGGAAAGTCTTCAACCGGGAACCCAGGCGGATGATGACAGGCATATTCACTTTGTCCATTTTCACATCGCTGATGTTGATATTGCGTAGCTGGGAACCATCTACGGAAAACAGTTTGATACCTCCTTCACGGGCAAATGCCACATCGATATGGCTGATCTGTATGTTTTCGAAGTTACCCGCCGATTCTGTACCGAATTTAATGGCGCCTTCGCCGGTGTTGATTTTGATGTTGCTGACAGTGACATCGCGGCAGGGATAGGGACTGGTGGTTTTAAAGCAGATGGCGTCGTCACCGCTGTCAATGTCACAATCGCGGATCACGACTTTCTCGCAGCAGTCAATATCGATGCCGTCATTATTGCCCAGTCCGCGGCTTCTGATGGTCACTTTCTCCGTTAATATATTCGTACAATGGAAGAAATGCATGGTCCAGGCGGTGGGGCCCTGGAGGTGAATATCGGACACATTGACCTGACGGCAACGGACAAAACGTACCAGGAAGGGCCGTCTGTCATGGCCGCCGGAGGCCCTTACCAGCTTACCCTGTCCATCGATGGTGCCTTTGCCTGTAATGCCTGTATTGTTGACATCTACCGCTCCGATGAGGGCATAACCCATTTGTTGACCGAGACCGTCTTTAAAGCCGTCTACGATCTGATAGTCTTTGATATCCGGACTGCCGAGCAGGGTGGCATTTTCTTCCACCAAGAGCAGCACGTTGTTTTTGAGCAGCAGGGTACCGGTAAGCCAGGTACCGGCGGGCACGCGTACCCTGCCACCGCCTTTGGCGGCGCAGGCGTCGATGGCCTGTTGTATGGCTGCGGTATTCAGTGTTTTGCCATCGCCCACAGCGCCGTAGCGTGTGATATCGACAACGGTATTTTTGTCCATGGGCACGCCCATGGAAGCTATCGACAGCCAACAGAAGAGCTGAAGTGACAGGAAGTATTTCATAACGCTGTGGAAATAGAGAGACGGGTGGCAACCGAATCTCATCAGTTGCCACCAGTTTTTTATAATGTTCCGGTTGTTTCTACTTTGATGACAGTAGCGATAGCATCGGGGGCCTGGGCGGGCACGCTGATGACGAGTCCTTCATCCGTGGTGGTGGCATTGAGTTTTTTACCGCCGGCCAGCAGTCGGGCGCTGTTGACTTTATTTTTCAGTCCGGGCACTACCAGTTTACCATCAGCCGGCCAGTTGAATACGTGGAGATAGAGGGTGGTGTTGCCGTCTTTTACTTTTTTTGTGCAGCGTCCCCAGGGCAGTGCGTTCAAAGGGCTGCCGTTGGTGGCATAGATAGCTTCACCGTTTACTTTCATCCACTGGCCGATGCCTTTTAGTCCGTCGATACTGGCTTGCGGGAATTGTCCCAGTTCGTCCGGACCTACATTCAGGAGGTAGTTACCGTTTTTAGAGGCGATGTCTACCAGGTTTCTGATCAGTGTTTCCGTGCTTTTCCATTTGTTGTCATAGCTTTTATATCCCCAGGTGCCGTTCATGGTCATACAGGTTTCCCAGTCGCGGCCATCCAGTTCAGCCTGTGTGGGAATTTTCTGTTCCGGTGTTTTATAATCGCCGGGGAAGTTGGGTCTTTTGAGCCTGTCGTTGGTGATGATATTAGGTTGAAGAGACAATACCGCCTGTAATTTCTTCGCGTATTCGTCGGTCATGTTGGTCGGTGTGTCCCACCATAACACTGCCACGTCGCCGTAATTAGAGAGCAGTTCTTTCACCTGTGGCACCGCAACCTTGTCGATGTATTCGCCCATGGTGGCGCTGGTTTGGGCCGGGTCCCAGTGGCCGGTGTTAGCTTGTGTATAGGCGTCAATTTTAGCGGAGTCAGGGTTGGCCCAGCCTTCGGAAGTGGCTTTGCGGGCAGCGGCGCCGCCGGGGTTGTTCCAGTCCTGTGCCTGGGAGTAATAGAAGCCCAGTTTAAGGCCATATTTTTTACAGGCCGCAGCCAGCGGATGGAGCACATCTTTGCCGTAGGGGGTGGCATCAACGATGTTCCATTTGCTGGCAGCTGATTTGAACATCGCGAAGCCGTCGTGGTGTTTCGCTGTGATGACGATATATTTCATGCCTGCGTCTTTCGCTGCTTTCACCCAGGCGTCTGCATCATATTTTACCGGGTTGAAGGATTTGGCCACCTGTTGATAGTCGGCCACCGATATTTTACCGCGGTTCATGATCCATTCGCCGCCGCGGCCTATCTGATGGCCCTGCCAGTTACCGGCCAGCCGGGCATATACGCCCCAGTGGATGAACATACCGAAACGGGCTTCCCGCCACCATTTCATATGCTCATCATGAGCGGTTTGTGCGAAGATGGATTGCGCAGCGCAGCAGCACGCAAGCAAGAAGAGGAATAGTTTTTTCATTACGTGTTGTTAGTTATTATAGGTGGTGAAAATATCGATTTTGGTGAATGGCCTGCCGTTGGTATTAAATGAATAATGGTTGATGTGCAAATGAATTGTCGCCTGGCTTATAGCATCCCTTTTCCCGTTTTTATTGCAATCGTTTGCATACTCTTGGCAAAAAATAAGCGCGAAGCGCTTTGTCTATTTTATAGTGTTTGTTTTACACTTAAATTTTGATGTTCTAAAGATCGGAAATAAATCAGCCGGCTAGTAAGCTGATTTTCACTTTTTGTCATGTTTTTTTCGCAATGTGGGGAGAGCTGGGAAAGAATAGGATCAGGAAGTGTTTCTGAACTTTTTAAATATAGATGAGCGTTCCTTAAGCACAACGGAGACGTAAGATGTTTAGATAGTCATTTCTTCTTTCGCAAAAAACTATTTTGAAATTTGCAATCGTTTGCATAATTTAGAACCACAGCCAGGATCTGAAACGCCAAAATTCACTTTGGAAACCATAGACCATTTGTAGCCTCGTACCTGACAAAATCCCGGAAACTACCTGTAGCCAAGTGTTGTTGAAAACCCGTTTCCACCGTACCCTTTTATTGATTGTTAAAAAACGCCGCTTTATGACATCCTCTTAATGCCATTTTCAACATGAGCAGGACCACGCCCGCCTGTTCCAGGGAAATTATGCTGAAGTGTATAACTGTTACGGATATACGCTAATTGGCAACCTATGTATTTATCACCCTCATTATCCACCTTAAAAGTTTTTTGATGATGAAAAAAAGATACGCTATACTCTTGTTATGGCTGTTATCCGTTACAACTGCCCTGTCGCAATCCCTGCCGGCCAATTTCCAGCGGGTGCAGGTGGTTAACGGTATCAGCAGCCCCACCTCCATGGCTTTCCTGCCCGACGGCCGCATCCTGGTATGTCAGGAAACCGGCCAGCTGCGCGTGGTGAAAAACGGCGCCCTGCTGTCAACACCGGCGATATCACTGTCGGTCAACAGCAGCGGGGAACGTGGCCTCATCGGCGTAGCCGTGGACCCCGCCTTCGCTACCAACCACTACATCTATCTGTATTACACAAACACCTCGGGGCCGCACAACCGCGTCAGCCGTTTCACCATGACCGGCGACGTGGCAGGCGCTGAAACTGCTATCCTGGACCTGCCCACGCTCAGCGCCATCTATCACAACGGCGGCGGCCTGTCTTTCGGCACCGACGGCAAACTGTACGTCTCCGTTGGGGATAACAAAGTAGGCAACAACGCCAGCAACCTCGACAGCTATATGGGCAAACTGCTGCGCATCAATACCGACGGCTCCGTACCCGCAGGCAACCCTTTCAGCGGCGGCGCGCAGCGCAGCCGCGTGTGGGCGTACGGGTTACGCAACCCCTTCACTAACGCCATAGACCCGGTGACAGGCAAAATCTTCATCAACGACGTAGGAGAATCTACCTGGGAAGAAATCAATGACGCTACCACCGGCGGCCGCAACTTCGGATGGCCTACGCAGGAAGGTAACTGCACCAGCGGTTGCACCGGCTTTACCAACCCCATCTACCGCTACAGCACCAACCGCGATGGTTCACCGCCAGACGGCCAGGGATGTGCCATCAACGGCGGTACCTTTTTTAATGGCGCCATCAGTAACTATCCCGCCACCTATAACGGCAAATATTTTTTCCTTGACTACTGCGGCGGCTGGATCAACTATCTCAACCCCGCTTCTCCCTCCCGCACCGCTTTCGCTACAGGCCTCGGTGGCGGCATGGTATACCTGAAACAAGGCCCCGATGGCAACCTGTACTATCTGAGCCGCGATAACAGCGCGTTGTATAAAATTGTGTATACCGGCACACAGGCGCCGGTGATCTCCACACAGCCGCAACCGGTAACGGTACCGCAGGGACAGACAGCTGTGTTCAGCGTGACAGCCGTGGCCAATCCGGCGCCGACCTATCAATGGCGCAAAAACGGCAGCAATATCAGCGGCGCTACGGCGGCCACTTATGCCATCGCCAACGCGCAACCGGCAGACACCGGCCTGTACAGCGTAGTGATCACCAACAGCGCCGGCAGCGTTACCAGCAACAACGCCAAACTGACGGTAACAGCACCTAATACCCTGCCGGTGGCCACTATCACCGCGCCGCTGAATAATGCGAAATTCCGTGCAGGCGACACCGTTAGCTTCGCCGGTACGGGTACTGATGCGGAAGACGGCACCCTGCCTGCCAGCGCCTTCCACTGGTGGGTGGATTTCCATCATGCTAACCACATACACCCCGGCCCGCAAGTGTCCGACAGCGTGAAAAGCGGCAAGTTCGTTATCTCGGCCGAAGGCCACACGGAAACAGATATATGGTACCGTATACTCCTCTCCGTTAGGGACAGCCGGGGCGAACTGGACACCACCTATGTGGAACTGTTCCCCGTGACTTCCAACCTGTCCCTGCAAACGCAGCCCGCGGGCCTGCAAATCAAGCTGAACGACATACCGTTTACCGCCCCGTACACCACCCCTGCTTTATCAGGCATGGTACGGCCTATGGAAGCGCCGTCACCACAGGTGCTCAATGGTGTCACCTATATCTTTGACCATTGGGCGCATGGAGGCAGCCGTGTGCAAAACATCACCATCACTGATAATGACACGACCTATACCGCCGTGTTCAAAGCCGCTCCGGCAGCTACTTTGCTGACACCTGTGCAGGACGCCTATGTGCGCGATGGCACCAACGCCAACACTACCTGGGGTATTTCCGATTCCACCTTCCTCATCACGAAGGTGTCACCGGCAGGACAGCTCAATAATGCACGGGAAGCCTATCTTACCTTCGACCTTACCAATACGGCCGGCAGCGTATCTGCTGTGGTATTGCGGTTGTACGGGCGTGTAGACGGCACCGTGGCCATGAGCGTACCGGTAGGCGTGTATCCGCTGAGCAACACCACCTGGTCTGAAAAAACAATCACGTGGACGAATAAACCGGCGTCCGGCAGCACGCTGTTGGCATCTACCGTGTTAACAAACGACAGTGCGCGGTATTATACCTGGGACGTGACCAGCTACGTACAAAGTGAACTGGCAGCCGGCAGGAAAAAAATCGCTTTCGTTTTGAAGAGCCAGCAGGCCCATGACCCGCGTATATTCCTCAATTCCAAAGAGGCCGCTGCCAATCCGCCGCAGCTCTCCGTGATCGGCGACAGCTCCGGCCCCGGCCCTGTTTGTGTTCCTGCACAAGCCAGCGCAGACGACGGCAACGTGGCGGCCAATGCCATCGACAACGACCTGAACACCCGCTGGTCAGCTTCCGGCGAACAGTCGATCCAGTTCTGCCTCGGTAGCAGCACCACCACCGTGAGTGGAGTAGATATTGCCTTCTACAAAGGCGATACCCGCCGCGCTTCGTTCGATATACAGGTAAGCATTGACGGTACCACCTGGACCAACGCCGCTACCGGTCTGCAAAGCAGTGGCACTTCCACCGCCTTCGAGTCCTTTACGTTTGCAGCGGTAACGGCCAGGCATGTACGAATTCTCGGCCATGGCAACAATGTAAACGCCTGGAACAGTTATTCGGAAGTGAAGTTCAAAACAGGTGCCGCCCTGGCCGCTAAAGAAACCAGCCTGGCGGTGATGAACACCTATCCCAACCCGGCCAGTTCCATGGTGACCGTCACCTTCAGGCTGCCGTCAGACGGACGTACCTCCCTGGGAGTGTATGATCTTGGCGGTAAACTGGTGCAGATGCCAATAAATGGCCAGTTGCAGGAAGGCACACATACGAGGACGCTCTCCGTTACAGGATTGCCGGCAGGTATGTACTTCCTCAAACTGGTACACAATGGAAAAGTGATCGTGAAACGTGTAGTGGTGGGCGTTAGTCAGACAAACAACCAATAAATACATAACGCTTAGAAACGACAAAGCCCCTGCGTTTCCGCAGGGGCTTTTGTATATAAAACAGGTTAAACGCTGATTAATCCTGGCCTACAGCCTGCATGGCTTTCAGTTCCAGTACTTCCGTGGTCCAGGTACGCAGCTCTTCGCACAGTTGCGGATTGTTGAGCAGGGACTGGCCATAGGAAGGGATCATTTTTTTCAGTTTCAGCTGCCATGCTTCTGTTTCCACGTAGTCTTTAAAACAACGTTTCAGCAGGTTGAGCATAATAGACACTGCGGTGGATGCTCCGGGAGAAGCGCCGAGCAGGGCGGCGATAGAACCGTCGGCCGCGCTGACAACTTCAGTACCGAATTCCAGGATGCCGCCATGTTCAGGATCTTTTTTGATCACCTGTACACGCTGACCGGCAATTTCCAGTTTCCAGTCCTCCATGCGGGCTTCCGGATAGTATTCGCGGAGCGCTTCCAGCCTGTCTTCCGGTTTCTGGCGTACCTGTGCGATGAGGTATTTCGTCAACGGAATATTATCAAGGCCGGCAGATACCATCGGGTGGATATTATCCAGACTGATAGATTTAGGCAAATCCAGGAAGGAGCCGTTTTTCAGGAATTTGGTGGAGAATCCGGCGTAGGGGCCGAACAGCAGGGCTCTTTCACCGTCGATCATGCGGGTATCGAGGTGGGGCACTGACATGGGAGGTGCGCCTACAGAGGCCTTACCATATACTTTCGCCTGATGTTGCGCAATGATGTCGGGGTTGGTGCAACGCAGCCACTGGCCGCTTACCGGGAAACCACCGAAGCCTTTGCCTTCAGGGATATCAGATTTTTCGAGGAGGGGGAGCGAACCACCGCCGGCGCCGATGAAAACGAAGTCGGTTTTAATGGTTTTCTTTTCGCGGGTTTCGCGGTTTTTCACCTTGATCTGCCAGCCGCCGTCATCGGCTCTTTTCATATCACGTACGTCGTGATTAAAATAGATGGTAACGCCATCCTGCTGTTCGAGGTGATTGAACAATGCACGGCTCAGGGCGCCGAAGTTCACGTCTGTGCCCATTTCCATGTGCGTGGCCGCCACTTTCTGGTTCGGGTCGCGACCCTCCATCACCAGCGGCATCCATGCCTGCAGTTGTTCTTTATCTTCGGAGTATTCCATCTTTTTAAAGAGATGGCACTGTTGCAAAGCTTTGTAACGCTTCTTCAGGTAGTCCACGTTCTCTTCTCCCCAAACAAAACTCATGTGGGGGATACTCTGGATAAACGCTTGCGGGTTGGAAATAATGTTGTTTTCTACCAGATAAGCCCAGAACTGCCGGGACACTTCAAACTGCTCGGCAATATTCACGGCTTTTTTAATTTCCACAGAGCCATCCTGCTTCTGCGGCGTGTAGTTCAGCTCACAAAAAGCAGAGTGACCGGTACCTGCATTGTTCCATGCATCGGAACTTTCTGCAGCTGCCATATCCAGTCGCTCATAAATTTCGATGGTCAATTCTGGCTGCAGCTCTTTGAGGAGTGTACCCAGGGTGGCGCTCATGATTCCTGCGCCGATTAAAACCACATCCGGACCTGTTTCAGACGTACGCTTGCTTCTAAACATAACCCCATTTTTATTCGAGGTGCAAAGTTACAATCAAAACATTTAGCGAGGGTAAGAAAATGAAGGATTCAGGGTAATATTAACAATCTGATTACAATTCTTTCTGAATAAATTGAAAGTTGCCCGGTGCTCATGGAAAAAATCTGATTGCAATCGATGGATGTTTTTGAATTAATATATTGATAATCAAATATTTATAATATAATATATGAGGAAATGTTACATATGATTATGGCTTTTGAATGATTGATATTATCTTGTATAAGCCTGATATTTTTTTAACGGACAAGGCTATATCACGCATCATTGTACTTTTCAAGGATTGCGTGGGCTCATAGTGAACATGATTTTTATAATGTCCGGCTGTTATTATTGACATTATTTATACATCGGTCACAGATTTTACCATTCTGTTAATATATAAACTGTAGCCATCGATTCCATCGGGGAAAAACTAATTTTAACACATGATGAACAGACGCGAATTCTTCCGCGGCGTATCGGCCGCTATCGTTATCCAGGCCTGCGGCAAGATCGTTACCGCCGCCACCGGCAAGGACTTTAAAAACAAGACCGTATTTCGTTTCGCCATCGGCTCCGACTGGCATTATGGCGAACCGAAAACGGAATGGGAACAATATTATAAGGACCTCGAGAAAGCGTTCCGTACGTACGAAAAAGATAACCCCTGCGCTTTCTTCGTACTGAACGGCGACGTGGTCCACAACGACCCCTCCTTCATGGTGCCCGCCGCGGCCATGTTTAAACAAATTCACCCTAAAGTGTATGCCACCCGCGGCAACCACGACCAGGTTACCCCGGAAGTATGGCAACAGGCATGGGGCTTCCCGCTCAATCATGACGTGGTATTTGGCGACAATGTGATCCTGCTGGGCGATACGGCGGATATCAAAGGGAATTATCTCAGTCCGGACGTGGCCTGGTTCCGTGAAAAACTGGAACAACATAAGAAAGCCGCCAACATCTTCATCTTCGTGCATATCACCCCGGTGAAATGGACCAAACACGGCATCGATGCGCCGGAATTCCAGGCGCTCATCAAACAATATCCCAATGTACGGGCCGTGTTTAACGGTCACGACCACCAGGAAGACAGTGTGAAAATGCTGGATGAAAAAATTCCCTTCCTGTGGGACGGGCACGTAGGCGGCAGCTGGGGCGTGGAATACCATGGCTTCCGGGTAGTGGAACTCAAACAGGACGGCAGCGTACTGTCATTTGTAATGAACCCTTATCAGAAACAGGGAGAGCAATCTTTTAAACGTACAGCAGTGCGTAAATAAGCCGTATCTTTCCATGCCAAAACGATAGCGAAAGATGACGACACTGGAAACAATAGAACAAGAACATCAATTTGAATACCCTGCGCTGTACAAACAACTGGACAGGGACGGTATGTTGTCCTGGGGCAAACTGGGCCCGGGATGGTATGCCACCGAGTTTCCCCGTGTAAAGGACAATCCGCCTTTTTTACTGTTTGCCAACGATTTTGAAATCATTGAACAGGAAGATATTTCCCGGGAAGTAGCAGAGGGTATGTTGTTTGCCGATAAAACCCACCGGTTTGTGCCATTGGGCTACACCGGCGCCGGTGACTGGTATGCCTTTTATTACAACCTGAAAGATGGTGATGATGTGCCCATCGTGTTAGTCTATCACGATTCCAATGAAGCGGTGATCATGGCTAAAAACCTGCAGGACTTCATTTTTGCGCGTTTGCTGGAAACGTTGACCGAACAAGACCCTGAATATCCGGGGCTGATCACGGAGGGAGACCAGGCCGTTAATGCAGGTAATTACCTGCGTACACATAGCCGTTATCTTTCACCGCGCCAGCAGGAGATTGCAGCCGGCATATATGCAAAAGGGGTGATCACGGAAGATGAGCTGCGTGACATCCTGGAAGCAGAGATCGGTTTTGACTGGCTGGACAGCAGCTTCCCCTATCAGACAAATGATTAAAATAACCAATCGCCGGCTTTGCGAAGGCAGGCCGGCGATCTGACTATTCCTTATAAAAATCTATCAGGGAACCGAAATAGGCTTCCTGCCAGCCGGTAGTAATGTCCTCAAAGGCTTCGTCCGGAATGTTGGTATGCCTTAATTCCACATCGGTGCCTTTTTTGCCCTGGTGCAAAATGATGGTGACAATGGAGGGCGCTTCTTCATCTTCCCCAAAATACCATTGTTGCACAATCTTCTTCCCCGGTTCAAATTCCAGGTTCTTACCCACAATGCTTTCCTCCCAGAGGGCAAATTCAGACCCCGGTTCAGTGGACATTTCCGCTACCTCACCTGTCCATAATTGTATGGTGGCCGGATTGGTCAGCGCGGCATACACTTCTTCCGGTTCTGCCGGAATGCTAAAGTATTTCTTGAAATCTTTCATATCAGTTTTCTGCTTGCCCAAAACTAGACCATTTTTGGATTTTGGCATTTTATTATTTGGCTATTCTGATTTAGGGATTTTTTTGATTTACGGATTTGCAGGTTGGAAGATTGAGCCATCTGGTTACGGGGTGGTTGATCTGATGATTTTGGGAATTCGTCGCATTTTCTCTTTCTCTTTAGCAGAATTTTTGAAGTTTTATTTAAAATTATTGGGTAACTTTTTAGACAAAAGTTTTACGATACGCTGTTATCAAATCCCCGAAATTCGTAGATCAGAAAATCCGTAAATCCAATAATCAAATATCCACATGACAAAAAATCCAAATGAGCCTGTATTTTTTGAGACAGGGGCCGCCTTCCGTAAATGGCTGGATAAAAATCATCATAAGGCAGACGAGTTGCTGGTTGGATATTACAAGACCGGTTCGGGAAAAAAATCGATGTCATGGTCGGAGTCAGTGGACGAAGCGATCTGTTACGGCTGGATAGACGGTGTCCGCAAATCCATCGACGCGGAGAGTTACACCATCCGCTTTACGCCCCGCAAGGCTAAAAGCATCTGGAGCGCCATTAATATCAAGAAGGTGGAGGATCTTACCCGCGAAGGCCGTATGATGCCGGCCGGCCTCGCCGCTTTCAACAAACGGGAACTGAAGCGTTCCGCCATTTATACTTATGAGCTGGAAGAGTCGGAGAAGCTCTCGAAGGAATATGAGCAACAGTTCCGCGCCAACGAAAAAGCCTGGGCCTTCTATCAGAGAATGGCGGCTTCCTATCGTAAGCACACCGCCCACTGGGTGATGACAGGCAAACAAGCCGCCACCCGGGAGAAACGGCTGGCCGAGCTGATACGGGACTGCGCAGAGGGAAAGAAAGTGAAAAAATATAACTATTAAGACTATACGAAACAATGGAAAAGTTAAAAGTAGCAACCGCCCAATTTGAGAACAAAAGTGGAGACAAGGCCTATAACCTCCAACAGATAAACGATATGGCCGCCCAGGCAGCCGCTCAGGGCGCCCAGGCCATTGCCTTTCACGAGTGCTCCGTGACCGGCTACACCTTTGCCCGCCATCTTTCCAAAGAGCAGATGCTGGACCTGGCTGAATTTATTCCGGACGGTCCCAGTATCCAACGGCTTACCGCTATTGCCCGTGAACACAATATCGCTGTTCTGGCGGGCCTCTTTGAAAAAGATGCTGCCGATAAACTGTACAAAGCCTACGTATGTGTCGATAAAAACGGACTGGTGGCCAAATACCGTAAGCTGCATCCATTTATCAATCCTCACCTGACGCCGGGCGATGAATATGTGGTGTTTGACCTGCTGGGCTGGAAATGCGGTATCCTGATCTGCTACGATAACAACGTGATCGAAAATGTAAGGGCCACCGCGTTGCTGGGGGCTGATATCATCTTTATGCCCCACGTGACCATGTGTACCCCTTCTTCCCGCCCTGGCGCCGGATTTGTAGACCCTGCCCTGTGGCTGAACCGCGAAGCCGACCCTACTTCCCTGCGGCTGGAATTTGACAGCCTCAAAGGCCGCGGCTGGCTCATGAAATGGTTGCCCGCCCGTGCGTATGACAACGCCGTATACGTAGTTTTCTCCAACCCTATCGGTATGGACGACGATCAGCTGAAAAACGGCTGCTCCATGATACTGGACCCGTTCGGTGATATCCTGGCCGAATGCCGCAAACTGGGCAACGATTTCGCCATCGCCACCCTGACGCCCGAAAAGCTGCAACAGGCCGGCGGCTACCGCTACCGGAAAGCCCGCCGCCCCGATCTCTACCGCAATGTTATTGGCCAGCAACATACTTCCGAACAGAAGGTGGTATGGCTGGACAATAAATAAGTTTTATTATTTTTAAAACTCCGGGTATAATAAGAGGCAGCCGGGTTTGCCAACGATGCATTCAATTCCACATAATGAAACCGAACTACTGAAACGTTTGGCCAACGGGGACGCGGTAGCTTACCGCGAACTGTTCGTGCGTCATTGGGATGCGGTGTATTCTTCCGCCCTGCTGCTCTCCCGTTCTCCCGATATCGCTGAAGATATTGCCCAGGAGATATTTGTGACCCTCTGGGAAAAACGTGCGCAGCTGGCACAGGTGGAGAAGCTGGACGCCTACTTCTTTATCATGGCCCGTAACCTGCTCTACAGCCGGCTGCGCAAATTAGCCTCCCAGGACGCCTACCGGCAGTACCTGCTGAACTACCAACACGAAACCTCTCACTCCGGCACAGAAGCCCGGGCAGAATTCCGGGAACTGGAAAATGCTATTCACGCCGCCATCCACCGCCTGCCTCCCCAGCAACAGAAAGCTTTTCGCATGAGCCGCTTTGAAGGCATGGGGCACGAAGAGATCGCCCGTGCGATGGGCCTCTCCCGCATCACGATAAAAAGTTATATCGTACAGGCACTGGCCACGCTCCGTAAGCTATTGGAGCATTATCCCGGTTTATTCTTCTTCATAATAGCTACCCTCGCCCGGCACTACTGAAAAATATTTTTCCGGCGGCACCTCCCTCTGTTCCGTTGACGCGTCTTTACCATACAACGTCGCATACCGGCTATGGAACAAACACCTTTATCAACCCTGATAACAAGATATCTTAACGAAGAGCTGAGCGAAGAAGAAACCGCACAGCTCTGGGAAACCCTGCGGGAAGGCCATGGGGAGGAGGCCTGGAAAGAAGCCCTGCTGGCCCTGTTGCAGGATAAGGACAAACACGGTCATGCCGATACGGAACGGATGGAACAAATCTATGACTCCATCCGCCCGGCAGATACGCCGGTTGTACCTGTGCGCCGCCGCTGGATATACCCCGCTGCGGCAGCCGTGATACTGGCCGTCCTCGTAGCATCGGCCGCCCTGTGGCGGTCGCGCGGGCCACAACCGCAGCTGGCAGGCCATCCTGCGGCAGCAGTGCACGAGGTGACACCGGGAAGCAATAAAGCCATGCTTACGCTCGCAGACGGCAGCACTATCACGCTCGACAGCGCCGGAAACGGCGCCCTGGCGCAACAAGGCAATGTGCAGGTAGTGCAGGTCAATAATGGCCAGCTGGCCTATCAGGCCAGCGGCAGTCACGCTGCCGGAGCGGTACAATACAATACCCTGGCCATTCCCCGCGGCGGACAGTTCCGCGTGACGCTGCCGGACGGTACCAACGTCTGGATCAACGCGGCTTCCAGCCTGCGTTATCCAACAGCCTTCACCAGCACAGACCGCACAGTGGAGCTTACTGGGGAAGCCTACTTTGAAGTGGCGAAAATGCCGGAAAAACCTTTCCACGTGAAAGTCCGCAATATGGACGTACAGGTGCTGGGAACACACTTTAACGTGATGGCCTATACGGAAGAAACTTCTATGCAGACCACCCTGCTGGAAGGCGCCGTGAAAGTACATACCGCCGGCGCGCAGACAGCCCTGCGGCCCGGTCAGCAGCTACGCATGGAACAGACAGGCCGGCTCTCCGTTGTCGATAATGTAAACACTGATGAAATCATCGCCTGGAAAAACGGCTACTTTCAGTTCAACCACGAAAAACTGCCGGGCGTCATGCGGCAGATAGCCCGCTGGTACGATGTGGACATTGCCTATGAAGGCAATATCCCCGACCGGGAATTCGGTGGTAAAATATCCCGCAACAGCAGCATAGAAGAAGTCCTGAGAATACTCGAGCTAAGCAAGGTCCATTTCAGAATAGAAAAAAAGAAGATCATCGTAATACCATGAAAACAACCGTTATGAAAAAAGATTAATTAACACAGCAGGGGCCCAAAAAAAACCGGAAGTGTTCCAGCACTCCCGGCAGTCGTTTGGGTAACCCATGAAAATCGTTCCACGACTCTCGCCTCCTGGTTTTAAACCGGGACAGGGCTTTTATTACCCAAACAATTCAAAAGTATGCAATTTAGTTCTATTTGCAGGCGACCGGCTTATCAACCACGGTGTATCGCCAAAATGCTTCTGGCCATGAAATTATCAGCCATCATCGTACTGTGTGCCTGTTTACAGGTCAGCGCAAAGGGATATTCCCAAAGCGTTTCCCTGTCCGAAAAAAATGTGCCGCTCGAAAAAGTTTTCCGCGCTATCGAAAAACAAACGGGCTACGTCTTTTTCTTCGATCACCGCCTGCTCGATAACACGCGGCGTGTAACCGTGGAAGTGACAGCTGTGCCGCTGGAAAAAGCGCTGGAGCTATGCCTCCGCCAGCAGTCCCTTTCCTGGAGCATCGTAGGCCGGAATATAGTGATAGAACCGTCGGAGAACGGGAAAAACGCGCCGCCGGCGACACCACCGCAAGAACAGCCGGTCACCGGCCGTGTGACCGCCGCCACAGGGGAGCCGCTGCCAGGCGCCACAGTAGTGGTCAAAGGCAGCAAGACCGGCACCCAGACGGACGCCGATGGGTTTTTTAAACTGACAGCTCCCCGTACAGCCGTTCTCGTTATCTCTTATATCGGCTATACGCCGCAGGAAGTTGCCGCCGCCGGTAAACAGCCGCTGCAGGTACGCCTGGAAGCGGAGGTGAACAAAGCCAACGAAGTAGTAGTGATCGGCTATGGCACCGCCAAAAAAAGTGATCTTACCGGCTCCGTATCACAGATCAAATCCGCAGACATCACCGCACAGCCCAATACCAATATTATGCAGGCATTGACCGGCCGCGCCCCGGGCGTACGCGTGATGCAGAACAACGGCGCCCCGGGAGGCGCTATCAGCGTACGTATCCGCGGTATCAATTCCATCATGGGCGGCAACGACCCGCTATATGTCATCGACGGGTTTCCCTACAACGGCAACCCCACCTTTTTGCAACCTGCCGATATCGCTTCCATGGAAATTCTCAAAGACGCTTCTTCTACGGCCATCTACGGCTCCCGCGGCGCAAACGGCATCGTGATCATCACCACCAAAGCAGGCAGGAAAAAAGAAGCCACCAACGTGGAAGTGAACGCAGGATATACCATTCAGTCCGTTTCAAAAAAGATGAAACTGATGAATGCACAACAATATGCTACCCTGTATAACGAACAGGCAGCCAACGATGGACAGGCAGCCTACTTCACCAAAGCACAGATAGATTCGTTCGGGCTGAACCCCGGCACCGACTGGCAGTCCCTCGTGATGCACAAAGCACCTATCTATAATACCAGCGCCACCGTCAGCGGCGGAACGGACAGGACACGCTTTTCCCTTTCCGGCGGCATGTTCCTGCAGGATGGTATTGTACGCAACAGTAACTACAAACGCTACTCTGTCCGCGGCAGCGTAGAACATGATATCAGTAAAATATTCAGCGTGTCCTATAATGCCACGCTAACGCGCATGGACACACGCAGCCAGAATTCCAGCCTTGGTAACCGCGGCAGTGACCTGATCTCCGCCATGCTGATGGCGCCACCCACGCTCACGCCCTATCTGCCTGATGGCAGCTACCGCCGCCTTACTACCGCCTATCCTTTTATCTCCAATGCCATCATCAACCCGATGGTGCCCATCAATGAGATAGCAGACCGCCTGAAAGGCGACCGCGTGTTTTCCAATGCCGCCCTTACCATCAAGCCATGGAAAGACTTGTCCCTCCGCATTTCCGGCGGTATAGACAACCTGAACGACAGGGCGGACTACTATGCCGATATTGAGCCCTCCACCAATTCCGTGGGTTCCGCAACAGTGAGGACCACGCAGTCCACCAGCCTGCTTAATGAAAACGTGTTGCACTACAACAAAAAGCTGGGCATCCATGGGATCAATGTGACTGCCGGTTTTACCTACCAGGATTATGTGCGCACCACCCTTGACGGCTCCGGGATCGGGTTCCTCAGTGACGTCACCAAAACCGGTTCGCTCGGAAGTGCCGGCACGCCCGGTATTCCGGCCAGCAGCTATGAAAAATGGGTATTGCTTTCTTACCTCGCCAGGGTGAACTATACTTTACTGGACAGGTATCTTTTTACCATAAGTGTGCGCCGGGATGGATCTTCCCGTTATTCCCCGGGCAATAAATGGAGCAACTTTCCTTCCGCCGCCATTGCATGGAGAGCCAGTGACGAACCTTTCCTGAAAGGGTCAAAAGTGGTATCTGACCTGAAAGTACGGGCCAGTTACGGCGCTACCGGCAGCACCGCGGTAAGCCCCTATCAGACGATGAACCAGTTACGGCCTGGTAACACTATCTTCGGCGATGCGCTGTACACCGCCTTTGCCCCCGGTACGGTGCTGCCTGGTAACCTTAAATGGGAAACTACCTACCAGGCAGATTTTGGTATAGATGCCGCTCTCTTTGATGACAGGGTGCGTGTTACGGCAGATTTCTATGATAAACGCACCAGGAACCTGCTGAATACCGTACAGCTGCCCGCTTCCATGGGATACCGCACTACGCTGCAAAACGTGGGGGAAATGGAAAACAAAGGCATGGAGTTCTCCGTGGACGTGGACGTGATGAAACAAGCCGTCACCTGGAACGTAAATGCCAACATATCCTTTAACCGCAACAAAATCGTGAAGCTGTACAATGGACAGGATATCTTCGGAAATACACTGTATACCGGTTCGCTGAACGATTACGTGAACCTGCTGCGCGAAGGGCAACCGTTTGGCATCTTTTACGGCTACGTGGAAACCGGTTACACCGCACAGGGAAATTTGCAGTATGCCGATCTCAATAAAGATGGAAAAATCAGCGCAGATGATAAAACCTACATCGGCAATCCCAATCCTGATTTTACTTACGGCATCAACTCCGTGACCAGCTACAAAGGATTGGAATTGTCCATCTTTATACAAGGCTCCAAAGGCAATGATATTTTTAACCTCAACAAAGCCGCCGCGCTGGACCTGGGGATGGGCCTGAACCTCCCTGCGGAAGTGGCTTACGACCACTGGACGCCTGAAAACACACAGGCGAAATATCCCAAGATCACCCGCACGCTGGCCGGTAATATGTCTACCCGTTTTGTGGAAGACGGTTCCTATCTGCGGTTTAAAAATATACAACTGGCCTATAACATCCCCCTGGAAAAAATGCACGTGAAATGGTTTAAAAAAGCACAGGTATATGTAAGCGGACAAAACCTGATCACGATCACCCGTTACTCGTGGTATGATCCGGAGGTGAATGCGTTTGGATCCCTGCTGGCGCCCGGTGCCATGAGTTCCGTTAACCAGGGAATTGATTACGCTACCTATCCTACCAACAAATCAGTAACGTTCGGTATCAGATGTGGTTTTTGATTTTCCAACATTCAAACTTTTTTATGAAATATAGTATCCTCGCCATATTGTCTGTATTGCTGTTTGCTTCCTGCGAAAAACTGCTGGAGGAAAAACCGCAGTCCATCGCAGCGGAACAGTTCTATAATAATACCGCCGAAGTGCAGGCGGGGCTGAATGCCATTTACACGCCCATCCGTGCAGGAGGCATCATGGGGGCGCTGTACCAGATACAGCAGGAGATTTACACGGAGTATATGTATGGCCGTGGCAGCCACGCTCCGCTGAATGATTATGCCGGGCTGGACAACACCAACATCACCCGCGTGGCCGATATGTGGGCTGCTTTTTATGAAGCCATCCGCAATGCCAATATTGTAATTCAGAAGGTACCGGCCGGTAAAAATATCGGAGATGCCGATAAAAGTA
The DNA here is from genome assembly GCF_012641275.1 of Chitinophaga varians. Classification (NCBI taxonomy): domain Bacteria; kingdom Pseudomonadati; phylum Bacteroidota; class Chitinophagia; order Chitinophagales; family Chitinophagaceae; genus Chitinophaga; species Chitinophaga varians. Next base: position 1,954,233 of record NZ_JABAIA010000001.1, on the reverse strand, counting down.
AATTCCTGGGAGAAGCCCGTTTTATGCGGGCCTTGCTATATTTTCACCTGGTGCGCAACTGGGCGGGCGTGCCCATTCGCAAGGAAAACAATATGGACTCCCTGAATGTGCCGAGGAGCAGCAAAGAAGCGGTATATCAGCTGATACTTGAAGACCTTTTGTTTGCCGAAGCCAACCTGCCGGACGCCGCGCGGCTGGTGGGCGCTCCATCCAAATGGGCCGCCAGGACGGTACTGGCGGATGTGTACATGAACCTGAACGACTATCAGAAGGCACGTGACAAGGCACTGGAGGTGATACAGTCCGGTAAGTTTTCACTGGTGAACGTGACCGTATCGGCCGACTTTGATAAGCTGTTTGGCCCGGATATCATCACCACGCCGGAAGAAATTTTTTACCTGAAATTCTCCCGCCAGCCTAACGGCCAGGGTTTCCAGTATCCGATGTACACACATTATCCGGGGGCGGGCTATTATCCTCCCGGCGGATATTATACTTTGTACAGTGATGCGGTAAATAATACTTTTGTGCGGAACTGGGACAAGAACGATCTGCGGTATGATTATAACTGGTATGTACAAACGTTTGGCCTTGGACCCAGTACTATTCTTAACAAGAAATTCAGCGACCGTACCACCACCACCGCAGCGGGAAATGATTATCCGATGTACCGTTATGCCGATTTGTTGTTATTTTACGCAGAATGCGACAGCCGTGTAAATAACGGTCCCACTACAGACGCATTGGAGAAACTGAATATGATACACCGCCGGGCCTACGGCAGGAACCCGCTGGTGGCAGACGCCTCGGTCGATTTCAAAATGACGGATTACGGCAGTTTACAGGCTTTTGTTGACCAGGTAGTGAAAGAGCGCGCCTATGAAGACTGCAGCGAAGGCAAGCACTGGCTGGACCTGAAGCGGCTGGGCATCGCCAAAGAGGTGATCAAAGCCATGAAGGGCATTACCATGGCCGATAAACATTTGCTGTGGCCTGTTCCTACGATAGAATACAACTATAATAAAGCAATTGATCCAATAAAAGACCAAAATCCCGGGTATTAAAATAACAACTATGATCAGACAAATTAAATTGTGGCTGCTGGCCATCTGTTGCCTGTTGACCATACCGGCTGCCTTACAGGCCGGGGCTCCTAAGGAAGTGGACATTTGTATATATGGCGGCACTTCCGCCGGTATTATGGCGGCTTATACCGCCAAAAAGCTGCACAAATCCGTATTGCTGATAGAGCCGGGCAAACACCTCGGCGGACTGACCACCGGCGGTCTTGGTTATACGGATATCGGCAACAAATACGCGATCACCGGACTGGCCCGCGATTTTTACCGTCGTATCGGCACACACTACGGAAAATTTGAGCAGTGGATTTTTGAGCCGCACGTAGCTTCACAGACATTTGACGGGTATATACAAAACGCAAAGCTGGAAATCTGGTCCGATCACCGGCTCACCAGTGTGCGCAAGGAAAACGGCTATATCCGTGAAATCACTGTGGAAGGCGCTTCCCCGGTGGTGGTAAGGGCCCGTATGTTCATCGATTGTTCTTACGAAGGGGACCTGATGGCCAAAGCTGGCGTTTCGTATACCGTTGGCCGTGAGGCCAACAGCCAGTATAATGAGACTTACAACGGGGTGCAGCTCCGCGAAAAGCACCAGTTCCCCGACGGGATAGATCCTTACAAGATACCGGGCAAACCGGAAAGCGGATTGTTATGGGGGATCAGTCCTGCCCCGCTGGCCGCACAAGGGGCAGGCGACAAGTGCGTGCAGGCGTACAATTTCCGTATCTGCCTGACGGACCGTCCGGACAATATGATTCCGATCACGCAGCCGGAAGGATATGATCCTTCCCGTTATGAGCTGCTGTTGCGCGTACTGGAAAAAGCGCCGGCAAAAAACCTGTGGGGTTTTCTGAAGTTTGACCTGATGCCTAACGGTAAGACAGACATCAACAACAACGGTGCGTTTTCCACGGATATGATCGGGATGAATTTCGATTATCCTGAGGCGGATGCTGCCAAACGGAAGGAGATCATCCGGGAGCATGAGCAGTACAACAAAGGACTGTTGTATTTCATTGGCCATGATCCGCGGATGCCGGAGCATTTGCGCAGGGAGATGTTGAAATGGGGATATCCTAAGGATGAATATGTCAGCAACGGGCATTGGTCGCCGCAGCTGTATGTGCGTGAGGTGCGCCGTATGGTGGGTGAATATGTAATGACGCAGGCCAACTGCCAGGGACGTGCCACCGTGACGGATGGCGTAGGCATGGCGGCCTATACGATGGATTCACATAACTGTCAGCGGCTGGTGGTGAATGGCATGGTGAAGAACGAGGGAGATGTGCAGATTGGTGGTTTTGGCCCGTATCCTATTTCTTACCGGGCGCTGGTGCCTAAAACCGGTGAATGTGCCAATCTGCTGGTGCCGGTATGTTTATCCGCCACTCATATCGCCTACGGTTCCATCCGGATGGAGCCGGTATTTATGGTACTGGCGCAATCCGCCGCTACCGCCGCGGCAGTGGCTATCGACAGCAAGGTGCCAGTGCAGCAGGTGGCCGTGAAGAAAGTGCAGCAAATGCTGGCGGCTAATCCGCTGGCCGATAACAGCACGCCGGAAATACTGGTGGACAACGACGATGCCGCCCATGTAACGCTGAAGGGCGACTGGAAAAAAGACTGGAAGGGCGCCTATGGCCCGTCGTTGTACCTGGATGACAGCCATGGGAGTGTGCCGAAATCTGCACGTTTCACCCCCGAAATACAGCAGGAAGCCGAATACCAGGTTTACAGCTATCTGCCTAAGCTGGCCAACCAGGCTACTGTTACCCATGTGCGGGTTTTTGACGGAAAACAGGTAAATCCGGTGAAGATAGAGACCCATGCCATTAAGGTGGAGGGGCAGACTTCCGGTGAATGGGTGCTGCTGGGAAGTTACCGTTTGCCGAAGGGGAAGAAAGCGTATGTGGAGATCAGTAATGAGCAGGCGGATGGCCCGGTGGTGGCGGATGCGCTGTTGTTTATCGCCCGTTGATCATTTGGTTGTTTTTTATTTTGTTATTGCGTTTTAGGGAGATGACCGTCTGGCTTTGCCAGGCGGTCTTTTTTTTGATAGGGTGGTTGGTATCGGGGGCATTTCCCCAAAAAAATATTTTTTTGAAAAATATTACGCGGTAGATCTGCGTTTTATGCAGAAATCTGCAAGAATCTGCATTTTTATATTTGTTTGAATGCGTTTTTTTGCCGAATTTAAAGCAGAATAAACTTCCGATGCTAAAAAAGGAACGCCAGGCATATATCTTACATCAGGTCAACCTACATAACAAGGTATTGTCGTCACATCTGAGCGAACAGATGGGGGTATCGGAGGATACGATCCGCCGGGACCTTGCGGAGCTGGCCAAAGAAGGGAAAATGCTGAAGGTGCATGGTGGCGCGTTGTCCAACTCGTTTCACCAGGGGGCGGTAGCACAAGACGTATATGCCATAGAAGAGAAGCGCATTATTGCCACGAAGGCGGTGGAGCTGATACGCGACGGTATGTTTGTGCTGACCACAGGGGGCACCACTATCCTGCAGCTGGCACGGATATTACCGCCCGAACTGAGGGCTACTTTCGTGACGGTAAGTTTACCGGCAGCTTTTGAATATGCCAATCATCCGAACATAGAAGTGATTGTCATCGGTGACAAGTTATCCAAGAACTCGAAAATAACGGTAGGCGGCGAGGCGATCGCCAAAATCAGGGATATCCGGGCGGACCTGTGTTTTATCGGGGTGAACGCCATTGATGTACAGGCGGGCCTTACCGACAATGACTGGGAGGTGGTGCAGGTAAAGAAGACGATGGTCAGCACTGCCAAAAAAGTAGTGGCCATGTGTATCTCCGAAAAGGTGAACACTGCCGAGCATTTGAAAGTATGTAATGTGGAAGATATCGATATATTGATTACCGAGTTGCAGCCAAAATCGAAGAAGTTGCAACCATACAGTAGTAAAGGAATTAAGATTTTATAACAATCATTTTTATTATTTAACACGTTTATCAACAAATAGCCCTCCCGGGCTGTTTTACAGGACAACCAACGTTTGAAGAGGCGTTGTGAAAAACGAATTTCGGGAATGGCCGGTGAGGCAGTATGATGCCGTTCGGGCCACTAATTTCAGAAGGCACAAAAAGAGGATTCAATAAGGCAATCAACCATTCAACAGTTGTTTTACGACTGTTTTAAGGGCTACGAACAACAGTAACCAACATTTAAAAATCACTTATGATCACGCGTGTATTTATGCGATTGACAGGGAGTGGCCGTGTGCTGCTTTTACTGTTGATGACCTGCCTGGCCGCCACCGTCAGCGCGCAGGTGAAAATATCCGGTAAAGTAACAGACGAAACCGGAACTCCCTTACCTGGAATTACCGTTACGCTCAAAAACACCAAACTAGGCGCCAATACTACGGTGGAAGGGCTTTACAGCTTCATGGCCAACGTACCTGCGGGCAACTATGTACTGGCTGTTACCGGTGTAGGTTTTACCACACAGGAAATACCGGTCACCATTGGCACTTCCAACATCACCAGGGATGTGAAGATGGGTGTTTCCGTATCCAAGCTGGATGAAATTGTGGTGACAGGTACCTCACAAGGTACCACCCGCCGCCAGTTGGGCAGCTACATCAGTTCCGTAAAAGCCGAAGACCTTAACAAAGGCGCCACCGGCAACGTGTTGGCAGCTTTGCAGGGTAAAACGGCCGGCGCCCAGATCACCCAGAACTCCGGCGACCCTTCCGGTGGTATCTCCGTAAAACTGAGAGGTATCAGTACTATCGGCGGTTCTACAGAGCCGTTGTACATCGTGGATGGTGTTATTGTGGACAATTCCACTACCCGCGTTACCAACGCTGATCCTAACTATGCCGGCGCCAACTTCGTTGGTAGCGTTGGCCAGAACCGTATGGCAGATATCAACCCCGACGATATAGAACGGGTGGAAGTGCTGAACGGCGCTGCTGCCGCCGCTATCTACGGTTCCCGCGCCAATTCCGGTGTGGTGCAGATCTTCACTAAGAGAGGCAGTGCCGGTGCTCCGGTGATCAACTTCTCCACAGGCATTTCCATCAATGAGCTGCGTAAGAAACTGGATGTGAACCGTGCTCCCACTAAGTTTGGCGGGAATCCGAACGATTCCACCCAGAATATCCTGACACCGGGCGTTGTCAGCACCTTCCCGGTACAACGCTACGACTACCAGGATTTTATTTTCCGCACAGGCGTAGGCACCGACAACAACGTTTCCATTGCCGGTGGAAAGGACAAAACGAAGTACTATGCCTCCGCCAGCTACTTCTACAATCAGGGTATCATCAAGAATACAGACTTTAACCGCATGAGCTTCCGCGTGAACCTCGATCAGGAGGTAACAAAATGGCTCACCATGAATGCTACCCTCAACTATGTTTACAGTAAGTCAAACGAAAAGCCTGACGGTAACACTTTTTATTCACCTATGAACTCCGTTACCATTTTGGGTAACTACTATAATATACAGCAAAGGGACGCGCTGGGCAACCTGATGAAAGTGGGTAACCTGGGCCGTGTGAACCCGGTATCTATCATTAATGATTTCCGTCAGCAACAGCAGGTTGGCCGTGTGATTGCCGGTTTGGGCTTTAAAGCGAATGCCACCAAAAACCTGACACTGGACTATCACGTGGGTATTGATAACTATTACCAGGACGGTACCACCTTCATTCCGCCATTCGCCTATAACGTAAGCACCGGCTTCTTCGGCGGCGGTACATCACTGGACCCCAGCCTGAACGGCTACGCCAGTGCAGGTACCAACACTTCCTTCCTGATCAACCACGACGCGAACGCCACTTACAACGCACGTATCAATGATAACCTCGAATCCGTGACACAGGTAGGCTACTCCGTGCAATACTCAAAGCAGCACTATTCCCTGCAACAGGGACGAGGCATGCCTCCCTTCGCACAGACAGCGGACAAAGCCACCACCGCCATTCCCGGCAGTGATCAGCGTTCCGAGTATTCTATCTCCGGGGAATTCATCCAGCAGAACTTCAAGTACCGCAATCAGTTGTTCCTGACCGGCGCCCTGCGTGTGGATGGTTCTTCTGTATTTGGTAAAAGTCAACGTAACCTGCTGTACACTAAACTGAGCGGCAGCTACGTATTGTCTGGCACTGATTTCTGGGCTAAATCTTCCGTTGCCAAATGGTGGACATTGTTCAAACTGCGCGCTGCCTATGGGGAATCCGGTAACATGACCGGTCTCACTGCTTATGCGCGTTACAATACTTATGCTCCGAATGCCTTCGTGGGTGCTTCCGGTTTCCAGGGTCCTTTGGTATACACAGACCCCAATGTGAAACCTGAAAAACAGAAAGAACTGGAAATCGGTACTGATCTGTCTTTCCTGGATGACCGCCTCGGCCTGAGTGTGAACTACTACCGTAAAAAAGTTCAGGACCTGCTGATTGACCGCGCAGTAGCCCCAACCACCGGTTATACTTCTATCCGGAGCAATATCGGTTCCCTGCAAAATAACGGTATAGAAGTAGTGTTAAACGCCGTACCGGTGAGGACTAAAAATTTCACCTGGAACCTTACCGCTATTTTCAACCGTAACCGCAATGAAGCCCTCAATATCGGGCAGTCGCTGGTATTGCTGAATACCGTGGGCGGCGCTCCCGTGGCCATTGCCGCAGGTTATCCCATCGGCTTCTTCTATGGTACTTTCTATGCCCGCGATGCCAACGGCAATATCCTGACTACGCCTGCCGGCATCCCGGTGACAGAAAGAGGTGTGCAGAAAGGCCCGTTCGATTACCAGGCACAGCGTGACCCTGCTACAGGGCTGCCGCTGGCTTCCGCTTCGGCACTCAACAAAAAAATCGGTGACCCTAATCCGGATTGGACCGGTACTTTTACCACTGATCTACAATACAAAAAACTAGGGCTGCATATACAACTGGATGCCGTACAGGGAGTGGATGTTTTTAACGCAGACTTCAGGACCCGCCAGGGCGTTGATAATGGTAAGATCGCAGAGCAGGAAGACCTGGGCAAGTTACCAAGAGGGTATATCGCCGGTGTATACAACATCCAGGAATTCAGGATAGACAACGGCAGCTTCGTGAAACTGCGCGAAGTGGCGCTCAGCTATAATTTCGGAAAATTAAACAACACCGTAAAGGACCTGACCGTTAGCGTGGGTGGCCGGAACCTCATTTCATGGGACAACTACAAGGGTTATGACCCGGAAGTGAATGCCGCAGGACAAAGCACTGTTTTACGTGGAATTGACTTCGGGGCCGTACCTGTTCCGCGTACTTATAACCTGAGCGTTCGCGCCAAATTCTAATCCTAAAAAGACAAATCATGAAACGAACTACCTTCTATACATACATGACCATGGCCACGTTCCTGTTGTCTGCGGCGGCCTGTAAAAAAGACTACCAGGACCCTTCCGGGCCTTCCCAGGACCAGGCCTTTAGCTCGCCGCAGGCCATTACAGATGCGGCAGTTGGGCTGCAGGCCAACTATGTCAAAGACAGGACTGGCCTCATTTATACCACTATTACCTCCGGAAGCCTGCTGAGCGGAGAAACGTTTGTCACCAATCCGGGCAACGCCGATGAAGGCCAGCTGGGCACCGGTGGCAATACGGTATTGAACAACAACGTGGTGGTGACCGGTATGTGGGCTTATACCAATAAGATCGTTTTTGATGCAGAGAGAGTACTGAAGGCGACTAACACCGTGATATCTGATAAAGGCTATGCCAGCGGCGTGATTGCCTATACGTCCATTTTTAAAGCGCTGGCGCTGGGCGTGCAAGCCAATTACTGGGAGCAGGTGCCGGACACCATCAGTAGCCCGGATGCGACTACCCGTGTGGGTTTCATCCCCGGGAAACAAGGTTACGCAAGAGCGGTACGTACGATCGACAATGCATTAAATACCATTGCCGCCAACCCGATCAGTTCTGCTATTACACCGTTTCTTCCTAAAGGCATCAATGTGGTCAATACCCTGTATGCCCTCAAGGCCCGTTACGCGTTGAGTGCCGGCGATTATGCCGCTGCGCTGGATGCTGCCAATAAAGTAGACCTTACCAGTGCAGGTATCAGTACTTTCAACTTCAATCCGCAGGTGGCCAATCCGATCTTTACCCTCGTATCTTCCACCAGTAATATTTACCAGGTGGTGGATTCCACGATGGGCCTGCCTGTAGCACTGGCGCCCACGCCAACTGACGCCAGGATACCGTTTTACATGACAAGGCAAGCCACCGGGCTGAAATTTGTGATGAGCGGCTTCTTTAAATCCAATATCCAGTCCATCCCGGTGTTCCTGCCCGGGGAAATTACGCTGATCAAAGCGGAATGTTATGCCCGTAACAACGACCTGGTAAACGGTCTCGCAGAGCTGAACAAGGTAGTGACCAAAAAGCCGTCTGACGATCCGTTTGGCATAGGTGCCAACCTGCCGCCGGTGGTTGTCGCCACCATCCCGGACCTGCTGACGCAGATTTACAAACACCGTCGCATTGAAATGTTCATGTCTGGCCAGGAAATTGAAGACCAGCGCCGATTTGGCCGTCCAACTACCGAAAGGAAAAGGAATTATTTCCCTTATCCTTTTGTGGAAAGGAACGATAACCCAAATACACCCGCCGATCCTACTTTTTAATGTAATAAGTTTTTTATCTTTATAACGGCAGCCGGTAACTATTCCGGCTGCCGTTCACATTTACATCCTGTACCCTAAATGTCCTATAGCCATGACTGAAATCGGCGTTGTTGCCCTGGTGACCGTTATCCTGAACCTCGTGGTGTCTTACAAGGGATTTAAAGACACCGTTTTTTTTGATAAATATGCTTTTATTGTGGATGAAATGCTGGTCCACAAGGAATATTACCGCCTTATTTCTTCCGGCTTTCTGCATGCGGACTGGATGCACCTGCTTTTTAACATGATGTCGCTCTGTTTTTTCAGCGCGGATGTGGAAGCGGTGTTAGGGATTAAAAACTTCATCATCATTTATATGAGCAGCCTGGTGGGTGGCAACCTGTTGTCGCTGTTTATTCACCGGCATCATGGAGATTATAGTGCAGTGGGGGCCTCCGGCGCCGTATGTGGTATTATCTTCGCATGTATCGCTTTGTTCCCTGAAATGGAAATCGGATTCTTCGGTATCCCGTTGTACATACCGGCATGGATATACGGTGTATTGTACATGTTGTTTACTATCTTTCGGATTAAAGACAAAAATGATAACGTAGGACATGAAGCCCACCTGGGCGGCGCTTTTATCGGGCTGGTTTTTGCCGTATGTATGGAGCCGCAGGCCGTCAGACAACATTATCTGCCGGTATTGGCGATACTGCTGCCCTGTATTATTTTCATGTACCTGCTGGTACGTAAGCCACACATGATGCTTACCGGTAATACCCCCGGCCCACAACGTTTCCTGAACCTGGAAGACCGGTATAACCAGCAAAAGGCCATACAGCAGCAGGAGATAGATGCCATACTTGAAAAGATCCACCGGCAGGGCATCAACAGCCTGTCTGCCGAAGAGAAACAGAAGCTGCAGAATTATGCCGACCGATAAATCTGAAACTATAGTGTTGTTAAAATATAACCCGCGAACATGAAATTATCCAGTACTGTACTGTGTCTGGCCATCCTGAGCCTGATGGCCTGCCGCAAAGATGAATCCGGAAACGGGCCGGCATTAAACTACAACGATGTAAACATCACCGCTATCTCTGATATCCCGCCTTTTATTTATGAAGGCGACCGGCTGGTGGCGATGGGCCATGAAAAATTTTCCTATGATGACAAAGGCCGCATTGTTGGCAGCCGTATCGAACACAAAGACACCGTCAATAATATTATTACCGGTTATATCTACAAAACGACTTTCACCTGGGCCAACGGCCTGTGTGCGGGTAGTATTGCCGACTCCCTGTACAGCTACATCAAAAGCATTGACGGCAGTATCAAAGATGAACGGTTTGCCAGCGGTACCATCCTCAGCAGCTATGATTACACCCTGCCCGCCGGCCGCCTGAATGGCATTACCTTTACGCCCGGCAAATGGAACACCGCCCTGTATACTTCCATCAAATTTGAATACGATGGCAAGGGCAACGTTATCCGGGCGGTTACCACGCAGCCTAACCTGTTCGGAAGGCCGGGAGTGCCGGACCTGGTGGTAACGGTCACCTACCAGTATGATAATCATCCCAACCCCTACTATGCCATGTATAAAAAATACGGTCTCATATTACCGGCCCTGCAGCGGTTTGCGGATTGTATTTCTCCCAACAACGTAATTAAAATGCAACTGAAGATTGATAATATGGTAGAGCTGGTGCAACAGTACGTGTATGAGTACAATGCGGCCGGTTATCCGGTAAAAATCACGACCAACGGCGGCAGTGTGACCGGGCAGACCACCTACATTTCTTACCGGTAAAGTCCGTGTTGTCTGCACATTTTGCCGTGTTGTCGCTTCTTTGGGGATAAACCGGTCCGGAGCAGCGTGCTTTGCAGTATATTTATATTGTACATGAAAGCATTCCTGACAGCAAAATATATCAACATAACACTGCATGCGCTTATCTGGGGCATGCTGTTGTTATTGCCTTATATCGTATCATCTCCCGAAAACCAGTACAGTATCGGCCCTATGCCCGGCGTTTTTTTTACTGTTGCCGGTGTGATACACATGGGTATTTTTTATGGTAATGCTTTTTACCTGTGCCCGCGGTTGCTCAACCGCCGCTACTGGTGGATGTATGTTCCCGCTGCCTTGTTGCTGTTGTTTGTTTCTTTCCAGCTGAAGTACCATATCATGGCTACCTGGTTTCCGGGGCTGTTGCACAACAAAGCTGCGTACCGCTTTGTTTTCGGGCCTTCTGTGGCGGTGCTGGTGATCAGCCTGTTGTACCGTAAGATACTGGACCGCATATACGAAGAGCGCCGGCAGAAAGAAAAGCAGGCAGAGCAACTGTCTACCGAATTAAAGTTTCTCCGCTCACAGATCAGTCCGCATTTTTTGTTTAACGTGTTGACCAACATGGTGTCGCTGGCCAGGAAAAAATCTGATCAGCTGGAGCCTTCGCTGATCATGCTGTCGGAGCTGATGCGGTATATGCTGTACAATACCGGTGGCGCCAAGGTGCCACTGCAAAAGGAAGTAGCGTATCTCGACAGTTACATTGCGCTGCAGCAGCTACGTTTTGGCAATGATGTGGACATTCGCAGGGAACTGCCGGCCACAGCGTCATTGAGCAATTATACGATAGAGCCGATGTTGCTGATACCCTTTGTGGAGAATGCTTTCAAACACGGTACCGGCGTAGAGCAGCCGGTTATCCGTATCCACCTGTCTGTTCAGGAAGATGTACTTACCTTTGAAGTGGAAAACCATTTTGATCCGGTACAGGACACCAGCAAAGACGACAGTTCGGGAATAGGCCTGGCCAATGTAAAATCCAGATTGGAACTGCTATATCACCGGCATTATACGCTGGCGGTAAGGAACGATGGCAACCGGTTTCTTGTACACCTAACGTTAACGCTTGTATGATACGTTGCATTGCAGTAGATGATGAGCACCTGGTGCGGGAGTTACTGGAAGACAGTATCCGGCAGGTACCTTTTTTGGAGCTGGTGGCCACCTGCAAAAATGCGATGGAAGCTATGGAAGTGATGCAGCGGGAACAGGTAGACCTGATGTTTCTCGATATACAAATGCCCCGCCTCAACGGTTTGCAGCTTTTACAATCGCTGCAACGCCCGCCGCTCGTTATTCTCGTGACGGCTTATGAAAAATACGCCCTGGAAGGATATAACTTCCAGGTAGTGGATTACCTGTTGAAACCCTTTAGCTTTGAGCGTTTCCTGAAAGCCTGCCAGCGTGCCGGCGACTTGTTCCGGCTGCAACAGCCACCAGCGCCCGCCCGTGCCATCACCGATTTTTTCGTGAACGTGGAATACGTACAGGTGAAAATTGTGGTGGCAGACATTGAATATATCGAAGGATTAAAAGACTATATCAAAATACACCTCTCTTCCGCTGCAAGGCCAATCCTTACCCGTATGACGATGAAAGCCGTCGCGGAGAAATTACCGGCAGAAGAATTTGTCCGCACCCACAAATCCTATCTGGTGGCGGTGAAGAAGATAACCTCCGTAAAACGCGATTTGGTATGTATCGGTGAAAAAGAAATACCTGTCAGCGATTTCTTCAAAGAAAATGTTACCCGCTTAGTGCAAGGACCTCAAAACTGATGTAAACGGACTTGCTCATCTTGTCGTCACACTTTCCTGTGTTGTCTACACCTCAAAATCCCGGTCGTGCTACCCGCTAGTTTTGTGGGTAAATAATACTTCCGGTGATGACCAGATACCTGATATGGATTTTTTTACCTGCCTTGCTGAACACAGCTCACGCGCAACAGCCGCCGGCTGACAGCACCGGGAAAGCCGTGTCCGATACCGTTCCCCGCGGCACACCTAAAAACCTGAAGCAGGTGACGGTGAGCGCCGGTGCTTTTGAGGCCAGCGATAAAGCCAAAGGAGCCTCCCTCACGCCCATGGACGCTGTCACCGTGGCCGGCAGCAACGGCGACCTTTCACAGGCGTTGCGCGCACTGCCGGGGGTACAACAGATCGGGGAAACGGAAGGGCTTTTTGTGAGGGGCGGTACCAGTGATGAGACCAAACAGTTTATTGACGGCACGTTATTCAAATATCCCAACTATCCTTCCGTGCCGGGCATCTCACAGGGCGCCCGTATCAACCCTTTCCTGTTTAAAGGGATACTGTTCAGCTCCGGCGGTTATTCTGCCTTATACGGGCAAGCCATGAGCAGCGCGCTGATACTGGAAAGTGTGGACCTTCCGGAGAAATCGTCCGCTAATTTTTACCTGTTTCCTGCCAATCAGGGCGCGGGGATGCAGCGGTTGGGAAAGGACAACCGCAGCAGCTTCGGACTGGGGCTTAACTACTCCAATCAGACTTTGTACAATGCGCTGGTGCCACATGTGCCCGATTATTTTCAGGGGCCTTCGTATCTGGAGGGTAACGCCAATTTCCGCGTTAAAACAGGCCGCAGCGGTATGCTCAAAGTATATGCCGTGTGGAGTAAAAGCAGCGTGGGCCTGTATAATCAGGACGTAGACAGTGCGGCGTTGCGCTCCGGTTACCTGGTAAAGGGCGGTAACGTCTATACGAATATGAGTTACCGCACCGGGTTGGGGGAAAACTGGAAAGTGGAAACGGGCCTGGCTTACAGCAACAACAGGGACAAACGTGTTGCCAGCCTGGTGGACGCCGCAGAGAAGCCCGCTTCTCTACCGGACGTGCCGCTTAACTTAAAAAGCAACTACAGTAATATCCGCTCTGATTTTGCGCAGGCGAGAGTAGTGTTTACCCGTTTCCTGGGCAGGGACCAGGCAGTGCGCTTTGGTGCGGAACATTTTTATTCCAAAGATGCCGGCATATATCGTGACAGCGCTGTGGCGCAAACAGACCAGCTGTCCGCCCTTTTTGCAGAGAGTGATATTTACCTGACGGGCAGCCTCGCAGCTAAAGCTGGGCTGCGGCTGGAGCATACTTCCCTGCTGGAGAAATGGTCACTGGCGCCGCGGGTAAGCCTGGCATGGCGGCTGAGCGATGAAAGTCAGCTTAACTTCGCCTATGGCCTTTTTTACCAGGAGCCTCAGAACGAGTTCCTGTACCGCAACCGCGACTTATCCCTTTCCCGTGCTGCGCACTATGTCGTGAATTACACCAGAAGGGCACATAACCGTTTTTTCCGTGTGGAAGCCTATTACAAGCAATATAACGATCTGATACGGCTGTTACCGCCGGACGCAAAAAGCATGTCTACCGGTAACGGCTATGCGAAAGGGGTGGAATTATTCTACCGGGATAAAAAGACTTTTAAAAACCTGGACTACTGGATCACCTATACGTACCTGGACACCAAACGGGATTACCTGAACTATCCGATGACGCTGCGCCCGTCATTTGCTGCGCCGCACACGATGACGATCGCCGTAAAGAAATTTTTCCCGGACCTGTCTACCGGCATTAACGTGTCTTATGCGCTGGCAGCGGGAAGGCCGTACTACAATATCCGGTACAGTGATGGCTGGCAGCTGGCAGACGAGGGCACCACAAAGCCATATAATGTCGTGAACCTGCATATTGCTCATCTGATGACATTGTTCCCGCGCTGGAAGCATAAAGACTTCTCCGGTTTTGCGCTGGGAGTAAATAACCTGCTGGGCACTGCCCAGGTGTTTGGTTATAACTACAGTTACAATGGCCAGCATAAGATGGCGGTATCGTTGCCGGCCAACAGAACATTTTTCATCGGCTTCTTTATGAGTCTTGGTATAGATCGTACCGATGATTTTATCAATAACAATTTATAAAACACAAACCCGCTAATTATGAAAAAAACAATCCTCTCCTTATTAGTACTGCTGTCCTGCTCTGTCTTTGCCATGGCGCAGTCACTGGAAGACGCCGTGCATAAGCTCGACGGCGCCGCTTCTGTAAAAGATTACGAAGCGCTGGAAAAAACATTTGTCACGCTGACGGCGCAGCAGCCTGGCTCCTGGCTGCCCTGGTATTATGCTGCCTACTGTAACGCGAAAATCGGTTTCCTCTACCAGGACGATGGGGATAAAATTGAGCCATACAGCGTGAGGGGAGAAGAGCAGATAGGGCGTGCGATGTCTCTGCTGGACAGCACCAAATCCCGGCATGAACTGGCAGAAGCGCTGACGGTGGCCAGTATGGTGAACCGCACCAGGGTATTCATCAATCCGATGACTTACGGCCGTAAATACGGCAGCATATCGGAAAAGTACCTGCAGCAGGCGCTTCAGCTGGCACCGGAAAACCCGAGGGCTTTGTACGTACGTGCATGGGTGAAATATTATACGCCTAAAATGTGGGGCGGTGACAAATCATTGGCGAAAGAATTAGCAGAGAAAAGCCTGGGCCTGTTGGCGAAAGATAAGACAGGAACGACCCCTCACTGGGGCAAGGCGGAAGATGAAGCATTGCTGGGCAAATTCAAATGATTATTCAAGCGTTTAAAAAATCATGTTATGTTATTTCCTTTTCTTATCCTTTTCAGGGTACTGTTTGCAGCGAGTATGGTATTTATTATTGGTTACATCTTTGGTGGTTTTTCAAAAAGACCTGCGCTGGCGCGTATCTCCAAAGTGGCTGCGATACTTGTTATTATACTCTTTATCGGTGTAAATATCCTGTTGATGCGGGCTGCCTTCCACCACGACTGGCATGGAGGATGGCGGGGTTGTGAACAGGTTAAAACAGAAAAGCAGGGCTGACCAACTGGTCAGCCCCTTTTTTTGCTTGTAATTATTGTTTGATGCTTGCCGATAGCAGTGCTAGTGCCGGCCGTGACCTCCGCCACCGAAGTGGCCTCCACCACCACCAAAATGTCCGCCTCCACCACCACCAAAATGTCCGCCGCCGCCACCACCAAAGTGGCCACCGCCGCCGCCGCGGAAGCTACCGCCTCCTGATGGCTGACGCATAAAGTTGCCTTGCGGACGGGACGCTCTGCTCATGGCCATCGGCCTGTTCATACCTGCCTGGTGGTTGCCATTCCAGCTGCTGCGGGAGGCGTTCATATTATTGTTTCTGGCGAAGTTGTCACGGTTGTTGTTTACCGTAGTGTTATTATTCCGCGTGAAGTTCTCCCGGTTATTGTTGATCGTTGTGTTGTTATTATTCCGGGTGAAGTTCTCCCGGTTATTGTTGATCGTTGTGTTGTTATTATTCCGGGTGAAGTTCTCCCGGTTATTGTTAATCGTTGTATTGTTATTATTCCGGGTGAAGTTTTCGCGGTTGTCGTTTACCACATTCCGGGTATAACTGGTACGGTTATTATTGATGTTGTTATTGACCACGCTTCTGTTGATGTAGGTGTTGTGCACCACAGTAGTATTCACTCTGGTGATAGCTGTATTGTAATGGAAGGAGTTGCCCCGCCACATACCGCCGGAGAACCCTGTGCCGAAATACCCGCAGCCATAGTTAATGCCGCCATAGTACCCGATGTGCGGGCCCCAGTAACCGGCATGCCAGCGATATACGCCGCCAATAAAGCCCCAGTAGCCGGGAGTCCACAGGGCGCCTATATAGGGCGCTCTCACCCATATGCCCGGTACCCAATAGTAGTGGGTACTGTATGCCCAGTATCCGGGGACCCACATGTAACCGTCGCCGGGGCAGGGAGGCTGTGTATAGACCGGTATCGCAGGCGGCGCGATGCCTACAGAAACGCCAATGCTGACTTGTGCATATGCCCGTGGTGTGGCAGCAACAGCCAGCAAAGTGCATATTATTATCACGACAAACTTTTTCATGACCTTATGGTTAGGTTCACTTGTTTGACGGTCTGGAAGGGGGTAAGTTTAACGTTGGCAGAGGTCGCTGGGTGAGCAGCCACTGACGCCAGTCTTCCGCTACCTTGTCCCAGTTGAATACATCGTAGTCGGGCTCTCCGTTGGGTTTTAGCGGGAAATAATTATGTTCTGTACCGATGTATTCGCGATAGTTAAAATTTTGTTTATGTCGGCGGACCATGTCTATGCGGAACATGTCCAGGTAAGGGACGCCTGCATCGCGGGTGCCGAAGGTGATGAGCACGGGGATTTTGAGTCGACTGAGATATGCTGCCGGCGGATCGGAGAAGTCGTGGGTCACTTTGTAGGTGTCTCCCGCGGAGAAATCCATGTTCTGCGGGTTTGCTGTTATTTTTTCCCACCGGGAGAAGAGGGCGCCGGTGCCGCTGGTGCTGTCTTTTTCGTGTGCCCGTTCCCGTTCTATCAGGGTGAGCATGCGGCCCTGCGGGTTTCCGCCGGAATATATCAGATGGGTGATTGATTTACTGCGCATGGCCATTTTGGCGCTGATGGTACTCCCTTCGGAATGTCCGGCCACCACCAGCGGGCTGCGGGCAATCCAGGGTTGTTTTTGCAGAAATTTTATCACAGCGAGGTTGCGGTCCACGTAGTAGTCAAGATAGTACCGCTCCAGGTATTTCCGGGGGAACAGGCCGGTACTGTCTTTATAGGCCATATCGGGGCCGAGGTTGCGCTCATCGGCCACCAGCGGGACATACGCTTTGCCAATAATAGCCAGGTGATAATATTGGGCGAGGCTGTCGGGATTAAATACAAATGCCGGAATGACAGCTGTCTGGCCGTTTTGTTCGTACCGGACCAGCAACGGCTGTGGCAGGCTGCCCTGGCAAAAAAGGAAAAGCGGTTTTCTGACCTGTTCCTCTCCTTTTTTGGATTTGATCAGGATGTCTACCGTATCGCCCCTGAAGGTGGTTTGCAGGTGACGGTAACCGTAAACGTCCGGCAGCTGCAACTGAGCATACAGTGAAAAACCTGAAACCTGTATCAGGCAATAAATCAGGATGTATGGGAAATGGCGAAGCATGGGACAGGATAAGTTAGCGGCTGCTTTTACCTGACAATATAATCCAAATATAGGCTATCATAAATGGCCAGCCAGAAATGGCCGGCCTTCTCGTACGAAAATTTATTGCTCGTTGTAAGCAAGGGGATGTGGTGTATCCCCAGAATATGAAGATAAGCCCGGCTTCTGCCAGGTATTTATTGAATTGGGAAAAAAAAGTACGCAATCGGGAAAATCTTAATACTGTCGACAGGTATATATTTTTTTATGGTACAACCGTCGTAAACAGATAAGTCGCCAGGATCACCAGCAGCACAATGCCCTGAAGGATGTTGGTACGGCCGGCGTTAAAGGAAATACTGATGGTGAACAGGGACAATATCAGCAATAACGTGGATTTGGTGTCTATGCCCAGCGTAACGCTGAAACCTGCAAAGACGGTGACGATGGCCACTGCAGGGATGGTAAGCCCTATACTGGCCAGCGCCGAGCCCAGCGCCAGGTTCAGGCTCGTTTGCAGCCTGTTGCGCCGCGCCGCGCGTATGGCCGCCAGCCCCTCCGGCAACAGGATGACCGCCGCAATGATAATACCCACGAGGCTTTTGGGCGCGCCCATGCTGATCACCATCGATTCTATGGTGGGCGACAGTTTTTTCGACAGCATCACGACCAATACCAATGCAATCAGCAGAAACAGCATACTAAGGGTGGTCGTCAGGTTGTTCGGTGGTGCGGAATGTGTATCCCCTTCTTCTTCCGGCAGGAAATAGTCCCTGTGGCGGCCGGTTTGTACGGAGACAAAACCACCATACAATACGAGGGAAATGATCGCCACAAACAGCAGCTGACTGTTGGAATATACCGGTCCTGGCGTGGTGGTGGTATAGTTGGGCAATACCAGTGTCAGTATAGAGATGGCCGTTAGGGTAGTAAGGGCCGCATTGGTGCCTTGTTTGATAAACACCTGTTCTTTGTAGCGATAGCCCCCGAGGAGCAGGCAGAGGCCAATGATACCGGTCAACAGGATCATGATGGCGGCAAATACGGTGTCCCTGGCCAGGGTGGAGCCTTCGGCGCCTTCGCTCAGCATCAGGGACACTATCAGCGATACTTCTATCACCGTGATGGCCAGCGCCAGAATAAGTGTGCCATAAGGTTCTCCCACTCTGTGGGCCACTACTTCGGCATGATGTACGGCAGACAATACGATACTGATCAGGGATACGGCCATCAGCAGCGAGAAAAACGTACTGTGTATGCTGCCGGCCAGCATCAGGATGACAAGCCCTATCAGGGGACTGACGAGGCTCCAGAGAGGTAAGGCGATATTCCAGCGTTTGTATAGAATGTGTGTGTATGGCATATACGTAATTACAAAAAAATATTTAATTAGTTCATAAAAAAATGCTATTCCGTGGCTGACAGATAAAGTTTAACTTACAGCATACACGTTGTTAAATGAGAACGCAACTGATCACACCGCTTCCTGCATTGGCCGGTTATGTAAGCCATATCATGGTACTGGAGAGTGAGCGCCTGGCTTTCGACACTTTCCTGCCTTTGATCGCAAAAGGATATCCCAGCGTTGTTTTCCAGCTGACAGCCAGCCATCTCAAAGTAGATCATCTTGTACTATATGGGCAGAATATCCGCCCTATTCTTTTACCGGTATCCGGACCAACGACGCTGATCGCGTATTTTCTGTATCCACATACACTGAAGGCCCTGTTTGGCTGGAGTGCCCGGGAACTGACAGACCTGAGTGTGGATATCAGTTTGTCTGAACCGGCACGGGACATGCGCGTGCGGGAGCAGCTGTTGAACGCTCCGTCGCTGGAGCAGCGATTGACCTTGATGAATAATTATTTCTTACGGTTGATATCTCCCGGTAAACTGGACATACATCAACCTGTTCTTTTTGCCACCAGGATGATACAGCAACATAGCGGAGCATTGTCTATGCTGAAGGTACAGCAGGAGTTGTATGTGACAGAGCGTACTTTGCAGCGTATGTTCGATATGCATGTAGGCGTGTCGCCTAAAACGTTTGGCCGTATTTGCCAGTTTGATGCCGCGTTGCGGCAGCTGGGCGGTAATGGCTTTACGGACATGGCTGGCGTGGCTTTTCAGCACGGTTATGCAGATCAGAGCCACCTGATCAGGGCATTCCGTGATTTTACCGGTCTCACGCCGCTGGAATACCAGAAAGCGGCCACGGACTTCCCCGCCTGAAGATTGTCGGGTTTGTTCTATACACTGGATTGTTGCCGTCGTTACTTTGTATCAAAAAAAACAACGTATGAGAAAGTTAATCGTTTCTACCTGGATGACACTGGACGGTATTTTTGACGCTGAAAGCATGGGACAGTGGTTTAACCCTTACGACAGCCAGGCGCGTCAGGACATTATACGCGAAGGCATTCTGTCGGCAGATGCTATCCTTTTCGGCCGCAAAACATATGAGATGCTGGCGCCTTACTGGTCTTCCCTGAAAAATAATGAAATGGGCGTCGCTGCCAAATTAAACAGCGTACAGAAGTATGTGGTGTCCACTACCCTGAAAGAAGCCACCTGGGAGCATTCCACCATCATCCGGGATAATATTGAACAGGAGATAGCCCGGCTGAAACAACAACCGGGCAAAGAGATACAGATAGAAGGCAGCGCGGCGCTGGTCCAATCGCTGGCCAAAGCAGGCCTGATTGATGAATACCAGTTCCTCGTACATCCGGTCCTGATGGGCAGTGGCAAACGTTTCTTCGGCGAAGGCATGCAGACCGGTTTACAGCTCACCGGCAGCCGTCAGCTGGATAAAGGCGTGATGCTGCTCTGTTATCAGCCTGCATAACGGTATTGTAACACAACTATACCGGACGGGTACGCAGTGGTGTTGACCAGCGACAGTCCCAATACGCCCTGCACCTTGTCAAAAACGGGCATTCCCCTGCCGATAGCTGCGGGATTGATGATGAGATGATACTCGTCTATCAGTCCCGCTGCAATCAGCGCGGATACAAAGGAAACACCGCCAAATACTATCATATTTTTCCCCTGCTTTTTTTTCAGCGCCTTCACTTCTGCTGTAAGATCGCCTTTGGCCAGCACTGTATTTGGCCAGTTAGATTGGTCCAGCGTATGCGTAAACACAACTTTCCCCGCATCCCGGATATGTCCGGCAAATACGGCCTGTGGATTGTTGACCTGCCCCGCCATTTTTTCCCAGTGGCCGATGAAACCTTCTTCTGCCATCTTTCTGCTTAACAATATCTCGTCTGCGGATGCTATCAGTGCAGTATGATAATCCTGCAGGGCAGGGTCCCAGGTCCAGTTGTCTCCGTAACTCCAAACCATCCAGCTGCCGCTTCCGTCGGCCGCCGCCGCGAAGCCGTCCACAGACAGCTGCATTTGTAAGATCAGTTTTCTCATGATATGTTTATGTTCAGCAAACCTACGCTTGTTTTGGGATAGGGAACAGGGGGAGATGTGACAAATTTGCGGGGCAAAAAAACGCGTGATGAATGATATTTGTTTTATCATTACTGATTACTAAATAAACAATTGTCACCACACATTTAAAATCGATCAATAAAATGGAAAAATTACAACGTGAAGTCCGTTTTTTAAAAGCCTATGCTCTTATTCTCACCACTGTACTGATAGCGTTCTTTTTTATGGCTTTCCGTACGGACTTCGGTAAACAGCGTTTTCAGGAAATAGATGTGGAAAGAATCAACGTAGTGGAGAAAGACGGTACGTTGAAGATGGTCATCTCCAACGCTGAAAGACAGCACCCTGGTCTGGTAGAAGGTAAACCGATAGCCGCCAGGGAAAGATCGGCAGGCCTCATTTTCTTCAACAGCGCCGGTGACGAATGCGGCGGCCTGGTATATGACGCTACCAAAAAAGATGGCGCCGGCATGGTGTATTCCGTAGATCAATACCGCAATGATCAGATTATGCAGCTGCAATACATGCAGGAACTCGAAGGAGACAAAGCCCGTTCCTACGGCCTGAAAATATGGGACCGCCCGGATGACTTTACCAGCGCCCGTTTGACCAGGGTAATAGATTCCCTCAAAGCGCTGAAGAATGAAAAAATATATGAAGAGGCAACGAACCAGCTGGCCTCGGAAGGGAAGTTTGGCACTGAAAGGCTCTTTGTAGGCCGCACCTGGAAAGATGAAGTGGGGCTGTTTATCCGTGACCAGAAAGGAAAAGTGAGGATTAAGATCTATGTAGATAAACAAAATCAAACGAAGATAGAGACCTTTGATGAACAAGGAAAGCCTATCAGTAAATAATCTCAGAGAGCCGCTTTTATAAAGCGGCTCTCTCTTTTTTATACCATTACTGCTGAGATTCCCATGTTGTTCTGGCATGGAAAATGTGCCCCGCTATGCATGGTTGTCTTGCTTAGGCGGCCGTGCTCACCATTAAAACGCAGGTTATGGAATCAGACAGCAAGATCACCCGTCGCCGTATGCTTACCGGTGTGGGAACTTCCCTCGCAATGTTGACAGTACCCGATATGATAGCCAGGGGCAACAGTTTGGCATCGATGTCTTCAATAGCTGGTATAGAAGACCCTATCAGCAAATACCCCAGGCCTCCTTTTAAAGCGCAATCACAGCCGTGGCCCGGACTGGCAGGCCAGATGGACCCACGCCCCGATCACGGAGAAAAAAGCTACAAAGGCTCCGGACGCCTCAAAGGCCGCAAGGCATTGATTACCGGCGGAGATTCCGGCATGGGCCGCGCAGCTGCCATTGCGTATGCCCGTGAGGGTGCCGACGTGGCCATCAATTATTTCCCTACAGAAGAGCCGGACGCAAAGGAAGTAATAGCACTTATTAAGGCGGAAGGCCGTAAGGCCGTGGCACTCCCCGGTGACCTGCGGAATGAGGAGTTCTGCCGGAAGCTGGTGGCGGACGCTGTCAGCGCATTAGGCGGACTGGACATCGTGGTGAACAATGCAGGCAGGCAACAGGCGCATACTTCTATTCTCGACATTTCCACAGAACAGTTTGACTGGACGATGAAGACGAACATCTACGCGCCTTTCTGGATTATTAAAGCAGCCTTGCCTCATCTGCAGCCAGGCGCTGTTATCATCGGTACTACGTCGGAGCAGGCTTATGACCCCTCCGCAGAACTATACGATTACGCACAAACGAAAGCTGCCACGACCAATTACATCAAATCACTGGCTAAACAGCTGGCACCCAAAGGCATCAGGGTAAACGGCGTGGCGCCCGGGCCTATCTGGACGGCTTTGCAGGTGAGTGGCGGTTCTACGCAGGAGAACCTGAAAAATTTCGGCGCTAAAACACCTTTTGGCCGGCCGGGACAACCGGCGGAACTGGCTTCTATTTATGTTCAGCTGGCTGCTGCTGACGCAAGTTACGCTACCGGACAGGTGTATGGTTCCTCCGGAGGCGCCGGCCAACCGTAAGGACTAATCACTTTTCAGCTGGCAGGGACTTGCTTCTATTTTTTGTATACTTGCGGATACAACATTGTTGATTATGACCCGCAGTATGTACTTATTAAATCAGGACTCCATCCCGGCAACGATAGCGCAACACTTCCCTCCTACAGAAGACAGTTATTTTTATAACCCGATGATGCGTTGGGGGAACGGGTTTCCTTTGTTGTTCCATCCGCTGTTTGCCGGCGATATCGCTGTTTCGCCACCATTGGATCATGGTGCGGAAGGTGGCCTGTATACGTTGGCGAAAAATGGCATTATTGCACTGCGTGCATTGTATGATTTTATAGAAGCGCACCAGTCTGCACTGCTGGATGATCCTGCCGCTTTCCTGGCAGCCAGGGAGAAACTTTTTCGGTACCTCGAAGAAAGAGCGGGCTTACGATTTTTTCGTCTGGCGCCGTGGGGAGAATCGATAGATGAGACGCCGCCTGGTGATGGTTATCTGTCGGAAGCGGCAGCATTGAAGGGCAGCATCGAAGAGAACAACGCCGTTATCCATAAGGCCATAGCCGCCAATGATCCTTCACTGTTGGATGAATGTCCCTTTTTAGAAGGAGTTGCTTTCCGGCAACACCTGAATGCAGCAGTCTACGATTATGGCTGGGCGCTGATCAGATCATCCCTTCATCCGTTTAGGCTGGAAGTCTTTACAGAAGAAGGGTTGAAGGGAATGAAGGACGCGCTTGGCGAAATAGTAGTGCCCGCAACATATGATACGATCGGCGATTTTCCCATTACCGAGGGACTGGCCACAGTGTCGAAACGGGACAAATGGGGATATATCAATCGCCGTGGCATAGAAGTGGTGCCCTGTATCTACGACCGGGCCGATGACTTTGAGTATGGTTACGGCGCTGTTGTCATGGATGGCAAATTTGGAGTGGTGGATGAAAACGGACAAACGATTGTCCCGTTGGTTTATGATGATGGGCACCTGCCCGGCCATGATTTGTTTGCCGTGAAAAAGGGGCATGAGTGGGCCTTGATCGGCGCTTCGGGTGAAGTGCTGCTGCCTTTTCAACCTGCCATTTCTATTGTCGCTGTCCGTGACATGGAGGGGCACAGTTATTTTCAACTGGCAAAGGAGAACGGGGAAAAACTGTTTTTTACGCATCGGATGAAACTATTGCCAGTGGGTGCATTGGATGAGATAACCGCTGCCGGGGAATATTATATCGTCACGCGTGGCAAGGCTAATGCGCTGCTGGACGCCACCGGCGAAACGTTGTTGCCTTTCGCGCAGCAGCAGTTTCGCTGGATACATGCACTCCTGGCGTTTGCCGTCACGATAGATAAAAAGACAGGCCTGTATGCGCCGGATAAAGGTTGGTTGACAGATGTCGTTTATGATAGCATAGAACCGTTGTATACGCCCGAAAACGATGAACGGTATGCGATGGTCCGCAACGGGATGAAAGCGGGACTGTTCGCTGTCGGAGAGCAATTTTACCGGGTGCTTCCTGTAGCGTACTACCGTTTCAGTTATCTGAAAAAAGGTTTCTTTGGATATTGCACTTCTGAGGCCAGCTGGGGAATAGTGAGGGCTAATGGCACTATCGTAACAGATACCATCTTCGAATACCTCGATGGAAAAATGGGTAATGTCCCCAACGCAGTAGCCATAGGGCTGAAAGACAACGAAATGGTGACAGTTGCGGAAGACGGCACTGCCACGCCTATGTCCCCACATGACATAGTAGCTGAACTGGACGGTGCCACCAGGAACATGTCATTGCTTAAAGTGCTTCGCGCCGCGAAGAAAGCCATTGCGCAACAACCGGGGCAATAACACAACAACAAAAGTTAATGTTTAGATAATATCGCTGCTGTTTTTTTGCCCTTATGTTTGCGACTGGAAAAATTGGAAGGAATATATGAGCGAAGCTCTACACGACTTATCAGATTATTCACTGTTGGAACAATGCAGGCTCGATAATGTGAAGGCGTTCGAAATATTGTTCGACCGGTATTCCAGAAGGTTGTATAATTATGCGCTGAACTATTTGCAGGACAAGGGCATCGCAGAAGAAACGATGATGGACCTGATGTTGTGGGTTTGGGAGAAAAGACAGCAACTGGACCCGGACGTGCAACTGGCGCCTTATTTATTCCGTGCCATCAAAAATGCTGTTATCAAAGCCATGACCAAAAAGTCATTGGCCATGTTGCCCATTGAGCAGGCATTTGACGATGAAACACTGTTGACCCCCGCGGCAGATAACCAGATGAACTGTCACGAATTAACGCAGGCGTATCTTGATAAATTGGATGAACTCAGTCCGCAACGTCAGCGTGTATTTAAAATGAGCCGCCATGAACATCGCTCCCATGCGGAAATTGCCAAAGAGTTGAACCTGTCGCTGTTTACTGTTAAGAATCATATTAAAGCTTCCCTGAACCATTTCAGGCATCACCTGAAAGACTATACGGACGTAACCATGGTCGTTATATTTTATTGGTGGATGCCCTGATCAACCCGGTCAATGTTATGTAATTGTTACCTGTGATAACCCCATTAGCCCCTCTTCTTTTTTTTCTGCCCTATATAAGTGAACGGACCATCGTTCACTTATCAACATGGCAAATACGATCACGAAAGCATTAATGAACAAATACCTGGATAATCGCTGCACCGCAGAAGAAAAACTGCTGGTGGCCGCTTTTATGCAGCAACCGGAAGGACAACAGTTACTGGATGAAATGTTAACGGAGCGGTTGACAGCAGACATGTTGCTGATGGAGCAGATCAGGGTAGACGACCAACAGGCGGAAGACTGGAAAACAGTGCTGCGACAGCGTATAGCGGTCATAGAGCCGGAGCAGGCACCTGTTGTGCAACGACCGGTGAAGCGACTCTCTTTCCTGCGCCGCGCTGCTATCTGGACCATCCTGGTGTCTGCGCTGGGCACAATCGGTGTACAGCAATACAGGAAGCACGGCAAAGCCACCTCCATGGCGCTGGCCAATCTTGAAAAACAAAACCCCAGAGGTCAGCGGGCCGTGATCACGCTGGCAGACGGATCAGTGATACATCTGGGGGCAGACAGTAAGCTGGAATATCCGGAAGCATTTAACGGCCCTTCCAGGGAAATTACGCTTACCGGTGAAGCTTTCTTTGAGATCAGCGAAGATCCGGCGCATCCTTTTATTGTGCATACCGGCAATGTGCAAACACGGGTGTTGGGAACCTCCTTTAAGATCAACGCTTTCAAGGGAACACCACTGACGGTAGCGGTGGCTACCGGTAAAGTACAGGTAGAACATTCTGATAACGTTAACGGCTATACGCCATCTGTAACGGTGTTAACACCTGGCCAACAGGTCACCTGGGACCCGGTCGCCCAAAAAGCCACCATGGCGGAAATGCCGGTAGCAGATATTGCCGGCTGGAAAAATGCACGCCTGGCGTTTAACAACAGTACATTAAGGGAAGTGGCGGACGTGCTGGAGCGTTGGTATAATGTGAGCATCAGTTTTAAACAAACAACTACCGCGCAAAAGCGGATCACTGTTACACTGTCAGCCAACAGGCCATTGGAGGAAACACTCCGTGTATTGAGCGCCGGCAGCAGATTTACCTACAAGATAAACAACCGGCAGGTCACTATTCATTAACGCGCAAAACAAACATATGCACTAACAGTACACAACTAAAAAAACGTTCCCGGTATCTGACAAATACACGGGAACGTCTCAAAGTGATTTCATGATGCCTGATAAGTTTTGGACGACGAACAGGCATCTGAAAAGAGATACCAGATTTCCCGGAAAACCGGGATTAACCAGTAACATTCAAAAGTATGGAAAAAGGATTAAAAAGAAATCCTTTAAGATTTAGCATGCAACCCACCTTCGCCTGCCAACGGGCCCGCCAGGAACAAAACCAGTCCGGCGCGCCATTGGGTAAAAGGAAAGGACCAAGGCCCTTAATTTATTTCCTGATGAAATGTTCATTTATTGTGCTGGTATTGCAACTCACCGCAGCGGGGTTGCTTTTGGCCGCAAATGTAAATAGCCAGGATCTGACCCGGAAAATAAACCTGCAATTGAACAAGGTAGCCCTGAAGGAAGCTTTGCTCGCTATCGAAAAGCAGAGCGAAGTTAAATTTATGTTACCGGAAGAATTACTGGAGAAAACCCATAAAAAGGTAACCGTCAGCAGTGCTGATATCCGTATCCAGGACGCCTTACATGGCATGCTGGAAGATACAGGCCTGGAATACAAGCTGGTGGAAGGTTACGTGGTGATCACCCAGCAGCCGGCGCCCGTGAAGATCTCCGGGAAAGTGATCGACAGCAAAACCAAAGAAGCCATCCCCGGTGTTTCTGTACGCGTGAAAGGCTCCGCTACCGGCGCTTCCACAGATATGAACGGGGTATTTAATCTCACCGTGGCGCAAAGCGGCGTGACGCTGGTTGTCAGCTATATCGGTTACGAATCAAGAGAAGTGAAGGCAAATGCGGCCGGCGGCACCATGATCATCGCTCTCACCGTTTCCAGCAAACAACTCAGCGAGGTGACCGTCAATGCACGGCGCAAGCTCAATACAGACATCGCGGTGCTGCAGGACCGTAAAAATGCCGCTATCGTTCAGGACGCGATATCTGCCGCGCAGATAGAACGTACTGGCAGTATCACTACCACACAGGCGTTGCAGAAAGTATCCGGCGTAACCATCACCGACGATAAATATGTGGCGATCCGCGGCCTCGGCGACCGTAGCGTGATAGGACAGCTGAACGGCGTGCGCCTGGCCTCTTCCGATCCGGACAGAAGCGCTATCCCGCTGGACCTCGTGCCGGCTTCCCTCCTCGACAATATCACCATCTTCAAAACAGTGACGCCAGACAAGCCCGCCGATGCGGCTGCCGGCATCGTGGAACTAAAAACGAAATCCGTTCCGGACAGTGCTGTGTTCAACATTATCGCGCAAACCGGTTTTAACTCCAATATCGGTCCCGGTGGCAGTGTGAACAGCTTCTATAATAGTGAAATGGGTTTCTTCGGAAGCAAAGTGAATAAAAAAGATCTTTCTTCCGAATTCCTGAGCTTGTCCAAACAGTACCCCGGCGGATTATCACAGATACAACAGCTGATCATCAACAGCCCTAATAACCCGGCTTTACAGCAGGAGGCCTCCCGTATCAATAAACTGATGAACGCTTTCGATCCGGTATTGACCACCAACTATCGCAAGGCGCCCCTGAACCAGCTTTATTCCGCTACTTACGGCAATAGCTACAAAGTATTCCGTAAACATACCCTCGGTATTGTGGCCGGTGGCAACTACTACAGCCGCTCTTCCGACATCTACGGCGGAGACCTGACCCAGTACAGTATTTATCAGGGTGTGATCACCGGTAATAAAGATGTGTACAGTCCGCGTAACATACCCAACTATATTACCCCGAACAACCTGTTCATGGGCAGATATCAGACCTATAAAGAGAACACCGGAACACAAACAATCAACTATGGACTATTGACGGGGTTGACTTACAAGTTCAACCCCCGTCATGAAATCAGTATGCAGTACCTGGGTAGCTGGGGCAGTGAAGCACAGGCTATCAACATGTATGGAAAATACGAGTATACCGGGCTGCCCGGCGATGTTACCAGCACTATTTATTCGCTGAAACAGACTTTCCGCACATTGCATACCTTCAATCTGCAGGGCGAACACAAGTTCCTGAAAGGTGAATACAGTCCCCGGTTGAGCTATAACGTGGCCTCTTCCAACTCTTCCCAGAACGATCCGGATTATCGTTTTGTCACGCTCACCGACTATGCACCCCGTAACGGCGCATTTTATCAAAGACCTGTAGGTGGCGCTGATGCCGGCCAGTACGTGAACACCTATACGGACCACCTGTATGCGCTGAACTCCGGTTATGTGAATGGTTACGGCACCTATGGCATCATCCAGGCAGAACCTAATGGCCGGCGCTGGCGCAGACTGAAAGAAACCAACTACAACTACAAAGCCGACGTAACGCTGCCTTTCCCATTGTTTAATCAAAAGCAGGAATTCAAAACCGGTGTGAACTACCTGAACCGTGACCGTAGTTTCAGGGAGAATATGTTTTTCCTGCCAGGCTCGAACTTCTCTTCCCTGGGAGCTTATCCCCTGTATGTAACAGAAGGTAACCTGAACCGTTTAGTGAGCCCGGAAATGATCGGTATCAAGATGCCCACCGGCAGCACCGGTGAAGGCGCCCATCCTGTTGGCGGTTTCCTGTACAACAGCCAGAAATCGCCTAACAACTATTCCGGTTTTTTTGAAACCAATGCCTTCTATGGCATGGTGGACCTGCGTTTGCCCGCTCATCTACGTTTAACCGGTGGCGTACGTTTTGAGAAAACAAATATTCAATCTGCTGTAGATACTTCTGACGTATACCTGGACCCTTCCCTGACCACGGTGGATAAAGACGGTAACAAAATTCCCGTGGTGCTCATTAATCCGAACACGGCCTACCAGACTGGTTATAAGCCTTTTTATTCCTTTAACCTGACTTATACCCCCGTGGAAACCATGAATTTCAGGGTAGGCTATAACACTACACTGGCAAGGCCGGAGCTTCGGGAGATCACCAACGTATTTGAATTTGACGCCTTCCAGATGGGACTTGTGGTAGGTAACCCTCACCTCGTGAACCAGCATACGGAAAACCTCGATTTCAGGTGGGAATGGTTTCCCAACAGAGGAGAAGTGATCTCCGTGTCACTGTTTGGCAAACGGATACAGAATCAGCTGGTGAAAGTATTCAGCCTGAAAACAGACGGTTTGGCTGCCAAATATCCTGAGTATCCTACCATCCAGTTCCAGAACGATCCCAACGAAGGTAAAGTATGGGGTATGGAGCTGGAAGTTGTCAAAGACCTGGGACGTTTGTTTGCCCTGCTGAAAAATTTCAATCTCGGTTCCAACCTGTTGCTGGCACAAAGCCTCATCAAAAAAACACCGGAAAGATATGCGGCCAATAAATCGCTGGACCGTCACACCCCGGAATACAGTCCGCTGTTTGAACAGGCGCCTTACTCCGTAAACGCCTGGCTGAATTACAAGAACAACAAATCCGGTACTGACCTGACAGCCACTTTCAATATGGTAGGCGAGCGCCTGGTGCAGATCAACCTGACCGGTGAACCGGACCTCTATACCCGGCCGGTACCTGTGCTGGACTTCATCTTCACGCAACAGGTCACCAAACGCCTGCTGTTTAAAGGTTATGCCAAAAATATCCTGAACCCGGCCATAGAAACGGTATACGCCGCACCAGGCACCGGGGGCGTGTGGTATGGCAATAAGTTCGTTAACCGCAGCTTTAAGCGTGGCACCGAGATCATGTTTGGCTTCACTTATAATCTGTTCTAACGGTAACGGTTATCCCGGAATAAAAAAATGAAAATGAAACGAATTTCTATCATAGCAGGTGTGTTGCTGGCTGGCACCAGTGTCATCACATCCTGCAAAAAAGATAAACTGGACCACTTTTATGACAACCGGATCAATAATGACACAAGGACCAATTCCGGTGTCCGGATTGTGAATCTGGCTGGTTTTAATCAGCTGATCGCCAACGGCGATACGCTGACCAACTATGTGGTGCTGCCGGTTAATGAGGATAAATCACGTTACCCGGCCACGAAGTTCTTCCCGGATAAGGGCCGTCTGGGCGGCACCTGGTGGGTGCCCCGGCAATTTATACAGGCAGGAGGAAAAGCCCATATGAAAATAGAAGCTATCTCCCTGAATCCATTTGTGGCGACGACCGAGTTTGATGTGCAGGAAGATTATAACCAGCCCGCTGACTATTATGTGACCCGCAATAACCTGTATACTACCGGCAATATTCCGGAAGTGCTGCGGGTGCCACGTTCTGTGGAAGCGCCTTCCCGTCCGGACCATTTTAAAATCCGTATCCTGAACCTGTCGGGGGATATTAAACGTCCGGAGTCCGGCCAGGAAAAGATATTAGGCCCGCTTTCTCTTGCTTTTGCAGATGGTACGCTGGTGAACGCAAAGTCTTCCCATGTTAACGTAGGCGAATATTCTGAATATGTGGAAGTGCCCTATGGTACCTACCAGTTCAGGGTACTGACGGCCGCAGGTACACAAGTAACGGCAACGGGCGGTCCCCGCGAAGAATTTGTGGACCTGGTAGATCCGGCCACCTCCACCGTCACTAAGACAGTTACCTCTCCCGTACCACGACCGGTATCTGTGAACTTAACGTATGCGCCTATACGTACTTTCCAGCCCGGTGGTATTTATACAATAGTTGTATCGACGCAAGAATTGCCCTATAAATTGAATAACGGGTCTACCGGTGATGAAAGTACCTTCTACCAGAATGCCTTTCAGATCATTGCCGACATTGTTGATCCAACAAATACGACCTATGGCCGTTTACAGGCGGTAAATGCATTGCCCGGCGCCGGTGCGTTGCAGTTGAAGGTGAATGGCATTAAAGTGGGCGACAACATTGCCTATGCTAACGCAGGTGAATATACGAATGTGGTGACCGGCACTACTGCCATCGAAGTGACCGATGCCACGGGTAAAGTATTGGCCACTGCCCAAAAGAGGGTAGATCCCGGTGGTAACTATACCGCCTGGGTATATGGCGATGCCAAAGGAACCCCGCAGATCGTGATAGCCGCCAATAACCTGAGCGGCAGCATCCCGAGGATTGAAAAAGACGGCCAGGACGGCTCCCTTTGGTGGACACAGTACAAATATCCCTTTCAGTTCCGCTTTTATAATTTCTGCCCCGATTTCGCCAATGTGAATTTCACTGGTATCAACGGACAGGCGATAGGCCGTAACGGTGTAAGCTCCAATCTTAAGCCGGGTATTATTCCTGACGATGCAGCCAACGCAGTATTAATGATGGCGGCCGATCCGTATGAGATCATGGTGTTCCAGGCCAATCCGGGCGTATTCCCGGGAACATGGATCACCCGGGTTCCCGTCATAAAAAGCGCAGACCTGATTGCCCGAAAAGAACTATACGTCAGAGGCGGACTGCCTGACCAGGAGCCCGGTTATTATTCCATCGCGTTGATCGGAAAAGACGGCGCCAATACTCCTGAAGGGTCCAAAGCGAAGATGATCATTGTAAAACATAACCGGTAGAAGTATGAAACTCACATTTCCCATCGTCATAGCAGGGCTGCTGGCCGTATTCAGCAGCTGTGCCAAGATAGAACATAAAAAGATCGATGATCCGGCTTACCTGCGTGTGTTCAATAACCTGAACTATACGGTGAGCATCGAGAATAAAGATGAAGAACAACCATTCCTGGCCATGCTGATAGACCCGGAAACAGATACCTCCGGCATGCCTGTCAGCGCCGCCATCGTAGGCGATTTCCTGGACCAGCGGGATGGATATGCGCCACCATACCCTTCACACGTGGGTAGCAGCAACTCTTTCAAAAACCCGGAATATCCCGGTAAAGAAAGCGTGCTCGTAGGACCGGTACTCAACGGTTTCGACCTGTCCAGCTGGGCACAGATACCTTCCGGTAAACACCGCGTGATGTTTATGTTCCGGCCGGTGAACAATACCCCTTTCTTTCAGCTGGAAGAACGCCTGAAAAAGAAGGTGCTGATCGATACTGTTTTACAGCTCGACAGTCACGAAGTATATACACTGCACATCCTGCAAAAAAACTTCAGGACGAAAAAAAATGGTATGGTATTGCGCCAGGAGGTCTTCCACAAAATGCCGCTGTCAGACTCCATGATATACGTGAACTTTTATAACATGAGCGCAGATGGCTTTGCCGACGCGGATATTTCATTGAAAAAAAGAATACCGCAGTCAGGCTTGCTGATGTTCGGGGTGAAAGACGTGATGAATGTCTGGTTTTCGCTTTTTACCAATGACGAGCTGCGCAACCCCGTACCTGGATACAGATTCCGGTATATGACCTCCCTGCGTCAGAACAATACTTCCAACGTAGTACAACCCTATTACAGCTTCCCGCTTTTCGCGGCCAATGGTACGGACGGCATCCGGACTACTGCATGGCAGCGTATTTCCCTGATGGTGCCGGGGATGAACCCGGAAAACAATCCGTACAACGATCAGGCACCTGCGGAAGTACTGGGTAACTATGCGGTGATCAGCTGTTATGGCAACGGTACCAAACCCGGCTTTGAACGCGACATCCTGACCGTGCCGAATATGATCGTTAACATTCACTCCGGTACCAATAACCCGCAGTCATTTGCCACGGTCAATACCATCGAAATCGTGAATGGCAGGGCTTATTTGACTACCATACAACGAAAATACCCTACGCCGATCTATTAAACAATTTGTTATGAGACATTCCATTACCACCTTAATAGCGGCACTCCTCATGGTGTTTACGGCCTGTAAACATGACAAACTGGAGTTTGACCAGGAGTTGAAGAATTACCGTCCTGCTGCTGATTTTCTGAAGAACAACTATGACCTGAGTATTTTTTATGCTGCTGTTGAACGGGCGGGCATGACCGCAGAACTGAACGGCCCCGGCCCATTTACCATACTGGCGCCTACCAACAGGGCCTTTAATGAAATGGGGATCATGAGCGTGAATGACTGGGCTAAAATGCCGGTGGAAAAAGTGAAACTGATGGTCCAGATGCATGTACTGCCACGCAGGCTACAAGAAACCGATCTCGCAGACAATTCAGTGGATGTACGTTTTAAAACACTGGCCGGAAAGGAGATACTGGTGACCATGGCCACCAAAAATTTTCCCAACGACCGGAACGATCTTTATTTCCACGGTTGTTTCACAGAGCTGAAGAATGTCGTGCTGACAAACGGAACGTTGCATGTGTTACAACAGGTAATCAAATATACACCGGGCACCGTGCAGGAAATACTGTCACAGCATGAAGAATACAGCGTGTTTGTTGGCGCCCTGAAACGTTTCGGTTTATGGGACCAGCTGAAGGAAGCGGGGCCCTGGACTATCCTGGCGCCCACCAACGATGCGCTGAAAGCGCAAGGGCTGGATGAACAGTACATCGCCACGCTGGACCCTGAGAAGATTTTTATAGGCCGCCTGTTCGGGTGTTACATCCTGTATAACCAGCATTATTTCTTTTCCGATTTCCGGGCGTTTTATATGATGAACAGCGCCAACTATATACTGTTGAAACTCTATGATGATCCCTATCAACGGGAGATATATGTTAGTGATGGACTGGAAAACGGTGTCCGGAAGACTAGTTACGTGGTTTCCCTGCGGCTTGACAGGAACACGCTTCCCGTTGGTGTCGTGACAGTACAACGCAGAGGTGTTATGGATTACAGCGCGGACAATGGTGTTGTCCATCAGCTGGATGGTTTGTTGGCGAAGCCGGCAGATGCTGTCAGGAAATAAGCAGTGGTAAAACAGTTAATGAAAATCAACATGAAAAATAAAATATACAACATCATAAGCGGGATAGCGATATGCGGGGTGCTACTGGGTACTTCGCTGGTGCAGACCGGTTGCCGGAAAGAAATGTTCATGCCGGAACCGGAAGGCACGGCCGTTCCCTATAAAGACAGCATCAGCAACGATCTTCAGACTTATCTGAAATCATCTCCCTATAAGCTTTTTTACGCTGCCTGGCAACGCAGCAACATGCAAAAAGAACTGGAAGCGATGGGCAGCAAAGCGTCCGTCACCCTGCTGGTGGTAGATGATGCAGCCATGAAGGCTGCGGGGCTGGATGAAACGGAGATCAATAAACGTAGCCCTGAATCACTGCTGGAAGTGGTGAAATACCATATGCTGCGCGACAAAATGGAGCCCATGAGCGTACAACCGGGGCAATTAAGTTATCACCGGACGACGCTGCTCTCCAGAACCGATTTAGTGGAAAGGATTAACCGCGCAGGAAGTGCCGTATCCTTTACGGTACCTTATACTTACCGGCACTACGTAGCCATGGCAAAAGACAGCCAGTTGATCATCGACGGAAAGCTGTGTGGGAACCAGAAACCGGTAGTGGTAAAGAATGGAATCGTTTGGCCGGTGAACCGTTTCCTGCAGAAACCGGAACAGCATGTACTGGACATACTGCAGGGTGATCCCCGGTTTTCTTTACTGGTAGCCATAAATCAGCTGAACAACGATGCCTGGTTTGAGGTGGCCATGGGCTCATTTGAGCGTTGGTCTGGTCTGTTCCTGACGGCGGGTGAATGGGACAACAACGTGATTTTTAACTCCTATTTCGCTCCTACCGATGACGCATTTCATCAGGCAGGCATCTTTACGGTGGAACAGCTCCAGGAAATAAACAGCCGCTTTACACCCGAATTTGTCTTTGATCCCTTCTATGGTATGACAGGCCTGCTTCCTACCGATAGTGTGCTGGATTATCATAACTGGGGAAGACTGTTGGCCCCCAAAACGTCAACGGGAGAATCACCTGTTTTCAAGCCCACCGTATTTTATTCCAATGACCTGGATGAAACGTTGCTCAGCAACTACACCATCAGCGTATCGAAGCCGGACCTGAAGCCTGCACCGATGCCATTAGCGTTTATCCGTGAAGGTAATACCATCAAGGTAAAGGTAAGGGGAGCTAAAACGCCGGCCGCTACAGTTACCACGGCGGATATCAATACCCTGGAAGGACCGTTGCATATCGTTGACCGGCTTTTTATACCGGATGATTTCAAGGTGAAATAAAAAGATTAATGATGACAACAATGAACACAACAATATTATCCGGTAGATATTTTTCCGGCCGTCTGGTGATGATCGGGTTGTCTTTACTTATGGCAGGAGCCTGTAAGAAAGACGACGATAACGGTCCGCAAAAAGGGAACGACCGCCTGATGGAAGTGGTGATGGATAACTTCAACCTCAGCAAGTTCAAGGCAGCGGTAGACCGTAGCAGCATGAACGATGTACTGACCAGCACCGGCCCGTTGACCGTGCTGGCACCGTCTGACGGGGCCTTTACCAACGCTGGTTATCCCAAACCAATTGACGTCGCGTCTGCCAGTCTGCCGTTTATGGTGAAAATGACGGGTTATCATATTCTCAATGGTAACTACGATCTGAATAAAATGCCCTACCTGTTCAACCAGGAAATACGCACCTATAACGGCGGCAGGCTGTATGTTACCCGCTGGATAAAAGACAATGACACCGTACTGACCGTCAACGGCAGCCGAGTGCTGGCCACTGGCATGAAAGCCAGCAACGGCACCCTCCAGGTGATTGACCGGGTATTGGAACCCTATCTGTATGAAACACTGGGAGAAGCTGTCTCCGCTGATCCCAGCCTGAGCCTGTTCACCCATGCCTTACAACGTTCTGGTTTATCCGCTTTGCTGAAAGGCAAAGGTCCCTATACCGTGTACGCTGCCAATAACGCTGCCATGCAAGCCTATGGTTATAGCACGCTGGAACAGATTGAGGCCGCTGATCCGGCGGTGATGGCCGCTTTGGTGCGTTATCACATTGCGGCCGACCGCCGTTTTGTATACGATTACATCCTGAGCACCGGCAAATCTGCTGCCACCACACAAACCATGCTCGATGATAATAACGTGAACATACGATTGGTACCCGATCCGCAGGCCCCTGGACTGTACAGCGGCATCACCCTGCAGGGACCGGGCAACCAGGCTCCTGTACCACTGATTAAACAGAATATTATTACCGGTAACGGTGTAATGCATGTCATCGGTCAGGTATTGAAAATAACACGGTAACCAGTTTACAATCAAAAGTGATGAACACAAAAAATTTACTTATATCGATATATTCTTTCCTGCTGCTCCTGCTGGTATCCGCTACCACCCTGGCACAGGAGACCTCCGGCGGCCTCTCCGGAAAAGTGCAGGACGGACAGGGACAAGCCTTGCCCGGCGCCACTATCATCGCCGTGCATGAGCCTTCCGGCACGCGCTATCCCGCCATCTCCGATCCCGGCGGACGCTATCATCTGTTGGGCATGCGCATCGGCGGTCCCTATACCGTTACTGTTACCATGATGGGCATGTCGCCACAGCAATACCAGAACGTCACCGTACGGCTGGGAGAACCACAGCAACTGAATGTGGTGCTGAACGACGACCGTAAACAACTTTCGGAAGTAGTGGTGAAAGGCGCGAAAACAGGGCCTAAAGCCAACAATTACGGCGCCGGTCAGAACATCAACCGCAGCCAGATCAACAACATGCCTACGGTGAGCCGCAGTATTCAGGATATCACCCGCATGGTGCCACAAGGCAGCAAAGACAACAGCTTCGGCGGTTCCAACTTCCGCTACAATAACGTGACCATCGACGGCGCCATCAACAACGATGCGATAGGCTTCAGTCCGTCCATGGGCGGACAAAGCGGCACTTCCGGCCAGCCTGGCAGCAGCACCCGTACCAACCCCGTTTCCCTGGATGCGATCGAAGACATGCAGGTATATCTTGCTCCCTTCGACGTGAAGATCGGCAACTTCACCGGCGGCAGCGTGAACGCCGTTACCCGCAGCGGTACCAATACCCTCACCGGCTCAGTATATGCCTTTGGTCGTACCGCCGCCATGATCGGCAAAAACAAAATCGGCAACGGGGATAAAATGAACAGTGACTTTAAAGACTATCAGGCAGGTATCCGCCTTGGGTTCCCTATCATCAAAAACAAACTGTTCTTTTTTACCAATGAAGAAATCACCCGCAGAACAGATCCTGCACAGCTTCTGGCCGGTAAGGAAGAAACGGCCCGCATCCTCACTGAGAAAGATGCCGACGATATCCGCCAGGCGACCATCAAACGCTATGGTGATATCTTCGACCCCGGTACCGCGGGATTGTACAATTCCTCTTCCGAGTCAAATAAATTCTTTAACCGCATAGACTGGAACATCAACGACAAACACCAGCTGTCTATCCGCAATAATACCATTACTTCCAGCGCCATCAACATGGACCGCGACCAGCAGGATTTCCGTTTCAGCAGCATGGCCTTTAAACAAACGAACAATCAAAGCAGCACGGTAGCGGAACTGAAAAGCCGGTTCAATAACTCCTGGTCCAACAGCTTCGTGGCCGGTTACAGCACTGTACACGACTACCGTGATCCGCTCAGTGATCCAACGCTGCCACAGGTACAGATCATGGGCCGCACACCGGGTACCACCATCTATCTGGGCACCGACAGGGAAGCGTCTGTCTTCAATATGAAACAACGCACCATCGAGATCACTGATAACCTCACCTGGAGCAAAGGCAAACATACTGTACTGATGGGTACGCACAATGAGCTGTACCATATCGACTATGGCTTTGTAAACTCCTGGAATGGCCGTGTGGACTATCTGAGCATCGATGACTACCTGCGCAATACGCCTTACCGTGTAAGAGGAAGTTATAACTACACCAACAACAACCGTGATTATATCCTGAACAACCCGGGAGCGGTGTTTAATGTAAACCTGTACAGTGTGTACATTCAGGATGCTATCCACGTAACAGACAAACTGACCGTCACGCCCGGTCTGCGGGCTGACTATACCGATCTGCCAACCAAACCTGAACTGAGTGATAAAGTAACCAACGCCATCGCTGATCCTTACTTCGGTACCAGCTACCACTACACGCCACTGAACCGTATACAAAACAGGTATTTCGGAAAAGTGCAGATCTCTCCCCGTTTAGGTTTCCGTTATGACTGGCTGGGTGACCAAAGCCTGATCGTACGTGGCGGCATAGGGATGTTTACCGGCCGTATCCCTTTCGCATGGCTGGCTTACGCCTACTACAACAACGGCGTGAACTACGGTTCCTTCGACCAGAAAGCTGATCAGAAACCGTTTACACCCGGCAGCGACGCCATCAAGCCCGGTAAGAACGGTATCGCTGATTTTATCGAAAAGAATGGCACCGTGATCAACGAGCGCAACGCCGGCAAAACACAGGTCGATCTGATTGATAATGATTTTGTGATGCCGAAGATCCTGCGTGCCAGCATTGCTATTGACCGCACTACCGCCAGCCAGTGGAAGTTTGGCGTGGAAGGCATGGTGACCAAAAGCATCAAAGAGGTGTTTTTTCAACAGGTAAATGTGACCGATAATCCGAAGTATTATCCTTATGATAAAGAACGTCAGCAACCTGTCTATTCCGGTAGCATCGATCCGCATTTTTCCAACGCATATATGTTGAGCAATACCAATAAAGGTTTTCGCTTCAGCATCACCGGCACTGTCAGCAAAACTTTCACCAGCGGGTTGTTCCTGTCTGGCGCTTATACCTACGGACAAAGTAAAGATGCATTCAATGGCATCCGTAACTCCATGGAATCCAACTGGCAGTTGAACCAGGCATTAAGCCCCAACAATGCGCCGCTGGCTTATTCCAACTTCGATATTCGTCACCGTTTTGTGGTGAACAGCAGTTACCGCAAAGCCTGGAATGCTACCTGGGTAAGCACTATCAGCCTTTTCTTCAGCGCGCAGTCTGGTAGTCCGTTTACCTACGGTGTGGTAAATAACAGTGTGCAGGGATTGCCTCAACAGGTAAGCCTGGCTTATATTCCACAGGCAACAGAAGCTGTACAGATCTTTAAGGACTATACCAGCAACGGTCGGCAGGTAACTGCTGCCGAACAGGCGGAAGCCTTTAACCGCTTCATTGACGGTAACAAATACCTGAGCAGCAGAAGAGGCAATTTCACCGAAAGAAACATGGGGCGTACGCCATGGAATGTGCAGGCAGACCTTCACTTCGCACAGGAGTTCCATCTGCGTAAACTGAAAACACACTTCATCACTTTTACTGCGGATGTGGTGAACCTGACCAACCTGCTGAACCGTAACTGGGGTGTGAGCTATTTTTCACCCAATACCTTTAACTCCACTGCCAGCGTTGGTTTAACACCGGCGTTATTCCCTCCGGAACAAAACAAGGGCGGTATGCCGGTGTATACCTTCTCTGATCCGGGTACGCCTTATTCCATTGACTATTTCGGTTCCCGTTACCAGGTACAGCTGGGACTGCGTTACACTTTTTAAACGACAGCATATATGCAAAAGCTTACAACATATTTATTTGCGGGATTACTGTTATGCCTGATGGGCGTTATACAAGCCTGCAAAAAAGACAAGACAGCCATCGTGGTCCCGTTTGAGGTGAAGAGCTATTATCCTAACAGCGGCGCCGCCGGTACGCTGATCACCATTACCGGTACCGGTTTCCTGGATGGGAAAGCCAGTGTGGCTTTCAATGGCACCGAGGCAGAGCTGCTGAGCACTACTGACTCGGTAGTGGTGGTGCGTGCTCCTGAGAAAGGGCAAAGCGGCGCCATCACGCTTTCCAACGGGACCAAATCGCTGACTGTCGGGGAATATACCTATCAGAAATTAAGCGTACAGAAAATATATCCGCCTAACGGTCCCGCAGGTACGCAGATACGTATCATCGGAGCTGGCTTCAGCAGCCTGAAATCACCAGCGGAAGTATTGATCAATGGGAAAAGCGCTACCGTGGTAAGTGCCAGCGATACTACGCTGGTGGCTACTGTACCGGATGGTGTAGGCAGCGGCCCTGTAACGGTGAAAGTGGATGGCATGGTGTCTGTTGGTCAGCCTTTCCAGTTCCAGGCGGTCAGCGGTATTAAACCGGCCTCCGGTGGAAAGGGCACCCGTGTGACCATCAAGGGTGAAGGTTTTGCGGCGCTTGCTGCCAACAATGTGGTGGATTTCAACGGTACGGTGGCAGAAGTGGCCGAGGTAGCAGGTGACAAGCTGGTAGTCATTGTGCCGGAAGGCGTGACCAGTGGCCCGCTGGCAGTGACCATCAACGGACAGAAGATTGTCGGTCCGGCCTTTACGGTGGTGCCGCCTCCTGTTATCCGGCTGGTAAGCCCACTCAGTGGTCCCGCCGGTGCTGAAATGATCATCGATGGTAAGGACTTTAGCACGGTGGCAGATGAGAACGTAGTAACGATCAATAATATACGCGCAGTTGTCAAATCGGCTACGGCGGTCCGTCTTACGGTGATATTACCGCTCGGCATGGGCAAAGGGCCGGTGCTGCTCAGCGTGAATGATCAGCCGGTGAAGGGACCTGAATTTACAGAACAGAGCCTCGGTATCCAGAAGCTAGAGCCGTCCAATGGACTGGCTGGCGTCAAGGTGGTGATCACGGGCACCGGCTTCAGCGTGAACCCGGCGGAAAACGAAGTGACTTTCAATGGCGTAGTGGCGCAGATAC
Source organism: Chitinophaga varians (assembly GCF_012641275.1). NCBI lineage: Bacteria > Pseudomonadati > Bacteroidota > Chitinophagia > Chitinophagales > Chitinophagaceae > Chitinophaga > Chitinophaga varians. Next base: position 1,912,967 of record NZ_JABAIA010000001.1, on the reverse strand, counting down.
TCAGCGCAACGGAAACAACGCTGGAAGTAATGACACCGGCCAACCTGACCACAGGTCCTGTAAAAGTGCGGAGAGCGGCGTTGGTAGCGGAAAGCCCAACTACGTTCAACCGTGCCGGTATGGCCACCGTCAGCAACCAGATGGGTTCCTTTATCGGCGCCCTTGTAGTGGACAATCAGGGAAATGTGTTTGTGTCCAATACCCGTGAAAACTATATATCCAAAGTGACGCCTGCCGGTGATGTGTCTATCTTTGCGGGCGAGCCTAACTCAAACGGCTATGTTAACGGTAAGGGCAGAAATGCCCGCTTTGGATCTATTTACGGTTTGGTACTGGATGAAAATAACAACATATATGTGTCGGAAGTAGGCGCCGGTGGCGGTACGATCCGTAAGATCACGCCGCAGGGCGATGTGACTACCGTGAAAAGTGGTTTGCCCAATGATATTGGTTCGCTGACGAGAGATAAAAAAGGCAATCTCTATTATACGCAGCTCTACAAAGGTGTTTTCCGGTTATATCCTGATAATGTATCGGAGAACGTATTTCCGCGTACAGCGGAGGATATACGGACCGCCATCAGCAGCAATAATGACCTGTTTATTGTAGGAGACAAATATGAGCCTACTTTCTACTGGCGGGAGCTTAACAGCGCGAAGCTGACATGGGTGGGTTCATCCACCGGCTACCAGGACGGGCCGGCATCTTCTGCCCTGTTTGGCGGTACTATCAGCTCATTGCTGATGGACAACGAACAAAACCTGCTGATCGCGGACGCGCACAACTATGCAGTGCGTAAGCTGGAACTGTCTACCGGCCAGGTCAGCACTGCTGTGAAACTGTCGAGAGGTTATGCAGATGGCAGCCTGGACCAGGCAAAGATGGGCCTCATCGCAGATATGGCCATTGATAAAGAAGGAAGTATTTATATCTCTGATCCTAACAACAGGGCTATCAGAAAGATTGTGCTTAAGTGATGATGCTTGCAATTGAAAGGGTGGGGCTGTTCCGGAAGGGGCAGCCCTTTTTTGGCTGATATGACGGACTTTTAAACAAAGCAAATTCGGACGTTTGAACAAAGTCGGTGGGTTCAGGGTGTTCTACTTTTGTTTCAACAAAAACAATAATACATGGAACACACAAATTATCAGGGAACATTGCAAAACCCGCTGGGCTCAGGATTTAACGCGAAATCCACTACCAATGAAGTCATCAGGGGCATCGATCTTAAAGGCAAAATCGCCATTGTGACAGGAGGTAATACCGGTATTGGCCTGGAGACCACCAAAACGCTTGCCGCCGCAGGGGCGACAGTTATTGTGCCTGCCCGGGATACGGAGAAGGCAAGGAAAAATTTACAGGGTATTGCCAATGTGGAAGTGGCTGCCATGGACCTTATCCAGCCAGATACTGTAGACGCTTTTGCTGCCGCATTTCTCGCCTCCGGAAGGCCTTTACACCTGCTGATCAATAATGCAGGCATAATGTGGGTGCCGCTGCGCAGGGACGGTAGAGGTTTTGAGTCCCAGCTGGTGACCAATTACCTGTCACTGTTTCAGCTGACCGCAAGGTTATGGCCGGCATTGCAAAAAGCCGGTGGTGCGAGGGTAGTAAACCTGTCCTCCGGCGGTCACCAGTTTGGCGATTTCGATTTTGATGACCCTAATTTCCTGCACAGGGAATATGAAACACTGCTGGGATATGGGCAGTCCAAGACGGCTGTGAACCTGTTTTCCCTGGAAATGGACAACCGTGCCAAAGCGTCAAAGGTCAGGGTATACGCCGTCAATCCGGGCTCTATCGGTGGTACGGAATTGGGCCGTGAAGCACCGTTGGAACTGTTTCAAAAGATGGGCTTTTGCGATGCGGAAGGAAACCTGCTGCCCGAAGTGGCAGCTTCTTTAAAGACGATACCACAGGGCGCCGCTACTACGGTATGGTGCGCTACCAGTCCGTTGCTAAACAATATTGGCGGTGTGTATTGCGAAGATGGGGACGTGGCGGCATTGGCAAATGTAAAATCGTATTCACTGGATGAAGCCAATGCGAAGCGGTTATGGACATTGAGCGAAGAGATGACAGGTATCACCTTTAACATTCAATAAAAACAAAGATCATGTTTAAAGATAAAACAGTGCTCATAACAGGAGGCAACAGCGGTATTGGATATGCCACTGCAAAGCAAATGCAGGAAAGTGGCGCCAGGGTTATTATTACCGGCAGAAGAAAAGATGCCGTGGCACAGGCTGCATCTGCATTAAATGTGAATGGATTTGTTGCCGATCAATCCAGTCTCCCCGCGATCGAAAAGCTGGTCGCGGAAGTTGCTGCTCAATATGGTAGAATAGATTTATTACTCATCAATGCGGGGATTACCAAACTGGCGTCTATCGAATCAATGACGGAAGAGCTGTTTGATGAAATGATGAATGTGAATTTTAAGGGCGCCTATTTTACACTCAGCAGGTTTGCTCCCATTCTTAATGATGGCGCATCTGTGGTGTTATTATCCTCCACTTCGGCCATCATTTCTCCGCCGGGCGCGTCGGTGTATGCAGCCAGCAAGGCCGCCATTAACGCGGTGGTGAAGATCGCGGCGCTTGAACTGGCATCCCGGAAGATCCGGGTAAATGCGGTCAGTCCGGGCCCTGTTGCTACAGAGATCATGCAGAAAATCGAATTGAACAATGATATGGAAGCCCGGATGGTGAACAGCATTCCTATGGGACGTTTCGGCCAGCCATCCGAAGTAGCGGACCTCATCACCTATTTATTGAGCGATAAGGCCGCTTTTATCACTGGTTCAAATTTCCTGGTTGACGGCGGGCAGGCGATCTAACAGCAACAGAATCAAATTGTTATTTCGAGGTGAAGAAGTTGCGCGATTCTGATTATTTTTACACAGGCGATTTTCTTTTCAGACAATGAAATATACAGCCCAATATATTACCGAAGATATAAAGCTCTCCTGCTATGAGGACAGTTTTTTTAAGTCAGACATTATGTTTGACCAGCATATGCTGGTGTGGTTCATTTCCGGAGAAACGAAGATTGTACAGGCAGAGGCTACCTATATTTTTAAGCAGGGAGATATCTTCTTAATTCCCCGTTATCAACTGGCGACAATTATCAATTACCCTAAAAACGGGCTTCCGCACAAAACGGTGGTGATGCATCTTTCCTCCGCCAGGCTCAGAGAGTATTACGCAAAACTTGATTTAAAACCCCAGGTGCCTGCGGCGCAGAAAATTTTCTGCTACAACAATCATCCTTTACTGGAAAGTTGTTTGGCATCTTTGGTCCCGTATTTTGATATGAAGGAACTGCCCCCTGATATAGCATCATTAAAGATTACAGAAGCTATAAGTATTCTCAGGGCGATTGACAAGGGGATTGACAATATCCTGGCGAATTTCGAAGAACCGGGAAAGATAGAGCTGACCAGTTTTATGGAGAAGAATTTTATGTTCAATCTTCCGCTGGAAAAATTTGGTTATCTCACTGGTCGTAGCCTGACAACATTTAAACGGGATTTTCAGAAGGCATATCAGGTGACACCTCAACGATGGCTGACACAAAAAAGGCTGGAACTGGCACATTATCATTTTGTGGAGAAGCATGCCAGGCCGGTTGATGTTTGCTATGAAGTGGGTTTTGAGAACCTGTCTCATTTTTCTTTTGCTTTTAAAAAGCAGTTTGGCTATACGCCAACGGAACTGTTAAGCAGGCAGTAAGTCTGTAGTATCCTTGAAAGGACCAACCATACCGAAGTTCACGGCCTTCGATATGGTTGTCTTTTTCCTTACAGCGTGCAGTTGTCTACTGTCCGACGGCAGCCGGGACAAGTGGTCTGATCGAAGGAGGTCAGGCAAATAAAGCCTTGTTTCGGAGGCGCAGCATTCAGATCAGCGATTTTTACTTTTGCCAGCTGCAGCTTTTTGGGAAATGTGTTCTTTTTCATAAATGCGGATTTACATTAAATAAATGGTCCTCTCCTGTCTTTAGCCGGGAGGCAATGCCCTGGAGCGGATGTTCAGCATAAGAGGCCGGAATGTGATTGATATGTATAGAAGGAAAATGTGTGCGGGTGGGTTATTGAAAGCATAGATTAATGCATTTTGAGGGAATTGGTTCTTTCTAATTTAGCAGAAATTTTTCCATTGCAGAAACCCTGACGTTTTTTGTTGTTAAAAAATATTTCAGCAGAAATGAAAAAAGGCCGGCTCATTTGAGCCGGCCCTACATGTTTGGATACAGTCAGGGTATCTGTTAAACGCAGAGAATAGTTTCAACGCAGCCACGGCATGTGGTTTCAGCGAATGATGTCATACAGATGAACTCTTTTTGTTTTGCCTGATTGATAGTCAGTTCAGCGATTTTTACTTTCGCCAGGTTCAGCTTTTTAGGAGCGATTTTCTTTTTCATAAAATAGTGAATTCATTAAATACGCATCCGCTCCTGTCTTTAGCTGCGGAGCAATGCCATGGAGCGGTTGTTCAGCATGTGAGACAGAAGATAAGTCAGGTCTGGTCTTATCTGTTACAGGCAAATAATAGTTTCGTAGCAGCCGCGGCAGGTGGTCTCGGCGTACGATGTTTCACAGATGAAATTTTTCTGCTTGGGTTGGATGGCATTGAGATCGGCGATTTTTACTTTTGCCAGCTGCAGTTTTTTGGGAAATGTGTTCTTCTTCATAAAAAAGTGGATTACAGTTATTGTCCTCTCCTGTCTTTAGCCGGAAGGCAGTGCCATGGAGCGGTTGTTCAGCATATAAAATTGGAATACTGGAAATATCTGTGTGAAAGTTATTGGCAATCGGGTTTTGCACAGGTTGAACAATTTGAGGGAACTAAAAAGTAGTTGGACATTATTTCTAATTTAGTGAAAAATTTGCAACGATGCTGTTTTGACGGTTTTTGTTGCTCGAAATGTCGTTTTTGTACTATTTGAGAATATTGATGTTGGCTAGTTTTGTAGCGCTAAATGTTTGTTGATCGACTGTAGCTTTTAGTTACCCTTTTATGAAAAGGGATAATCAAATTACCATGAAACCCGATTGAAAGCCATGCTTCATCCTGAATGGACAACTATTGTGTTTGATGACCTGACCTGCCAAATGTATGGATGTCCGTTGAATGACAGGTCCTTATTTTCACCGTTATTATTTCACCCTCAACCCACTTATTGTTTATGAAAATCAATTTAATGATGCGCATGGGTTTACTAATGATGTTTGTTTTTCTCTCCTGTAAGAAGGACGCAGGCATCAAAGACAGTGAACCTATAGTTAAAGACAGCCCGGTCAAAGTAGTAGACGGTGTACTGCGCTTTTCCAATGATCAGGCCTTTGTCCAGACAATGCTGGCAGTTAATGCTATGTCTCCCGAAGAAAGGACGGATTGGGAGAAGAAAATGGGATTTACTTCCCTGAGATCAATCTATCATCAGTTCAACCAGGAGTTGGACAAAATGGAAGCTGTACAGGATAAGGACGGCTTTTTTGCTGTGAAGAACAAGTACAACAAAGTTGCTGTGTGGAATAATGCTGGTACGTCCTACGAGATTAACTGTAGGGGTATTCTTGAGGCTGGGATCGTAAATGCAGATGGCCTGGTGCAAATAAATGACCAGGTTTTGCAGTATAGCCGTGACCAGGTTACTACTTCCACTGTGTCCGGTGGTAGTGCAGACGCCAGAAAATCCAGCGGTGGCAACGTTATATGGACGAGGGAAAAGAAGGACCTTCTTGCAAGAGATCAGTCCGCATTGATCGCTTATGGTGGACATGGCGTGGTGAATCAGCTAAGAATGGGAGAGGGCGGTATTTTAAGCGGAGGACCTATGGAAGATGGTCCCGAAGCCAAAGCATATGCACAGGTGAAGATTTATAACTTTTTGTTGAATGGGCAAAACAGAGGTTTCTGCACTGTTTATTTCCGGGCAGAACACAGAAACTGGCTGGGTATAATGCGCCAGGTGACCTGCTTTGGCGGCGGTATCCGGGGAGAGCATTATGTTACGCTTAATAATCAGGGAAATCAGATTCTCTTTGCTTCAGGTACCTGGGGAGGAGAGTGGGGCACAAAAGGTCCTAACTGGCGCCAGACATTTGAGAGTAATCATGAAGTGGTGCTAATTGTATCCGCCGAACTTAAAAATAACCCGGTGACAATAGGTTATATCCCACCCTATCTGAATAATCAGTTTGCAAATGCTGACTTTAAAATAATTGAAGATGGATCTTCCAATAATTTTTGGACCAGGTATGTGCCGTTTGGCCAGTTAGAGACTCCACTCGCGATGCGTATCTATAGTATAGGGACTCCTCCGAACGCGAAGTACCATTCTTTTACGCTCGAGTTTAAATAACAATAAATAGATAGTTTAAAAGTTGTATAATGGCAAGGGTTGGACAGAAGTCCAGCCCTTTACAATTTCAACCATATTTCGCTTATCTTAGGACAATAATCCTATGGGATGAAAGAAAGAATTCATAAGTATGTGAATATTGCCATAGCGGCTGTTTGGATAATTAACGGCTTGTATTGTAAAGTTTATAACGGTGTCCCCCGGCATCAACAGATTGTGGCCCGTATCCTTGGTAGTGACTATGCCAGATTGTTAACACTTGCTATCGGGTGGCTGGAAGGGCTGATGGCGGTATGGGTGCTGTTAGCCATAAAATCACGCTGGTGCGCGGTTGTACAGATTTTTCTGGTGCTTACGATGAACATCATAGAATTTTTAGTGGCACCTGATCTGCTGTTGTTTGGAAGAATGAATTTGATTGTAGCCATCTTTTTTTGCTTAATGATTTACTGGGACCAGTTTGGCTTTTATCGTACCAAAACAGTTGCTTAATGTTAACTTTCCTGAAGAACCACCCATTTGCGGTGGAAGCATATTTTGAAAGCTCTTTGGTGCTGACTTACGCTGTTCCTATGTCGATGGTACGACCGATGGTGCCGGCAAAGCTGGACCTGGACCTGTTCGATGATCAATGGGCGTTTGTGGCCGTGGCGGTTGTAAAAACGCGTCGTTTGCGTCCGAAAGGGTTTCCTGGCTTTATGGGGCATGATTTTGTATTAGCAGGTTATCGTGTTTTTGTACGATATACCAATAGCCAGGGAAAAAAATGGCGCGGCTTGTATATTCTAAAATCGGAGACAGATAAAAAGAGGATGGCGTTCATGGGCAACCTGTTTACGCATTACAACTATACCACGACAGATATCGATGTGAAGAGTGAAGAGAACATTCTCCGCGTGAAGTCTGATAAATCCGGTGTCGATATCATAGTGGACCTGGGAACCCCGGAAACAGGACTTCCTGCCGGTTCGCCTTTTAATAACTGGAAAGAGGCGCGCCGGTTCGCTGGTCCGTTGCCGTTTACATTTACCTGTAATGATGTGTCAAATGAAGTGTTGATCATTGAAGGGGTACGGGAAAAATGGACACCAAAACCAGTTGCGGTAGTTAGTGCAAAGGTTGGCTTCATGGACCGGCCGGAGTGGCAGGATGCGGTACTGGCCAACGCCTTTTTGATTCAACATATTCCTTATTACTGGAAAAAAGGTAAAGTCGATATATGGAAGGGATAAAGCGGAAGCCATTTCAGGGTGTTATGAATATTGTCCGGTTCAACTGGCATTTTTATGTGCTATCGATGGGGTTGTTGATAGCAGGTTTGTTTTTCCGTCACCTTGTACCTGTACAGTTGTTATTATGGCTGCTGATCGCCAGCTCCGTACTGTCTTTGGGCGTTTCATGGTATATCTATGATGTTTCCCGGTTATATCAGTTGCGTTGGCTGGATGGGTTAAATGTCCGCACCAACGGGCGGATCGTTAATATCAATGCCGGTTTTGACGAAACAAGTCATCTTCTTGCGCACAAGTATCCGGAAGCGCAGCTCCGCGTTTTTGACTTTTATGATCCGGCAAAGCATACCGAAGTATCTATTGAGCGGGCGAGAAAGATGTATCCTCCTTATCCGGGTACAGAAGTAGTCGGTACCTCGGCGGTCCCGCTGTCCCATGCATCGACAGATATTATCTTTCTGTTTATGGCCGCGCATGAAATCAGAGATGGCCGGGAACGCAAAATATTCTTTGAACAGTTATGTGACGCCTTGCCGGAGGATGGCCGATTGATAGTGCTGGAGCACCTGAGAGATCCGTTCAATTTCATGGCCTATAATATTGGATTCTTTCATTTTTTTTCCGCGCGCACCTGGAAGGAGGTGTTTACTTTGGCGGGATTAAGTGTCGAAGAAGAACGCAAGGTGACTCCTTTCTTATCAGCCTTTATACTTTGTAAAAATGGAACTACATCTTAAAATCACTGGCTATATCCTGTTGCTGCTATCGTTATTGCATGTTTTCTTCCCGAGGTATTTTAACTGGAAGAAAGAGTTTTCGCAGGTGAGCCTGTTAAGCAGGCAGGTGATGTATGTACATACGTTCTTTATCGGATTGATGATATTCCTGATGGGGCTTTGTTGTATCAATGCCGCAGAAGACATATTGCATACCAGGTTAGGGCATTTGCTGGCGTTGGGTTTTTTTGTTTTCTGGTTTTGTCGTTTGTTTTTTCAGTTTTTTGTGTATTCGTCAGCGTTATGGAAGGGAAAACGTTTTGAAACGGCTATGCATATCTTATTTTCGTTCATTTGGGGATATTTCAGTATCGTGTTTTTGCTGGTATGGTGGGGTAATTGATGAAGGCAAGGTATTAAAGGCTGCTTCAGGAAATACTCCTGAGGCAGCCTTCTTTTTTGCGTTTATATCACTGCAATGAATAAAAGAGAATGGGTATACTGGTTTGATCAATATACGCTGATAGCATCCCCGGTCATATTTTCTAGATCTCGTAGGTGATCACCAGTTTCGGACGACCGGCGATATTGGTATTACGAGGACCAGTGAAGATAAGGCTGCGATAGTAAGCTTCTGTCTGCAGTTGCATGCTAAGGCCGTTGTTCTGTCCACTGTTGACGATGTCCTGTACCAGTGAGGTAACGTTAAGGGTTACACTGTAATTCCACTGGGAAGTAGAAGCCGGAATCGCTACCTGATTGGTGGTAGTGGTTGTAGGCTGGTTATTCCAGGTGATGGAAGTTGCAGTCCAGGAGCCGGTTACACGTTTGATCCAGGCAGGGTTGGTGCCGGAAGAATTGTACGGCGAACCGGGATAGTAGGAGTTGCCTTGTGGAGCAGCCGCGCTGGTGGTCACGCCGGTTAACGTCAGTGTGGCAGATACGATCGTCGTGCCTGCAGGAATGGTACTGAGACCATTAAATCTGAAGAACTGCCGCGCGGTACCTGGCGTGCCCTGGAAGGTCCAGGAAAGGGCGAGGAAATCGGTTTCGGAGCTGAAGTTGCGATTAACCCAATCCGGATGGTTGTAAACAGCCGCGTCGTCCTGAGTGCCGGCGCCTTTTGTGAAGTTGTCGCCGATGCTGAGGGTAATAGTTTTCTTTCCGTCTTTAATTTCGGAGTTAAGGACCTGGGCATTTTGCTGTGGATTTGGATCTGTTGCCAGATCTTTACGGCAGCTGCTTGTCATAAATGCTGCTACAAGGGTAAGGGTCACAAGGGCATTAGAGATTTTCATACATTAAAGGTTAAGTGAGTAATAAAAAACGGATAAACGCAAGAAGGTATTAACGCCCTATGCAGGCATCATTGTTAGTGGTGCATGAGAAAGTATGTTAATAATTAAATGGGCTTTTTAACAAAGGTCCGGGTTGATAGTGGTTCAGTTATTTTGAGTTGTTGGGATGGAGGATTTTTAATACCATCTTTACAAAGATAATCATTCAGTTTTCATAAAAATGGAAAATAAAAGCTAGATAGTTTTGGAGGAATGAGGATAATATTTATGGGTGAAATTTTATCGCAGGGGTGTGTGGGCTTCGACTGGAGCCATTTTCCGTGAGTCATATTTTATCCGGTTTAAACGATGTGTCATACATTTCCTAAATTGCAGGGTGGCATGTAATCTGTGTAAAATGTGCGAATAATGTAAATAGTATTTAAATGAAGCCTGAGAACGACATACAGCCTAACGATGCTACAGAATTAAGCAGCGTTAAGCCTGATATATTTTATAAAGTAGATATTGTGGTAATCGGTGCCGGACAGGCAGGATTGTCTGCAGCATATCATCTGAAAAGAGAAGGGGTAACACCCGGGAAGGGGTTTGTGGTTTTAGATGATGAATTCGGGCCCGGAGGAGCCTGGCAACATCGTTGGGATTCTTTGACGCTCAGCAATGTCAATGGTATCAACGATCTGCCCGGAATGACTTTTGCCGATGCCGTCAACACGGAGGATAAAGCATTACAGGCGAATATCGCAATCCCTAAATATTATGAGCAATATGAACGCGCTTTTGAACTTCCCGTAATTCGTCCGATAAGAGTAAGCGAAGTGACGGAGAAGAACGAACGGTTTATCATCCGGACCAATGGCATTCAATTCAGCGCCCGGGGGTTGATTAATGCTACCGGTACCTGGAAAACTCCCAATTGCCCTCGATATCCTGGATGGGAAAAATTTAAAGGCAGGCAGCTTCACACGGCGGAGTACAAAAATGCGCAGGAATTCGTTGGCAAACATGTCATTATTGTAGGCGGCGGGATTTCAGCGGTTCAATTGTTAGGGGAAGTTTCTGCCGTAACACAAACCACGTGGGTGACCCGCCGGCCTCCTGATTTTAGAAAATACGAATTTACGCCCGAATTGGGGCATGAAGCTGTGGCGATGGTGGAAAAAAGAGTACGTGAAGGATTACCCCCCAATTCAGTAGTATCTGTAACCGGATTGCCGATCACGCCTGCTATTGAAGGAATGTTGAAAAAAGGAGTCCTGGACCGAAAGCCCATGTTCGACGAAATTACGGCAACCGGCGTCCGATGGGCGGACGGAACAACACTCGATGCGGATGTTATTTTTTGGAATACCGGTTTTCGTCATTCTTTGGACCACCTTGCTCCCTTAAAGTTGATGAATGATAAAAACGGAATTGAGATGTCCGGAAGATTAGCCACACAGGTGGCGAGAGACCCAAGGATACATTTAGTCGGATATGGCCCGTCTGCGTCCACTATTGGCGCCAACAGGGCCGGCCGGGCGGCCGCAAGGGAGTTGATTGAATTTCTCAAATTATAAATGTAAAGATTTTGCGTGGAGTGAGGGGAGACGAAAAAGCTGAATCCGGGGGGCTTTTCGGCTGATAATTATTGTCAACTTACTCCTTAGTTGGAATGAGCACTCAGGCCAGGAGACTTCGGTGACCTCATGCAATTTCTGGAATTCAGCCGCCTCATGGTTCACAAATAAATAGTTGATGCGGTCAAGCCGTGCTTTGGCCTCCGCTGAGAGCAGTTGGAGATCCGTCGTGTTAGATACATCCGAATGTAGGGCATATGTCATCTATAACTCACTCAACCACTTTATAGCATTTATACCCGGCATAAATAAATACATGCCACCTTTTAGTGTATTAAATGTGGGCATGCCGGTAAAGCGTTTGGGCAGAGGTTCGCCGGGCAAGGTGAATGTACCTTTACCTTCGTTCAGGCCAATAACAGGGTCTTTTTCATTTTTGAGGCTCATAAAGTTTCCACTATTGACCCATTCTCTTTGTAAAAATTCGAGGGTCTCCATAGCTTTTGCACTAAATGCTATGAAATAAAGTCCTCGCTCTTTACCGTCATCTTTAGTGCTGCCATTTGGCAATGCAGGGCCATAACCTACGCCTTTTCGTATAATGCGGTGCAGGTTCACATCCGACATTACAGCCATTTTACTGTTACGCGGGTTCATTCGGCGCATGTGGCTTGAGTAGGGTACCAACTTACCATTTTGGTCATTGCTGAAATCAAAGTCATTATTCTTCGTGGCATCTGCGCCCAATGCTGAATTATCTTTAAAAGGACACATATTGAGTGGCGCTCCGCTGCGCCATCTGCCTATCATCTTTGCAGCAAGCAATTCCTGCTCGTCTTTGTTTTTTGCCTGTTCTTTAAGGTACCTGTTAAAAGCAGCTACATGGCTGTGGTATTTTCTGAAGATGACAAAAGTACCATTCTTTGCAAACTCCATTGGCTGCGGCATAGGATAGTAGTTACCTGCTTCGTTGTTATATCCCATAATAAATTCACCTGCCTTTATGGGGCGTTCTTTTGAATTTAATTGCTCTGCCCCACTACCTTCAATTTCCGGGTTACTGATACCATCACGAAAGCCAAAATGGTTGAAATTGCCTTCTATAGGGGTGTCAAAATCGGCTTGAAAACATAATTTAACACCCTGGTGTTTTTCCAATACCTGAAGGGCAAGTGCTTTTTTGGAATTCAGATCATCCATATTTTTTGCAATGATGGAAACGGCGATATGGTTACCGGCTGTCTTAAAAACGGCATCCCATTTTTCGGGGGCATTCTCATTAATGTCCATTAGTTTTTCGCTGCGGGCAGCCATTCCTTTTTTAAAGGCATCAGGAAAACTCTCAATTGTGGACTGTGGAAGTTCAAGTTTCTTTAGTCCCTCGTAAGTAAAGGCAATTGAAAGCCAGGCATTGTCATTATCCCACCAATTTTGGGCATTGGTGACATAAGGTACTATTTCTTTCAGAAATGCTTTGGCGGAAGCAGTATGTAGAATTTCCAAAAAAACATTTACACCATGATAAGGCAGAGGCCTGTCACGCAATATGATGGCCTGTATGTCGTGCAGCTCTATTTTTTCGGCGGTGCGTTTAAATAATTTTTTTAAGAACATAAGATTATTGAATCTTAGAGAATTTGAAATGTTAATCAAAAAGTTCTTTTACCGTTTGGGGTTCTTTCCGTTCCTTTCCATTAAGCCAATGTCTGGTTTCCGGGGAGGTTTGGTATGTCTCCAAATATGTTGTCCGAAATCTGTCGGTAAGTCTTCGGTTTCCTGAGAAAACAAAATATATTCCCGTTTCATCGAAGAAGTGTTTTAAGTCTCTACAATTCCAAAAGTTTGTTCAGGCCTGCGCCTATTTTTTCCAAACGTGTTGTATCGGCAACTGTAAGGTTTGGATGGCTTACAAACCAGGCGGAGGCGGTTATTTGCTTACTTAAAATAAATTCTTTTACGGTAGGTGATTTAATCCCTGGCCAGCCTTCAATATTTCCAAAAATCAGGTCCATCATCTCCGGTATTTTTGTTGCAAAGTCATTGATATAGGTATCCCAATCACCGTCGTAGCAAGTACAAAAAAGTAGTTTGGTATCGTTTTCTAAAAACACAAAACGCATATCATGGAGGGTACCTACTTTTCTGGCGCCTGTAAGGTTGCCTTTTAACGTTTCAAAAATCAGCCGCAGATTTCGAGCTCCATCGGGTTTCAAATCTGTAATAATAGTCAATTCAGAGAGTTCGCCACTACGCAAGCCGGCATCCCCGGCACTGGTTACTTCGTGTGCTTTGTCCAGCGGTTCACCTAGTGTGGCCAGATACAGCTTCAATTTTAATCCCGCATCCTGTGTGAGTTGTTTAATGTTCATATACATTGAATTTAGAAATGAATAAATTGATTAATAAATAAACAATTCTGGGTGCTTACTGTTCTGCCCAATACATAGTTTTTGAAAAAATGCCTTTATGCGCTATAATTTTCAGCTTTTTTCCCTCCAGGTAAATTTCGCAATTCCCCTTTTGACCGGTTTCGTGGTTTTCTACTGTTCCCTTCCACTCATTTTTTTCAAAGCGTACATTGTAAAGCGTTGGACGACCTTTGGGGTCCATACCGGAGAATTTGCCGCTGTTATTGGAAATGGTGATAATGACACCATCTTCGGTTTTCCATTTTCCTGTAAAATTATCATTGGCGGATTGGGCAAATCCAGTGACTGTTATAAATATCACTACAAGGCAGGACAATACTTTCTTCATGATTTGATAATTTTGATGATTTACACTACAAAGCAAATTCAAAAAATCTGTAGTGATTTTAATATATCTTAAAAATTGCGGGCATTTAAAAAGTAGATATTTTCAATATCAATGTTCAAAAACCGTAACTTATCTAAAATCATTACTTGCAATTCTTCGTTTACAGATAAAAAAAATTCTATTTTAGGTTTTGTGTTGGTATTGATGATCATTTCTATTATTTCTTGCTGCAACGTTCGATTGTAATAGGTAATAAATGCGGTAGGAAAGCGCTTTGTAAGCACTTTTAATTCTCTCCTGAAAACAAAATCAGCACTTTGGGAAATGTATAAAAGTGAAATATGCATGTCGGACGAAGGGTCATATTTCAGCAATTCCACAATTTCAGGGAACCCAATATCGATACCTCCATTATCGGCAACGAATACTCTATGTTTAGAATGACTCAAATCGCTGTTTTGCATCATATAAATTTTATGATGCAAAACTGCTAATCGTTTACGAGATAGCTTTTAAGAATTCTTAAAAAATGATTTTGAGTGGGGAAATGCCAGGATAAAATTGTGATTAAGGCCTATTTAATAAAATGTATGTATCTTATATAAGTATAAAACGCTGAATCCTTTTGATAAAATTTTTCGGGAATGCTTAAAAGTGGTTTTGGGCCGAAGATTTTATTTGGACTTTTTAGCTCTGATAACGCTAAGTGTTTGTTGTGTAATGCCGAGATAAGAAGCGATATGTCCAAGCGGAGCACGTAAAAGAATATCAGGATAGGTTTCAAGCAGTATTCTGTACCTGTCCTGTGCTGTTTGAAGCTGTACCGAACGCAGGCGATCAGCAAGCTTTTTTATTGTTCCGGTCATTATATATCGAACGAACCGTTGGAACTTTACATTTGTATCTAAGAGTTCTTCGATCCTTGAAAAATCCACGGTTCTGACGGTACTGTCTTCCAATAGTTCAAGATAATAAGGATGGTATTCATTCAAAAATACATTTTCGATGGGCGTGTAGATCGATGTCTCATCGAAGAAAAATTGTGTAATATCTTTTCCGTCATTGAGGTAATATATTCGCGCCAGTCCTTTTTCAATATAAAATACTTTTTTTGAATGACTACCCGCGCCCACAAGCTGATGGCCCTTGGGAAAGTGCTGACTATCCCACAAACGGTCAAATGCCTGAATGGTATCGTCAGATAATTGTATTTCCTGTTTCAGGTAGTCTGCTAATTTCATTTCCTTATTCTAGCTTACTATTTATAAAGATACAAATAACAATCTTTTCCAGCTGGTTTAAAGACTAAAGCCCCAAACACCAAAAGAGCCAATATCATAAGTGAGATACGTTCCTCTTCAGACTGGCGAAATTATATACGTAAGCTTAAAATCCCCCGGAAATTTGACCTGATTCTTTTTTGCGGTCATTGGTGGTGGTTCAATAAGGATTAACCATGCCTTAAAAAATCCGAAAAGCCTCGCAGATCATACGATCTGTGAGGCTTTAGCGCAGACTTTCGTCTCTGTGACCCTGTAGGGACTCGAACCCTAGACCCGCTGATTAAGAGTCAGCTGCTCTACCAACTGAGCTACAGAGTCATTAATAACTCACCCAAAATGGGTATCGACAAATTTAACGGTTCTGTCGCACATTTGTGTGCTTAATTTAATTAAATTTGGTTACAAGGTAAAAATGTGGATAAATATCCATCATATTGATAATCTAACCGTTAGCTCATTATAAAATAATTTTTTCATGCAAGAAGCGTATATAGTAGCCGGCTACCGCACAGCGGTAGGTAAGTCCAAAAGGGGAGGATTTCGTTTTTACAGACCCGATGATCTGGCTGTAGATGTGATTACGGGATTGCTGCAATCTGTGCCACAGCTGGACCCTAAAAGGGTTGATGATCTGATTGTGGGTAACGCTGTTCCGGAAGCGGAGCAGGGACTGCAGATCGGCCGCATGATCTCCGTTCGTGCCCTGGGAATTGATGTGCCGGGAATGACGGTCAACCGCTACTGCGCATCCGGATTGGAAACAATCGCTATTGCAACCGCTAAAATACAGACAGGGATGGCCGACTGTATCATCGCCGGTGGTACGGAAAGTATGAGCCTGGTGCCGGTGGCCGGCTGGAAAACCGTGCCCAACTACACCGTGGCCAGCACCACCCCTGACTACTATATCGGTATGGGACTCACCGCTGAAGCAGTGGCCAATGAATTTAAAGTGAGCCGCCAGGACCAGGATGAGTTCTCTTTTAAATCCCACCAGAAAGCATTGAATGCTATTAAGGAAGGGTACTTCAAATCCGGTATACTCCCTATCAACGTAGAAGAAGTATACGTGGATGAAAAAGGTAAAAAACAAAAACGCACCTTCACTGTAGACACCGACGAAGGACCACGTGGAGACACCTCCCTCGAAGCACTGGGCAAACTGAAACCTGTTTTCGCCGCCGGAGGCTCCGTAACAGCTGGCAACTCCTCACAGACTTCCGACGGCGCTGCCTTCGTTATTGTGATGAGCGAAAAAATGGTCAACGAACTGGGACTGAAACCTATCGGCCGATTGGTGGCCTGTGTTTCTGCCGGTGTACATCCGCGCATCATGGGAGTAGGACCGGTAGCCGCTGTGCCCAAGGTGCTGCAAAGAGCCGGTAAAACACTCCAGGACATCGACCTGGTAGAACTGAACGAAGCTTTCGCCTCCCAGTCTATCGCCGTGATCCGTGAATTGGGCATCAACCCGGATATCGTGAACATCAACGGTGGCGCCATCGCTCTCGGGCACCCGCTGGGGTGCACCGGCGCCAAGCTCACCGTACAGATACTCAACGATATGAAAAGACTGAATAAAAAGTACGGTATCGTGACTGCCTGCGTTGGTGGTGGCCAAGGTATCGCCGGCATCATCGAAAATATTGCCTGATTTTTTTCGTAATACATTATAGCTCAAAGCCGCAGGAAGATTTTCCTGCGGCTTTTGTTTTTATATCCCACCGGTTTTATGATAATTTAATCCTGTTGAATTAAATTTTTTATTAATTTGGCGGAATTAAAGGCCATCCCGCTATCTCAACCATATCGCTTTATGGATCGCAGACAATTCCTGACCTTATCGCCTGCCCGCAATACGCGGAACAGCAAAACTGTTGCCCGTACGGCAACCGGGCTTACTCCCTACACTGGTGCCTGGGGCGACCAGCAACTCATCCACCTCCTTAAACGGACTACCTTCGGCGCTTCGCCGGAAAATATCAAAGCCCTGAAAAGCCTTGGTATGCAACAGGTGGTGGACATACTGCTTACTGCACAGGCAGACCCTACACCTCCGGTGAATAACTACGGCACGGACAGTACCGGCGTGGCGCCAGGCGCCACCTGGGTAAGAGCCGCCCAGGGCGATGAAATGCTGGAACGCAAAAGGATCGACTCCTATAAAGCATGGTGGGTAGGGCAGATGCTCAACCAACAGGCAAGCATACACGAGAAAATGGTGCTCTTCTGGCATAATCACTTTGTGACAGAAACAACCATGGTGAATGACAGCCGCTTTATCTACCAGTATAACCTCACCCTACGGCAATACGCACTGGGCAATTTTAAAGCGCTGACCAAAGCAGTGACGCTGGACCCATGCATGCTCGTATATCTCAACGGTTACCTGAACTCCAAAGGCGCCGCTGATGAAAACTACGCCCGCGAACTACATGAGCTCTTTACCGTCGGAAAAGGGCCAGATTCGCACTATACGGAAGATGATGTAAGAGCGACCGCCCGCGTGCTGACGGGCTTCCGGGTAGATCGTACCGCGATCGTCAGTACGTTTAACACAACGCAGCACGATATCACCAATAAACAGTTTTCCGGTTTCTACGGCAACAAGGTCATCTCCGGTCAAACCGGGCCGGATG
This sequence comes from Chitinophaga varians, assembly GCF_012641275.1. NCBI lineage: Bacteria > Pseudomonadati > Bacteroidota > Chitinophagia > Chitinophagales > Chitinophagaceae > Chitinophaga > Chitinophaga varians. Next base: position 1,895,114 of record NZ_JABAIA010000001.1, on the reverse strand, counting down.
GCGCTACCGAGGTGGACGCCCTCCTGGATATCATTTTTGCGCAACCGGAAGTCGCTAAGTTCATCTGCCGTAAACTCTATCGCTTTTTTGTATACTATGATATAGACCAGGCTACGGAAGCGAATGTGATCCAGCCACTGGCAGATATTTTCCGCAGCAGCGGTTATGATATCAAAGCAACGCTCAACGCGCTGTTTACCAGCGAGCATTTCTTTGATCCGCTTAATATGGCCTGCCTGATTAAAAGCCCTGTGGATTTCTGTATCGGCATGTGCCGCGAATTTGGCGTGACGTTCCCATCAGACTACACCAACCAGTACCAACGCTGGGGCGACCTGCACAACGCCATGGCCGGTATGTTGCAGAACCTGGGCGATCCGCCGCTGGTAGCAGGCTGGGAAGCCTACTATCAGGAACCCGCCTATCATGAACTGTGGATCAATACTGCCACTCTGCCCCGAAGAAACCAGTTGAGCGATGGTTTGATCACCACCGGCTATAAAAACGTGAAAATCGATCCCCTGGCATTTGCGGACAAACTCTCCAACCCCGGTGATCCGGTAGCACTTGTCAATGATTCGCTGGATATCCTTTATCGTGTAGGCGTGTCCGATAATGTGAAGACGTTCCTGAAAGATACCATCCTGCTGGCCGGACAAAGTACCAACAGCTACTGGACCAGCGCCTGGAACAATTATAAATCCAATCCCGGCGACGCTGCCAATACGAAAGAGGTGACCAATCACCTGCAAGCCCTGTACAAATACATCATGAACCTTTCAGAATATCAATTGTCCTGAAAAACCTTTCTATGAAAAGAAGAGATTTCCTGAAATATACAGCCCCGGCCGCGATATTGCCAACCATTATCAACGGCTTTTCTATCAAGGCTTTTGGAAGCTCGCCCATGCTGGCTGCCTTAAGCGGCGCCGCTGCCGACAATGACCACGTGCTGGTAATGATTCAGCTGACCGGAGGCAATGATGGGCTCAACATGGTCATCCCATTGGATATCTATGGAAAATACCAGTCTGCCAGGACAAACATTGCTATTCCGGAAGGAAAAGTACTGCGGCTCGACAACTACCTTAAATCCGGCCTGCACCCTGCGATGAAAGGCGTGCAGCAGTTATATAACGAAGGCAAAGCCAGCATCATCCAAAGCGTTGGTTATCCTTCCCCCAATTTCTCCCACTTCCGCGCCACGGACATCTGGCTCACCGGATCAGATTCCAATGAAATACTGACCTCCGGTTGGGGTGGCCGTTATCTCGATACCAAATATCCCGGACCACAGGACAGCTACCCGAATGCTGACAACCCGGACCCGCTGGCCATCCAGATCGGTTCCATCGTGTCACCGGCTTTTCAGGGTGCTGATGCCAGCAGGGGAATGGCCATCACCAGTGCGACAGATTTCTATAACCTGATTGACGGCGTGGTAGATCCTGTGCCCAACACCAAAGCGGGTAAAGAACTGGAGTATATCCGCATGATCGCCAAACAGACCAATAGCTATGAGAGGACGATCAAAGCGGCAGCAGCTAAAGTGACTTCTCAGGGGCCATACCCTGCTAATAATAACCTGGCCGATCAGCTGAAGATTGTGGCCCGCCTGGTGGCCGGAGGGCTTAAAACCCGCATGTACATGGTAAGCACAGGGGGCTTCGATACCCACGCCAGTCAGACAGAATCCGGTGACACTACCACCGGCGGCCATGCTAAATTGCTGGGCGGTGTGTCCGATGCTATCAAAGCCTTTATGGACGACCTGAAAGGCCTGAGAGCTTCCCGCAGGGTAGTAGGAATGACGTTTTCCGAATTTGGCCGACGTATCAAATCCAATTTCAGTATGGGTACGGACCACGGCGCCGCTGCACCGATGATCGTTTTCGGCGACTATGTCAATCAGGGCGTACTGGGCAACTCCCCGGCCATACCCGATAATACCAGCGTGGCGGACAACGTGCCAATGCAGTATGATTTCCGCTCTGTCTATGCTTCCATCCTTGAGCAGTGGTTCTGCGTGGATCAGACCGATCTGAACAAAATCCTGCAGAAAGATTACCAGCGGCTGCCCCTGATCAGCGGCGTAGCCTGTGGTGTCATTACCAACCTGCCCGATCTGAACACAGACGATAAAAAACTGATCACTAACAGCCCTAATCCCTTTACCAGCGCCACCACCATCACCTATATCACAGGCAACGGCAATACCATGATACAGATATTCGATACCATGGGACGGCTGGTGAGCGTGCCTGTCAACAAAATACACACTCCCGGCACCTATACCTTCACCTTCGATGCGGAATACCTGCCAAATGGGGTCTACTATGCCCGGTTCCAGAATGGTTCCGTGCAGCAGGTGAGACCAATGCTGAAGGTGAAATAGTGCAATATAAATGCATCGATGTTGCAAATGCGTAAAGTTTATTACCTTTGCCCTGGTGTATAAACATTTTCAAAAAATATTAGCGGTCATCCTGCTGGGCGTATTTACCCTGAATACGGTCCCACGGGAGTTTATACACCTGTTCGCCGGTCACCACGACACCCAGGATGTGCATACGCCTGTGGGCGGGACCGTGTTCTCAGAGCAACACCGCCACTGCGATTTTCTGCAGATAGGAGTGGAACCGTTCGATCAGTACACCACTGATTTTATTTCACCGGTACGTCCGGTAATATGGGTATTTCAACCGCGGCCGTTGCCGGAAACCAGCTATGTTACCTATCGTCATCTCTCTCCCCGGGCGCCACCATCTGAGGTTGCCTGATTTTTCAACTACACATGATATATAGCTGTTATTACCTGAGGGTAGCAGACGGTTATTGGTATTTACTGTTTTCTTATTTCTTATAACTTACGTATGCATTATTTGCGTGTATTTATACTCGGATTAATGGCGACATTGCTGTTGCTGCATCCCACTGCCCAGGCCGGAATTCCTGAAGACGGCACTTTTTCTAACGCACTCACCGGAAAAGTAACGGATAAAGTTACGCATGCCATTATTCCCGGTGCTACTGTTTATCTGCCGGACCTGCATGTCGGCGCCGCTACCGATGCCCAGGGAAATTATACTATCAAAAATCTGCCGAAAGGAAAATATATTGTGGAAGTACACTCCATCGGTTATGCCGCCTATACGGAGACAGTCAGTGTAAACGGTACTACCACCAAAGATTTTGAACTGACCGAAACACTGATCGAAAAAAATGAAGTAGTGATCACCGGTGCCAACCTGGCTACTTCCGTGAAAAAAACACCTACGCCCATCAGTATCATTCGCCGGGATGTCCTCGACCAGAGCATTTCTACCAACATTATTGATGCGATCGCCAAAGTGCCCGGCGTAAGCCAGCTTTCCACTGGTCCGGCAATCTCCAAACCTTTCATCCGTGGCCTTGGCTACAACCGTGTAGTGGTGGTCAGCGACGGTGTTCGCCAGGAAGGCCAGCAGTGGGGCGATGAACACGGTATCGAAGTGGATGATTACAATGTCAGCAAAATAGAAATACTGAAAGGCCCTGCTTCACTGGTGTATGGCTCAGACGCATTGGCAGGCGTGGTAAACATCGTACCTCCCGCCCCGCTGCCACAAGGCAAAATTAAAGGCAACGTGGAAGCCAACTACCAGACCAACAACGGTCTCATGGCCTACCATGCTGATATCGCCGGCAACAACAACGGTTTCAGCTGGGGGGCCTACATCACCCAGAAACAGGCACATGACTATAAGAACAAATACGACGGGTATGTATTCAATTCCCGTTTCAATAACACCAACTACGGCGCCAATATCGGTATCAACAAACAATGGGGCTTCTCCCGCCTAAGCTTTACCTCCTTTAATCAGCATCTTGGCCTGGTAGAAGGAGAGCGCGACAGCGAAGGCCGTTTTATCAAACCAATTAATGATAACGGCACAAAAGAAGAAGTAGCTGTTACCGACAGCGATAATAAGTCCTACAGCATGACGGTGCCCAAACAACAGATCAACCACCAGAAACTGGTATGGGACAACAGCCTGTACCTGCATAATGGTGGCCGTCTTGGCTTAACACTGGGTTATCAGTGGAACAACCGTCGTGAGTTCGGAGATGTCCTGCATCCCGATGAGCCTGGGCTCTGGCTGAAATTGCAGACATTCAACTATGCCGCCAAATATTACCTCCCTGAAATGAACGGTTGGCAGACGACTGTCGGTGTAAACGGTATGCAGCAGAAAAATGAAATCTCTGGCGAGGAATTCCTCATCCCCGCCTATAACCTGTTCGATATCGGCGCTTTTGCGGTGACAAGCAAAACCTTCAACAAGCTCACCCTGAGCGGTGGCGTACGTTTTGACAGTCGTTCCATGCGTTCCAAATCACTCTTCCTCGATGCTGACGGCAAGCCCGCCGCATCCGGCGAAACAAAATTTGAAGCGTTCAACCGTAATTTCTCCAATGTGTCCGGTAGCGTGGGACTTAGCTATGAAGTCAGCGATCGGGTGGTGCTGAAGCTCAATGCTGCCCGCGGCTTCCGCGCTCCAAACATCTCTGAACTAGCTGCCAACGGCGTACATGAAGGCACTATCAAATATGAATACGGCAACCAGGACCTGAAGCCGGAAGTGAGCACGCAGATAGACGGAGGCGTAGAGTTCAATACCCAGCACGTTTCACTGGCTGCCAATGTGTTCTACAATCATATCAACAACTTCATCTTCTCCCGCAAACTGTTTAATGCGGCCGGTACCGATTCTATCCCGGTTGATGACAATGCCGAGGGATTTGCCGCCTTCAAGTATCAACAAGCTAATGCCAATCTCTATGGTGGCGAGCTGATGTTGGATATACACCCGCATCCTATTGACTGGCTGCATTTTGAAAATACCCTCTCCTATGTAAGAGGTACTGCCGTTAACGCTACCGACTCAACTAAAAACCTGCCTAATATCCCCGCCGCCAGATGGTTGTCTGAGTTGAAAGGCAAGTTTAAAAAGGTAGGTGGCCCGCTGCGCAATGCTTACATAGGAATACAGATGGATATGAATTTTGCCCAGAATGATGTGTTCTCTGCTTATCAGACCGAGACAGCCACAGGAAGTTATACGCTGCTGAATGCCGGTCTGGGTTCAGAGTTTGTGAATAAACATAACAAAACCCTGTTCTCGCTGCATTTTGCAGTAAATAACATCGGTGATGTAGCTTACCAGAATCACCTGAGCCGTTTGAAATACGCACCGGTGAACGAAGTAACTGGGCGCTCCGGTGTCTTTAACGTAGGACGTAATTTTAGTGTTAAACTGGCTATTCCTATTGATTTTAAATAGGTTTTGTCCTGATTATTCAGTCATACAAGGCTGGCCCGTTGGGCCGGCCTTTTTTATGCTGTATCACTGCTTCGCTGTGCTATCTTTCGTTTTCGTATAGGTGGCCCTGTTGCCTTTTATTTTAAAACGGAATGCATCCTGCCGGATGTTAAACGTAATAACGGTATCCTTCCCGTTGATCGTCATATACGGCGTCGGCAGGGCCTTCTCAGCTGTATCTGCCGTCCGGATATAGTTGATCAGCCGTTTTTCGTCTTTTTTAATGCTGATGGTTTGCGACGCATCAGCTGTCTGATCAAATGATACAGTTATCCCCGATAAAGCAAAGGATGCACGGCCGCTGTCAGGATGCCCCGACTGTAGCTTAAAAGCCACCGGCTTACCGGCTTTGGAGGAAAAAAAGCCGCCACCGCCTGGTTTGCCAGGCTGCTCCGACTGGTTACAGGCTCCTAAGGATAATACTACTACAGAAAACGATAAAAGGATAATAGCTTTATTCACAATTCACGGTTAAGTTGAATATAAAGCTATTGAATTTTTTTGCTTTCCGGGGTATGTTTTAACAGATAGGTTTTTGTCGTGTCCTCAAGGATAGCACTTGAAATAATGTAGTAGTTGGTGTCTTTTCGGAAGATTTTGAAAAGGGGTTGCTCCTGGCTCCAATATTGCTCTATGCCACGAGCGTCGTAACAAAAGTACCCCAGAAGTGTGTCATTATTGGTTTTGAGGGCACACTTGGCTTCGAAGGCGTACTGTATGCCATCACCGATGAAGAGACAGCTGTCGTCTGTGGTGTTGATTTGGTAGTCAGTACCGACAATCATTCCATTCATGATTTCATTTCTTGAAGTACTAAGATTGTATTTTCTTGGCCAGTTTGATATGATGTTTTCTCCTAGCGAATTTGGAGTTTGATTACCACAACCTAAAAAAGTTAAATTCAAGACTTGAATTAGTAGATTTTTTTTAAATGGATTTAGCATATTGAAGTTCCTTTTGAGGGTTGATAATTTCATTTGTGTTAAGTTCGGTGATGATTTGTAAGGGGTCGATCCGACCATCAAAACCTTTTCCTACAATTTCCTTCGTCCGTATTTCAAAGTGTAGATGCTCTTGTTCTTGTTTCACACTTTTAGCATTTCCTGTTTTCCCTGTAAAGCCAATAATGTCGCCCATTTTCACACTTTGTCCTGTGGTGTATTTTGAAGGCGCTTGTAAGTGCGCATAAAAGAAATAATAATAATCATCATTATATTTTCCATAGAGAACCAAGACATTGCCGTAGGAATCAGAATAATGAGAGGAAGCTATCTCTCCATCAACACATGCATAGACAGGAGTTCCTTCAGGTGCGTAAAAGTCTAACCCCTGATGTTTGCCACTCTTGCGCTCGGTGATAATCCCAAATCTACTTCTTTCAGGAGCCCAGCAGCTATACCATCCCCTCAACTGCATATTGGGTAACGGGTGATACCACCTTTCTTTAGACGGTTGGGTATTTATAAGCATTGGACAATTGAGGCTACAGTTATTTCTATAATTTAGTCCCTCGGTATACTTTTTGAAAATTATTGTACGTACCTCCTTTTTATGTATAACGCCGTCTTTGTCAATATCAAGCCCTTTGTTTTTTTGATACCAACTTCTCTTATTTATTGCATCCTGCTCCATACTAAATACAATATGATCTTCAGTTTTTCCAACCGATTCTGGTTTTAGAATCGTTAAGTAGAAATCTTCTAGTGAGTTAAACTTTCCATTAAAACTGCGCAGATAATGATACACGTAATCTAGCTGTTCTTCGGCTGACATGTGTGCTAATTTCATTTTGGTAGCTTTTAACTTCCATCGGCTATTCATTTGATCAATCGCCGTCTGCGTAAACTGCACCAACCCCACCGCATGCTCCGCCAACACCCCTTCCGTCAATTTCTCTACTGCCGGCGTAGTCCCCGGCTTATACCCATTCAGCAAATGCGGCAGAAAAGACCCGCCTGTTTCAAATGCCATACAAGTCATCAGGTGATTCGGGTCTGCTTGTAACTTGCGTGCAATACTGATGACTTTCTTCCGAAACGCGCAACTTACTTTGCTACCCCATACCAGTGACTGACATTCTGATGGACCTTGTGAAACGGATACCCGTTCTATGACAGCGGTGGAACGTGCTTTTATGGCGGGCGACAGCCGCAGTTGGTTACCAAGGTACACAAATAGCTGTCGCGAGTACACAGCATTATATCCGGGAAGTTGTATCAATGCATAAATCAGGCTGATGGCAGATAACGATGCCAGCGGTACAGGAAGCATTACTGCACCTGTTTTATCGACGGTTACCTGTTGTTTGCTGATAATGACGTCATGCTCCAGTAATGGCAGCAGCTCCGTCGCCGGGTAGGTGTGCAGCGGTTTCAGCAACGGAGGCGAGCTTTTCCGGCGCAGGATTGTCACTTGTAATTGCTGTCCGGCAAGGTTGACAGCGTATATTTTCAGCGCTATCTGCTGATGATGGTCGGTGATAAAATATATGCGTTGGTCCTGTGGATCGGTAAAGTATACGTTTACAATACGCTGCCGGCGATGTAATAGTAATTGCGGGCGATTTTGTTGCTCGATGGGAATATTGTCTGTTGGTTTGATCTGAAAATAGAGCTGCAGTTGTTCGTTGTCCCATCCTGCTGGAAGCTGTTGCCGGAAGCTGCTGATGGATAACGGGTGCGACACTGCGGGCGTTGTGGTGATGGTTATGAAGCAAGTGTACACTAGTCTGCTGTGAAAAGCCTGCCGGGCGTATATTTCCAGCAATACCTTTCTTTTTTCCAGGCCGGTATGTCCAAAGTACAGGCAAACATCCTGATCATGCCCGGCCTGACGGATAACATATCCATTCGGTGTCGTCCAGTGAGCGGTGGTAACAGTAGCATTCTTTACTTCAAAATGTAATGCTGCTTCCTGCTGTATGTTATAAAGATAGGCATACAGCGTATAATGCCCGCAGTGAACAAACAGGTGCCGGAATGTTTGTTCTCCCGCACAGTGCGTGCTTTCGGGGCCTTCCAGCTTCCAGTGGAGTTTAAGCTGCTCCCTTGTGGTTAAATCCGGCAGGCTGGTGGTGACATCGAATGTTACGACGGCGCCGCTGACAGGCTGCCGGTCTGCCTGGATACGTTGGATCTGGTTGTTACAGATGGTAACGGCCTGTTGCCAGGTCTGATCGCCTGTGGTGGCACGCACAGTGTAAAGTCCTGGTTGCTCAAACGTCAGTTGAATTTCCGGGCCGGTGTTTTCTGATGCGCCGCGAAAGCCTTTATCATCTCTCCAATCCCATCGGAAGATATCAGCAGATGTTGCGTCTGCCACGGTGAAGCGGATCGGTTGTCCCGGCCTGGCGGTAGTCTGAGAACAGACGATGCCGGTGGGCGTGACCTGTACCCTCTGTGTCAGCATGGCTTCCGAGTCTTCTCCGCTGAAAACACGCAGCGTGTAATCCCCGTTGTGCAGAAAATGATGACGGAAAATATGGTCGCCATGTAAGGAAACTGCTGCTATGCCTTGTTCATTTTCAAGTACCCAGTGCAACAGGGCAATATCTCCGGAGGAAGGCGGGCGGTCAAAAGTCACCTCCCACGAGGCATTGCTTAGCTGACGTACTTTTGCCGGGCCTTTGATCCGCTGGATATGTGGCGCCTGCTGCGGAAAAGTCATCGACAGTTTGTCGGCCGGAGGCTGATTGTCACCGCTGTACAAACCCGGAGGGTCATTGTCACCGGAGGGAAGTTGCCCATGGGTGAGGATCTTCAGCCGGCCTCCTTTGGTGAGACATTGCGCGGTGGCATTGTCTGGCAGCGGATAAGCGCCGTTGGCCAATGCAATACGTTGTTGACTGGCCGGTATCTGCCATAACAGTTGGGGCGTACAGGGCGCTGGCTGTCCGCCGGCAAGGCAGCTGCTGAAATGCAGGGCGCGCTGATCATTTTCGTGTGTGGTGACTACCGGGCGATCTGTGCCACTGCTGCCGTGAACATAGTACCGGTCGTGTGACACCACCTTTACGGCCGCCGGTGCCACTGCCTTGTCGCAGCTGCAAAGTGCGCCTTCACATACCAGGTGCCTGGCTGAGTTATTGGATGGTATCATATCACGACAGTTTTATTTTTTCCACACTGTTAATAGCAACGGTACCGGCGGCCATCAGTGTCAGGTCTTCCCGGATACTGTTGATCAATATGCTTTCTGCCTGCTCTTCCAGCTTACGCGAAGTGAGGGTAAAACTGTCATTTGCCTGTTGAATGATATGTGTTGCCAACACCGTTGTATGGCTTCCGGCATACAGGCTGATGTTTTCTCCCGCCCCCTGGGTGAGATTGCCGCCGGCATGCATGTCCAGCTGATCGGTAGCTTCGATGCTGATATGGTTGGCTTTCAGATGTAGCTGTCCCGGGGAAGCGATCGTAATGTTTCCGCGATGGGTGTCAAGCTGTATCACGTTGCCGTTGCGGTCATGTATCTGCAGTTGTTCCGCGCCGCTGCTGTCGTCCAGCTCTATGGTATGGCCGCTTCGTGTTTTGATGATCTTCAGGTTATTTCCGGCGTCGCTGAATTTCGTACTGTCTTTACCGTTATATGCGGTGCCCATGGCAAAAGGCAGCTCGGGATTACCGCCTTCAAAGTCCAGCCATACTTCTTCGCCTTTTTCCGGAATAAAATGAAACCCTTTGCCAGCGCCGCCATGAGGAGCTATCAGCCGTATCCAGGGCGAGCTTCCATGCTGCTGCCAGCGGTACCGTATCCGGATGCGCCCCATCCCTTCCGGATCATGATTGTCCGTGACAATAGCGCTTTGCGCTTCGCAGCAGGGTGCAATACCGTTATGGCCGGATGGAATGCAACAATCTGTAGGGGTGCAGGTGAACTGATTGAAATAAGCACCGTCTCCCTGACAATGATGGTCAATACGGGTGACGGTAAACGTCCCTTCAAGGTCAGGTGAAGAGAGGGAAGCGGCTGCTTCAATAATATCACCGATGCGAATGCCGGGGTGCTCACTTTTTCCGGTGAGCTCTACGGACGCGGCCAGCTGCCGTTTTTCGTGAAGCTGTGCCTGTAAGGCAATGCCGGCCATATGTTGTGACACCGTTTTGTCGTAACCTTCTTCCTGGTAAAGCTGCCTGCTGGCAGCTCTTGCCCGTGCGGTGAGCGGCCCGGTGCCCGCCGCTGGCATCGGCGACGGCCCGCTGCTGACGGCAGCTCCGGTCTCATAGTCATAACCGGTAAAGCGCCGGTTGCCGGAAGTCAGTTGCAGCCGTATATCGAAATGTACCAGCTCCCGCGGATGCGACAGGATAATTTTAGCGGGGGCGTAGGCGCCAAAGATCATCTGCTGGCCATTATAGAAGTACCATTCCCCGAAGCGCGCCGCCAGCCGCTGCAGAAAAGCATAATTACTCTCTCGGTACTGCACCAGGTAGGGATGATGGGCCGTATTGCCCGGCGTTATCCGCACATCTGCATGGGCTGACACTGCTTTCAGGCAATGCCGTGCAATATGGGACAGCGTCTGGGTCTCATATACCCGTAACTGTGGCTCCCCGTCCAGCACAATACCCGGGTCGGTTCCTTTCAGCACGCAAAAACCCGCCGTGGCGTCGCCTTTTTTGCCGGTATGAATGGCGGTGACCAGCCCCTTGAAATGCAGGGTGCCCGTCTGCGGCGCTGCGGCGGCGGATATCTCCACCCATACGTCTTTCCCCAGCAGGTCCTGTCCCTTGCCGGATGCGTCCGGCCATAAACTGGCCAGCCATCCCTGGTCAATATGTATTTCAAATGTATGATGTCCGTCGATCCGCTGCCGGATCAGCAACTCCCGGAAATGGGGGAACGTTTTTCCATCTATGGTTATTCGGGTCAATGTGTTTAAAGGCATGACAATTAATTTTTTCGGGTTAACAGTAACGTATATACGAATCAGGAATGCGGCCAGGGGTTCTGATAAACACTCTGGTTCAATGCCAGCTCCCGGGCGGACAGCTTTAACCGCACCTGCATCGGGATGTCGCCACTGGCGTTGAAATGCTCACCATACCGGACGCAATAGGCATCGGTGAAGCGTAACTCTTTCATCCGCGACATCACATCACGCCGCCAGAAAGTAACAGTACCGCTTTTAACGCCGGTATTGGAAATCATCCAGTCGAAAAGCCGGCTGCTGCCGTCTGACTCGATAACAATACGGATAACGCCCCCTCGGGGCCGGTGGGAAGGTTTGCCGGTTTCGTCCGTTGCCTGTGAAAAGGTAAAATGACATTCCAGCACATTCATGGTCGATCCTTCCAACAACAGGGTCGCTTTAAAAGACATATAATTGCTGATTTATTGGTGAATAAACAACAAGTATATAAGATGAAGACTGGTAACGGGCTTGATAGGATTTTCCGAAGGAATTTGGGGCAGCTGCTTCAACAGTTTTGATCGTCACAAAATCAGATCATCGCCGTTATTACTGAAGTTACAAATATTCTGTTTACAGATCATTTTCAGCGACGTTTTTTTTCTGTTCATCGCAGAAGATTTACCATTTATATAAAATTATGGTTTTTATGTTGACGGATTTTGTAGTTTCGCCCTGCTTTGTAAGATTGTGTGATTGGTTGTCCCGCCTTGGAGGCTAAGCAGTTTTCCCTCTGGTTATTTTATTATTGGTTTTTGCTGGTAAAGATTTTCTGACCACCATTGGTTCAGATTTTGGTTGAAAAAGAAAGGGGCTGTTTTCACAGCCCCATATTTTTTTCAATGAATTCATGAATTTTTTTAATGATGATGTTGTTGCCGGTCCGGCGCTTTTAACCCCGCTGTACTATCGTCATAATACACAAAAAAATACAGGTAGATAACACGGGAAATACGCATCAGCCAGGGCTGTATCAATACCAGCAATACACCGTTTACGCCCAGCCAGATAAAAATACTGTTGTCTCTCCAGGTAATACCGAAAAAGAGAGCGTACCAAATCAGGTTAAACACGCTGAACGCCACGGAAAGCGCATAACTCACATAACCTGTCCCAAACCAGAACCCCGTCTCCAACTCATACTTCTGCCCGCATACGGGACAGTTGTCATACATGTTGAAAATTTTAGAGAACTTAAAATGAAAAGGGTTTTTGTCCTTAAACATATCTCCTCTCCGGCATTTGGGACATTTCATCGTTAACAGGCTGACGAAATAGTTCGGGCGTTTGTGTTCCATACTTTTTTACACTGATTCGGTGCAAAAATAAGTTTTTTAATTCACTAGACGGTCTCCAGCTTGCGCTCGCCTATCTGCTGGCGCCACATGGCATAATATAAGCCCTTCTCTTCCAACAGTTCATCATGCCTGCCCGTTTCTACAATATGCCCTTTTTCCAGTACATAAATCCGGTCTGCATGCATAATGGTGCTCAAACGGTGAGCGATCATTACGGTGATATGCTGTTTGCTGGCGGTCACCTGGCGTACCGTTTTGGTGATCTCTTCTTCTGTGATGGAATCCAGTGCGGACGTGGCTTCGTCAAATACCAGTAAACGTGGCTTGCGCAATAATGCCCGGGCAATAGACAAACGTTGTTTTTCTCCTCCGGAGATTTTAATGCCGCCTTCGCCGATTACGGTCTCCAGACCTTTGTCGGCCCTCGCCAGCAACGAATAACAGGCCGCCTTGTTCAGGGCGTCCATGATCTCTGCGTCTGTTGCGCCAGGGTTGACGAACAACAGGTTCTCCCGGATAGTGCCGGCAAACAACTGTGTGTCCTGCGTTACAAAACCCACCTGGTGCCGCAGGTCGTCCATGTCTGCTTCATTGGCGTCTACGCCATTGTAAAGGATATGGCCCTCATTAGGTTTGTACAGTCCTACCAGCAGCTTTACCAGCGTGGTTTTGCCGGAACCGGACGGCCCTACGAAGGCGATGGTTTCACCTACCCGGGCGGAAAAATTCACCTTGTCAAGCGCCTTGGTGGCGGCTGTCAGATGTTTGAAGCTGACCTGCCGGAAAGTGAGATCGTCAATATGATTGATCTTCACCGGATGCGCCGGCGTTTCTTCTACCGGCGTATTCAGGATGCCCTGGAAATTCAGCAGCGATACCTGCGCTTCCCTGTAGTTAAGGATAATATTGCCCAACTCCTGCAATGGCCCGAAGATGAAGAAGGAATACAGCTGAAGCGTCATCAGTTGCCCGATGGACACATAATCCCGGTAGATGTAAAACAACAGCAAAAACAGGATGCTTTGCCGCATCAGGTTAACAAACGTGCCCTGCACAAAGCTGATACTGCGGATGCTCCGTACTTTCTTCAGCTCCAGCATCAGTATCTTGATGGTAGTGCTGTTCAGCCGGCGGATCTCCTGGTGGGTAAGCCCCAGGCTCTTCACCAGCTCTATGTTGCGCAGCGATTCAGTGGTGGAACCGGCCAACGCAGTGGTCTCCTTTACGATCGTCTTCTGGATCACCTTGATCTTACGGCTCAGCACACTCATCAGCACGGCCAGCAGCACACAGCCAATAAGATATACAAACGGCAGGGTCCAGTGTACCATGGCGGCGTAAATCATCACAAACACCACTCCGATCAACGATACAAATAATACGTTCACAAATGCAGTGATGAACTTCTCACAGTCTGTCCGTACTTTTTGCAGGATGGCCAGCGTTTCACCGCTACGCTGGTCTTCAAACTGCTGATAAGGCAGCCGCAGGGAGTGTCTCAGTCCATCGGTATACACCTGGGCGCCAAACTTCTGAACAATCACGTTCACAAAATAATCCTGGAAAGCCTTCGCGATACGCGATACCATGGCTACTCCAACAGCAGCGCCAATCAATAACAACACGCCGGACAAATACTGCCCCTCCGGCCGTAAAATATCACCTCCCTTCAGGGTGGTATGCGGATGGGAGGCAAACCGGTCAATGATCCACCCGAAAATCATCGGGTCCAACAGGGAGAAAAGCTGGTTAATGCTTGCCAGCGCCATAGCCAATACTACCAGCCATTTATATTTCTTCAGATAATGCAGCAATAGTTTCATAATATGTTCTTTACAGGTGCACAAAGTTACTGCATGTTGCAACATATTATGGGTAATCAAAAGGTCATTTTTTGCGCAAAAATCAGTAACTTAATAGTAGTAGCTCTTTGTTTGGCAACGGTGATAATCGATTACCTGATTAAATCTCCACATATGAAAACGTATGATGAAAAACACGTCAAAAACATCGTACTGTTGGGCGCCCCCAAAAGCGGCAAAACCACCCTCTCCGAAACAATGCTGTTTGAAGCCGGTATCATCAGCAAACGCGGGACAGTAGAAGAAAACAATACCATCTCGGATTACCATGAAATAGAACACGAACGCGGTAACTCTGTCTATGCCACCACACTGCACTCAGAATGGAAAGACTACAAAATCAACATCATAGACACCCCTGGCCTGGAAGACTTTATCGGCGAAGTGATCGCCTCCATCCGTGTATGCGATACTGCTGTATTGCTGCTCAATGCGCAGTACGGCGTGGAAGTAGGTACTGAACTGATATGGGACTACGTCGATAAATACCGCAAGCCCACCATCCTGGCGGTCAACCAGCTGGACACTGAACAGGCCAATTTCAACAAAACCGTGGAAGATGCCACCCGTGTCCTCGGCAACGCTGTGACGATCATGCAGTACCCCGTCAACCAGGGCCCCGGTTTCAATGCCATCATCGATCTGCTTAAAATGACCCTCTACCGCTTCCCGGAAACAGGCGGGAAACCAGAAAAACTTCCCATCCCAGACAACGAAAAGGAAAGAGCGGAAGCCCTCCACAACGCACTGGTGGAAAAAGCGGCGGAAAATGATGACACCCTCATGGAACAATACTTTGAAAAAGGCAGCCTCGATGAAGATGAGCTCCGCCAGGGCATCAAAATAGGCATGCTCAAACACCAGATCTTCCCCGTTTTCTGCCTGTCCGCGAAAAATGATATGGGCAGCGGCCGCCTTATGGGCTTTATCGATAATGTGGCCCCCTCGGCAGTGGAAATGCCCGCAGAAATGACGAGCGACGGCAGGGAAGTTCTCTGCGACCCCGCCGGCCCCCCCTGCCTCTTTATCTTCAAAACGCTGCAGGAGCCTCACGTCGGACGATTATCTTTTTTTAAAGTGATGTCCGGCGAAATAAAACCCGGCATGGAACTGTTCAACGAGGAAGCCAATACGTCCGAACGCTTCAGCCAGATATTCGTTACCGATGGCAAAAACCGCAATAACACAGAATCCCTCAAAGCCGGCGATATAGGCTGTACCATCAAACTGAAAAATACCTTCACCAACCAAAGCCTCTCCGATAAAAACAAACCCATTCAGATAGACCCTATACAGTTTCCCACCCCTAAAGTCCGTGTAGCCATCGAAGCCCAGAATAAAGCCGATGATGAAAAACTCAGCGAAGTGCTGGCCGAACTGCACATGGAAGACCCTACGCTGCTGGTGGAATTCAACAGGGAACTGAAACAGGTGATCCTCCACGGCCAGGGCGACCTCCACCTGCTGGTCACCAAATGGCGCCTGGAGAATATTTACAAAATGCAGGTCGCCTACCTGCCAGCTAAAATACCTTACCGCGAAACTATCCGTAAACCGGCCCTGGCCTCTTACCGCCACAAGAAACAATCCGGTGGCGCCGGACAGTTTGGCGAGGTATACCTGAAAATTGAACCCTGGTACGAAGGGATGCCGCCCCTCAAAGAATACCCGGTAAGGGAAACGGAAGAAGTGCCGCTGCAATGGGGTGGCAAACTCGTCTTCAACAACTGCATCGTAGGCGGCGCCATTGACAGCCGCTTCCTGCCCTCCATCCTCAAAGGCGTGATGGAAAAAATGCAGGAAGGGCCGCTCACCGGTTCCTATGTGCGCGACATACGGGTAAGCGTATACGATGGAAAGATGCATCCGGTAGACAGTAACGATATCTCCTTTAAAATAGCCGGTATGATGGCTTTCCGCGATGCCTTCCACCAGGCTGCGCCACAACTGCTGGAACCGGTGTTCGATGTGGAAGCCACCGCGCCCGATACGATGATGGGCGATATTATGAGCGAACTGCAAAGCCGCCGAAGCGTTATAACGGGTATGGATACACTGAATGGTTACCAGGTGATCAAAGCCCGTACACCGCAGGCGGAACTGGATAAACTCTTTGCTGCGCTGCGCAACGTTACACAGGGCAAAGCCAAGGTCCACTCTGAATTTGCAGAATACGCGCCCGTTCCGCCGGAAATACAAAAGAAGCTAAGCGACGAATACCAGAAGGAAGAAGTGGTGTGAATTCGTAATTCGTAATTCGTAATTCGTAATTCGTAATTCGTAATTCGTAATTCGTAATTCGTAATTATAATGGTTACATCCATCCTTCCCTGTCAAGGCTTCTGTACTGAATAGCTTCCGCCATATGCGCCACCGTTATGCTGTGTCCGCCCGCCAGGTCCGCAATGGTACGGCTTACTTTCAATATCCGGTCATACGCCCGGGCAGACAACTTTAATTGCTGAATAGCATTTTTCAGCAGCTGGTTGCAGTCTTCCTCAACAATGCAATATTTTTTCAGTTGCCGGCTGTTCAATTGCGCATTGCAATAAATGCCTGGTAACGTGGCGTAACGCGCTGCCTGCACTTCCCGCGCGGCCATCACACGGTCACGGATACACGTGCTTTTCTCTTCTTCTCTGTTGCCGGTCAGATCACTGAAAGATACGGGCGTCACTTCTACATGAAGGTCTATCCTGTCCAGCAGCGGACCAGATACCCTGTTGAGATATTTCTGCACCATGCCAGGAGAACAGGTACATGCTTTTTCCGGGTGATTGAAATAACCGCAGGGACAAGGGTTCATAGATGCCAGCAACATAAACCCTGCGGGAAAATCAATGGCCGATCGTGCCCGCGAAATCGTTACCCGCCGTTCTTCCAGTGGCTGCCGCATCACTTCCAGCACCTGCCTTTTGAACTCCGGCAGCTCATCAAGAAATAATACGCCATGATGCGCAAGCGATATCTCTCCGGGCTGGGGCTGGCTGCCACCGCCTACCAGCGCGGTATCGCTGATGGTATGATGCGGTGAACGAAAAGGCCGTTTCAATACCAGCGATGCATGTTGTGGTAGTTTACCGGCCACGGAGTGGATCTTGGTGGTCTCCAGCGCTTCCTGCAGTGTAAGCGGCGGCAGGATAGTGGGCAGCCGCTGCGCCAGCATCGTTTTGCCGACGCCGGGCGGTCCTATCAGGATGGCGTTATGCCCGCCGGCAGCGGCTATCTCCAAAGCCCGCTTGATGTTATGCTGCCCTTTTACGTCGCTGAAGTCAAGGTCAAAGGATACCTGCGCCCGCTCTGGTGGCGCCGATGGCAATGGCGTAAGGCTTTCCGGCTGATGGAAAAACTGCATCACTTCAGACAAATGTGATACGCCATATACTTCCAGCTGCGCTACCATGGCGGCCTCCCGCGCGTTGACTGCCGGCAGCACAAATCCCCTGAACCCTTCCTGCTGCGCCTGTATGGCCATGGACAAGGCGCCGCGGATAGGCAGCACGCTGCCGTCCAGCGATAATTCGCCCATCAGCAGGTACCGGTCAAAGGCATCGGCGGGTATCTTGCCGGAAGCGCCTAATATCCCGATGGCAATAGGCAGGTCATACGCCGCACCGGCCTTGCGGATGGCTGCCGGCGCCATATTAACGACCGTTCTGGTGCGCGGCATCCGGAATCCAAGATGGCTGATGGCCGACTCGATCCGGCGCTCACTTTCCTTGACAGCGCTGTCTGGCAGCCCGACCATGTAAAAACGGTTCCCCTGCGGAGATACATTCACTTCTATGGTGATGGTAATGGCATCTACGCCGTAAATGGCGCTGCCGAAGGTTTTAACAATCATATGGCGTTGGGTTAACAGTTACTAATATAACAAAAAGACTTCTACCGGCCTATTCCTGTTGTTTACCGGCATTTTCTGCCGGTTTAACCTTACGGTCGTTGTCCGGCGCTCCCGGAGCGGATACTTTTACAGCATGAAAACAAAGACAGTATTGATATCCGGGGCCAGCGTGGCCGGTCCGGCACTGGCCTTCTGGCTGCATAAATATGGTTTTGAAGTGACCATCGTGGAACAGGCGCCTGCTATCCGGCCCGGTGGTTACGCGGTGGACTTCCGCGGGGCCGTATTGCCTGTTATTGAACAAATGGGACTGATGGATGAAATCCGCAGCTACGAAACAAGATCAGGGAAAATACGGATGGTCGACGAAAACAACCGCACCGTCGCCCGCTTCCCCGATGGCTTTACCAGCGGGGAACTGGAAATCATGCGCGGCGATCTGGTGAAAGTATTGTACGAGGCTACCCGTGATCAGGTCAGTTATATTTTTAATGATTCCGTCACCGCCTTATTGCAGGATGAAACCGGCGTGAACGTCACTTTCCGCAACAGCCGGCCTGCCCGCTACGATCTTGTTATCGGCGCCGATGGCGTACATTCCAAAGTGCGCTCCATAGCATTCGGCGAAGAGCATAAATATCTCTCGCACCTGGGGCTGTACATCGCCGTCTTTACTACGCCTAACTTCATGGATCTTGGTATGGACGGCCTATATTACGGGTCACTCGGAAAACGCGTAGGCGTGTTCGGTGCCTGTGAAGGCAAAGAAGCCCGGGCTTCTTTTTACTTTTCATCAGGTCCTCTGCATTACGACTACCGCGATGTGGAACAGCAAAAATCGATCATCCGTAAAAAATTTGCGGGTGAATCATGGAAAGTGCCGCAACTGTTGGAAATGATGGATACCGCGCCCGATTTTTATTTTGATGCTATTAGTCAAATTAAGATGGACAGTTGGTCCAATGGCCGTGTGGCGCTCGTCGGTGATGCGGCGCATTGTGCGTCGCCAATGGCCGGAATGGGCACCAGTATGGCTTTTATCGGTGCTTATATTCTCGCAGGGGAATTGCATGAAGCTAATGGCGATTATCAAAAAGCCTTCCGCCATTACGAAACAACGATGCGGCCGTTTGTAAAACGTTGTCAGGACATGGCCAAAGGCTCCGACTGGTTTGTGCCCGACACCCGTTTTAAACAGTGGATGAGCAACCAGTTCTGGAAAATACTGCCTTATACGCCCTGGAAAAATATGATGATAGAAATGCCGCTGAAGATCGCCCGTTCAATCACGCCCAAAGTATATGCGTAGCCCGGGGCTTCAGCCTCGTTAACGTAGCCCAGGGCTTCAGCCTCGTTAAACGTAGCCCAGGGCTTCAGCCTCGTTAAACGTAGCCCAGGGCTTCAGCCCTGGGTTTCTATGCGTTGCCGTTAATGTATCTGGTCCAGCAGGTCCAATACTTTCTCTCTTTTAAGGATTAGGTAACCGATTTTCTCTTTGGCGATACCATCTTTCAGGAGATAGGTAAAATGAAGGTCATCCTGGATAACGTCGGATTCAAAATATTTAAACAGAATTTTGCTCTCGTGACGAAGGTCTTCTGCTACTTCATACAAGTGTGTGGAGAGAATGAAAAGGCAGTTGGAACTGCGCAACAGTCCCCGGATAACCGCCAGTGAACAGTTTTTGGCGTCTTCCACATTGGTGCCTTTAAACATTTCATCGATCAGTACCAGCCAGTTTTTACCATCGTTGACCTGCATGATGGTGTTTTTAATACGCAGTACTTCACTGTAGAAATAACTTTCTCCCTTGAAGATATTGTCCTGTACCTGGATATTGCTGACAATGCCATGGAAGAAGCTCAGTTCCATATGTTTGGCAGGCACGCCCATGCCTATGTGTGCCATGAATACGGCGATGCCTACGGCTCTGATGAAAGTGGTTTTACCGGCCATGTTGGCGCCGGTGAGGAACATAAAATGGTTCTTTTCATCCAGTGTTACATCGTAGGCAACGGGTGCCTGCAGGATGATATGATATAATTGCTGCGCTTTAATGGCCGGCCGCGGACTGTCAGTAACAACAGGGAACTGCAGCTGGTAGTGTTTCATCGCTTTGGCCATAGCGTAGTAGGCGTCGAGTTGATGATAAAGGGTCACCAGTTCTTCCACTACTTTTCTGTGTCTTCTCCGGATATAGTTGTCATACCGGAGAATTTCCACATAATTCATTTTACCGGCGGCATCAACTTCCAGTATATCGCTGAAATCTTTTTTGTGTAACAGCTGCTGTGCCCGGTCCAGTAATACCTTCAGCACTTTGGGGGCATGGTCGGAATTGAATACGTCCACGAAGGTCCGGAATCCACGAAGCAGGTTCACCAGCTGTTCAAAGGAAAATTTGATGAAGCCGAAGTCCGGCGCATACAGTGTTTTATTGATGATAGCCTGAAGCCTCAAAGGCAGGCCTTCTGTATTGGAAATGGGTTCTATCTGGGCTTCCATGTAGTTTTCCACTACTACAATGGTGCCGTTGGATATAATGGAAGGCCAGCTGTTTTCCAGTTCGAGTATATATTGCAGGGCTTTCTGCCGTTGCTGGATGGCTGGAATATCCTGTAAGGGTGAGCTGAAAAGCTGGCGCAGATAGTCTCTCCCGCCTGCAGTGGTGGTGAAGTCCAACCGGTGGAACAAAGAAAATTCTTCGTCGCGGTTGAAGATAGATAGGTCGTAATAGGATGTTTTGTCCAGCTGCATGCAATATTATTTTGGTTAATATACAGGGAGATGCAATCATCAGGATTTTCCACACACCAATTTATATATTTTGATATGCAGGCATTTAGATATTTATTCTAAGATAGCAAGGCCACAAAAGATAAGCCAGGCATACTCAGAATAAATATCTAAATATCAAAATAACTAAATTTCAAAATTCAGGCGGTGCCCTTTGGTGGATTCATTGAACTGGCCGTTTGCATAGGCGAGGTGACCGCTCACAAACGTATGTGTGATGGCAGCCGGGAAGGTATGGCCTTCAAACGGGCTCCAGCCGCATTTATAGTAGATATTTTCCTTGGCTACAGGTGTTTTGTCGTGCATGTCCACGATGACACAGTCGGCATAGTATCCTTCTTTCAGGAAGCCTCTTTCTTTGATACGGAAGCAGATAGCAGGAGCATGGCTCATTTTCTCTGCTACTTTTTCAATGCTGAGCGCGCCTTTTTTCACGTATTCCAGCATCAGCAGCAGGC
The DNA here is from genome assembly GCF_012641275.1 of Chitinophaga varians. NCBI lineage: Bacteria > Pseudomonadati > Bacteroidota > Chitinophagia > Chitinophagales > Chitinophagaceae > Chitinophaga > Chitinophaga varians. Next base: position 1,873,585 of record NZ_JABAIA010000001.1, on the reverse strand, counting down.
TGTGTTGTACCAGTGGTACGCCTGACGGAGCTTGCAGGTAAGACTGTTGTTTTTCGGCCCAGGTATGTGGAGCGTGGTCGGTGGCGATGATGTCCAGCCGGTCATCGAGGAGGCCCTGCCACAGCGCGGCTTTATTTTCCGGTGCTTTGATGGCGGGATTACATTTGATCAGATTGCTGTACAGTTTATAGTCATCGGAAGTGAAGTGCAGGTGATGTACGCACACTTCGGCCGTGATACGTTTCTGTGCCAGCGGCATCATGTTGGTGAACAATTGCAGTTCCTTGGCGGTGGAGATATGCAGGATATGCAGGCGTGCGTCGTGCTTTTTGGCAAACTGCACGGCTGTCCAGGATGATTCAAAGCAGGCTTCCACGCTGCGGATCAGCGGGTGGTCGGCAGCGGTAAGATGATCGCCTTTTTCCTGTTTGAATGTTTCCATATTGGCGCGGATGATTTTTTCATCTTCGCAGTGGGTGGCGATCAGCAGTTCCGTTTCGGAGAATATTTTTTCCAGTGTCAGGAAATTATCTACCAGCATATTACCGGTGGATGATCCCATGAATATTTTCACGCCGCATACACGGTCTTTTTTGGCGTTGGTCTTCAGTACTTCTTCTGTGTTATCGTTGGATACGCCCATGAAGAAGGAGTAGTTGGCCAGGGAATGTTGCCGGGCAATATCATATTTGTCTTCCAGCAGTTCCTGTGTAAGGGCGGCTGGTTTGGTATTGGGCATTTCCATGAAGCTGGTGGTGCCACCGGCGACGGCCGCACGGGCTTCGGTATAGATGGTGGCTTTTTCGGTGAGCCCTGGTTCACGGAAGTGCACCTGGTCGTCGATCACGCCGGGCAGGAGGTATTTGCCTTCACCGTTGATTTCTTCGTAATGGCCGTTAACAGTGAGGTTGGGGCCCATTTTGGCGATGCGGCTGTCCTTGATCCATACGTCCTGTACGGTGGTCGTTCCTTCATTGACCACAGCGATATTCCTGATGAGATATTGTTGCATGGTTACAAAGATAGTTCACACCGGGCTTATGCAAAGGAAAAATGCTTATCCTTCCAGGTGGATGGAAAATACTATCATCCGGGACTGCAGTTTCTCGATCACGTTGGCGTAACGGAGGTTCGGGTCTTTGACCAGCACATTGCCGAAACCGTTGCTGATCTTGAATTCAGGAGAGAAAATGAAGCTTTCAAAATAAAATTCAAAGCCGGCGCCTACTTCATAACCATAATCGCTTTTCTGGATTTTGATCAGGTTTTCTGCGCGGCGGGCGCGTGCGTTGGAGGCCAGGTCATAATCGTATTTCAGGCCGCCTATGACATATACCCGCATGTTGCCGATACGGTCCGATTTGAATTTCAGCTGTAAGGGGAAGCTCAGCAGGATGGACTCTATCTTTTTATCGGTGCTTTCCGGCTTGGGATAGGTATCACGGTAATACAGGTTTTTGGACGCAAAAAGCAGCTGGGGATTGAAGCGAAGGTCAAAATGCTCCGTCAGGCGGGCATTGGCCAGCAATCCCAGGTTGAACCCCATTGTTTTCAACGGTTCTGCGATCATGGTCGAATCATCGGCCAGGAACGCGGTAGAGTGCTTCAGTTTGAAAAACGACTGGTTGGCGGCCAGCGTGATGCCAAAATAATAGGGTTTTGCATCATGGTCTATCATATTCAGGTTGGTTTGCGCTGCTGCCGGCAACACAAACAGGATCAACAGGGATATCAGCGCGTAGCGCAGTAGATAGAACATATGCCGAAAGTGAGCGTTTTGCATGTAACGGCCGGGAATCCTGTGTTAAGTAATATGGTTCGCATTTCTTCGCCCTGCGGGAACGCTTTCACGGATTCTGGCAGATAACTGTAGGCCGCTTTGCTTTTGGCCACAAATTTCCCGATCAAAGGTACGATAAGACGAAAATACGAATTATATAATTGTTTAATGGGAAAAACTGTCGGGTTCGAGAATTCAAGAATCACCAGTTTTCCGCCTGGTTTCAGCACCCGGCGCATTTCTGCCAACCCTTTTTCGAGGTTTTCAAAATTGCGGACGCCAAAGGCCACTGTTATGGCATCAAACGTCTCATCCGCAAAACTTATTGTCTCACTATCGCCCAACTGCAGGGTGATTTTATGCTCCAGGCCCAGTTTTTTGATCTTTTCCCGTCCATGGGACAGCATGCCTTCGGAGATATCGATGCCGGTAATACTGTCAGGATGCAGCTTTTTTTCTGCCATCACGGCAAAATCCCCGGTACCGGTGGCCACGTCCAGCATTTTTTTGGGCTGCAGGCTTTTCAGGTATTTCAGGGCTTTCCGGCGCCAGATCACATCAATTCCCAGCGACATAAAATGGTTGAGGAAATCATACCGGTAAGCTATATCATTAAACATGGACGCTATCTGCTCCTTCTTGCTTAATTTTGACCCTTCAAAGGGTACGATCTTCTGAACATTTGTATTCGCTGACATGGCCGCAAAGTTAAGTCATCTGAAGGAATGCAAACAGGAAGATGCGGGATTTTTAATGGAACAACGTAATATCATGATTATTAAATCTGCAGAATATCTGATCAGCAGCCCCGACTGGGAGAAATGCCCCACGCCTAATATGCCGGAATATGCTTTCATAGGCCGGTCCAATGTGGGCAAGTCTTCCCTGATCAATGTGCTGGCCAATAATGAAAGGCTGGCCAAAACTTCCGGTACGCCCGGGAAAACGGTGATGATCAACCATTTTCTGGTCAATAAGGAATGGTACCTGGTGGACCTCCCCGGGTACGGTTTCGCTAAAAGAAGCATGTCCCAGCGCAAACAATGGGAAAAAATGATCGAAGACTACCTGCGCAAAAGGACCAACCTGGTCACCATCTTTGTGCTGATCGACAGCCGCCACAGCCCGCAGAAAATCGATATCGATTTTGTAAACCAGCTGGGCGAATGGAACGTGCCTTTCAGCCTCGTGTTTACCAAAGCGGATAAAAGTACGCAGGCGGAAGTAAGCCGCAACGTGAAGTCGTTCCTGAACAAAATGCGGGAAACCTGGGAATTCCTGCCGCCTCACTTCGTCACTTCCACGGTCAAAAAATCCGGTCGCGATGCTATTCTGGGCTATATCGAAGAATTAAACGCACAGTTCAGGGCTATCGCCTGAGTTGCGATATAACAAAACATTCCGGGCCTGACGTTTATCCAATAACGTTAGGCTTTTTTATTGGGCGGACGGATGTAAACAAACGGATAAAACGGCTGGATTAGGGGGAGAAAATCACCCGACGTGCAGTACACGTCAAAATTTGAGGAAGGTACAAACTACTGACAGGGTTGGGGCCTTGCTTAATTTACGATCTTATTGGCGCAGCTGCTGCTGGCGAAGGCCTCCGGCTTGGCTTTAAAGGCGAAGCCCATACCAAGGATATAACCCATGGCTTCCCGCAGTGCCAGATTGCTTTTGAACTGGGGATTAGTATTGATGTCCGCATGTACTTCCATGTCTACGTCATACTCGGTAAACAGGTCGCAGAGCTCATACGCGATCTCAATACTTTTGGCCACTTCCACCAGCATACGCTCTTTGATGGAATAGCAGTCCTTGGTTTTTTCATTGTGGATAAACATAAATCCGCCATGACCTTCCCGCAGGAATACGATCACCGTAGCAAATTCAGTATCCAGTCCTTTTACCTGGGAATCGGTGCCTATGCATACTTTCAGGCGATAGCCCCGGGCAGCTTCCCGGATAATGGCCTGCCGCACTTCTTCCTTGATCGGAAGGTGGATAACCTCTCCATTAAATCTTCTCCATTGCATAAAATATATATTAAAGGGTGAACATGCAATTGTGTCAGATAGGATATTGCCAGCCAAATGAAGTTAATGCCAAGCTATTTGGGTCAACAAGATGGAATCAGTCCATTGGGGGTTAAATGGCTATATATATTTATCGAATATACGAAAAGCTGCCAGTTATTTGCCAACAGCCTTTCATGAAATTTTTTTTCGGGGAGATGTACGCTAACGGATTAATACTGTCCGGTGCTCAGTAATACCAGTGTGCAGGCTTCCTGCGGTACGATGTTGTTTTGCCGCGCCAACTCCTCCAGCTCATCATTTTCGGTACCCGGATTAAAGATAATGCGCCGGGGCCGTAGCTGCAGTATATAGTCGTAATACTCCTTTTGTAGTATCGGGTTCATATATAAAGTCACGGTGTCTACCTGTTCCAGCGGAGGATGGTCTGTAATGACAGGTACTTCTCCGATGGTGGCGGCCCTTTTTCCAATAGCTACGACAGGATGCCCGTGGGCGGTCAACCGGTTAACCGCCAGGTAGCTGTATCGTTCCGGGTTAGGCGATGCGCCCAATACCACGGTGAGTTTTTTATCGTTGGTGGTTTCCATATGCCTAAGGTACGAATTTCAAAACAAGTGGTAAGCGCTTCGGGGCATATGGGCCAGGATGTGGGAGAAGGCGGTATTGATGTCGGGATATTGAAAAACAAAACCTTCCTGCAGTGCCCGGGTGGGCAATACCCACCTGCTTTTCAGCAGTAGTTCCGTTTCTGTGCCGATAAGAGTGGCCCCGATGCGCAACAGGGGCGCGGGCGCTGGCAGGCCAAACAAATGACCGGCTGTTTTACGCAGCTGTTGCATGAAAGTGCGGTTGGGTATTGGGTTGGGGGAGGTGCAGTTGTATACGCCGCTGGCCGTGTCATTTTCATACAGCCAGTCGATCATGCGGCATACATCGGTGATATGTACCCAGGTGAACATCTGCCGGCCGCTGCCCTGATGCCCGCCCAGCCCGAATTTCACGAGGTTCAGATAAGGATGCATGACGCCGCCTGGCTGCCATCCCAAGGTGACGCCTATACGAAGAATAGTCTTACGTGTATGCGGCAGCGTTATCCCGTTAAAGGTGGCCTCCCAGCGCTTGCATACCTGTACGGAGAAGTCATCGGCTATTTCGCCATTGAATTCGTTCATCGGTCGGTCTTCTGCATGCCGGTAGATGGTGGCGCTGCCGGCGTTGACCCACAGGCGGGGCGGCTTTTTCAGCGTTTGGGTTACGGCGCCGAGGATACTGGTGGCATCTGTACGGCTGTTGAAGATAGCCTGACGGTTTTGTTCATTGTAACGGCAGTTCACACTTTTGCCGGTCAGGTTGATCAACAGGTCGGCGCCTTCCAGTGCGGCGGCCCAGTCCCCGCGGGTGCGGCCGTCCCACACTATGTATTGCACCCGGCCCCTGGCCGCTTGCGGACGGCGGGTCAGTATCACGATGTCATTGTCGGTGCCGAAATAGTCGCTGAGGCCATGCCCGATAAATCCACTGCCACCGGCTATGATGATGCGCTTGTTTTTCATGTTTTCTGTTTTCTATAATTCAGAACTTTCAGTAAATATTGAAATATAGCAGCAAAAAAATAAGCTTATTTAATAAGCTTAAGCAGGCTGCTGTAAAACCAGCTCTCCTCCGATTTAATGAAGGCGCTGATAGTCCTGTCGGTTTGCTGGGCAAACTTGTTGATATTGGAAATGGAGTCTTTGAAAGCCTTTAACTCCCTGTCTTTGGGATCGCCTTCGGCCTGTTGCAGCTGCAACAGCACTTTCATGATAGGGTCCAGTTCCCGTTTTTTCCGCTCCCGCGCAATGTAAGTCGCCACTTTCCAGATATCTTTTTCTGCTACGAAAAACTCTTTTCGCTCACCCGGAATCAACACACGTTCTACCAGTCCCCAGTTGATCAGCTCCCGCACGTTCATATTGGTATTACCACGGGAAATATTCAACTCCGCCATAATATCATCGGCGCTCAACGGGTCAGGCATCACCAGCAACAACGCATGGATCTGGGCCATGGTACGGTTAATACCCCATTGTGCCCCCAGAGATCCCCAGGTTTGAATAAACTGCGCTTTTGCATCCACTAAGTTCATGTAGGTCGATTTGTTGAAAATCAAAAATACACCAAGTTTTTGAACTTTCAAAAGTTTATGAAACAAAATCTATAGGTAGATGACACTGGGAGGTATTTTGAAAAGGAAAGAGCGCGCAGCGGCTTCTGTTTTTATATTCCGGGAGATAGGAAAGCCCCGTTAAAGGGCCGGTTGCTTCCTTCAGGAGAATTTTACTATGCAATGCATTTTACCGGAGAAGTGGTTTTACATTTCATGAGACAGGAGAATTCTTTCCAGGACCAGCAGCTTCTTCGGAAGAAGCTGCATTATGCAATGCATTTTACCGGAGGTCTGTTTTATATTCCTGAAGACAGAGAGCCCTTCCCGGGACCAGCAGCTTCTTTCAGCTTATTGAAAATAAGCCGGTGAATTTACTATAGGCTGTTTTGTATTTCTGAAGATAAAAAGCTTGTATGCTGCCAGCCGTTCCTCCTCATACATAACCCAATAAATAAAGAAAAGACTCCGTCTAAAAAGCCGGAAAAACTAATCGTAGCCCAGGGCTTCAGCCCTGGGAACCAGAAAAAAAAGCCCGAAGCCGTAGCTTCGGGCATATTTATTCATAATAAACAAATTCGCGTCAGTGACTACACCAGCATGGTTACCGGATTTTCCAGGTAGGTTTTCAGGGTAGCCAGGAAACGGGCGCCTACGGCTCCATCCACGCTTCTGTGGTCGCAGCTGAGGGTCAGTTTCATGATATTGGCGATTTTCACCTGGCCTTTTTCAACGATAGCGGTTTCTTTGATGCCACCTACAGCGAGGATAGCGGAATCCGGCGGGTTGATGATAGCGGTGAATTCGTCGATGCCGAGCATACCGAGGTTGGAAACAGTGAAGGTGTTACCACTGAAGTCCTGCGGTTGCAGTTTTTTGTTTTTGGCTTTGTCGTACAGGCCTTTGGCTTCACCGGCGATCTGGCTCAGTGATTTCTGGTCTGCAAAACGGATTACCGGTACGATGAGGCCGTCTTCGATGGCTACAGCGGAACCGATATGTACGTGTTGGTTGTGACGGATAAAGTCGCCCATCCAGCTGCTGTTCACGTCCGGATGCTGACGCAGTGCCAGGGCGCAGGCCTTGATCACCATGTCATTGAAGGAGATTTTCACCGGGGACATCTCGTTGATGGCTTTACGGGCGTCCATGGCTTTATCCATGTTCACGTCTATTTTCAGATAGAAGTGAGGAGCGGTGAATTTGCTTTCGCTCAGGCGTTTAGCGATCACTTTACGCATCTGAGAGAGCGGGGTATCGGTATAACCTTCCTGGCCGGCAGGTACGAAGGCCGGTGCAGATGGTGCAGCGGCGCTGGTTTTAGCGGCAGGGGCAGCAGATGGAACGAAGTTGTCCACATCTTTTTTCACGATACGGCCATTGTCACCGGAACCAGCTACCTGGGCGATGTCAATACCTTTCTCAGCAGCCAGTTTACGGGCCAGCGGAGAGGCTTTCACACGACCGTCGGAGGAGGTGGCAGCAGCAGGTGCAGTCGTGGCGGCCGCGCTGGTGGCAGCGGGAGCGGCAGCTTCAGCAGGAGCGGCTTTGGCAGGAGCAGCGTTTTCGCCTGCGAGGATCACGTCCACATTAGTGCCCGGTTTACCTACAATGGCGATGATGCCGTTTACTTTGGCAGCTTCTCCTTCTTTAACGCCAACATACAGCAGTGTTCCGTCCGCATAACCTATCACTTCCATGGTGGCTTTGTCGGTTTCTACTTCTGCCAGTACGTCGTCACTTTTTACTACGTCGCCTACTTTTTTGTTCCAGGCAACTATTTTTCCTTCTGTCATCGTATCGCTCAGCAGCGGCATACGGATAACAGTCGCATTTTTCAGTGCTTCTTTTAATGCAGCATCATCAGCAGCAGGTGCGGCGGCGGCCGGTGCAGCTTGTGGTGCCGGCGCAGCGGCGGCTTGCTGGGCAGGTGCCGCAGCGGTTTCGCCGGAATTACCTTCCAGCAAAGGTTTATAGTCTTCGCCTGGTTTACCTACAATGGCGATAATACCATTCACTTTGGCTGCTTTGCCTTTTTCCACACCAATGTACAGTAATGTGCCCTCTACGTAGCCTATTACTTCCATCGTCGCCTTGTCCGTCTCCACTTCAGCAATAACATCGTCTGCCTTTACTTGATCGCCCACCTTTTTATGCCATTCCGCAATCACCCCTTCCGTCATCGTATCACTCAGGAGGGGCATTCTGATAACTTCTGCCATAGTGTTTATTAAAAATTTTGCTCAAACCTACATGTTTTTGCGCAAAAACGCAAAGAAGGAATGCTAAACGGTTTAAAAATGTCTAATGATCGTTAAGATATAATAAGTGAATCTCAATTAAAAATCGAGCTCCATATTAAGCCTGTCTTTTAACTCTTTTACCAGGGGATATTTTTCCGCCATGTGCTGGAACTGCTCCCTGCTGGAAAGAGGTGCCGGCCCGATGTCCTGTACCTGCTGGCTCTCGTCCAGCTGAAGGGTCAGTACAAGGGTCGGATTATTGAATTTCTGCTTGAAAAACTCGGAAATAGCCATTTTCTCCTCTTCCATGAACCGGTGCTGTACGATGTTACGGCTCACAATACCAATTTCGGTGGCTCCGAGCAACTTCAATACGGCCAGCGCCAGATTGCTCACTACGGTCATTTTATTGGCCTGACGGAACCGGTCAATGAACTCTTCCCAGTAAACTTCGAGCGCACCGGCCGTCAATGGGATGCTCTGCACCTGTGCACTGGTCTGCTGTTTGGCGGCCAGCGCTTCTTTCATGGCGGCCAGACCGGTCAGCTTGCTCGCTGGTGCGGCTGTTTTGGCGCCTGCGGTAGCAGTGGCAGGTTGACTGCCACTTGTGGCATAGCCTGCTGCGGAAGTGCCCTGACTGGCGGCGGATGTGGTATTGGTAGCTCCTGCGCTGGCGACAGGGGCGGTCTGTGCGGGTGCCACCGGCTGATGGACCGGCGTATTCCCTGTGCCTGCATTATTCCCTGCGGGCACAGCTGCCGGACCGGCTGTCTGGCTACCGGGATTGCCTGCTACAGGCTGTGTGGGCACAGCGGTGGCAGGGGCAGGAGTGCTGTCTACGGTCAACCGGGCGGTCTCGGGCGACTGGGCCGCAATGCTGGCTGTAGTCGCCGGTTTGGCAGCGGCGGGTTGCGCACCCGGAGCTCTCAGCCGCTGTGGTGGCGTTCCGTCAGCTACCAGCTTTTTTTTTGACACCTCCCCGTTGTTGTCATCGCTCACCAGGCTAACGGCCTGCTGCAGGTAACACAGCTTGATCAGCGCCATCTCCACATGCAGGCGCTTGTTACGGGCCAACCGGTAGTTGATCTCCGTATCATTGAGCAGGTGGAGGGCGGTAATAAGGTAGGCCGGACTGATTTTGCCGGATAATTGTTTATAACGGTCTTTCAGGTTGCCGGACACTTCTACCAGGTGAAAAGCTTTCTCTTCTTTGCTGAGCAACAGGTTGCGCAGGAATTCGGCCCAGCCGTTCAGGAAGTTGTCCCCTTCAAAACCTTTCTGTAAAATTTCATCAAATATTAACAGGGCAGTGGCCACGTCCTGCTGCAACACGGTGTCCATGATCCGGAAGAAATAATCATAGTCCAGGATGTTCAGGTGCTCCAGCGTATTCTGATAAGTAAGGTGGCCGCTGGTGAAACTTACGATTTTGTCCAGCGTGCTCAGCGAGTCACGCATACAGCCGTCCGTTTTCTGCGCTACCAGGTGAAGCGCGTCAGCGTCTGCCTGGATATGTTCTTTGTCACAGATCTCTTTCAGGTGGTCTACGGTGTCCTGTATGGTGATCCGCTTGAAATCGAATATCTGGCACCGGCTTAGAATAGTCGGTAATATCTTGTGTTTCTCTGTGGTGGCGAGAATAAAGATCGCGTAGGAAGGTGGCTCCTCCAGCGTTTTAAGGAACGCGTTGAAGGCAGATGAGCTCAGCATGTGCACCTCATCTATAATATAGATCTTGTATTTGCCGGCCTGTGGGGAAAAACGTACCTGCTCCACCAGCGTCCGGATATCGTCTACCGAGTTGTTGGAGGCGGCATCCAGCTCGTGAATGTTGAAGGAACTGCCTTCATTGAAGGATTTGCAGGAATGGCATTCGTTACAGGCTTCCCCATCGGGCTGCAGGTTCTCGCAGTTAATGGTTTTAGCCAGAATACGGGCACAGGTGGTCTTCCCTACTCCACGGGGTCCGCAGAACAGAAAAGCGTGCGCCAGCTGGTTATTGCGGATGGCATTCTTGAGCGTGGTGGTGATATGTGCTTGTCCTACAACTGTTGAAAAGTTCTGTGGACGGTATTTACGGGCTGAAACGATAAAATTCTCCATATGACTGCAACGCTTTCGCGAGCGCCGAAAATACGCACAAATTCAGTAAGAGAAAAATGGAAGCCACCGGCGTGGCTTTCGGCTCAGGCTTCCGGCTCCATGGTCAACAAAAATTCCAGGAAAGATTTCCGCAACAGGACATTGCTGTTATTGTACTGCTCCATTACCGAGGAAATGATTTCGTGCAGCTCCTGCAGGGCGGCATAATCAGGCACCTGGTCCTGCATGAAAATACAGTCCTGCATGGTAAACAGCTGTACCCTGTCATACAGCTCCGGCGAAAGGCAGCTGGTATGCCCGGGCGAAGAGGTGACTTCATGCAGCAACCGCCGGAACCGCCAGCATTCAGCTCGCAGCTCTTCCATCCAGGGCATCAGCAGGGCGAGGGTATCGTGACTGGCATTAAAAACCTGGCTGATGGCATGGATGACCCGCACCACCTGGTCGTTCAGCCGGTTGGCAAACTCCTGGTGCATCAGTATCTGCTGGTACCGGGTGGTCAGTAACCGGACGGTATCCGGCCCTTTGGCCAGGGCACGCTGATAATGATAGCCGTAAGCCTGCCGGTCGTGCTGCTGCAGCCAGTCCTGTTCGGCGGCTACATGCCGTGCCAGTTGCCGTGCCAGTTCCCTGGCATCGGAGGCTTTGCGGGATTGTCCGTCAAATTCAAAAGTGCGGGTCTGGAACTGCCCGATGGCAATGGCCTGCAATGTTTCCACATCCTGCTTGTCCCGGTAGTAGCTCCTGATCCGCCATACGATGTCCGGATGATATAACTGTGCCATGCTGGTGGCAACGGCCGCAGAAAGGGCCTGTTCATCCTCCGTATTAATAGCGGTAAACGCCCGGTTATCATAATAATCATGGAAAGCGGCGGGATATTCGTATAACCGGTGCCGGTGGGTCAGCTCTGCTACAAATTCAGCAGGTGAGATTGTTTCGCCGGTAAATCCCGGTGAAAGGACATCGTACACCTGCCGGGTGCTTTGTTCCTGCAACAGCTCGGGATCATCAAATAACTGCCAGGCACTGGTATTGACCTGCTCACAGATAATACCGGCGGCAAGGTAACGCTGTTCCCGGTCTTCCCGGGTAGGATGGGTGGTCCATTGTTCCCGCAGCTGCACCCGGCTCTTCAGGAAAGTATGAAAATAACTGTCGGGGATGACCGGCAGTCCTGCTGCATCCGTGTCCAGCCTGTTCTGCCGGGCATAATAGTCGATCACGGCGCGGTGCGTCTGGAAAATGTTGCTGAACTGCTGCCCGTCGTTTTCCAGTTCAGACAGCTTATGCATACAGTGGTCCAGGCAATAGGTGCCCATCTCCACACGGCGTCCGCCGCTGATAGCCGCCGCTGTGCCCGCCAGTGACACGGCCAGCGCATCGGCATGAAACTCCATCTCCCGGCTAAGCTCAAGGTATTGCCGGTTGATCAGGCGATACAGCTTACGTAGTAAAAATTGTATACTGTTGACCAGCATCAGGGTCACATGAGCGAAAAATCCGGGCAGGCTGCCATGGCTGCTCCACCGTATGGCCAGATCGTTCCAGCTGTCATTCTCGTACAGCATATTGTACAGTACCTTGTTCAGGGCATACACATAACTGCCCAGTTTCATGCTGCGCCTGGAAAAATGTGCAAACTCCTGCGCCAGTATCATCTTAAACTCGCTGATATTAACGCTGTTCACCAATCCCAGCCCTATTTCCAGGTTCATCCGTGCAGGCCATAACAGATTGAAAAAGCTGGCATTGTAAAAAACCGCAACATTCACTTCCGGCACTACAAACACTTTCTCCGGAAAACGGATACGCGTGTCTTTGACCAGCCGGGAGATAAAATCAAATAACCTGGGATGATGATGCGCTTCTATCGGGGCACGATAAGGGTTTACCGGAGGGCGCCGGTAAAAAAGAAACCGCACAAGGAGAAACAACATCAGACCGCCCAGTATTGCCAGTGCAGGACCGGCAATAAACGTGAAGATATTGGGATAATAGCCGGTTAGTGCAATGCCGGCTGTTATGAAAGCCGCACCCAGCGTTATAGCTGTCAGTAAAACAATTGCATACAACAGAAAAAAGAGCAATATAAAGCCGATCACCTTTACTATCTGTAGCCTAAACGCTGTCGTGGGCTGAAAGACCGCGGGATCTTTAATCCCCGGACTTGCAGGATATAAGTTGGTCATAACAAAACATCAGGTTAAATACGATAGCCGTTGCAAAAGGGATTTAAATATAACCAATATTCAGGGATTAATTGCCTGGCCCTGCGGTATCGGATATTGATATGGTATCCTGCAAAGACAATACAGGGGCCATTTGTAACGTGACAGGAACAGATAAAGTTGTCATGCAGGTTTTTCAGAACAAAAAAGCCCGGCTGTCTGAAGAAAGCCGGGCTATGCTGTTTTAACGGATAACAGTTATTTTAAGATCGGATGTCTTTCCACCGGTACGTTAGGATCAAACATACAGCGGTAGGTGGTCAGTATCCTGGAAGGCTCAGCTCCCAGGCTGGTCGCCACATTCAGCATACGAGGGTTGAAATCGCCGATCCATTGCATTTCATACTGATTGTAAGGCATGCTTTTGCGTTGTATTACTTTGGCGCCTTCCAAAATGATATAGGCGTCCACTCCCTTGCCCTGAAACTCAGGCACAATGCCGAAAATAATGCCTACTATCTTGTGGCATTGTTTGGTTAGTTTCATCCACAGAAAGATCAGTTTTCCCCATAAGTTCATTTTCCCGTTCATGTGTTTTATATACTGATTCAGGTCTGGCAGATTAAGCCACATGGCTATAGGTTCATCTTTATAATAGGCAAACCAGGCAACCTTTTCATCCATCAGGGGCTTCATCTGATTGAAAAGGCTCAGTGCCTGCCCTTTGCTCATTTCTTTACCACCGGCATGCTGGGCCCAGGCTTTATTATAGATAATACTGAAGTCTTGTGCGAATTTCTCCAGCTGGTTCTTTCTGATATGCCGCGCGGAATAATCCGGGTCCTGGCTCACGGCAGCGTGGCGGGTGTAGAATTTGTCCGCCAGTTCGCCATAGATATGCATATCGTAGCAGATCTGGTTGAAGAACAGCCGGAAACCGTAAGTTTCAAACAGGCGGACATAATACGGCGGATTAAAATTCATGCCATACAGCGGTTCGTGGTAACCTTCGGTCAGCAACCCCCACCAGTTGTTACGCTCTCCAAAGTTGATAGGGCCGTCCATGGCCTCCATCCCTCTTTCCTGTAACCACTTTTTGGCGGTGTCAAATAAGAGGTTGGCTGCCTCCTGTTGGTCGATACAGTCAAAGAAGCCCATACCGCCTACCTTCACTTTATCCCCTTTATTGGTGTACTTCTTATTTACAAAGGCGGCCACTCTGCCGGTCAGGTTTCCCTGTTTGTCTTTCATGATCCACCGGGCACACTCCCCATGACGGAACGCTTTGTTCTTCTCAGGGTCAAATACAGCTTCAATATCCTTGTCCAGTGGTCTGATCCATCCAGGTACGTCCTTGTTTAGCCTGATGTGTACTGCTAGAAACTCCGCCGCTTTTTGGGCATTGTCAACTAAAATCAATTCCATGGATACTATTTATGAAAATTTGCGCAAAAATAAGAAAAACAGCCGTTGGCATTATTTTTTCTGCTGATATCTTATGAAGCGAAACTATATCCTCCCTCTTATACTCTGTATCTTCACCATTATTCTAGCACTGGGCTACTGCCGGCAGCAGACGGAAGTCCGCCGGGTACTCACGGAAAACCAGCGGTTATGGAATGAAAACCGCGACCTGCGCAAAAGCCTGGAACAAAGCAACAATGTAAGCCGCCAGATAGATGACCGGCAGGCCGTTCAGCAACGTGTGGCCGGCCAGTTTGTAGAGAGACGGGCATATTACCGCCGCAACTGGCAACAGTTCATCACGGTTGCTGCCAGTGATTACCGCACCGGTTTCCTGGGCGGCATCAAAAACCTCAGCATCGTTGTCCGTAACCAAACAGAATACCCGATAGACAATGTAGTGGTAACGGTGCAGTATATGCGCAATAACGACGAGGTATTCAAAACAGAACAATACACCATCAATAATATCCCCGAAAAGAGTGAGCGCAGCGTAGCGGCTTCCAACAGCCGCAAGGGCAGCAAGGTTAGCCTCAAACTGGTAAGTGTGACCAGCCAGGCCATGAACTTCTGCTGGGCTGCGGGCAAACCCGCGCCGGCCAACAATCCTGATCCCTTTGAGTGTGTGCCCTCTCCGCCGAAGAATCCTTAACTTTGGCGCATGATTACTTTACAACAGGTAGATATCCCCGGACAGGCAATAAAAGAGCTGTATGAAGAAGCATTTCCCTACGAAGAAAGAAGGGACTGGCCGGTGGTGTTGTCACTACTGGGCAGTGGTAAGCTGAAGATACTGCAGCTGGAAAAGGACGGGGAATTTGCCGGGTTTGTATGTTACTGGCCTTTGCCGGACTATACTTTTGTAGAGTACCTGGCCATCCATGCGGCTGCCAGAGGCGGTGGCATCGGTACCCATATTATGGAAGAACTGGAAAAACGTTTTGGCAACCTGGTACTCGAAGTAGAGCCTCCGTTAACGGAGCAGGCAAAGCGCCGCGTCGTTTTTTATGAAAGACTGGGATACCAGGCTTTTGAGCAGCCCTATTACCAACCTCCCTATCACGAAGGCTATCCACCTTTGGAACTGCGCTTAATGCAGAAAGGTTCCACCCATGACGGTGAAACCTTTCTCAACATTAAAAATCAGATTTATCGTTTCGTTTACAATCTCAGCTAGCCTCTTCTGACTCTTTCTCCGCCGTCGCCGCCACCACCGGATTCTCCACGGGATGGACGGGATTGTTGTTGCTGCTGTTGCTGTTGTTGCTGTTGTTGCTGTTGTTGCCTTTGCATCTCCTGCTGCTGTTGTTGCTGCTGGCGTTGTATTCTTTCCTGTTGCTGTTGCTGCTGTTGTTGTTGACGCATTTGTTGTTGTTGCTGTTCGCGCTGCATGCGTTGCTGTTGTTCCATTTGTTGTTGCTGTTGCCTCATTTGCTGATCACGCTGCATCCTTTGCTGTTGCTCCTGTTGCTGCTGCTGTTGTTGTTGTTGTTGTTGTTGACGCATCTGTTGTACTTGCTGGTCACGCTGCATGCGTTGCTGTTGTTCTATCTGCTGTTGCTGTTGACGCTGTTGCTGCTGCTGCCATTGCTGGTCGCGTTGCATCTGTTGGTCACGTTGTATCCGTTGTTGCTGTTGTTGTTGCTGCTGCTGCTGCTGCTGCCATTGCTGGTCACGTTGCATCTGCTGCGGATTATTATTGTTGCCTGGTGTCACTCCTCTTGAAGGGCGGTTGTATCCGGGCTGATTGACGCTGTTGTTGTTGTTATTGTTGTTGTTATTATTGTTGAAATTCGGCTCGCGGGATATACGTCCCCCATTGTTGTTATTACCGTTGTTGATGTTGCCGTTATTATTGTTGTTATTATTGTTATTGTTGTTGAAATTCGGTTCGCGGGACACACGGCCGCCATTATTGTTGCCGTTGTTGATATTGCCGTTACCGTTATTGCCGTTATTGTTTAACACACTGCGGGAAGGCCGGCTGGCGTCTCCTCTGTTAAGCGCATTGGCATCCGGACGGAAAATCTGCAACTGGTTGTTTTGTATCCTGCCTGCTCCGGGCCTGTCGGTATTGGCAACTCTTACAGGTCTTACCGTGTTGCCGGTATAACGTTCCACTTCCCGTACGTCCGGCCCTCTGGAAATTCGTCCTCCGCCACCGTAGTTGTCACGGGTACCATTATAATTGTTGTTGATGATAGTGGTATTGTTGATGATCGTTACGTTACGGCTGTTATTGATATAGTAATTGTTGATCTGCCGGCTACCGATATATCTTCTGGGAACGAAAGCCCAGTAGGAAGTCGGCATATTGTAAGCGGAAGGGCCCATTGGCGCCCATCCGTAGTAGTCTCCTCCACTTCTCCAGTCTACCCATGCCGGGCCCCATTCGGTGCCGGGTATCCACATCCATCCATACATGCCGTCGTACATCCAGCGGCCGTAGTGGAAGGCGGCCCATCCCCAGGAATAGTCAGACATCCAGGTCCATCCGTAGTCGGAATAAACCCAGTGCCCGCCGGTGTAGTAAGGGCGAAAATCCGGTCCTGCATTTGGTATCCATACCTGGTTGTAGCCGGGATAGCTTGTCCAGCGGCCATAAGGGCTCAATTCATCATAAAAAGAGATGGAAGCGCCCACCTGTACCTGTGGCCCCGGGCTGTAGGCGGAATAGGTAGTAGCACAACTACCCAAAAAGAAGGATATAAGTAAAAGAGATAATCCTGTGTTTTTAAATAATCTGTTCATACTCCTGTTTTTTAGTCCTGATTGGTTTCGCTGTTATTAGACTTTGCGGAGATTCAATGGCTTGCTTTTGTTTGTTCCGGTTTATACTTCAATGATCTGCTACTTTTAAGGTGTCAATTGGTGTTTCAAACGCGGTCTAAATGCAGTTAGTCATTAAGGCAAAATGTTAAACAAAATTGTTAAAATTTTTATAACGCTTTTCGCTGCAGATAGAGCGTTACGAGTACTATCAGGCAAAAATGATTCCAATTTATTTACCTTGATCTAAGTTATACTGATACAATGTTTTAGGAATTGTGTATTATTGCTTTGTGAATAATTTTCATAATGTGAGATTTGTTTAAATGCCAACAGCCCCTTATCGCATTTTTTGAATACATTTTCCTAACCCAAAAACCTATATGTACAATGCCTGTTTTACCAACGTTGAAGTATAAACGAATATTTACCTGGCTCGTGCTTGTTTTTCTGGCCATGTTCCTGCTGCGCCTGCTATACGGCTATACGCAGTCCCGCAGCAGCGATAGTACGGGTCAGAGCGAAAGTTTCCTGTCACAGGTGCAACAGAAAAACTACGCCTCCGAGAAAAAAATCATGAAGGGGGAGGCAGCTCCAATAGTGTCAGGCCAGAAATATGAGAAAGTGGCTTATGTACAGTCGCGCTCCACGAGCTTTACGGAAGATGAAAAACAGCTGCACGGCACTATTCGCCAGTTTGGAGCGGTTATCCAGTATCAACAGGAGTCGGGCAACAAAGGTAACCGCGACCTGCGGCTGATGATCGGCGTGGCGCCGGAAAAATTCGATTCCTGTTATTATGCCATTCAGAAAATAGGGACCATCAAGTCTACCAGCATCACTAAAGTGGACAAAACCAACGAATACCGGAAACTCAATGCCAGCAAAGTTTCTCTTGAAAAGAACCTGGCATCCCTGAACGCTCTCACTTCTCAACAGGGAAAAATAGACGAACGTATACTGTTACACGAAAAGATAGCAGAGGTAGAGCGGCAGCTGCAGGAACTGGGCGTGGAACTGGGCAACTTCGATGAGGAAAACGAGTTTTGCACGATACAGTTCAGCATGTATGAAGGGGCGGCTGAGAGAGGTATTCCTTTTTATTCCCGTGTCAAAACAGCACTGGAATGGACTGTCAAGTATTACGTATTGCTGATGGCGGGCATTTGTCTGGCTGCGCTGGGCGCCTGGTTGTTACTGAAAGTACTGACGATGGTAAAAGCGGAATAATAACAGCAGATTATTTTTTCAGTTAGCTATTTTTTCATTTAAAGGAGGCCAGGCTTCACTCAAAATGAAAAAATAGCTAAATGAAAAAATAACTAAACCGTATACTCGCCCACTTTAGTCCCGTCGTCGCGCAGCATGGTAAGTGTCAGCTGTTTCTGGTCCGCTTTTATTTTAATGAGCGTACGCTTGCCTTCCTGGGGGCCTCCGCCAATGATCAGCGGGTAATTGTGCTGACCGGCAACAGGCGCATGTACGCCATAGGTATGCGTATGCCCGCATACGAGGATGTCTATCTTGTATTTGTTGAACAGCGGGCCGAAGAGCTGCCGGCAATGGGAGGCACCGTGCCAGTCGCCACCATGATAATGGGGAATGTGCATCAGCACGACTTTATGTTTAGCCTTTTTGTAGGCAGGGCTTTGCAGTTGTTTTTCCAGCCAGCGGGCCTGTTCTTCACGGTAACCGTCAAAATCGGCGATGCCGGCATATACGGGGGCGCTGTCTTCCTTGTCTTCTCCGGTGTCCAGCACAATGGCGTGTACCGGTCCCCAGGTGAAGGCGAAATAGCTGCCATGGTCAGGGTTATCGAAGTACTGATGCCATTCGCGGGCGTATTTGCCGCGGGTTTCGTGGTTGCCTCTTACATACATGAAAGGTTTTTGTGTGGAAAAAGTGTCGCCGCAGGGTGACAGCAGGTGGTCGATGATTTGCTGCTCATTGGATTGATAATCGAACATATCGCCGTTGAGGAACACAAAATCATAGGGATCGTTGCCGTTCAGTCCCATCAGATGAGGGATGGACTTCGGCCTGTCGTGAATATCGTTGAGCATGAGCCAGGACACTTCTCTGGCCTGCGTATCAGGCGCAGTGAAGGTGTATGTGTCGCTGGTGAGCGTATTGCCGTAGGTGAGCTTGTATGGCTGAAAATCAGTGATTTCTTTGGAAAGCACGCGATAGCTGTATTGTTTGCCTGGTTGAAGATGGGCCAGTTCTATGCGGTGGAGGCGGTTGTTGGCGTCTACCAGTCCTTTTGTTACGTGATGGGCTTTCTGGTTGAGCTGGCCGTCTGTGCCGTATTCCACCCAGCTGTAGCAGGGACGGGAGGTGAGCCACATGACCGCGATGGTGTCAGGGGCGGGCATTTGCAGGTAAGGTTTACAAAGGAAGGCGTGTGCGGGCTCATCGGTGGTGGTGGTGGTATTGGTTTTACGTGCGGCACCGGCAGCCAGGGGCGACAGGCCGGTTACGCCCAGCAGCCCCGCTTTGGACAGGTTGCCCAGAAAGGAGCGGCGTGACAGTTCATTGTTCATTTTCTTCATATTATAGTCAGATATATGTGAGGAATCGCTAAAAATAATCAGCGATAAAAGAAAAGCGTATTATTTTTATATGAACGGAGAAAGGATGGAAAGAAGAATGGGACGGTAAGTTATAAATGTTGAAAAATCTATATTTGATAGATTCCGCGTTGACTGTACAGGAATTTAGCTGTTAGCAACTGAAAACATCGCGTCAATTGAGGACTAAAAAGGTTTTTTTTCCTTAATAGCTTTTTGATTTTCCCCCATTAACTATTACCTTTGCGCCAAATTTTAGAAACCGTTGCAGCGCAACAGTTTTTGAGGAAATAACTTTTTAGTATTTTATAAACCTCTTTAAAAATATGCCTAACACAGGTAAGATCAAACAAATTATCGGTCCCGTGGTGGACGTGCACTTTGATGACAAATTGCCCGAAATCTACAACGCATTGGAAATTACCCGCGAAAATGGTCAGAAAGTAGTATTGGAAGTACAACAGCACCTGGGTGAAGACAGTGTACGTTGCGTGGCAATGGACTCTACTGACGGTATGGTTCGCGGAATGGCCGTGGTGGACAAAGGTGCGCCGATCAAAATGCCAATTGGCGACCAGGTGAAAGGACGTTTGTTCAATGTGGTAGGTGAGGCTATCGACGGTCTGGGTGATATCGCAACTGACAATGGTTATCCCATCCACCGCCAGCCGCCTAAATTTGAAGATCTGGCTACTGATACAGAAGTACTGTTCACCGGTATTAAGGTAATCGACCTGATCGAGCCTTATGCAAAAGGTGGTAAAATCGGTCTGTTCGGTGGTGCGGGTGTAGGTAAAACCGTATTGATCCAGGAGCTGATCAACAACATCGCAAAAGGTTATGAAGGTCTGTCCGTGTTTGCCGGTGTGGGTGAACGTACCCGTGAAGGTAATGACCTGATGCGTGAAATGATCGAAGCTAACATCGTAAAATATGGCGACAAGTTCAAAGAATCCATGGAACATGGTGACTGGGACGTAACCGCTGTAGATAAAGAATTACTGAAGCAGTCTCAGGCTACCTTCGTGTTCGGTCAGATGAACGAACCTCCCGGAGCCCGTGCACGTGTGGCCCTGTCCGGTCTGACCCTGGCGGAATACTTCCGTGATGGTGATGGCTCTGCAGGTGGCGGCCGTGATATCCTGTTCTTCGTTGATAACATCTTCCGTTTCACCCAGGCAGGTTCCGAAGTGTCCGCACTGTTAGGCCGTATGCCTTCTGCGGTGGGTTACCAGCCAACCCTGGCCACTGAAATGGGTCTGATGCAGGAACGTATCACCTCTACCAAAAACGGTTCAATTACCTCCGTACAGGCGGTATATGTACCTGCGGATGACTTGACCGACCCTGCTCCGGCTACAACCTTCTCCCACCTGGATGCTACCACCGTATTGGACCGTAAAATCTCCGACCTTGGTATCTATCCTGCGGTGAGCCCGCTGGATTCCACTTCCCGTATCCTCACCCCGGCCATCGTGGGTGAAGCACACTACAACTGTGCTCAACGTGTGAAACAAATCCTGCAGCGCTATAAAGAATTACAGGACATCATCGCCATCCTCGGTCTGGACGAGCTGAGCGACGAAGATAAACTGACCGTTTCCCGCGCCCGTCGTGTGCAACGTTTCCTGTCACAGCCTTTCCACGTGGCAGAACAGTTTACCGGTCTGAAAGGTGTACTGGTACCGATCGAAGAAACTATCCGTGGCTTTAACATGATCATGGACGGTGAAGTGGATGAATATCCTGAAGCAGCCTTCAACCTCGTAGGTAATATCGATCAGGCTATCGAAAAAGGTAAGAAATTACTGGAAGCAGCTAATAACTAATCCGAATGGTCCTCCGGGGCCATTTAATCACCATTCACGATCATAACATGCTATTAGAAGTATTAACACCAGAAAGAAAATTATATGCAGGCGAAGTGTACGGCGTACAGTTGCCAGGCATTGATGGTTCTTTTGAAATACTGGATAAACATGCGCCCTTAATCGCAGCGCTCGGAAATGGTAAAATGAAAGTGCTGAAAGATAAAAACCACAGCGAATTCTATACAATCTCCGGCGGCTTCGTGGAAGTGCTGCGCAACAAGGCTACTGTGCTCGTAGAAGGTGCGGTGGCAGTAGAAAAATAAATACTACCAGTTAGTACATATCATTTAACGGACAGGCCGGGTAAGATTACCCGGCCTTCGTTTTGTCCTAACTATTCCAATCTTAGAAGACCCGTTAGTCGGGTAAGATTACCTCCCCGGGATTTCCGCTATCCCACTTCTGTACAATACATCCCTACAGGGCCCCACATCGCTGTCGGACCGCAGTTATGCACGTACATCCATGAGCAGCCCTTTCACAGGCTGTGTATATTACCTAATGAATAATGCGCTTGTTATGTGTGATCTGTTTCTTCCTATCGTTGTCTCAGGTAAATTCGGGCGTCTTCTCTGAAGGTGCAATGTTTTTCATAGGTAGCCTTCATAGGTGTATTCTATCGGTTGTTCGTTACCTGATCTATAACGGGTTATTTTGTGTTGTTACTTTAGCAAGATATTTAATTTGTTGCAAAAAAAGTCATTCCTTTTTGTTCATTTTTGCACAAATAACCCTCACCAAAGCACATCTGCTTCGCTTTCAGAATATTAGAAAATTTAATTTAAGGAAGGATCAATGGGAAAATTTGCCATCATGGCGAAATTACTGCCAAGATTTCTCAACGCCTGCTGCCATATTTGCTGCTCCCGTGGGTCAAACACCAACGCCGGGGTGCTCTCAGAAGGTATCCACGACTTCTCCCGCAACTCCTCTTCCAGCTGACCGGCCGTCCAGCCGGAATAACCAATGAAAAACTTGATCTTCTGCAGGTCCAGCGCCCCTTTGTTCAATAACTCCACCACATCGTCAAACCGGCCGCCCCAATATACCCCCGGCACCACCTGCATCCCACCCGGGATCTGGTCAGGCATCTGATGTAAAAAATGTATCGTGTCCACCTGCACAGGGCCGCCATAATGCACCGGAATACCCGGATAAATGACGTCAGGGATCAACGCGTCGAGGGTCTGGTCAAATAACCTGTTGATAACGAAGCCAAAACTGCCCTTTTCGTCATTTTCACACACAAAAATCACCGTACGTGCAAAATTGGGATCTTTCAGAAAAGGATCGGCTATAAGCAAAATACCGGGCGCCAGACTAACCATATACATACGTTTTGATCTCTAACCAAATTTAATTAATTGATTACAAAGCAGGAAAGAAATAAGCAGGAAAAAGGAAACGGTTAGGAAGGGTAACAAAACTCATTGAAAAAGAAGGAAATAAAAAAAGGAGGCTAGAAAACCTCCTTACCATTTTATCAACCAAAATCTAAATCGCTTATGGAACGAATCCACGTCGATGTATGTAGAAAGTTTAATTACTTTGTTATAGAATGTTACTAATCAAATTTAGTACCAATTCTGTAAAGCAAAGGTAAGGAAAGTCGCATTAATAAAATCAGACATCCCCCGTTAAAATTACGTTAAAGTAATATTGTATTGATGTTAAGACACCTCGCGACCTTTGTAACTATTTAATTTTGTATCATAGTTGCTATAGCAAATATCTTTTTTAACAATTTTTAATATGTCAGGTTAAGTATATTTAAGGCCTGACCAGATTTGCATGATACCACTAAAGAAAATTTTCCCTGTAATCGTCGTCCTGATCACCTTGTCTCTCCTGGGCATTATCTATATCCAGGTGAGCTGGATCAAAAACGCCATCGCCATCAAAAAGGAACAACTGGTGGAACGGTCCATCAACATGATCACGGACGTACAACGTGATATGCTGAGCACCAGGCAGACCTACATCATGTTCCGCCTCAACAACAAAAAGGACCCGGCCGTCACCAAAGGGTTTTCGCTGGACATGGACCGGCCCGTGGCCTACGTGCCCGCCATGAGCGATATCTACAATCCGCAGCAATTGCGGGAACTCATACAGTCCAAAATGAGGAAAAACCACCTCGATTCTACCCGTTTTGAATTTGCCATCCTCGCGCCTATTGAAGGTATCGGTTCCCAGCTCAAACTGCATTCCGCCAATTTTGAACGGGCCTACCGGGAAAATGAAAAAGACAGTGTCAGCGAACGGAAACGCTATCAGGTGACCTATATGCCGCTGGAAGATATGCTCAACCTCAGCCCGCAAACGGAAAGCCTCATGATCATCATGCCATCGGACGATTCCATTGCCCGGCAACTGGGCCTGATGATCACCGGCAGCATCCTGTTTACCCTCATCATCGTCACCGCCTTTGCCCTGACCGTCCGCACCCTGCTGAACCAGAAAAAACTCTCGGAAATAAAATCGGACTTTATCAATAACATGACGCATGAGCTGAAAACACCGCTGGCCACTATTTCCCTGGCCATCGACGCCATCGGCAATGAAAAAGTGATGAGCAATACCGAAAAAATCCGCTATTTCTCCGGCATCATCAAGGAAGAAAACAAAAGGATGAACAAACAGGTGGAAAGCATCCTGCAATCGGCACTGCTGGAAAAAGATGAAATAGGCCTGAAACTACAGGCCATGGACGTGCACCAGGTGATCCGCAACACCACCGACAACCTGCAGCTGCAGCTGGCCGCCAAAAACGGCGTGGTAGACCTTCAGCTGGACGCCATCAACCCGGTGATCATGGCGGATGACGTACATTTCTCGAACGTGGTGTTCAACCTGCTGGACAATGCCATCAAATATTCAAAAGAGGACCTGGAAGTCAAAATACAGACCTACAATACCCGCAAAAGCCTGTTTATCATCTTCACAGACAACGGTATTGGTATGAGCCGGGATACTATTTCCCGTATCTTTGAAAAATTCTACCGCGCCCACACCGGCAACGTGCACAACGTAAAAGGTTTCGGCCTAGGCCTCACCTATGTAAAGGCGATCGTAGATGCCCACAAAGGAAAAATAAAAGTGGAAAGCACCCTGGGGAAAGGCAGTAAGTTCACCCTGGAGTTTCCACAGGAATAGATAAAAGATCCAGCGTATGACATTAAGTGAAAAAGAACTGCAGCATTTTAAACATCCTATCGCAGTGCCCGGCGTAGGCATCGATATGCAGGAAAAACTGAAAAACGCCCGTGTACTGGTGGTTGGCGCCGGCGGCCTTGGCAGCCCGGTATTGCAGTACCTCAGCGCCAGCGGCGTTGGCGTGATCGGCATTGCGGACTATGGCGTGATCAACGATGAAGATATGCACCGTCAGCCTGTCTACCAGATGCAGGATATCCGCAAACATAAAGCGAAAATGGCCGCCAGCAGGCTCTGGGCGGTCAATCCTTACACCAAACATTACCCGATGCTGGTACAGGCCAAGCCCGAAAATATCGCGCTGCTGCTGCCTGGCTTCGACCTGGTGATCGATTGTTCCCAGCACCTGCCTACACATCTGCTGCTCAACGATGCCTGTGTGAAACATGAACTCCCGCTGGTGATCGGTGAAGTACATAACTGGCAAGCCTGGTACGGCGGTTTTAATATGCCTTTGCCCGATGGCAGCAGGTCCGCCACTTACCGCTGCGCACTGGACCTGACAGAAGAATACCGCAACTTCGACGCGGGCGCACTGGGCGCCACACACGGCGCCACCGGCATGCACATCGTGCTGGAAGTGCTCAAATACCTGATGGACGTGCCTGGAGGCCTCGCCGGTAAGTTATACGGTAAAGATTACCTGCACAACCTCACCACTGTTCACGAGCTGACCGTCAATGCGGAAGTGCTGGAAAACACGCGTGCCGCAGGTATCCTCACGGCAGAAGATTACGGCCTGGAGATCGTTCCGGATGTGGAAGATTAAATAATTGTGATCAAAATAAAAGAAAAAGCACCCGTTGAGGGTGCTTTTTTTATGATCTGTTCTTTATGATAAATCATTTGCAAACCAAAGTGGAGCGCAGTTCCCCTACCTTCAGATCGTGTTTCACGCCCAGCTTCAGGGCATAGTTCTCCGGCTGGTGTCCGCAGGGGAAACCGAAACAAACGGGATAGTCATATTCCTTCACCATATTGTGAATAATTTCATATTCCGTCTGGCCAAAAGGAGTGGTGGTTTCCTTACCATCCGTGAAGGAGCCTACTACCAGCCCGGCGAGCTTGTCGAGCCACCCGGCACGTTTGAGGTTGTACATCATCCTGTCGATATTATAGCGGTATTCTCCGATATCTTCGAGGACGAGGATTTTATCTTTGGTATCGATCTGCGATTTGCTGCCGGAAACATTGGCCAGCAGGGACAGGTTGCCACCTACCAGCAGGCCGGAAGCGCTGCCTTCGCGGTTTAGTGTATGCGAGGGCGTAGTATAGCGGTATGATTTGCCTTTCAGCACAGCGGCGAGGCTGTTTACATATTCATTATCAATTGTTTCAGGCGTAATGCCGCTACACATCATGGAATGAATGGTAGGAATGCCGTAACGTTCATGGATATGGGCATGGAGGGTGGTCACATCGCTGTAGCCACAGAGCCATTTAGGATGCTTGCGGAAGCGGGTGAAATCAAGTTTGTCAAGAATACACACCATGCCATAACCACCGCGTCCGAACACGACCGCTTTAATTTCCGGATCGTCCAGCATGTCCTGCAGCTCTTCCAGCCGAAGTTCGTCCGGTGCGGAAAAATTGTGAAAGCTGGTACCCACGGTAATGCCCAGATGTACCCGGTATCCCCAGGATGACAACACGCCGGCAGCATATTCAGCCGCCTGTAGTTCCATTTTGCTGCTGGGGCACATCACTCCAATCAGATCGCCTTTTTTCAGATATGGCGGAATTTTTACCATTGTACTTTTGTTTACCTTTGCAGATTAGTGAATACTTTTACTATTCGCCTGACTAAGGTGATAAATTGTTTGATGATTCCAAAAACAAAAACGAGAAAAGAAATTTATTTAAGCATTCTTTAAGATAGTATGGGAAATTTTAACAGATATCTAATAACTGCGGCATTACCTTATGCCAATGGCCCCGTCCACATTGGGCACCTGGCCGGCTGCTACCTGCCCGCGGATATTTACGTGCGTTATCTGCGCGCTAAAAAGGCAGACGTGAAATTTATTTGCGGTTCTGATGAACACGGGGTACCTATCACCATCAAAGCGATGAAGGAAAACGTAACCCCGCAGGACGTGGTAGACCGTTACCACAAGATCATCGGCGACAGCTTCGCCGCCATGGGCATCTCTTTCGATATTTTCGCACGCACCAGCGCTCCCATACACCATACCACTGCGTCCGACTTTTTCCTGAAGATGTACAATGACGGCCTCTTTGAAGAAAAAGAATCAGAACAGTACTTCGACCCGGAAAAACAGGTTTTCCTGGCCGACCGCTATATTGTCGGTACCTGCCCCAAATGCGGCAACGACAAAGCCTATGGCGACCAATGTGAACGCTGCGGCACTTCCCTGAGCCCGGATGAACTGATCAACCCGCACTCTGCGCTCAGCAACGCCGTACCGGTCAAAAAAGCCACGAAACACTGGTACATGCCCCTCCAGAACTATGAGCCATGGCTGAAAGAGTGGCTGCTGGAAGGTCATAAGGACTGGAAAAACAACGTGTACGGCCAATGTAAAAGCTGGCTGGACTCCGGTCTGCAAAGCCGCGCCATGACGCGTGACAGCAACTGGGGCATCAAAGTGCCCCTGCCGGACGCTGAAGGCAAAGTGCTGTATGTATGGTTCGATGCGCCGATCGGTTATATCTCCGCCACCAAAGAACTGACGCCTGACTGGGCCAACTACTGGTGCAAGGAAGACACCAAACTGGTGCACTTCATCGGAAAAGATAATATCGTGTTCCACTGTATCATCTTCCCGGCCATGCTGAAAGCCCACGGCGGATTTGTACTGCCGGAAAACGTACCGGCCAACGAATTCCTGAACATCGAAGGGGAAAAAGTGTCCACCTCCCGCAACTGGGCGGTATGGGTACACGATTACATCAAGGATTTCCCTGACCAGCAGGACGTGCTCCGTTATGTGCTGTGCAGCACCGCACCGGAAACAAAAGACAACGACTTTACCTGGAAAGATTTCCAGACCCGCAATAACAGCGAACTGGTAAACAACCTGGGCAATTTCGTGAACCGTACCATGGTGCTCACGCATAAACTGTGTGGTGGCAAAGTGCCGCGTTTCCATGAAGAAGTGGCGGATGATACAGATCGCGAAATGCTCGCCGCTTTCCAGGCTGCCAAAGAAAGCGTGGAAACCAGCCTCGAAGCCTATCGTTTCCGTGAAGCGCTGGGCGCTGTAATGGAATTCTCTACCAAAGGGAATACCTATATGCAGAAGAAAGAGCCGTGGATACTGGCCAAAGCAATGGAAAATATCAAAGCAGGTAAGCCTGCCGGCGATTATACCGAAGCGGATTTGCCTGTGTTACAGATGAAAATAGACAACAGCCTGCATATCTGTCTGCAGCTGATGGCTAACCTGGCCATCTTTACCCATCCGTTTATGCCATTCACTTCCCGGAAGATATGCCATCTCCTGAAAGTGGTGGACCGTATGCTGGAATGGGAAAATGCCGGCAGCGCCAAACTGGTGAGCGTAGGCTATTCCCTGCGGGAACCGGAACTGCTGTTCAAGAAAATTGAAGACGATGTGATCGCTGCACAGGTAGAGAAACTGCACGCAGGCCTCGTTAAACCGGTCGCAGAAGCAGCTGCCGCCCCGGCTGCCGCAGAGAAGCCTGCCGCTCCGGCCAAAGCGGAAATACAGTACGACGATTTCGCGAAGCTCGATCTGCGCGTAGGTACCATCATACAGGCGGAAAAAGTGGAAAAAGCGGATAAACTGCTCAAACTGCTGGTAGACATCGGTACAGAACAACGTACAGTCGTTTCCGGTATAGCCATGCATTTTAATCCGGCTGAGATCATCGGCAAACAGGTGACACTGGTGGCCAACCTGGCTCCCCGGAAAATGCGTGGAATCGAAAGCCAGGGCATGATCCTCATGGCGGAAGACAACGGTAAACTGGTATTTGTGAACCCGGCAGAAACAGTCGCTCCCGGTAGCGGCGTGAGCTGATATCCCGGCACCACAAGTTTTACAGATAAATTAACACGTAAGGGAGCGAAGGTCAACTTCGCTCCTTTGCTTTTAAGATAACTGCCATCCGGGCAGGGCTGCGGGGAAATTTCAGTTTTCCCGGTTTTCGAATTATCTGTAAAAAACTTTATGTCTTTGTATCCCGCAGGTGTCGTTGCGTGAAAAAAAATCCTAAATTCAAGGATCATAAAAGGCTAAAGCTATGCAAAGACACATCAACAAAGTAGCCGTCCTCGGCTCGGGAGTAATGGGATCAAGAATTGCCTGCCACTTTGCAGGTATCGGCGTACAGGTTTTATTGCTGGATATAGCGCCGAAAGAGTTGAATGATGCTGAAAAGAAAAAGAACCTCTCGCCCGAGAGCCCCGCTGTGAAGAACCGGATCGTGAACGATGCGCTGCAAGCTGCCATTAAATCAAACCCTTCACCGGTATATACCAAAGATGTGATCAAACGCATCAAGACCGGCAACTTCACCGATGATATGAAACGCGTGGCAGAAGTGGATTGGATCATCGAAGTAGTGGTGGAAAACCTGGACATCAAAAAAACAGTTTTTGAACAGGTGGAGAAATTCCGCAAACCCGGTACCCTGATCACTTCCAATACGTCCGGCATTCCCATCCACCTGATGACAGAAGGCCGCAGTGAAGATTTTCAGAAACATTTCTGCGGCACCCACTTCTTTAACCCGCCCCGCTATCTCCGGCTGCTCGAAATTATACCCACTCCGCATACAGACCCCGCTGTGATTGATTTCCTCATGCACTACGGTGACCTGTACCTGGGTAAAACCACTGTGCTGTGTAAAGACACGCCGGCATTCATCGCCAACAGGGTGGGGGTGTATTCCATCATGGCCATTTTCCATATCATGCAGGAAATGGGACTGGGCATTGATGAAGTGGATGCGCTGACCGGCCCGGTGATAGGCCGTCCCAAATCCGCTACCTTCCGTACGGCAGACGTGGTAGGTATCGACACACTGGTGAAAGTGGCCAAAGGTGTAAAAGAAAACTGTCCCAATGATGAAGAGGCAGCCATCTTCGATATACCGGCCTTCCTGCAAAAAGTAGTGGAAAACAACTGGTTGGGTGATAAAACAGGGCAGGGCTTCTACAAGAAAACCAAAGGTGAAGGTGGTAAGGAAATTCTTACCCTTAACCTGCAAACGATGGAATACGGGCCTAAACAGAAACCCAAATTCGCCAGCATCGATGCAGCCAAGCCAGTGGAGGACCTGAAACAGCGCCTGCGTATGCTGGCAGCTGCCACAGACAAAGCCGGACAGTTTTATCAGCAGTTCCATGCACGGCTCTTCGCTTATGTGTCTCACCGCATTCCGGAAATAGCCGACGATATCTATAAAGTGGATGACGCCATGAAAGCCGGTTTCGGCTGGGAAATAGGGCCCTTCGAAAGCTGGGACCTGCTCGGGGTGGAAGCATCCGTTAAACTGATTGAGGAAAAAGGCCTCACCGTAGCGCAATGGGTAAAAGATATGCTGGCCAAAGGCATCAGCAGCTTCTACAAAGTTGAAAACGGTAAAAAATTCTATTACGATGTTGCCAGCCAGGCTTACAAAACGGTGCCGGGCGAAGGCGAATTCATTATACTGGAAAACTTCTCCAACAATATCGTCTGGAAAAACAGCGCCTGTAACCTGATAGACATCGGTGACGGCGTGGTATGTTTCGACTGGAAAACCAAGATGAACACCATCGGCGGTGAAGTGCTGGAAGGACTGAACAAAGCGGTGGACCGCGCGGAGAAAGACTTCCGCGGCCTTGTTGTAGGCAACGAAGGCACCAATTTCTCTGCCGGCGCCAATGTAGGCATGATCTTCATGCTGGCAGCGGAACAGGAATACGATGAGCTGGACATGGCCGTACGCCTGTTCCAGCGTTCCACTATGCGTTTACGTTATTCCTCTATTCCGGTAGTGGTGGCGCCGCATGCGCTGACGCTCGGCGGCGGCTGCGAAATGGCGTTGCATGCCGATAAAGTACAGGCTGCTGCGGAAACCTACATCGGTCTCGTGGAGCTGGGCGTAGGCCTGATCCCCGGCGGTGGCGGCACCAAAGAAATGACGCTGCGCGCCAGCCTGGAGTTTAAGGAAGGCCGCATCGAGGAAGAACCACTGAAAGATTACTTCATGGCCGTAGCCACCGCAAAAGTGGCCACCTCCGGTTTTGAAGGCTTCGATATGGGCGTGCTCCGCAAAGGACATGACGAAATCACCATGAATGCGTCCCGCCTTATTGCAGACGCCAAACGCAGCGTGATCGCCCTGGCCGACGAAGGTTATACCCGGCCGGTGGAAAGAACGGACATCAAGGTAATGGGCCGCAGCGCGCTGGGCGCCCTGCTTGCCGGCGTATACGCCATGCGCTTTGGTAATTATATCTCCGACCACGACCAGAAAGTGGCCAACAAACTCGCGTATGTAATGTGTGGCGGTGACCTCACCGAACCATCATTCGTCAGCGAACAATACCTGCTCGACCTGGAAAGGGAAGCATTCCTGAGCCTCTGCGGCGAACGCAAAACGCTGGAACGCCTGCAGAGCGTGATCAAAACAGGTAAACCTGTGCGTAACTAATAATTCTCTTATAAACACAAAGGGAAATACAGGGGAGATTTCGCCATAAGATCTTTCACTGTGTTTCCCTTTACTTTTTCATTCAACTAAAATACCAACGCCAGCTGTGTCTATCCTGTCCATACAAAATATCTCAAAGAAGTTCGGCGCCGTACAGGCTTTGTCCGGTGTGTCTTTCGACGTGCCGCAGGGCGCCGTGTACGGTATCCTTGGTCCGAACGGGAGCGGTAAAACCACCCTGCTGGGCATTGTGACCGATGTCCTGAAAGCCGATACCGGCAGCTTCACGCTGTTCGATCAGGCCGCCTCTGCCCGGCAACGCCGGCAGATAGGGACTTTGCTGGAAACACCCAATTTTTACCACTATCTCAGCGGATACCGTAACCTCGAGATAGCTGCCGCGATCAAACAACGCGATAAAAATGATATCGCCCGCGTGCTGGAGCTGTGCGGCCTCACCGCCAGACAACATGCCACCTTCAAAACCTACTCCCTGGGGATGAAACAGCGACTGGCCATCGCGTCTGTCATGCTGGGCGACCCGGAAGTATTGATACTCGATGAGCCTACGAACGGACTAGATCCCGCCGGTATCGCGGAAGTGAGGGAGCTGGTGCGTAACCTGGCCGGAGCGGGTAAGACCATTATCCTCGCCAGCCACCTGCTGGACGAAGTGGAGAAAGTATGTACCCATGTGGCCATTCTGCGCAACGGAAAACTGCTGCTCTCCGGCAGCGTAGACGTCGTGATCAGCCGGCATGATTACCTGGAACTGGGCGCTGCAGATAATGAAGCGCTTAAATCCGCACTGCTGGCATATCCTGGCTGCACCAGCGTGCAGCTCAACGGCAACGTGGTGGTGGCGGTGTTCAATGCATCGCCGGAACCGGCGCAGGTCAACAACTACCTGGCACAACAGGGCATCTGGCTGCAGCACCTGCAACTCCGCAAAAAGAGCCTCGAAAAAGCATTTCTGGAAATAACCAACGATCCCGCATGAAACAATTACTCTATACCGAATGGCTGAAAGTGAAGAACTACCGCACTTTCTGGATAATGCTGCTGGTCGCGGTGATCATGATACCGGCCGGAAACTACGTGCCGGCGGACATTATGTCGAGCCGCGAACTCAACCAGGCAACAAAAATGCTGGGACAAACACCTTTTGGTTTTCCGACCGTCTGGCAAACCGTTGCCAACATCAGCAGCTACATGACAGCTTTGTTTGGGCTGATGCTGATTATTTTGGTCACGAACGAATATACTTTCCGTACCAGCCGTCAGAACATCATCGACGGATGGGAACGCCGCCAGTTTGTATATGCCAAACTGATATGGGTACTGCTGTTATCTGTATTAGCCCTGGTGGTGGCCATACTGACTGCCGTGGTCCTTGGTTTCGCCTATGGCAGCAACGCCATCAGCCTGGAAGGTTTCAGCTATCTTTGGTACTACTGGTTACAGCTGGTGCTGGCACTGAGCCTGGCGTTGTTGCTGGCCGTGCTGGTAAAAAGGGCGGGGTTCGCCATGGCTATTTTCCTCGGTTATACCATGATGCTGGAACAAACGCTGGTATTGTTGCTCAAACGTTATGTAGGTCCCGTTGGCGGCCTGTTGCCGCTGCAAACCGGCGATGAGCTGCTGCCTTTCCCGTTGGTCGGAAAAATGGTCGCAGCCAGCAGTGACCGGTACGATGACAGCATTTATTTGTTATTCCTGGTAGGGTACATTGCGCTGGTCATCTACCTGGTTTTCAGGAAAGTATTAAAATCGGATTTGTAAAAAAAGCTATATATTTCACATTCTTTTAAAGCGAAATGTTTGTGAGAGAGCTTAAATTTGTTGGGCAAAGTAAAAATGTGAAATATGGAAAAACAGGAGCGCATCATATTAGTGACAAACGACGACGGTATAACGGCGCCGGGTATACGGGCTTTGATTGAAGCAGTGCGGCCGTTGGGAAAAGTAGTGGTAGTGGCACCGGACAGCCCGCAGTCGGGCATGGGGCACGCCATTACGATTGGTGTTCCTTTGCGTTTGAACCAGGTAAATATTTTTGAAGATATAGAAGCGTGGCAATGTTCCGGTACACCGGTAGATTGCGTGAAACTGGCGAGAGATAAAATACTGCATCGTAAACCGGATATCTGCGTAAGCGGTATTAATCACGGTGCTAACCACTCTATCAACGTGATCTATTCCGGCACCATGTCGGCAGCCATGGAAGCAGCTATTGAAGGCATTCCTTCAGCAGGCTTTTCTTTCCTGGAATACAGCTATGACGCCGATTTTTCACTGCCCGCCAAAGTGGCCCGTGAGGTGACAGAACGGATGCTGGCTTCTGAGCTGCCGGCCGGAAGCCTGTTCAATGTGAACATTCCGGTGGTGGAGGAAAAAGATTTCAAAGGACTCCGCCTTTGCCGGCAGGCAGATGCCAAATGGGTAGAGGAATTCGACGAACGCCGCGACCCGCATGGCAAAAAGTACTACTGGCTCACCGGACAGTTCAAAAACAGGGACGTAGGAGAAGATACGGACGTATGGGCGCTGGAAAACAACTACGCGTCTGTGGTGCCGGTACAGTTTGACCTGACCAATTACAAGCTGAAGAAACAGCTGGAAGAATCCTGGAAGGATCTCTAAGAACAACGGCAATATCGCCACTATTATAACCTTATGTTGAAAAAAGACAATCTTTCGTTAGGAATCGTACTGGGGCTGCTGACTCCCCTGGTAGCATTTTTCCTGTATTACTTTTTCCTCATCAGACCCCATAACAATATAGGGCTGGGACAGTTTTTTAATATCCTGAAAGACAACCGGCAAATGATTCCCAAAATAGTGAGCATCTGCCTGTTGGTGAATGGATTAGTCTTTTTTCTGTATACCAGGACCCGGAAAGATATTACCGCAAAGGGCATCTTTCTGATGACAATGCTGTATGCCATTGTCATCTTGTTACTTAAACTGATCAGATAATTTTTAATAAACACCAGATTGAAATATTACATTATAGCAGGAGAGGCATCAGGGGATTTGCATGGCAGTAACCTGGTGAAGCAGATGAAGCAGCTGGACACGGCGGCGGATATACGTGGATGGGGAGGCGATATGATGGAAGCCGCCGGGGTGAATGTGGTGAAACACTACAAGGAACTGGCCTTTATGGGCTTTGTGGAAGTGGTGATGAATCTCCGAACGATCCTGCGTAATATGGAAATGTGTAAAAAAGATATCGCCGCTTTTAAACCGGATGTGCTGGTGCTGGTGGATTATCCTGGCTTTAACATGCGCATTGCCGAATGGGCAAAGCAGCAGGGTATCAAAATAGTATATTATATTTCCCCGCAGGTATGGGCCTGGAAGGAAAACCGTGTGAAAAAGCTTAAGCGCGATGTGGACAAGATGCTGTGCATCCTGCCGTTTGAGCAGGATTTTTACCGTAAATGGAACTACGAAACGGAATATGTAGGTCATCCGCTGGTGGAGGTGATCAAGGCAGCCAAGGAAGAACCGGCCGACACGCCGTTGTCTGACAAGCCTATTGTGGCGGTGCTGCCTGGCAGCCGTAAACAGGAGGTGAGCGTCAAGCTGCCGATCATGCTCACTATGGCCAAACATTTTCCGGAATACCAGTTCGTGGTGGCACAGGCGCCCAGCCTCGACGACCATTTTCTGGAAAGCCTCACCGGACAACATCCCAACGTGTCCATGGTGAAAGGCAAAACCTATAAGCTCCTGCGGCAGGCCAAAGCGGCCCTCGTTACCTCCGGTACCGCCACGCTGGAAACAGCGCTATTCGGCGTGCCTGAAGTGGTCTGCTATAAAGGCAATCCCATCTCTTATTTCTTCGCCAAAAAACTGATTAAAGTAAAATATATCTCCCTGGTCAACCTGATCATGGACCGGCTGGTGGTGAAAGAACTGATCCAGCACGATCTTACAGAAGAAAACCTGCTGAAAGAGCTGACCAGCCTGCTGAAAGATGATAAAGCCCGTCAGCACCTGATGGCCGACTACGCGGAACTATGGCATAAACTCGGCGAAAGAGATGCCAGCAGAAGGGCTGCGGAAGTAATCGTGAACTACGCTAAAAACAAATAGCTAAATAAAAAAATAACTAAATCATAAATGATTTAGTGTCTTCTTATCAGCCTCACAATCATCACAATCAGGGCAATCAGAAAAAGAATGATCGAGATGCGGTTCATGCCGTGCATCATCGCTACATAACGTGTTTTAGGCGCGTTAGGGTCCCCTTTGCCAATATAGAAGTATCTTAATATTTGTTGCCAGAAACGTTTCATGCACCAAAGATCGGAAATCAATATTATTTTTGAAGCTGGCTGAATAATCAAGATATGAAATATATGAGATGGGGTCGATGGCTGGTATCGATCTTTTTTTTGACCTGCGTTACTAAATCGATTTATGCGGCGGGAACTGTTACTGACACACTGGTTTCAGGATGGGAATTCTCACGTGTGGACGAGGGCGTATGGCGCCCTGCCACAGTGCCCGGCACGGTACATACCGATCTGCTGGCCCTGCAGATGATACCCGATCCGTTTGTAGGCTCCAATGAAAAAGCCGTGCAGTGGGTGGATAAGAAAGACTGGCAATACCGGAAAAAATGGAAGCTGTCGGCCGCCGAGCTGCAATACGACGTACTGGAGCTGGATTTCAAAGGACTGGACACCTACGCGTCTGTATATGTGAATGGTCAGCTGGTACTGCAATCTGCCAATATGTTCGTGGAACAGGTAGTCAACATAAAACGCTGGCTGCGCGAAGGAGACAACGAACTACGGGTGCTCTTTGAAAGTCCCGTTAAACACGATATGCCACAGTTCCTGAAAGACCAGGTGATCTATCC
Source organism: Chitinophaga varians (assembly GCF_012641275.1). Lineage (NCBI taxonomy): Bacteria > Pseudomonadati > Bacteroidota > Chitinophagia > Chitinophagales > Chitinophagaceae > Chitinophaga > Chitinophaga varians. Next base: position 1,837,710 of record NZ_JABAIA010000001.1, on the reverse strand, counting down.
CGCCGGTAATGACGCCAGCGATATCCCGCTGAGCATCTATGCCCGTAAAGCGCCCTACCACTACGGCTGGGACTGGGGGCCGCGCCTCGTAACGTCTGGCATCTGGAGACCGGTGCTGCTGAAAAAATGGAATAAAGCAGTGATCCGCGATGTATGGTGGCAGCAACAACAACTGAGCACCGCCAGTGCCACGCTGAACGCGGTGACCACCATAGAAGCGGTCGCCCCCGGCACCTACAACCTCAAACTGACAACTCAACTCGGCAGCTACAGTAAAGTAACCACGACCAAAGTAACGTTGAAACAAGGCCGCAACACGGTGCAGGCGCCGGTGCAGGTCCGTCAGCCGCAGCTGTGGTGGCCCGCCGGACAGGGAAATCCTACCTGTTATGTCATGACAGCCGAACTGCTGGATAACACCGTTTCGTTTGATAAAGACGAGCAAATGGTAGGACTGCGAACAATTGAAGTGGTGAATCAACCGGACAGCCTGGGCGAAAGTTTTTACGTGAAAGTCAATGGCCGCCCGGTTTTCATGAAGGGGGCCAATTATATTCCGCAGGACAATTTCCTGCCACGCGTGTCTGCATCCAAATACAAACAGTTGTTTGATGATATGCGTAACAGTCATTTTAACATGGTGCGCGTATGGGGCGGTGGTATTTATGAAGATGATCTTTTTTATTCACTGGCAGATGTTAACGGTATCCTTGTCTGGCAGGACTTTATGTTTGCCTGCACCCTGTATCCGTCCGATACGGCTTTCCTGAACAACGTGAAAGCGGAAGCAGCAGATAATATCAGAAGATTGCGCAAACACCCGTCACTGGCGTTGTGGTGCGGTAACAATGAAGTGGCCGTAGCGATTAAAAACTGGGGCTGGCAGAGTGGTTATGCCTACACCGATGCACAATGGGCCAGCCTGCAACAGGGATATGATCAGTTGTTTAAAACAGTATTGCCCGCTGTGGTGAAGGAAAATGACCCCGGTCGTTTTTATTTCCATTCTTCCCCTATCAGTAACTGGGGCAAGAAAGAAGATTTTACCAAAGGGGATAACCACTATTGGGGCGTATGGCACGGGATGGAATGGTTTGAAGCGTTTAATACGCACATTCCGCGGTTCATGAGTGAATACGGTTTTCAGTCATTTCCTGAAATGGCCACCATCGATAGCTTTGCTACCAAAGCAGATTATGATATTTACTCCAATGTAATGCAGTCGCATCAAAAAAGTCCTGCCAAAGGCAATACTGCTATCCGTACGTATATGCTGCATTATTACCAGGCGCCGAAAGATTTCCCGTCTTTCGTTTATCTGAGCCAGGTGTTGCAGGCGGAGGGGATGAAAGTGGCTATTGAAGCGCATCGCAGGGCTATGCCTTATTGCATGGGCACCTTGTACTGGCAGTTGAATGATTGCTGGCCGGGCCCGTCCTGGTCGGGCCGTGACTACTACGGCCGCTGGAAAGCGCTGCAGTACTATGTGAAAGAAGCCTTCAATCCCTTGCTGATATCCGGTGTTGTGGAAAACAACCAGCTGAAGGTGTGGGCCGTTTCTGATGAAACCCGTAACCATAAAGCCGCCGTGGAGCTGGTGGCGATGGACCTGGCGGGCAACCCGGTATGGAAACAAACTTTGTCAGGCGTGGATGTTCCTGCCAATACCAGTAAACAAATTTTTACAGTAGATACAGCGGCTATTCTGAAGGGAAGGAATCCTGCTGAGGTAATATGCTATGCACAACTGCGAATTGACGATAAGATTGTCAGCCGTAATATCTTTTATTTTGCCCCGGCGAAGGATATGCAGCTGGAGAAGCCGGCTTTTACAACTACGGTGGAGCATAAGTTGTTCGTAGATCCGCCATCATTATACCGTGACAGGGTATTGCTAACTATTCGGGCAGATAGGTTTGCCCGTAACGTTTATTTACAGTTGAACAATGCAACCCCGGGGGAGCAATTTGATCAGAATTACTTTGACTTATTGCCTGGAGAAAGCAGGACTGTTTGGTTACGATCTACGCGCGATATAGAGAAGATCAAAGCAGCGTTGACAATTACCTCTTTGGTAGATACTTATAAAAATTGACTATGAGAAAATTATGGATGGCATTGGGTTGTGCGTGGCTCGCGGTAAGTGCGGCCAGTGCGCAAACGGAAGAACCGCCGTATGTACCGGAAACAGATCCGGTGGTAGTTCAAAAACTGGACGAGTGGCAGGACTGGAAATTTGGGATGATCATTCACTGGGGGCCATATTCCCAGTGGGGCGTGGTAGAGTCCTGGAGCATTTGCCCGGAAGATGAAGAATGGATTGGGCGTAAATATCCCAAGATGCCGTATTTCGAGTACCTGCAAAAGTACCAGGCGCTGGGCAAAACCTTCAACCCTACCGCTTTTGCGCCCGAGAAATGGGCTAAAGCCGCAAAGGAAGCCGGTATGAAATACCTGGTGTTCACCACCAAACATCATGATGGTTACTGTATGTTCGACACCAAACAGACAGATTACCGCGTAACCGCGCCGGATGTGGCTTTCAGCAAGAATCCGCGGGCTAATATCGCGAAAGAGGTGTTTGAAGCGTTCCGTAAGGAAGGCATTCATGCAGGCGCTTATTTCTCCAAGCCGGACTGGCATTCCGATGCCTACTGGTGGAATTATTTCCCGCCCCGCGACCGTAATGTGAACTACGACGTGAAAAAATATCCTGAAAGATGGAACCAATTCAAGCAGTATACCTATAATCAGATCGAGGAACTGATGACCGGTTACGGCAAGCTGGAGATCCTTTGGCTGGATGGCGGCTGGGTAAGGCCTTTGAAGCAGCAGACCAAAGAATCCCTGTCGTGGAGCAAAACACTGCCGCAGGACCAGGACATAGATATGGGCCGTATTGCCAGGATGGCGCGCAGCCACCAGCCCGGGCTGATCGTGGTGGACCGCAGCGTGCATGGTCCGTACGAAAACTACCGCACCCCTGAACAGCAGATCCCGGAGAAACCGCTGGCTTATCCATGGGAAACCTGTATGACGATGGCTAATTCCTGGTCGTATGTGCCGGATGACAAATACAAACCCGTTGGTAAGCTTATCCACAATCTGGTGGATATTGTGGCCAAGGGCGGCAATTACCTGCTGAATGTAGGCCCCGGCCCTGACGGAGAGTTGCACAAGGAGGCTTATACCACCATGAAAGGTATCGGTGACTGGATGAAAATCAACAGTGCTGCTATCTACGGCACCCGGGCCGTAGCGCCGTATAAGGACGGTAAAGTATGTTTCACCCGGAAAAAAGACGGCAGTGTGTATGCTATCTATCTGCTGGACGAGCAGGAGCAACTGCCTGCCACGATTGTTTTTAAAGGACTGAAACCGGCCAGAGGGGCATCTTTACAGTTGTTGGGCGGTTCCGGTAAACTGGTGTGGAAAACCGAAGGGGACACTGTTACCGTACATATCCCTGAAAAGCTTCGGCAACAGGCCTGGAATCACGCAGTGGCTATTCGTATCAGTGCTGTGGAAAAAGTGTGAAAATGATGTGAATTAGTGTTAATTTGTAGTGAATAATAAAAACAGGCCGCCGATAACCCAAGGCAGCCTGTTTTTTGTTTTATAGGTAGATACGCCCAAAAAGGTTGACTATGAATATGCAAACCCACGTGAATAAGAACCCCCGCATTTTGCTGGCAGAAGACGACAAGGTACTGGGGGAAATCGTCAAAAAAAACCTGGAAAGCATCGGTTATCAGGTAGAGCACTGTATGGACGGTGAAGACGCATGGGAGGAATTCCAGCGTAAACGATATGACATGCTGCTGGTGGACATTGTGATGCCCAGGAAAAACGGCTTTCAGCTCGCGAAGGACGTACGCAGCAAAAACACACTGGTGCCCATCTTCTTCCTTTCTGCCGAAAAAACCATGGACGCCGACAGGCTCGACGGCTTTAAGCTGGGCGCAGACGGCTACATCGTGAAACCTTTCAGTCTCCTCGAGCTGCAAAGGCGGGTGAAAGCCTTCCTCAAATGGACCCGCCCCCCCAAAAGTGAACTGCTGATCGGCCACATAGTAGGCGACCATACGTTCAATTACCGCAAAATGAAAGTATACCCCCGCGACAGCCAGACAGCCTACGTGGCCACGTTTTCCCCCACAGAAGCCAAGCTGCTGCGTTATTTCTTTAATCGCCCCAATGTAATTATCAAAAAAGACGAACTGCTGATGAAACTCTGGGGACGTGACGATGTCACCTCCAGCCGCAGTATGGACGTATTTATCGGAAAGATCCGTAAACAGATAAAGATCGAGCCAAGGCTCAACCTGGAAACGATCTTTAACGTAGGCATGCGCCTCAATGTCCCTAAAGACCTCCTGTTGCAAAAGATCACCATCCCCATTACCAATCAGGCAAAACAATAGCAGCCGCCCTTTTAAGCCCCTGTTTCTTTCAGATTATATTAAATCGTAACTTTAGGCCCAATGGAAACAGCGGCAGTTCAAAAATATAATCTAGACGAAGAGCAGGAAAAAAAAGAAATCGTCCGGCATTACCGCGCCTTGTTAAGGGCGCTCAAACCCCGTCTGAAAAAAGGCGACAGGGAGCTGGTACGTACTGCTTTTGAAATGGCAGCGGATGCTCATAAGGAAATGCGCCGTAAATCAGGCGAACCCTATATCCTGCATCCCCTCGCCGTGGCACAGATATGTGTGGAAGAAATAGGCCTGGGCGTACGCTCAGCTATCTGTGCCTTGTTACACGATACCGTGGAAGATACGGAAGTGACCCTGGAAGATGTGGCCCGTGAATTTGGCAACGAAATCGCCCACATCGTGGACGGCCTCACCAAGATATCCACCGTCATCGATTCCAATACCAGTACCGCACAGGCGGAGAACTTCAAGAAAATACTCCTGACCCTGGCAGATGACCCCAGGGTGATCCTGATCAAACTGGCCGACAGGTTGCATAACATGCGCACCCTCGACAGCATGAGCCGGGAAAAACAGTTGAAAATAGCCTCTGAAACGGTGTTTATCTACGCCCCGCTGGCTCACCGCCTCGGATTGTACAACATCAAGTCCGAGATGGAAGATCTGGCCATGAAATACACGGAGCAGCAAACCTACCGTGAGATAGCCCGGCGCCTGAAGGAAACCAAGCGTGAACGCACCCGCTATATCAACGAGTTTATCAAGCCTATCAAGGAAGTACTGCAGGAGGAAGGATTTACCTTCGAGATCTACGGTCGCCCGAAGTCCATCCATTCCATCCACAACAAGATCAAAACAAAAGGCGTGGCCTTTGAAGAGGTGTACGACCTGTTCGCGATCCGCATCATCCTGGACTCCCCGCTGGACAAGGAAAAGGCCGACTGCTGGAAGGTATATTCCATCATCACCGATTTCTACCACCCCAGCCCGGAACGTACGCGTGACTGGCTCAGCAACCCCAAATCCAACGGCTATGAGGCCCTGCACGTAACAGTAATGGGCCCGCAGGGTAAATGGGTGGAAGTACAGATCCGCTCCAAACGCATGAACGACTACGCCGAAAAAGGAGTAGCCGCCCACTGGCGCTATAAGGAAGGTGCCGCAAACCCGCAACAGGAATCCAAATTCGATCAGTGGTTCACGCAGATACGTGAAATCCTCAGTAACCCGGATTCCAATACGCTCGACTTCCTCGCTGATTTTAAAAGCAATCTCTTTACTGAAGAGATCTATGTGTATACGCCCAAAGGCGACCTGAAAATATTGCCGGTCAACTCTACGGCGCTGGACTTCGCTTATGCGATCCACAGTGCCGTGGGCAACAAGTGTATCGGCGCCAAGGTCAACTATAAACTGGTGCCGCTCAGCCATAAACTGCGCAGCGGTGACCAGGTGGAGATCATCACTTCCAACAAACAGAAGCCTTCCGAAGACTGGCTCAACTTTGTGCTCACCGCCAAAGCCAAATCCAAGATCAAGGACGCCCTCAAGGAAGAAAAAAGAAAAGTGGCCATGGATGGAAAAGCTGCGCTGGAGCGCAAGCTGGACCATATGAAGGTGACCGCCAGCCAGCACAATATCAATGAGCTGGTACAGTTCTATAAACAACCGTCCCCGCTGGACCTGTATTACCAGATCGCGGTAAAAAATATCGACCTTAAAGAGCTGAAACAGTTCAGCCTCCTGGGAGACAAACTGGAGCAGCCTAAGCCGGTCAAACAACCGGAACATGTTCCGGAAGAACATGTGAAACATCAGATCCCGAACAAAAAAGACGCGGAACTGATCATTTTCGGGGAAAGCTCCGATAAGATTGCCTACAAACTGGCCAACTGCTGTCGTCCCATCCCGGGCGACGATGTATTTGGTTTTATCACCGCCAGCGAAGGCCTTAAAATACACCGGACCAACTGTCCCAATGCCGCCCAGCTGCTGGCCAATTATGGCCACCGCGTGGTGAAAACCAAATGGGTTAAAAACAGGGAAATCTCTTTCCTTACCGGCTTACGGATTATCGGCATGGACGATGTGGGCGTTATCCACAAAATCACCAATATTATCTCCGGTGAACTGAAAGTCAATATCTCCGCACTCAGCATTGAATCCAAAGAAGGGCTGTTTGAAGGCCTGATCAAGGTATATGTGCATGATAAGGAGGAGCTGGACGAACTGGTGGACCGCCTCAAGAAGCTGGATGGTATCCAGTCAGTACAACGACTCGAAGAATCACAATTATAGGCGCCCAAGGCATATAAGGGAGCAAAGCCACAAAGTAAACATTATAATTTATTATACTATTTTCTTTGCTGCTTTGCTCCCTTATATATTTTGTGTGAAACAGGGAGCAAAATGCTTGTCATGTGCGGGCCAGGCGCAATGCAGGTCTTTGCGTGCCTGCTAATGTCCGCCCTTCTCTGTGTTCTTTGTGAGAGAAATTTGATTTTGTAGTATTTCAGCGTAATTTTGCCACTTCTTTTAAAAGCAACCTCCGATAATTAATTAAATCATTATGGTAGACGTTTTGTTAGGCCTGCAATGGGGCGACGAAGGCAAAGGTAAAATTGTGGACTATTTTGCCGGCAGGTACGACGTGATTGCCCGTTTCCAGGGTGGACCAAATGCTGGCCATACCCTGTATGTAAACGGTCAGAAAGTAGTATTGCGCACCATTCCTTCCGGTGTGTTTCATGATAAAACCATTAACCTGATTGGTAATGGCGTAGTACTGGACCCTGTAGCTTTCAAAAAAGAAAGTGAAGATATCGCTGCCCTGGGCATCGACCTGACAAAAAACCTGTTTATCGCGGAAAAAACGCATATTATCGTTCCTACGCACCGTGCGCTGGACAAGGCTTCCGAGATCTCTAAAGGTCACGATAAAATCGGTTCTACCCTGAAAGGCATTGGTCCCGCGTACATGGACAAAACAGGCAGAAACGGCCTGCGTGTGGGCGATGTGATCTCTGCCGATTTTGAAACGCTGTACGAAAAGCTGAAGCAGAAACACCTGCAGATGCTGTCCCAATACAACGTGGAAGGCCTGGAAGCTGACATCGAAGCATGGGAAAAAGAGTTCTTTGAGGCAGTGCCTTTCCTGAAAAAAATGAATATCGTCAGCGGTGAATATTTCCTGAATGAAAAACTGAAAGCCGGTAAAAAAGTACTGGCCGAAGGTGCGCAGGGAAGCATGCTGGACGTGGATTTCGGTACGTATCCGTTTGTGACGTCTTCCAATACTATTTCTGCCGGCGTATGTACCGGGCTGGGCATTGCTCCGCAATGGATCAAGGAAGTGATTGGTGTGACCAAAGCTTATTGCACCCGCGTGGGCAGCGGTCCTTTCCCGACCGAACTGCATGATGCCACCGGCGAAAACCTGCGTGCTGCCGGACATGAATTTGGCGCAGTTACCGGCCGTCCCCGCCGTTGCGGCTGGATCGACCTGGTAGCCCTGAACTATACCTGTATGCTGAGCGGCGTTACCCAACTGGTGATGACCAAAAGCGATGTACTCGATGAATTTGATGAGGTACTTGCCTGCACCGCCTACGAAATCAATGGCCGGCAAACCAAACAATTGCCTTTCCAACTCAACGGTCTGGAGGTGAAACCAGTATGGGAAACCTTCAAAGGTTGGAGCGAAAAGACTGCTACCTGCAAGCAGTTCAACGAGTTACCTTCAGAGATGAAAACTTTTGTGGAAGCAGTAGATAACTATCTGGGCGTTCCCGTGAAATACGTTTCCAACGGGCCGGGACGCGATCAGATACTGGAGCGCTAAACCTCAAAAATTAAGGAAAAAAAACGGCAAAAAAAATTTGGCTAATCAAAAAAACTGTTAAAACTTTACGGCAAAGAAATAAGTGAACCTATTATGAAATCAAAATCTGATAAAGAGAAAGAGACGAAAAAAACTACTTCTCCTAAGACTGCAAAAGACGCTCCTAAAGCTGCGGCCAAGCCTAAGAAAGAGGTGGATGAAGATGATGAGGACGACGAGGATGAAGAGGAAACTACATCCAAGAAAACCTCAAAGAAATCAGATAAGTCAGCTTCCAAATCCAAACGTAAAGACGATGACGATGAGGAAGATGACGACGATGATGATATGGACGATGTCGATGACGCGTGGGAAAAGGGCGAGGACGAAGACTACGATCCGGACTTTGAAGAGTTTGACATGCCTAAGTCTAAAGGTAAACGCGGCCGCCCTGCAGGTGGCAAGAAAACTGACGACGACGATGACCTGGGCATCGACGACGAGTTTAAGGACATGGACCTGTTCAATGACCGCTTTGATGACGATGATGATGATTTTTAAGGATTAAAAGCGATTAGTATCAGAATATTTCACACTTTTCCGGTCAACGATCAGAAAGTATTTAAACAACAAATGTTGAATTGGGCCAACCAGTTCAACATTTGTTGTTTATTGGATAATAATAATTATCCATCTGCTTATCATCGTTTTGAAGCGCTGCTGGCCGCTGATGCGGTGCAAACACTGGAAGCCGCTGCCGGTAACGCCTTTTCCGCGCTGGAACAATTCTATGCCACCCATCGCGACTGGCTCTTCGGTCACCTTGCCTACGATCTCAAAAATGAAACGGCCCCCGGCCTGCGTTCTGAAAACCCCGATGGTACCGGATTCCCGGACATGCATTTCTTCCAGCCCCGGGTCATCCTCCTCCTGAAAAACAATCAGGTCCATATCGGCGGCATTCACTTCTCCATAGAAGATGCCCTGGCTGTTTACCGGGACTGCCTTCGTATGCCCGTCACCGTTAATGTGCCCGCGGCGCCCCGGTTAACTGCCTTACGGGCCCATCTGGACCATGACCGCTACATCAGCGCCGTGAAAGGCATACAGGCGCACATCCTCCGCGGCGATTGCTACGAGGTCAACTTCTGCCGGGAAAACTTCATGGAAAATGCCAGCGTTTATCCGCCTGCGTTATTCTCGCAGCTAAATGCCCTGTCACCCGCACCGTTTGCGGCTTACTACCGTTTACATGACCGTTACCTGATCAGCTCCAGCCCTGAAAGATATCTGCAGAAAACAGGTAATACCGTTATCTCTCAACCTATCAAAGGCACCAGCAGAAAGCACGCTGACCCGGTACAGGACAAGGCATTGCAGGAGGCGTTGCGCAACAACCCCAAAGAAAGGGCGGAAAACATTATGGTGGTAGACCTCGTACGCAACGACTTGTCACATACCGCCTTACGGGGTAGTGTACACGTAAAAGAACTGTGCGGTATCTATTCCTTTGCACAGGTGCATCAGATGATTTCTACCGTGGCGGCAGAAACGGCCCCCGGCACACAGTTGACCGACATCCTCAAACATACGTTCCCCATGGGTTCCATGACCGGCGCTCCCAAAATCCGCGTCATGCAGCTGATAGAAGAATATGAGCAAAGCCGCCGTGGGCTCTACTCCGGAGCGGTAGGCTATATCACGCCGGAAGGCGATTTTGACTTCAACGTGGTGATCCGCAGTATCATCTACAATGACACGCGGCAATACCTGTCCTTTCAGACCGGCTCCGCTGTTACCTTTTACAGTGATCCTGAACTGGAATGGGAAGAGTGCCTGCTCAAAGCAGCAGCCATGGTACGGTTATTTGAATAGTTGCGCCATGGCTTCACCAATAGTGGGGTAGGAGAACTGAAAACCGGTATTTTGTATTTTCTGTGAAGATGCTTTCACACTTTTTAATACTTCAATGCTCATTTCGCCCAGCGCCAGTTTCAGGGCAAAGGCCGGCACATAACTGGTAATGAAGCTGTTGCCCTTGGCGGCATGCGCCATGGCCAGTACCAGCTCTTTATGCCGCACAGGTAGCGGTGCTACGGCGTTGTAAGTGCCCTCCAGCTGATCGTTCACGATCGCATTAAAATATAACCTCACCAGGTCCTGTATATGGATCCAGCTGATGTATTGGTCGCCGGAGCCTAATACCGTGGCGAAGCCGAATTTCAGTGGTTTGTAGAATTCTTTCAGGGCGCCGCCTTCCCGGCTCAATGCAATGCCGGTACGAAAAATCACCAGCTTCTTGTCTAGTGCCGCTACCGGTGTAATGCTCTGTTCCCAGGCCAGCGTGGTGCTGCCGAGGAAATCAGTGGCCGGCGGATCTGTCTCCGTAAATGCGCGTTCTTTTGTTTCCCCGTAATATCCGGTGGCGGAAGCGCTGATCACTTTTCTGACTTTGTTGGGATGGATTTGCAGGGATTTAACGATCAGTTCACTGCTTTTGGTGCGGCTCTCCAGTATCTCCTGTTTCCTTGCCGCTGACCACCGTTTCTCTCCTACGTTGGCGCCTGCCAGATGGACGATATAGTCGGCCTCCTGCAGGGCGTTGACATCTATTGTTTGATTGTCCACGTCCCAGGCGGCATAATGTACAGCAGTATTGACGCCCTTCTCCGGTTTTCTGGTGAGAATGATCACTTTATAGCCACGCTCCAATAGCAGCCGGGTTAGTGCCGTTCCTACCAGCCCCGTACCGCCGGTTATCATAACGGTCTCCATCAGGTATATGTCTTTAAAAATATTTTATTAAAAATACACAATAAATCCCGCCTTTTGGTATTTAAGTAAAGACGCGGTTTACATCGTGTAAATTGCCGTATTAATTTCTGATTTTTAATGTAAGTTTGGAAATGGCGCGGTTGTTCGCGTCAGCTACCATTTTCATCATCAGCATTATTGAAACTACACCAGAGTATGCACACGCTATACCGCATCCAACTGTTACTGATGCTGCTCTTCGCCGGCAGCGCAGCAGTAGCGCAGAAAATCTCCTATTCCGAACCAGAAAAAGATGATTACAAAAGTACCGAATTTGAAATCATAGGTAAGGTGGGCGGCAATATACTCGTCTATAAAACCGACCGGGGCGACTATTCCGTGTCTGTTTATGATGCTGATATGCAACTGAAAGACCGGATAAAACTGGACTTCCTGCCCAGAAAGGTGATCAGCATGGACTTTGTGGCCTATCCCGACAAGGTGCTGATGATCTACCAGTTCCAGCGCAAAGACGCCGTGTTCAGCTTCTGCGCCACCATGACGCCCGAAGCCCGGTTCAACGATGCGCCTGTCATGATAGACTCTACCCGCATCGGCATGTACTCCAAGGAAAACAAAGTGTATTCCATGGAGGTGTCTGAAGACAAACGCCGTATCCTCGTTTATAAAATCAACCAGGACAAGGAAGACAACAACGTGTTTTATACTTTCCTGTACGACAGCGCCATGACGCTGGTCAATAACAGTCGCCTGTCATTGCCCATGGCCGGCAGGAAACAGTTCCTCAGCAATTTCAGCCTGACCAATGAAGGCGACCTCGTGTTCAATAAACTGGAACGTACCTCCAACCGGGACTATGTGGTGAGCGGCAACTTTGTGATGAAACGTGCGCTGGTAGACAGCTTTGAGGTATCCCCCCTGTCTTTCAAGGGACAGCTGCTTGATGAGGTAAAAATGAAACTGGACAACAACCGCCATACGGCGCTGATCACCGCTTTCTACTACAAACAGAAGCGGGGCAATGTGGAAGGCATGTACCTGTACAAATACGATTATCAGAACGATAAGCCCCTCTACGAAAAATCAGTCGTGTTCTCCAATGAGCTGAAGATGAATGCCCGCGGGGAGTCCAACACTTCCAGCGCGTTTAATGATTATTTCATCCGTAAGGTCATCAATACCGCCAACGGTGGATTTCTGCTGACAGCGGAATCATTTTCCACCTCTTCCCGCTATCAGCCGTGGAACCGCTGGAACTATATGTACGGCGCCCCTTATGGCGGCATGTATTATTCCCCTTACTATTACTCTCCTTATTCTCCGTGGTATTACAACCCATGGTACTGGAACAATTCACAGGGTGTGCGTTATCATTATGACAACGTGGCCGTGCTGTCTTTCGATGAAGAAGGCAATATGCAGTGGAACAACTTTGTCCGCAAAAGCCAGTACGACGATAATGCGGACCTGTACCTGTCTTACCTGATGGTGAACATCGGCAGTGAGCTGCGTTTCCTGTACAATGAGCTGGACAGGCGCAGTTACCTGCTGACAGACGTAAGCCTGGCCCCGGGTGGAAAAGTAACCCGTATGCCTACCCTGCGCAATCTGGACAAGGGTTTTACCTGGATGCCCCGGTATGGAAAACAAATCAGTGCCCGGACGGTGTTGGTGCCGTGTGTATATAGAAACTATATTTGCTTTGCTAAAATTGACTTTTAATCACACCTTTGCACTGTGATACGATTTTTCCGTTCAGGCAATCCGCTTACGGTATTGCTCCTGCTGATATACACATTACTGGTCAAGTTTTATTATCTGATACATCCTGCCGCACATATGGCGGATGGGTCTGAAGGCCTTTTGTACAGCCTGCTGGTCAAATGGATCCAGGTGCTCACCGGCGGCAGCGCTTTTGTATTTACGGCGCTGGCGGTGATGCTGATCCTGTTGCAGTCCTTACTGCTGACGAAGATCATCAACCATCACCGGTTGTTTCCCAAGCCGACCTATCTGCCGGCGATGTGTTACCTCCTGTTCACCTCCCTGTTACAAAGCTGGAATGTTTTTTCCCCGGCATTGCTGGTGAACGTGATCATGTTGTGGGTGTTTTCCAGTATAACGGAGCTGTACACACGGACTTCGGCGCGCGATGTGGTATTTAACATCGGTTTTGCGCTCGGGATGTGCGGACTGATTTATTTCCCTTCTATTATTTTCTGCCTGTTGCTGCTGGTGAGTATGCTGATTATGCGTGCCTTCCGGCTGGCGGAGTGGATTATTGCCATCCTGGGGCTTATCTGTCCGATATACCTGATGGGCACATACCTGTTTCTGACCAACCAGATGACCCTGCTGCGGCAGATTCCCAACATCGGGCTGTCGCTGCCACTGATCACCGATTATAAAGTTTGGGGGGCGATGATCGCCTGCCTGCTGTTCTTTGTGCTGGGTTGGCTGCTGTTGCAGCGCCCGCTGATGAAGATGCTGATCCAGGGCCGTAAAATATGGGCGGTGTTGATTGTATATGTGGCAGTGGCCATGCTGGTGCCTTTTTTCAATGTACATTTCTCTCCCGCATATTGGGTGCTGGCAGTTTTGCCTATCGCGATGTTTGCCGGCAATGTGTTCTGGTCTGTTACCAACGAAACCTTCGCCAATGTGATCCACTTCATTGTACTGGGGTATATGATCGTCATGCAATATTTTAGCTAAATCGCTTTTTTAACTGATTGGCTGCCAGTAATTTGTTAAATCAGGATGAGCGGCAATGGAAAATTGCGAATGGAGAAGTAATTTTGTCCTTTCCCGGTGGCTTTGATATAAGAGTTTAATATCATGTGAATAAGCGGGGAGGACCGATTAATAAAATATTTTTTACATATAAACACAAAACATTTTCAGATGAAATTTGGCGTTGTCACCTTTCCGGGCTCTAACTGTGATCATGACATGATTGATTCCCTGCGCAACGATCTGGGGCAGGAAGTAATAGAGCTGTGGCACAAGGATAAAGACCTGAGCGCGTTCAGCACAACAGATTGTATTGTATTACCGGGTGGATTTTCCTATGGTGACTACCTGCGTTGCGGCGCTATCGCCAGGTTCAGCCCTATGATGCAGAGCGTGATCGAATTTGCCAACAAAGGCGGTCGTGTGATAGGTGTATGCAACGGTTTCCAGGTACTGTGCGAAGCAGGTCTGTTGCCAGGCGTGTTGCTGCGTAACCAGAACCAGCAGTTCATCTGCAAAAACGTTTTCCTGAAAAGCGAAAACAACGAGGCTTCCCTCACCAAAGACGTGACCGGCCGCCCGCTGATGATCCCGATTGCCCATGGTGAAGGCCGTTACTATGCTGACGACGCCACTTTGGACGAACTGGAAAGAAACAAACAAATCCTCTTCCGCTACTGCGATGAGTTTGGCAATATTATTGACTCAGCTAACCATAACGGTGCCATCCGTAACATCGCTGGCATCTGCAATAAACAGAGAAATGTATTTGGAATGATGCCTCACCCGGAAAGAGCTACCAGCAAAGTGCTTGGTAACACTGACGGAAAGCTGATACTCCAAAGCCTGATCAACAATAATTAATCAATCAACCAACCAACCAATTAAAAAGAAAAACATGAAAAAATTACTCACAGCACTGGCACTGTTCGCCCTGCCTATCCTGGCAAGCGCGCAGATCGAGAATCCGGTTAAATGGAGCTTTACCTCCAAAAAGGTAAATGCCACCACTTACGAAGTTCACGCTACTGCCACCATCGAAAACGGCTGGCACTTATATGCACAGGAAGCAGGCGAAGGCCCGGTCCCTACCAGCTTCAAATTCACTAAAAACCCGCTGGTGGCTACCGACGGTAAAGTGAAAGAAAATGGCAAACTGCACAAATCCTTCGATAAAAACTTTAACTCTGAACTGAAATACTACGAAAACACGGTCAACTTCGTACAAACAGTGACTGTTAAAGGTAAGGCTGCCACTAAAGTGAAAGGCTCCGTAGAGTTCATGGTATGTGACGACCACCAGTGCCTTCCTCCGAAAGAAGTGGAATTCGCGGTAAGTGTGGGAGGAAAATAATTGCACACCATCACCAAAAATATGTCTATACGATGAACGAGTTCCTCCCGGGGGACTCGTTGTCGTTTAACCTACTGTATATTCTTTAAAGCCTATTGACTATATGAAGCATTTGCTTTCATTGCTGATACCGGTCTTCCTGCTATTCACCTTCGGTGCCAACGCACAAGACCAGAGCCCTAAGCCTGTTAAGTGGGAGTTCTCCGCCGAAAAGAAAAACGACCAGGAATACGTACTCCATGCCAGGGCAACGATAGAAAAAGGAGCGCTGTTGTTTTCCACTACCATGGGCAACGATGACCCGAACACCCGCATTGTTCCCGACAGCGCCACCAAACTTACTTTGGGCGCCATTACTGAAAAAGGTCAGATCTTACAGCGTAAAGAACCGCTGTTCGACAACCTCGATATCAAATACTTTGAAAACGAAGTAGAGCTGGTGGCTGAAGTGAAAGGCACGCCTGCTTCCGGTAAAATCAAAGGCAATATCACCTACATGGTGCTGAAAGGGGAAGAAGTGCTCCCCGAAGAAGCTGCTTTTGATGTGGAAGTAGCACCGGCTGCTACCGGCAACGGCAACACCGTGGCTCCTGCTGCCAATGGCACTGCCGCCGGCGACGTGGCGGAAGATGACGCTTCCAACAAATCCCTGATGTGGATATTCCTGGCCAGCTTCGGTGGCGGTTTTATCGCCCTGATCACGCCCTGCGTGTTCTCCATGATCCCTATCACGGTGAGCTTCTTTACCAAACGCAGCGGAACAAGGGCGCAGGGCATTAAAAACGCCTTTGTCTACTCGCTCTCCATCATCGTTATTTATACCCTGCTGGGCTTCCTCATTACCAAAATATTTGGTGCCAGCGCGCTCAATTCCCTCGCCAGCAATGGTATTGCCAACATGATCTTCTTCGTGATCTTCCTGTTGTTTGCCTTCTCGTTCCTGGGGGCATTTGAGATTTCGCTGCCAAGCTCCTGGGCTAACGTGTCTGACTCAAGGGCAGGCATGGGCAGCTTCATGGGCATTTTCTTCATGGCGCTCACCCTTGCCATCGTGTCTTTCTCCTGCACTGGTCCTATCCTGGGCAACCTGCTGGTACTGGCGGCGAAAGGCGGTAACTCCGGTCCGCTGGTAGGTATGTTCGGTTTCTCGCTGGCCCTGGCCATTCCTTTCTCCCTGTTTGCACTGTTCCCCAGCCTGCTGAATAAAATCGGCAAATCCGGCGGATGGCTCAACGCGGTGAAGGTAACCCTCGGCTTCGTGGAACTGGCGCTGGCCCTGAAGTTCCTGTCCAACGTGGACATGGCCTATCACTGGAACCTGCTGGACCGCGAGATATTCCTGGCCCTGTGGATCGCGATCTTTGGCCTGCTGACATTGTACCTGATCGGCAAACTGAAGTTCAGCCACGACAGTGATGTGCCTTTCCTGACCGTGACCCGCCTCTGTTTTGCGATTGTGACCTTTACCTTCGTGATCTATATGGTCCCGGGCATGTGGGGCGCTCCGCTTAAAGGCATCAGCGGCTTTTTGCCGCATGAAGGCTCACAGGACTTCAATCTGAACAAATCACTCGTAGACATACAGGCATCGCTGGAAAGCGGCGGTGGCGGCGGTGGTAACACCGGTGGCAATGCCAATGCCATCAAACCGAAAAAACTGGTGGACATCCTGCATTCTGAAATACCGGGCGTGGAAAACGTGTTCTTTGATTACGAAGAAGCGCTGGCAGCAGCCAAAGCGGCCAACAAACCGCTGATGCTCGACTTTACCGGCCACACCTGCGTGAACTGCCGTAAGTTCGAAAAATCAGTGTTGTCCAATCCGGCAGTGATGAAAATCCTGCGCAACGATTTTATTGTGGCTTCACTTTACACTGATGAAAAGACTGCCCTGCCGGAAGCGGAAAGATATGTTTCCAAATTCGATGGCACCAAAATCAAGGACATCGGCCAGAAAAACCTGGACCTGGAAGCTACCCATTTCAACCGTAATTCCCAGCCTTACTACATTCCTGTTGACCTGACAGGTGCTGCGCTGGTGAATAAAGGCTATGGTTATGATCCGAAAGAGGATGCCAATGCATTTATCGAATACCTGGAAAAAGCGAAAGCGGAATTTGCGAAAAGAAAGCAATAAGCTGACTGACTTCAGATAATAAAAAAGCGGAGATCACTGATCTCCGCTTTTTTTATGTCGATAAATAAATATTAGAAATTGTAATCCGCCAGCTGTTCTGCCTTGATCTTCTCCTGCTGGCCGGTGATGAAGTTCTTCACCGCGATGAGGCCTTCCTGCAGTTCCGCTTCGCCGAGGATGATCACATACGGAATACCTCTTTTATTAGCGTATTTCAGCTGTTTGTCCATTTTGGCGTTCTCGTGGAACAGTTCAGCAGCGATGCCTTTGGCGCGCAGCTGCATCATATAGCTGAAGCATGTGCGGGCGCTTTCATCGCCGAGGTTCAGGAACAGTACTTTGGTGGACTGCTGCGCTTCCTGCGGGAACAGTTGCAGTTCTTCCAGTACGTCGTAGATGCGGTCTACCCCAAAGGAGATGCCCACTCCGGAAATGCCTTTAAGGCCAAAGAGGCCGGTGAGGTCATCATATCTGCCGCCGCCGCCAATGCTGCCCATTTTCACGGTGGGCGGTGCTTTTACTTCCACGATCATGCCGGTGTAGTAGTTGAGGCCACGGGCCAGTGTCACGTCGATTTCCGGCGTGGTGTTGAAGGTGCCGAAGCCTGAGTTGAGCACATAAGACAGTTCCTCGATGCCTTTGAGGGCGGTAGGAGATGACTGGAGCAGGGTTTTGAGCTGTGCCAGTTTCTCTTCACTGGTGCCGCTAATGGCCAGGAAAGTCTCGATGGTGGCGATGTCCGCGTCTGTCAGTCCTCTGGTGGCCAGTTCCTTGCGTACGCCTTCCGCGCCGATCTTATCCAGTTTATCGATGGAGATGGTGATATCGGTGAGCAGTTCCGGTTTACCGATTACTTCGGCCAGGCCGCTCAGTATTTTGCGGTTGTTGATGCGCAGTTCATATCCTTGCAGGCCCAGTTTGGTGAGCACGGTGTCGTAGATGAGGAGCAGTTCCACTTCATTGAGGAGGGAGTTGCTGCCTACCACGTCGGCGTCGCACTGGTAGAATTCGCGGTAGCGGCCACGCTGGGGTTTATCGGCGCGCCATACCGGCTGCATCTGGTAGCGTTTAAAAGGCAGGGCGAGGTCGTTCTGGTTCATCACCACATACCGGGCAAACGGGATGGTGAGGTCGTACCGGAGTGCTTTCTCAGAGAGGGCGGCTACCAGTGATTTGTTATCGGTGGCAGCTTGTGCTTTAGGAAATATATCGCCGTTGTTGAGTATTTTAAACATAAGTTTATCGCCTTCCTCGCCGTATTTGCCGGTGAGGGTGGAGAGGTTCTCCATGGCGGGTGTTTCGAGTGGCTGGAAGCCGAATACTTCAAATGTTTCGCGGATGGTCCGGAAAATATAGTTGCGTTTTCTGACTACAACAGGGCCAAAGTCGCGGGTTCCGTTGGGAATACCGGGTTTTATCATCTTCAAAAAATATTATCGTGATGGTGGTGGTTACAGTTCCTGATCGGTGATGTCTTTACAGGCATTGAAGATCAGTTGATATACAGGGGCAAAGAGGGCGTCGTCGAACCATGGGTCGGGCACGTCCTGGTCATCTGCCAGCAGATGTCTTACTTTGGCCTTGTCCGCTTCGTTACGGGCTTTTTTCAGTACGTCACGATGGTTGTTATGGTCCATGACGTAGATGCGGTCAAACCGGTCAAAATCGGCTGTTTCAAACTGCCGGGCAGCCAGTCCGGAGATGTCCACGCCCTGGCGGCGTGCTTCGCGGATGGCGCGGTGGTCCGGCGAATGCCCCACATGCCAGTTGCCCGTGCCAGCCGAGTCTATTTCCCAGTTCAGCCCCTTTTCTTGTGCAAGCTGCCGCATAATACCTTCCGCCAGGGGTGAGCGGCAAATATTACCAAGGCATACCATCAGTATCTTCATCGTTTCAGAGAATTGCGTATCAGGCCGCAAACCTACAAGTTATTATGGAAATGTTCATCTATTTGCATCTTTTAGTCAACAAAAGCAATCAGGCCGGCTGATTTTGCTTACATACAGGAAATGGATATGTCAACTATAAATACCGGGAAATGATGAAATTTTAAATCAAAAAATTACAACATGTTGAAAAAATGCCTCAAATTGCGCTTCTATGGTCATCCGGTAAGGGTTTTGCAGCTTTTTTTTAACATTCCTCTAAAATTCGAGAATCAAGATTAAAAAATATTTTTTTGTATAATTGTAAATCGCAAGACGGAAATGCAAGACGAACAAACAAACAGGCTGCCGGAAAACCGGTACAGGCCTATGGGTGAACTGATAAGAGGTATCTTCTTTATTCTTTTCGGGCTTTTCGCCATCTTCGCGGAAAAGCTTGGATTGGGTGAATTCCGTATATCCCGGCAATGGATGGTCATATTGGGCATCGCGCTAATGCTGTATGGTATTTTCAGGGTGTATAATGGTATCCGGAAGTTATTTTTTAACAGGAATTAAAGAGACGGAAGATATGTTTTTCAGGATTACTAAAAAGTATGCTGTATATTTAACAGCCTTGACATTACTGCTGGCGGCCTGCGGCCCCAATCCTAATGCGAAAAAAGTGGATACGGCCACAGAAGGGGAGATACGTATCAGCGTGGATGAAACGTATAAACCGTTACTGGATTCGGAAATCAAGGTTTTTGAATCATTGTATCCAAAGGCACATATTATTGCTTCCTACAAACCGGAGGCAGAGTGCTTTAAAGATCTTTTAAATGATAGTGCGCGCCTGATCATTGTCACACGCGATTTCAGTGCTGCTGAACGTGATTATTTCAAGAAGATAAAGATCACGCCTCAAAGCTTAATGCTGGCCTGGGACGCGCTGGCGCTGGTGGTGAACCACGCTAATCCGGATTCCATCCTCACAATGGACCAGGTACGTGGCATCATGGACGGCACTAATAAAGACAGGAAATGGCAACTGGTGTTTGATAATGCCAACTCAAGCACCGTACGTTATATTCAGGATTCCATCAATAAAGGTAAACCTTTGCCGGCCAATACCATGGCAGCCAAGACTAACCCGGAAGTGATAGATTACGTCGCCAAAAACAAGGACGCAATCGGCGTGATAGGTGTGAGCTGGATCTCTGATCCCAGCGATTCACTGGCCCTCGCATTCACCAATAAAGTGTCCGTTGTAAAGCTGAGAGCGGATAATGGTTCGGAATTTGTATTGCCTTATCAGGCTTACATTGGTATCGGGTCCTATCCATTAAAACGTGGCTTCTTCTTTTGTCTGAAAGAGCCTTACCATGGTTTAGGCTCGGGATTTGCTACCTTCCTTGGTAGTTATGAGGGCCAACTCGTGATCAAACAGGCCCGCTTATTCCCCGCGAGATTGAACGTGGTATTCAGGGAAGCCAACCTTAAATAGTCAAAAAACACAACTAAAACTAAAAAACCAGATTGCAAATGAACAGACGGAAAAGTTTACTCGTAGCATTGCTGTGCGCCGCCTCCGGCAGTGTGATGGCTCAATCTGTGCAGGATGGATTGAAAGACCTGTATTATGGTAAAAACCTGTCCGCCAAACAGACGTTTGAAAAAGTAATTGCTGCGAAACCAACTGAAGACAAAGCTTATTATTACATGGGTATAGCACAACTCGCCACGGAAGACGTAGCCGGCGCTACTGCTACCTTCCAGAAGGGTTTGCAGGCCGTTCCGACTTCAGCTTTATTGCAGGCTGGTATGGGCCGTATCGATCTGATAAAAGGTGATGCTGCTGCCGCCAAAGCTAAATTTGAAGCTGCAACAGCTGCTACCCAGGGCCGTGATGGTGACGTAGCCCGCGCCATTGCTGATGCCAACACAGAAGTAAAAGGCGGTGACCGCGCTTATGCCCTCACTGTAATGGACAAGCTCCTGAACAACGAAGGCCGCAAGAAAAAAGAAATGTACACCGCTACCGCGGCTGACTATATCGAACAAGGTGACGCCTACCGCTACCTGGGCGGCGAAAACGGCGGTAAAGCCATCGCTGCTTACGAAAAAGCGCTGGAACTGGACGCCAACAATGCCGAAGCTGTTATGAAACAAGGCCTCGTAAACTACAACGCGAGACTGAAAGCTGAAGCAGTGGCTGACTGGACCAAAGCTACCAATATGGACCCGAACTATGCTCCCGCCTTCAATGAGCTGTTCCTGTTCTATACTACTCCTAAAAAAGATCAGCTGTCATGGGAAAAAGCCGCTGAATACCTGGAGAAATACATGGCCATCGCTGACCCGGCAGATAAAACCAAAAACGAATACCTGGCTGCTTCCGTAGCGTTCTTCAAAAAAGACTACGATGGCGCTATCAATAAAGGTAAAGCCGCTATGGCCGGTGCCAACGAGTTTTATAAAAACAAGTTTAGCCTGCTGGTAGGTGATGCTTACCTGCAGAAAGGCGATTCCCTGAGCGCGAAAAAAGTAATGGATGATTATGTGCAGGCTGCAGGTGAAGGCAAACTGGACTCCAGCGACTACAAACTGCTGAGCACTATCTACCTCCGTCTGAAATCTTCTGATTCTGCTACACAGAACCAGTACACAGACAAAGCACTGGGCTACCTGGAAAAATTCGCTTCTTCCACTACCGCTAAAGATCCTGAGACTTACATCCAGATCGCTGAAGCACTGAAAGCTGCGAGAAAATTCGAACAGGCTGGTGACTGGTATGAAAAAGCCAATGAGCTGCGTCTGGCCAATAAAGAAACACTTGGCGCTATCGACTACTTCAACGTAGGTCTCAACTATTACTATGCCGGTATTGGTTCCAAACCAGTGGATACCGCGCTGATCAACAAAGCAGATGCTGCGTTCCAGAAAGTAATAGAGGCGAAACCAGAACTGGGCACCGGTTATTACTGGAGAGGCCAGGCCAACTTCGCCAAAGATCAGCAGGGCCAGAGCGGTGTTGCTAAGCCTTTCTATGATAAATACATAGAAATCACTGAGCCTAACGGCGCTGACAAAAACAAAAACACCCTGACTTACGCTTATACTTACGAACTGTTGTACTACTACTTCAAGGAAGATAAAGCCAATGTTCAGGTGTATGCTGATAAGCTGTCCGCTATTGATCCAAACAACGTAACCGTTAAACAGATCAAAGAAAACATGAACAGCCGCGAAAAAGCGTCTGCCAAGCCAGCCGCTAAACCAGCTGCCAACAAAAAATAATAAAACTGCTTGTCATATAAAAAGCCCCGGGCCTGTTGGTCCGGGGTTTTTTTATTGGCTGAGAATATCCTCATGCCGAAAATTTAACATAGCCTTTTGCTGCCAGATTGACATTTTTCCTGTTCCGGGAAATGCTTTCCCGGGTAATGGCCTGTTTGCCCGCGGAGAAAGGGTGCCCGGCCGTTGTGGCCATAGGAGCAGGTATGGCAGGGTGTTGCAGCATGACCCGTGGTCGTTGCCGCAGCCGGGCCTTGCTTTGTCAATTCCCCCAACTGTTGACTAATGGTCAAATCTTGACAAAATGACTGATGTACTGCGGTGTGAATAACGTATTTATATTTAGGTAAATTGTTATATCTAACTGTTAATCAGGATACTGCTTCCCCGAACATTGTGTAAAAAACACAAAAAGGCTTTAAATGCTTGATCCCCGCCGATGAACCGGTAATTGCCGGAATGGTTTCCGTAGTTTCCGGTTGGCAAAAAAAGATAATATTTTAACGAGTAAATAGATTTGATATTTGGTTTAGTTACAGTATTTTTGCGAATTCGGACAATGTTTTATCGGGAAGCTTATGTATACAGATACTGTATTTTTGTCAGCAACGACTACTCCTTTTAGCTATTTCCCTATAGTACTGCAATTACTTGCTGCTTTAGGTTTTGTTGGGATCACTATGCTAGCCACTCACTTTCTGGGTCCCAAGCGTAAAACAAGTGATAAGCTTATTAACTTTGAGAGCGGAATTGAGCAGCGCGGCAATGCGAGGCAGCCGGTGGCCATCAAATACTTTCTGACGGCTATTCTCTTTGTCTTATTTGATGTGGAAGTGATCTTTTTCTACCCGTACGCTGTTAATTTCAAGTCGCTGGGTTGGGAAGGATTTGTTGCCGTGTTGATGTTTGTGGGTTTCTTCCTGTGTGGGTTTATCTACATTGTGAAGAAAGGGGCCCTGAAGTGGGAAGACTAATCTTAAACCTTTAAATCTTAATCCAATGGCTCGTCCGGTTCAATATAATACCAATGTGAAGATGGTGGAAATCCCAGAGGGATATTCCGGTGAAGGGTTCTATGCCACCTCATTTGATAAGGCCATCGGTCTGGCGCGTAAAAACTCCATCTGGCCTTTACCGTTCGCTACCTCCTGCTGCGGTATCGAATTTATGGCCACTATGGCCGCTACCTACGATCTGGCCCGTTTCGGTGCGGAACGTATGGCATTCACCCCGCGTCAGTGCGATCTGCTGATGGTGATGGGGACTATTTCCAAAAAGATGGGCCCTATCGTGCGCCAGGTATACCTGCAGATGGCTGAGCCACGCTGGGTAATGGCAGTAGGCGCCTGCGCCTGCAGCGGTGGTATTTTTGATACTTACTCTGTTTTACAAGGAATCGACCAGGTGATCCCGGTAGATGTGTATGTTCCGGGATGTCCTCCCAGACCGGAAGGCATCATCGACGGCTTCATGAAAATACAGCAGTTGGTGGGCAATGAAAGCCTGCGCCGCCGTAACTCCGACCGTTATAAAGAACTGATGGAGTCTTACGGTATCAAATAACGTGTGAATGGTAACTTGTAACTCGTAAATCACTTATTGTTAATGTCTTTAACAAACGAACGCATACAACAACGCCTGACGGAGAAGTTCGGGGATGTACTGACCGGTTTTGAAGAGCCGTTTGGAATGCTCACCTTCACCGCACAGAAAGATTATAACCTGAAAGTAATGCAATTCCTGTTTGACGATGAGGAATTGCGTTTTCGTTTTCTGACAGACATCACAGCGGTACACTATCCCGAACGTAAAGGGGAGGAGCTGTGCGTGGTATATCACCTGCACAACTTCGTGGACAATGTACGGCTGCGCCTTAAAGTTTATACACCGGTGGCAGCACCGAAAGTATTTACCGCTACCAGCCTGTATGAATCTGCCAACTGGATGGAGCGCGAAACCTATGACTTCTTCGGGGTGGATTTTGTAGGGCATCCTAACCTGATCCGTGTCCTCAACGTGGATGAAATGACCTATTTCCCCATGCGCAAGGAGTTCCCGCTGGAAGATCCCATGCGTACCGATAAAGACGACGAAATGTTTGGCAGGGGCGGTCACTTTTAATCAATTAGGCTATGTTAGACCAGAAACAACATATAAAACTGCCGGAAGGCTCCATAGAAAAAAATACGACCACACTGAACCTGGGTCCTACCCACCCGGCCACACACGGCGTATTCCAGAATATCCTGGAAATAGATGGCGAAAGAGTTGTGAGCGCGGTATCCACTGTAGGATACATCCACCGCGCATTTGAGAAGATCGCAGAACGCCGTCCCTATTACCAGATCACCCCGCTTACCGACAGGCTCAACTACTGTTCCGCCCCTATCAACAACATGGGCTGGATCATGACCGTGGAGAAGCTGCTGGGACTGGAAATTCCCAAGCGTGTTGACTACCTGCGGGTGATCATCATGGAGCTGGCCCGTATAGCAGACCACCTGATCTGTAGCGCGGTAATGGGTGTGGACACCGGTGCCCTGACCGGCTTCGTGTACCTCATGACCTACCGTGAACTGATATACGAAATTTACGAAGAGATATGCGGTTCCCGCCTGACGACCAACATCGGTCGTATTGGTGGTTTTGAAAGAAACTTCACCCCGGCTGCTTTCGAGAAAATAGAACGTTTCCTGAAAGAATATCCGGCGGCGCTGACAGAATTTGAAACCCTGCTGACCCGTAACCGTATCTTCATGGAACGTACGCAGGGCGTAGGTGCCATCAGTGCCGAGAGAGCCATGAGCTACGGCTTCACCGGCCCTAACCTGAGAGCTGCCGGCGTGGATTACGATGTGCGCATCGCCAGCCCGTACTCCTCTTACCAGGATTTCGATTTCTCCATACCAGTGGGCACTACCGGCGACTGCTACGACCGTTACCAGGTACGTAACGCGGAAATGTGGGAGAGCATCAGCATCATCCGTCAGGCGATGGACAAGCTGAAAGGTTTACCGGACGACGTATACCATGCAGACGTTCCGGCTTACTACCTGCCTGACAAAAAAGACGTTTATACAAAAATGGAGGCGCTCATCTATCACTTTAAAATCGTGATGGGTGAAACAGAGATACTGCCTGGCGAAGTGTACCACTCTGTAGAAGGAGCTAACGGTGAACTGGGCTTTTACCTGATCAGCGATGGTGGCCGCAGCCCTTACCGGTTGCACTTCCGCCGTCCCTGCTTCATCTACTATCAGGCTTATCCTGAACTGATCAAGGGCTCCATGCTGAGCGATGCGATCGTGTGTATGAGTAGCCTTAACCTGATTGCCGGTGAATTGGATGCATAGTACCTGTTTTGGCGGGTACTATTTGTTTTTATGATAGCGTCTAGAGAATAAAATAAGCTTACTTAAACATAATTTTTTAATGGCTGTGGTTCAATTTTCTGAAGAGAAACTGAATAAAGTAAAAGAGATCATCGCACGCTACCCGGAAGGGAAGCAGAAGAGTGCGCTGATACCTGTGCTGCATCTGGCACAGGAGGAATTTGGCGGTTGGCTGAGTGCAGAAACGATGGACTATGTGGCGGGCATCCTGCAGATAACGCCCATTGAAGTATACGAAGTGGCCACTTTCTACAGCATGTTCAACCTGAAGCCGGTAGGCAAATACCTGTTTGAAGTATGTCAGACAGGCCCCTGCATGGTAAGTGGTTCGGATCAGATCATTGACTATATTAAGAATAAACTGGGTATCGGTGTAGGTGAAACTACGCCTGACGGCATGTTTACCCTTAAAACGGTAGAATGCCTCGGTGCCTGCGGTTATGCGCCCATGATGCAATTGGGTAAACATTTCCGTGAACACCTGACCCCTGCCAAAGTGGATGAGATCATCGCGGAATGCAGGGCAAAAGCTAATTGATGCATCAGCAAAAAAGTATCGTCATGCGTATCGGTTTGTTATTATATCAGCACCGTCAGACCATCATCGAAGCGGCTTTGCTGATGGCGGCACTGGCAGGTCTGTGGCGGGTGAACAACTGGTTCCTCTCCTTTGTCTGCGGCGTGGCCTCCGGATACCTTTTTTTTCGGATGGCGGAACGTATAGCGCAGCACCGGATACGCAAGGCATAAAAGATATATCATACAAATCTGTTGATGGTGCTGGTTTACCTATCACCATTAAACCATAAGGAAGACAATGGGACGCAAATTACTGTTAGACAAAGCACATATAGAAGGTATCCGGTATTACGACACTTACCGGGCTAACGGCGGTTATGCTGCGGCAGAAAAAGCCCTGAAATCCATGGGCCCGGAAGCTGTAGTGGAAGAGGTAAAGAAGAGTGGCCTGAGAGGCCGTGGTGGCGCTGGTTTCCCTACCGGCCTGAAATGGAGCTTCATCGCTAAACCGGAAGGTGTTCCGCGTTACCTCGTTTGCAATGCGGACGAGTCTGAGCCAGGCACTTTCAAAGACCGTTACCTGATGGAGTTCATCCCTCACCTGCTGGTGGAAGGGTTGCTGATCTCCAGCTTCGCCCTGGGCGCTAACAGAGCATACATCTACATCCGTGGCGAATACGCCTGGATCCCGGATATCCTGGAACAGGCGATCGCTGAAGCTAAAAACAAAGGCTGGCTGGGAAAAAACATCCTCGGTACCGGCTACGATCTTGAAATATTTGTACAACGCGGCGCCGGTGCCTATATCTGCGGTGAGGAAACAGCCCTGTTGGAATCCCTGGAAGGCAAACGCGGCAATCCCCGTATCAAACCTCCGTTCCCGGCCGTAAAAGGCCTGTGGGGATGCCCTACAGTGGTAAACAATGTGGAGACCATTGCGGCGGTAGTGCCCATCGTTAACATCGGTGGCGATGAATATATCAAATTCGGTATTGGTAAATCTACCGGTACCAAACTGATCTCTGCCTGTGGGAATATCAACAAGCCCGGCGTATACGAGATCGAAATGAACATCTCTGTAGAGGAATTCATCTACTCTGACGAATATTGCGGAGGCATCAAAGGTGGCAAACGCCTGAAAGCCTGTATCCCCGGCGGTTCTTCCGTACCGGTGCTGCCGGCCAACCTGCTGCTGAAAACAGCTAAAGGCGAAACCCGTATGATGACCTACGA
The DNA here is from genome assembly GCF_012641275.1 of Chitinophaga varians. Classification (NCBI taxonomy): domain Bacteria; kingdom Pseudomonadati; phylum Bacteroidota; class Chitinophagia; order Chitinophagales; family Chitinophagaceae; genus Chitinophaga; species Chitinophaga varians. The sequence continues at coordinate 1,810,149 of NZ_JABAIA010000001.1, read as the reverse complement.
AAGCCTCAACGATGGCGGTTTTGCAACCGGCTCCATGTTGGGTTCCGGTGGTTTCATCGTAATGGACGAAGACCAGTGTATTGTACGCAATACCCTCACCTTCGCCCGTTTCTACCACCACGAAAGCTGCGGCCAATGCAGCCCTTGCCGCGAAGGCACCGGCTGGATGAAAAAAGTGCTGCATAATATCGAATACGGAAAAGGTAAAATGAGTGATATCGACCTGCTGTGGGACATTCAGCGGAAAATAGAAGGCAACACCATCTGCCCGCTCGGCGATGCTGCTGCATGGCCGGTAGCTGCCGCTATCCGTCACTTCCGCGACGAGTTCGAATGGCATGTGAAACACCCGGATGAAGCGCTGACGCGCAACTTCGGCCTGGCTCATTATGCCGATCCGTTGCCTGCACCGGCTCCGGCCGCTGTATAGTCAGCATGAAGATTATCTGAACAAGTCAATACACAAATAATCATTAAAATTTGCTGCCGCTGTAAAGCAGTACTGACAGCAAGAAATATATCAAGATGGCGGAGGAAAAAAAATTATTCAAGGTTAAGATCGATAACATCTCCGTGGAGGTCGAACCTGGTACTACAATACTGAATGCGGCCCGGTCGATAGGTGGAGATGTGGTACCGCCGGCTATGTGCTACTATTCCAAGCTGCAGGGCAGCGGTGGTAAATGCCGTACCTGCCTGGTGAAAGTAACCAAAGGCTCCGAGGCCGACCCGCGCCCGATGCCTAAACTGGTGGCCAGCTGCCGCACTACCGTAATGGATGGTATGGAAGTGGCTAACATCACTTCTCCGGAAGTACAGGAAGCGCGTAAAGGTGTGGTGGAATTCCTGCTGCTCAATCACCCGCTGGACTGCCCCGTATGCGACCAGGCCGGTGAATGTGACCTGCAGAACCTGAGCTATGAACACGGCGCTGAAGCTACCCGCTACGAATTCAAACGCAGAACTTTCGATAAAATCGACATCGGCGACAAGATTCAGCTGCACATGACCCGCTGCATCCTCTGCTACCGCTGCGTATTCACTGCCGACCAGCTCACTGAAAAGCGTGAACACGGCGTGCTCGGCCGTGGTGATGCATCTGAAATCAGCACTTATATCCATCAGTCACTCGACAATAACTTCATCGGCAACGTGATCGACGTTTGCCCGGTAGGCGCCCTCACCGACAAAACTTTCCGTTTCAAAAACCGTGTGTGGTTCCTGAAACCGGTAGATGCCCACCGTCAATGCGAAGACCCGAAATGCTGCGGTAAAACCGTACTGTGGATGCGTGGTGATGAAGTGTTCCGCGTAACTGCCCGTAAAGACAAATACGGCGAAGTGGAAGACTTTATCTGCGATACCTGCCGTTTCGATAAAAAAGAAAAATCAGACTGGATCATCGAAGGCCCCCGTAAAATTGACCGTCACAGCGTTATTTCCCAGGGCCATTACGTGAATACCGTTAAACCGAAAGACCCGCTGGTGGAAGTACTGGACGGAAGACAGCCTAAATTGCTGTTCGATATCCACTCCACAAGTGAGGTGAACCGGCCGGAAATAGATCTCTCTAAGATCGAAGGTCCTGCCCATTCGGACGATTTTAATAAGTAAGCATCGTATTCGTAATTCGTAATTCGTAATTGGAAAATGACGTTATTAAGCATAGACTGGTTTTTTATTCTTGAAAAAATACTGCTGATATCCGCAGTACTGGTGCTGTCACTCGTAGTGGCTATGTACTCTACCTGGGGCGAAAGAAAGGTGGCTGCCTGGATTCAGGACCGTCTCGGCCCTAACCGCGCCGGCCCGATGGGGCTGCTGCAACCGCTGGCCGATGGTGGTAAACTCTTCTTCAAGGAAGAGATCATCCCCACCAACTCCAACCGGTTCCTCTTTATCCTCGGTCCGTCTGTCGCCATGATGGTGGCCTGTATGACCAGCGCCGTTATTCCGTGGGGCGATACCCTGACTATTGCAGGCCATACCGTTTCCCTGCAGGTGGCAGACGTCAACATCGGCATCCTGTTCATCTTTGGTGTGCTGAGCGTGGGCGTATATGGTATCATGATCGGAGGCTGGGCCTCCAACAACAAATATTCGCTGCTGGCCTCTGTAAGGGCGGCTTCCCAGATCATCTCCTATGAGCTGCCGATGGGCCTGGCGCTGATCGCGCTGCTGATGCTGACCGGCACGCTGAGCCTGAAAGAGATCGTAGAACAACAACGCCACGGACTGTGGAACGTAGTATACCAGCCGCTGGGCTTCTTTATCTTCCTGGTGTGCGCCTTCGCAGAATGTAACCGTGCGCCTTTTGACCTGCCGGAAGCAGAGAACGAGCTGAATGGTGGTTACCACCTGGAATATTCTTCCATGAAACTGGGCTTTTATCTCTTTGCGGAATATATCAACATGTTCGTCAGCTCCGCGCTGATGGCCACTATGTACTTCGGTGGATACGCTTTCCCGGGTATGGACAGTCTGGGTGTTAGTCCCAATCTGCTCACCATTCTGGGCTTCCTGGCGCTGTTCGTGAAGATATTGGTGTTTATATTCTTCTTTATGTGGGTACGGTGGACGGTCCCCAGGTTCCGTTATGATCAGCTGATGCGCCTTGGCTGGAGAGTGATGATTCCGCTGGCATTGGCCAATATGCTGATTACCGGTGCAATTGTACTGGCCCGTCAACACTAATATTTATCCGTTAATTTATACACACCGCGGGTGTGGACTAAATAAAGCATTTATGCAAGCATTAACAAACAGGGCAAAACCGGTGGACCGCAGTCCATTAACCTTCCTGGAAAAAATGTATGTTCCTGCCATCGCCAAGGGCATGGGGATCACCTTTAAGCATATCTTCAAACGGAAAGCTACCGTTAGTTTTCCTGAACAGCGCCGTCAGTTCAGCCCGGTGTTCCGTGGATTACACGTATTGAACCGCGATGAAGAAGGCCGTGAAAGATGCACCGCCTGTGGCCTGTGCGCAGTAGCCTGCCCGGCAGAAGCGATCACCATGGAGGCGGCAGAGAGAAAACCGGGAGAAGAGCACCTGTACCGTGAAGAGAAATATGCGGCCCGCTATGAGATCAACATGCTGCGTTGTATTTTCTGCGGATTCTGTGAAGAAGCTTGCCCCAAAGATGCGATCTATATGTCTGAAACCTTTGCGCCGTCCAACTATCAGCGTAAAGGCTTCATTTATGGAAAGCCGGACCTGTTGATCCCTGATCCGAAACAGCAGTCCAAATAATTATTCACAATACGCATAAGCTAAAAAATACATAGTCAAACATAGCAGAGATGGGAATGAGTATACAACAAATAATTTTCATGGTGCTTTCAGTCATCGCCCTGGTTTCGGCGCTGGGCGTAGTATTGAGCAAGAATCCCGTGACGAGCGTATTGTGTCTGATCGTAACCTTCTTTACCATTGCAGGGCATTACATTATGCTGAACGCCCAGTTCCTGGCGGTTGTGCATATCATTGTGTATGCCGGCGCCATCATGGTATTGTTCCTTTATGTGATGATGCTGATGAACCTGAACGCGGAGCTGGAGCCTCAGAAGCGTAACTGGCTGAAATATGCCGGCGCTATCAGCGGCGGTGCTCTCCTGGTGGTACTGGTAGCCGCCCTGCGCGATGCCAGCATGCCGGCTATCAGCACAGAAGCAAATGAAATGGGATTGATCAAAAATCTCGGCCAGATGTTGTTCACACAATATGTGGTGCCGTTTGAGGTGAGCAGCATCCTGTTCCTCAGCGCCATGGTAGGTGCCGTTGTTATTGGTAAAAAAGACTAAGTAAGCGGATACTGAGTTTTCTTCGTAATTCGTAATTCGTAATTCGTAATTCATTTTTATGCCTGTTCAATATTACATATTCCTGAGTATCGCCCTGTTCTGCATTGGTGTGATGGGGGTGCTGATGCGCCGTAATGCCATCATCATTTTTATGTGCATAGAGCTGATGCTGAATGCAGTAAACCTGTTGCTGGTAGCATTTTCCAAAATGTGGGCAGATGCGGGAAGAGTAGATGCGGGATCAGCGCAATTGTTTGTGTTCTTTATTATGGTGGTGGCTGCTGCCGAAGTTGCAGTTGGCCTGGCTATCATTACAATGGTCTACAGAAACACGCACTCGGTAGATATAAACATTCTTAACAGGCTGAAAAATTAATAATTCATCCTCTTTAATTATTAATTGTTTCGACGTCGTAAATAGAATTGATAAATGATTAAACTAGTTTGGCTGGTACCATTTTTACCATTATTAGGTTTCCTGGTGAATGGTTTGGGGCGCAGATTTTTATCCAAGTCCCTGGTAGGGTTTATCGGAAGCGGCACTGTACTGGCTTCCTTTGTGGTGAGCTTATTGGCATTTTTTGAAGTAAAAGCCCCGGGATTTCAGGCACAGGTGGTGCACCTGTTTAATTTCATTTCCGTTGGCAGCCTGCATATTCCTTTCGCATTCCAGGTAGATCAACTGAGTGCATTGTTCCTGCTGATCATCACCGGTGTGGGTACCCTCATCCACATTTACTCCACTTCCTACATGCATGATGAAAGCGATGAGAGCTTTGCGAGATATTTCGCTTACCTCAACCTGTTCGTGTTTTCCATGCTGATACTGGTGCTCGGCGCCAACTATGTGATGATGTTCATCGGATGGGAAGGCGTTGGTCTCTGCTCTTATCTGTTAATCGGATTCTGGTTTAAAAACACCAGCTATAATAACGCTGCCAAGAAAGCATTTGTGATGAACCGTATCGGTGACCTCGGTTTCCTGCTCGGTATCTTCTTCATGATCATGCAGTTTGGCACGGTCACTTTCCCTGACGTATTTGCGAAAGCAGCGCCGCTGGGCATGAACAACCCCACGCTGGCTGCTATCGCCATGCTGCTGTTTGTAGGCGCCATGGGTAAATCCGCACAGATACCGCTGTATACCTGGCTGCCCGATGCGATGGCCGGTCCAACCCCGGTATCCGCCCTTATCCACGCCGCAACGATGGTGACTGCCGGTATCTATATGATTGCCCGCAGCAACGTGATCTATACGCTGGCGCCAGCCATCCAGACCGTGGTGGCAGTGATTGGTATCGCTACCGCGCTGTTTGCCGCTTCTATCGCACTGAAACAAAACGATATTAAGAAAGTACTGGCTTACTCCACCGTGAGCCAGCTGGGATATATGTTCCTCGCACTGGGCGTAGGCGCTTACTCTGCTGCCGTATTCCACGTGATGACGCACGCTTTCTTCAAAGCGCTGTTGTTCCTGGGTTCGGGCTCTGTTATCCACGCTATGGGCGGTGAACAGGATATCCGTAAAATGGGCGGGCTGAAAAAATACATGCCTACCACCAACTGGACATTCCTTGTAGGATGCCTGGCCATCGCCGGTATCCCTGGTTTATCCGGCTTCTTCTCCAAAGATGAAATCCTGGCCAGCGCTTATGCTCACAACCCTGTGTTGTATGCATTGGGACTGATTGGCGCGCTGATGACCGCTTTCTATATGTTCCGCCTGTACTATATCACTTTCTCCGGAAAGTTCCGTGGTACGCACGAACAGGAACATCACCTGCACGAAAGCCCTTCCCCGATCACTATTCCGCTGATCATCCTGGCGATACTGTCTGTGTTCGGCGGTTATGTGGGCCTGCCGGAAGTATTTGGCAAAAACCTGCTGGCAGAATACCTGTCACCGGTGTTTGCCCCTTCTGCTCCTTTTGTGACAGAACATCATCTGTCTCACGGCACCGAATGGATGCTGATGGGCCTGAGCAGTGTACTGGTTATTGTCTTTATCCTGATAGCCCGTCAGAAATTCGCGGCCTACGAAGATACCGGCAAAGAAAATACAGGTGTGGCGAAAGTGCTGGAGAACAAATGGTATATCGATGAGCTGTATGATGCTATCATTGTAAAACCATTACAGGAGCTTTCCCGTTTCTTCCGTGACACTGTTGAAAAAGCAGGTATCGATAAACTGGTAAATGGTGTTGGCCGCAGCGTTCAGTGGGGCAGCCAGCAAATCCGCCGTGTTCAGAGCGGACAGGTAGGTTTCTACATCTTTGCCATGGTAATCGGTATGATCGTATTATTTGTGATCGGATTCTTATTATAAACCAATAGCGGAAGTTACAAGCGCAGATAAATTATGTTGACAGTTTTATTAATACTGATTCCTTTCATAGCGGGCCTGATCGCATTCGGCCTGAAGGGGTCCGGGCCAAAGGTGCTGGGCATGATTGCGTCCCTGGCGTCGGTAGCCACAGCCATCGGAACCGTATGCACGCTGCATGCCGATCCGAAAAAACTTTCTTTTGTTACCGATTGGATACCTCAGCTGGGAAGCCAGTTCAGGGTAGGCCTGGACGGTATGGGCACTATGCTGTGTTTATTGACAGCGATCGCCTTCCTCCTGGTTTTCATCACCATTTATAACCGCGACATCGAAAGGCCCAACAGCTTTTATGGACTGATGTTGCTTTCTCAGGCCGGTCTGGTAGGTGTTTTCACCGCTTTCGACGCTCTGCAGTTTTATGTATTCTGGGAACTGGCATTGATACCGGTATATTTTCTCTGCTCTATGTGGGGCGGCGAAAAACGTATACCCGTTACGTTTAAGTTCTTCGTTTATACCTTCCTTGGTTCCCTGTTAATGCTGGTAGGTATCATCTACCTGTATTTCCAGACACCGGACCATTCCTTTAGCTGGACATCCTTCACCAGCCTGCAGCTGGGCACAGGTGACCAGAAATGGCTGTTCTGGCTGTTCTTTGTGGCATTCGCCATCAAGATGCCGGTGTTCCCGTTCCATACCTGGCAGCCGGACACTTACGAGCAATCACCTACACCGGTGACCATGATCCTCTCCGGGGTGATGGTGAAAATGGGCCTGTTCGGCGTACTGCGCTGGCTGGTGCCGGTATTGCCGGAAGGCGCCGCCATGTGGACAGACGTAGCTATTGTACTGTCTATCATCGGTATTATCTATGCTTCCTGCATCGCCATGGTGCAGAGCGACCTGAAACGACTGATCGCTTACTCTTCCATAGCGCACATTGGTTTGATGAGCGCCGCTATTTTTGCGCATAACGAACAAGGCACCCAGGGCGTGTTGCTCCAGATGTTCAACCACGGTATCAACATTATCGGGTTGTGGATCATCGTGGAAGTGATACAGAACCGTCTTGGTGTAAAGAACATGGACCAGATGGGCGGCATGGCCCGCAAGGCGCCCCGGATGGCTATCTTCCTCGTTATCATCAGCCTGGCGAACATTGGTTTACCGCTTACCAACGGATTTATCGGTGAGTTCCTGATGTTCAGCGGCCTGTTCCAGTACAATCACTGGTTTATGGCATTTGCCGGATTAGGTATCATCCTCGCTGCAGTATATACGTTGAATATGATCCAGAAAGTGATATTCGGTGAAGGCAATACCCTGACAGACACCACTACCGACCTGCAACCCGGCGAAACGGTGGCATTAAGCCTGGTAGTGATCATGATCTTCGTATTGGGTGTATATCCGCAACCGATGCTGGATCTGGTTAGCAAGGTATTTTGAGAAATTTTAAACGGGTTTTGTAACGAAACAATATGAATGCACTAATTTCTACTGCTTTATCGGGCGTTGTTCTGATGTTTGTCGGTTTATTTGTACGCAATAAGCAGCATATTAAATTTTTTGCCATCGCGGCCATCATCATATCATTTATCGCTAACCTGGCACTGTATCCCACTGTGCTGCTGGGGAGCTATATCCAATTTGGTATGATTGAAGTATCAAAGTTCAGTGTGTTGTTTAATGCAGTGGCTTTAGGTGCAACCCTGATATATTTCCTGTTGTCAGGGAAAGAGTTTGAGAAAGTAGGTGAACATGTGGGAGATTACTTCGCCCTGATTTTCTTCATCCTGGCGGGTATTACGCTGGCTTCCTCCTTCAGCAACCTGCTGATGCTGTTCCTGGCCATCGAGATCATGTCTATTCCGCAGTATGTGCTGGCAGGGGCCGACCGTAAAAGCCTGAAAAGCAATGAGGCGTCCCTGAAATACTTCCTGATGGGCGCTTTTTCCACCGGTATCCTGCTGATGGGCATTACCCTGATTTATGGCGCCGCAGGCACCTTTAATATCGCCGAGCTCGGACTGGGAGCAGACCCGGTACATCCGCTGGCTTTGTGCGGTATTATCCTGATGGCTTTTGCCCTCGCTTTCAAAGTGTCCGCAGTGCCGTTCCACTTCTGGACACCTGACGTATATGATGGTTCTCCTACCGTTTTCACTTCTTTCATGGCTACTGTGGTAAAAGCCGGTGGTTTTGTGGCTTTCCTGCGGATGTTCCATGTGGCTTTCGCTGGGGGGGCTGTAAGCCATCACTGGACGCTGATCCTTTCTATCATCACGGCTGCTACCCTTATCCTGGGTAACTTCAGCGCGGTGTTCCAGCAGAGCGTAAAAAGAATGCTGGCTTATTCCAGTATCGCGCAGGCAGGTTTCATGTTGTTTGCCGTTATCGCTATCAATCAGTTCGCCGCACAGGGCATCATCCTGTATGCAGCTGCCTATAGCCTCGCTACTATCGGTGTGTTTGCCGTGCTGATGAAACTGAAGGACTATACTTTCGAAGGATTTAACGGCCTTGCCCGTAAACAGCCACTGTTGGCGCTGGCAACGACCATCTTCCTGTTCTCCCTGGCCGGTATCCCGGTTACAGCGGGTTTCTTCGCCAAATATTTTGTACTGTCTGCTGCTATTCAGCATGGTCATCTGCTGTGGCTGGTGATTGTGGGCGTACTGTGTGCCGCGATCAGCGTATACTACTATTTCCGCGTGATCATGGCCATGTATTTCAAACAGGGTGATCCGGAAGTAGAACCAATTTCTGGCGGCTTCAGGGCTGCGCTGGTGCTAACCATCGTCCTGGTATTGGTGCTGGGCCTGTTCCCCGGTCTGCTGATCGGCTGGCTGTAAAATCGTTACAAGACAAATTCTTTTTATAGGGAAAGGGAGCGGCCAGGCCGTTCCCTTTCTTATTTATAGCCCCTGTGACCGCTCAAACGGCATTGTCCGCGTTCCCTCACTTTTTATTTTGTGCCTGTCTGAACTTCCATTAACTTTATTATATGCGGTTTTTAGATATATTTTCCCTTGCTTATCGTTCCGTGAGTGGCAACAGACTACGCACGGGTCTTACAGTGTCCATCATTGCTGTAGGTATCACAGTACTGGTGGGCATTTTAACGGCCATCGACAGTATGAAAAACAGTATTTACTCCAGCTTTGCCAGCATGGGGGCCAACAGTTTTTCGCTTCGTAACCGCGATATGCAGGTGCATATCGGGAACGATGGGGATAAAGCGTCCAAGGGCAATAAAAACCAGAAAAAGGTCAGAAAATCCATCAGCAATAAACCTATTACGTACCAGGAGGCGCTGGCTTTTAAAGAAAGGTATCATTTCCCTGCCACTGTGAGCCTTAACTTCAGGGCGAGCGGCATTGCCACTGTTTATAAAGATGATAAGAAAACGAACCCCAATGTGACCGTTATCGGCGGAGACGAAAACTATCTCGATATCTCCAACTATACGATCCGTGACGGCCGCAATTTTAACGCACTGGACGTGTCGTCCGGGCGTAATGTGGCCATATTGGGTAAAGATGTGGCGGAGAAACTGTTTGGCCGCAAGCTTAAGAACGTGGTGAATAACACCATCCGTGTGGGCGACGTGCGTTACCGCGTCATCGGCGTACTGGAAAGCAAAGGCAGCAGTAATTTAATGAGTGCGGACAACGTAGTGATTACTACGGTCAACAATACACGAAGAATCTTCAACCGGCCTAACGCCTCTTATCAGATAGGCGTGGCCGTTAAGGACATTAAACAAATGGAGGCTGCACAGGGAGAAGCCATTGGTACCTTCCGTGTAGTCCGCCAGCTGGCCCTGAACGATGAAGATAACTTTACACTGAGCAAGAGCGATAGTATCGCAGAGATGCTGTTCCAGAGCCTTGGCACGGTGAACCTGTTCGCGGTGGCCATCGCGGCGATAACGCTCTTTGGTTCTGCCATCGGGTTGATGAACATTATGCTGGTATCTGTGGCCGAAAGAACGCGCGAAATAGGTGTTACCAAGGCTTTGGGCGCTACCAGCAAGACTATCCGCAAACAATTCCTCTACGAAGCCATTATCATCAGTACCATGGGGGGCCTTTTTGGCGCCCTGGCGGGCATGCTGCTGGGCAATGTCGTGTCCATACTACTGAAATCTTCTTTTGTCATCCCCTGGGCATGGATTTTAGTTGGTATTGCCCTCTGTGCCGCTGTAGGACTGGTTTCCGGCATTTACCCCGCTTATAAGGCCTCTAAACTGGACCCTATTATCGCTTTACGTTACGAATAGAATTCCCGGAATCAATTTGTTATCTTGTTCTTTCCAAAAAAGAAAGAGCATATGCCATTATTGATCGTTATTGCTGCTATTCTCCTGTTAGTGGTACTGGTTACCTGGTGTAAGATAAATACCTTCCTGTCTTTCCTGATTGTTTCCCTGCTGATGGGACTGGCCCTGCGTATGGAAATCGGGCAAATTACCCAGTCCATACAAACGGGTATTGGCAAAACATTGGGCTCGTTGATCGTGGTGATCGTCTGCGGCGGCATGTTGGGCAAACTGGTGGCCGAAAGTGGCGCTGCGCAGCGGATTGCCGGTGGACTGATGCGTTTGCTGGGGCCGCGGTATATCCAGTGGTCGCTGATGCTGACAGGCTTCATTGTAGGCATACCGCTTTTTTACAACATCGGTTTTGTGCTGATGGTACCGCTGATATTTACTGTAGCAGCGCAGACCCGGCTGCCGGCGGTGTACCTGGGCATTCCCATGTTGGCCTCCCTGTCTGTTACCCATGGCTACCTGCCGCCGCATCCTTCTCCTACTGCTTTAGTGCAGCAGTTTCAGGCCAGTATGGGACTGACGCTGCTGTATGGTATTTTGCTGGCGATACCGGCTATTATCCTGGCAGGCCCGGTGTTTTCCCGTTATCTGAAAAAATATACTACAGAGCCGGGAAAGATGTTTGTCGCGCCGCCGCTGCCGGAAGCGGAGCTGCCGGCTATGTTGCCCAGCCTGTTGGCTGCAATGTTGCCGGTGTTATTGCTGGCGGTGACAGCGATGCTGAAACTATGGTTGCCCGTTGGTCAACTGCCATACAAGCTGGTCACCTGGCTGGGAGATCCGCTGATCGTGATGTTGCTGGCGGTGCTGAACGGCTTATACCTGCTGGGTGTTCGCCGCGGTGTGCCTTCAAAAAAACTACTCGGCATGATGGACGACGCCGTAAAAGATATAGCGGTGATCATTCTGATCATCGGTGGTTCGGGCGCGCTCACGCAGCTGTTGCACGACAGCAAGGTGAGCGAATATATCGCGACAACGCTGCGGGACTTGCATATGCATCCGTTAATACTGGCATGGGGCATTGCGGCGATCATACGTGTGTGTATAGGATCGGCTACTGTAGCGGGATTAACAACCGCAGGTATCGTTGCGCCACTGATTGCCACCTCCGGCGTAAATCCTAACCTCATGGTGCTGGCTACCGGCGCCGGCAGCCTGATGTTTTCACATGTTAATGATGCCGGTTTCTGGATGTTCAAGGAATACTTTAACTTGTCTGTGAAAGATACGATCAAAACATGGTCAGTGATGGAAACCATCGTTTCAGTAACGGGACTTATCGGTAGTTTGCTGCTGAGCATGATTGTCTAACGTAAACCAATAAACGAAAATGACGCCCACTGAAAATTTTAAAGCACTGGGTCTTACGCTTCCACCTGCACCTGCACCGCTGGGCGTTTATAAACCGCTGCTGATAGATGGAAAACATGTGTATGTGTCTGGGCATGGTACCGTGCAGGACAACGGCAGCCTGATCATTGGCCGCATAGGAAAAGACATTACTAAGGAGGAAGGCAAACTGGCGGCCAGGCAGGTTGGATTGGCCATCCTCTCCACGCTGGTGGCCAACCTGGGCAGCCTCGATAACATCAAAAGAGTGATCAAGGTACTGGGAATGGTAAACTGCGTACCGGAATTTGAACACCATCCTTATATCATCAACGGCTGCAGCGAACTGTTTGCCGCGGTATGGGGACAGGAGAACGGCGTAGGCGTACGCAGCGCTGTTGGTTTTGGTTCCCTGCCCGATAATATTCCGGTAGAAATAGAAGCACTGTTTGAATTGTATTAATGATATAACCAATGGAATGGTATCAACTTCAGAACCCTGAACAGGTAGACTCACCGGCGCTGCTGGTGTATAAAGACAGGATTAAGCAAAACATCGATCTGTTAAAAACGATGATCGATGATGTACAACGGTTACGCCCACACGTAAAAACAAGCAAGATGGCCGAGGTGGTGCAAATGTTACAGGAAGCCGGAATACAAAAGTATAAATGTGCCACTATCGCGGAAGCGGAAATGCTTGGCATGGTAAAAGCCCGGGACGTGTTACTGGCTTATCAGCCAGTAGGCCCTAAGACAGCGCGTTTGTTGCAACTGGTGCAGCAGTATCCTGATACTGATTTTGCCTGCCTGGTGGATAATAAAGCCGCCGGAGAAGCTATCAGCCGGTTGTTTGCGGCTGCCGGCCGTCAGCTGCGGGTATATATCGATCTTAACGTAGGCATGAACCGCACCGGTGTTAAGCCGGAAGCGGCATTGGAGCTGTACCACTATCTGCATACGTTGCCGGGTATACGCCCCGTAGGCATACATGTGTACGATGGACATCTTCATGACACGGACATGGCTATACGAAAAAAACGTTGCGATGAGGCATATGGACCAGTACCGGTATTACAACATGCTATTGTGGCCAGCGGACTGCCGGAGCCGGTAATTGTTGCGGGAGGCTCGCCTACCTTTCCCATACATGCTGCCAGACCAGTGATTGAATGTAGTCCCGGAACTTTTGTTTTCTGGGATTGGGGCTATGGAAAAAATCTGCCGGAACAACCATTCCTGTGGGCGGCATTGGTATTATCGAGGGTTGTTTCTGTTATTGATGATCAGCTGTTGTGCCTGGATCTGGGACATAAATCTGTAGCGGCGGAAAACCCGCAGCCACGGGTGCATTTTCTGAATGCGCCGGACGCACAGCCGGTATCCCAGAGTGAAGAGCATCTGGTGCTCAAAGTGGCCGACACGGCTGCTTATCCTGTAGGCACAACGTTCTACGGTGTGCCATTGCATATCTGCCCTACGGTGGCATTGTATGAACGCGCTTATGTGGTGGAAGGCAACGTGTGTACAGGCACCTGGAAAGTGATTGCCAGAGACAGGACCATCGTGCACTAAAGATGTTTTTAGAATAATGAAAAAGGCCGTCAATTTTTTATTGACGGCCTTTTTGCTGCTGTTATAATATTAGCGTGTCTGTATCACTTTACGATTGTCTGTTTATCTTTTAAAAGCATTCGACGTGTCACCAATCATCTGTAATGGAAATACGGGTGTTTTTAGTAATACAATTGTGATAAAACATTCGTCTCATCAAATGTTTTAGGTTTCAGGCCCATAAACTCTGTGTACTGGGTAAGTGTGAGCAGGGGCTTCAACCTGTTGTGCAGCCCGTTCTGCATGCTGTTTAGTTTTGTCGTATAGGCTTTCTGGTTAGTTTGCTGTAATGATTGGATATTTATTTTCTGTTGCAGATAAGAGGTGACAATAGTGAGCAGCTTTGGCTTTTGTTGATCGGTGAGGAAGAGGGATTTGTCCAGTTTGGAAACAATAGAATTGGCTGTTCCATCAACGTTCATGGTGGGCGCCTGTGACAGGGAGAAGTTGGCAGCGGCGTTTACGGTGCAGCAAACAACGGCTGCCAACATCAGAAGGAGGAATACTTTTTTCATACGCAGTGGATCGATTTTGGTTACGGTCATTAAATATACTAAATAGGCCGTAACATCGACGCGTTACTGCATTACCAGTTTCACATAACGTTTGTGGTCATTCGCAATGTCTTCATGAGTCTGGTAAACGGCAACCAGTGTTTTATTGTCCACCCACCGAACTTCGTCAATTCCGTATTCAGTCAGTTCCGGTGCACCTACCAGCCGGATGTCTTTGTTATTGATTTCAAACAGTTGAAAGCCATTGGGATTAAAACCGGCTTCTATGTCCATGCTTGGGCAGAGGAAATACTTTTTATCGGGGGAAATAATTGGTGCTGTCCAGGTATACAGCGTATCGCCGTTATCGGGATTGAGCAGCTCAAAGCCATCGGCTTCATAATAGGTGGTGAATATGCCGTGCCGGTGTAAGGCAGGATAGTAGCCCGCATATCTGTAGAGGACATAAGCATCGTCATCCTCTGAATTATTGGTGCGTATTTTCTGCCCGCCGTTTGCCAGGTGAAACTCCAGTTGCTGGCCCACGCGTTTTACGTCGGTGGTTTTGCTGAGGGCATTTGTTTCTGAGGTATCGCCGGAGAGTTGATAGGCCGGGTATTGTTCATAGGTGGCTTTGTCAACAAAGGATACCAGGAATTTTTTGTCGCCTGCCTGTATGGTGTCGATATATTCAGGCTTGTCGCCGATACTGGCTTCCGGCGTGATGTTGTCGTGGGTTATCTGTGTGCTGTCGGGGTTGCCGGTTTGTTTGCCGCTGTTGCACGAATACAGAAAGTGAACAAACACCATCAGGAATAGGACCTTCTTTATCATAGTACGGAATTTAGGAATACAAATGTAAGTAATTATCATAGGGAAAATCATCTGCGGGGCAGGCGCAAACCATCGGCTTCGGTAAGGGTAAAATAGAAGGCGTAACCGGTGAGCATACCGCAGAGAAAACCTGTCAGATGGGCGGCGTTATCGATGTCCTGGGAGAAGCCGGCCACGAGAAGGTTCAGCAGAATAAACAGGCTGATGTAACCGAGGAAGTTGTGGCGGGCAGCAGGTGGAAAAAGACGGGTAGTAAGCAGCGCGAAGAATACGCCATAGATACCGAAGATAGCACCGGAAGCGCCTACGCCCACCATGTTGCGGTGAAACAACACACTGGCATAATCAGCAATTAACCCGGTGAGGAGGTAAGCGATAATAAACCGGAGCGGCCTGACCACCCTTTCCAGAAAAACACCGGCGATAAAAAGTCCCAACATATTGGTCAGCAAATGCCACCAGCCGGCATGTAAGAACATGCTGGTCAGCAGGCGCCAGTATTCACGCTGGCCTACGGTCAGCGGCCAGTAATTGGCGCCCCAGCGCAGCAACTGCTCGCCATTGCCCCACCAGAGGTCCATGCCAGCCATTATTGTCAGGAGATACACCAACACATTGGCAGCTATCAACAGCAGGGTGACGGGCATTTGTCTGAATCGGGTGAGTATATACATCCGTTAAAAGTTACGGATAATTCCCGAATAGGTTTATTGGTAGATATAGTCGAGATTCACCTGTGCATCGGAGCCCAGTTTGGTATATCCTTCCGAATGGAGGTGTACCGTTGCCCGTTGCGGATAACCATCTTTGTAGGCATAAAAAAATTGCACAGTGGTATTGCGATGGTATCGTTGGGAAGTTTTTTTGTAAACGGCTGTTTGTTGCTCGTCCATCTTTATCAGGGTAGGATTATTGGTGCTTACCGGCAGCAGGAAGGCAGCTACGCTGGGCAGCGGTGTTGATGACAGCACCGGGGCCATACCAGGACCTAATACCAGTTGATTGGCCAGCGGCCGGAGCGGATTGATGGTATCGTCCCATTCATACCGGGCGGAGCGCACATAAAAACCGGTATCCTGATGAGGGCCGATAAGGGTGTCGGTACAAATATTTTTCCAGTCAGGGTTGCCGTTGGTATAGTTCCAGCTCATGGCCAGCGAAGAGTCAATGTATTTCAGGCAGGACGGCATTCCCTTTTCCCAGGTAAGACGGGCTAAGCGCAAAGGGGTACTGTCTGCTCCGTAATACTGTACTTCCGTGATATTGCCAGCCTCGTCCCAGGCGCTGACGGTGGCTTTTTGCACAACTGTTTTCAGTTGATGGTTTTCGTCTGCCGATTCCATGCCGGTAAGGCGATTCTTATTGTCGTAGCTAAACGTGGTGACGTTGGTGTCCTGGTCACTATAATGTTTCACCAGTTTAATAAGATGTCCGGCCGAATCGTACTGAAAGGAATATTGCGGGATATTGTCACCATGTATGGTGATGGCAGCCAGGCGTGCCGGCGCCTTTTTAGCCTTGTGGGTGCCGCAGGCTGTAATAAGAATGGGTATCAGCAAACAGTAAAGGTATTTTGTCATACAAATGGCGGAAATAGGTGATGTATTGTATGAAAATACTAATAAGATTTGAGTTTTTCAGCGGTGGTATAGCTGAGGCTGCGAAATGAAGACCTGATAAAATTCTTCATCAAATAACCGGTAAAAAAAATCCCGGACTGTCTCCAGCCCGGGAAATATGGTATTCCGGTTGTCCGGAAAAATACTACTCAGCCACTACTTCAAACTCCATTTCGGTTTCGTTGCCTTTACCGAAATCCAGGCGTGCTTTGTAAGTACCTAATTCTTTTACATCATCCAGGATGTGGATGCGGCGACGGTCAATTTCGTAACCTTTCTGTTCTTTGATCGCGCGGGCAATCTGAACACCGGTAACGCTACCGAAGATTTTACCGGAAGTACCGGTTTTAGCGCCGATTTTAACAGGAGAAGCTTTCAGCACTTCCACCACTTTCGCGATTTCAGCCAGCAGTTTCTCTTCTTTCACTTTCTGCACTTTCAGGCGTTCCTGCAGTTGCTTCATGTTGGAAGGACTTGCTTCTACCGCGAATTTCTGCGGAATCAGGAAGTTCCTGGCGTAACCATTCTTTACGTTAACCAGTTCATTCTTCTGACCCAGGTTATCTACGTCTTGTATTAAGATAATTTGCATAACTTCTTACTTTAAAAGGTCAGTAACATAAGGCAATAAAGCCATTTGACGAGCTTTCTTAATAGCCTGGGCTACTTTACGCTGAAATTTCAGGGAGTTACCTGTGATACGGCGGGGCAACATTTTACCCTGGTCGTTCAAAAATTTCTTCAAAAACTCACCGTCTTTGTAATCTACGTACCTGATGCCCATTTTCTTGAAACGGCAGTATTTCTTCTGACGTTTCTCGGTTTTTACGGCTGTTAAGTACTTAATTTCTTGTTTTTTCGGTTTAACTGCCATAATAATTAAGCTTCAGTGGTTTTAGATTCTGCATTTACACCATGTCTTTTGCGGTTGTTGTACTCAACAGCGTGTTTGTCGAGCGCAGTGATCATGTGGCGTAATACATTTTCATCACGGTTAAGCTGGATTTTCAGCTTCTCATTGAGGTCGGATGGCGCACTGTATTCCAGAACCAGGTACATGCCTGTAGTCTTTTTCCGGATAGGATACGCCAGTGATCTTAATCCCCAGGGATTTTCGTGCGTTACATTTCCGCCGTTCTCTTTAACAAGATCAGCGAATTTTTTCTGAGCCGCTTTGTATTCGTCCTCAGAAAGCACAGGGGTAAAGATCACCATCAATTCGTAGTTCATAATTCCCTGTTTAAATGGTTTTAAATAAAAAAAATTGGAGTGCAAAGATACAGAACTATTGATAATTTCCACGTTCTGTTGACTTTTAATCCCTAAATATCTTGCCTTTTATCCTTCTTAATGTATAAAGTATTGTAAATCAAAATAAAAAACAGTCGCTCCGGTGTAATAGAGCGACTGTTTCTAATAACAAAATATCGAAATACCCAGGTATTACTGGTTCACCACGATCTTCGTCACCTGTACGTCCAGGCCCGACTGTACCCGCAGGAAATAAACACCCGCCGGCAACTGGCTCACATCCAGTGACCTGTTGTTTTTACCCTTGATCAGCGTGGTCTGTTCCTGATGACGGACTCTTCCCTGCATGTCGATCAACTGTATGGCCGCAGGACCATTCTTGCTCCAGTCGATCCAATATTGCAGCTGATGTCCCAGAATACACCACCATAATTGCAACCACAGGTCTTTGCCGGTCAACAGCACCGTTTTTACCGGACTATATTTAATGGTGCCATCGAGTCCCTGGTATTTGATCCGGTACTGGGCAATTCCCGGCCATGGTGATGCGTCATACCAAAGGTATTGATGCGCCTCCCCGGTAGTGCCTTGTGCCGCCACAGTATCCACCGGGGCAAAATGTATCAGGTTACGGGAACGCTCTATCACAAAGGAACCACTATTGATTTCATAAGGCGTGTTCCAGCTCAACTGCACCTTGCCGCCATCTACTTTGGCATCGAAGCTGTTCAGCGGCAACGGGTTCGCTAAAACGCGCAGGTCATAGCGGCTCAATACCGGATAGTGGTCTGTAGTGGTGGTACTGTAACTGCCTACCAGTTGCTGCACCTGCTGCATCACCCTGGCTGAGGCCGGCAGATAGGCCACGCCGGCTTCGTCAGACCCGATCACGTTGTCTATCACTGAAGAGAAACTGGCGGTGGAACGTTCCCCGGCAAGGCTCAGCGGTAAGGTCAACGGCTTGTAATGTAAGGTGTCATTCATGAAATCAATGTAGGATGTTGTGGTGTCGGGCGCTCGTTCTGTGGTAATGGTCCGCGCCAGGTCATCATTGAAGTCTCCCAGCATGATCAGGTTATTATAGGGATACTGCGCGTCCAGCGTATCTTTCAGCTCTTTGGCGCCGTTTTTCCGGCGGTCCCAGGAAACCAGTTTTTCTGCTTTGGTACCGGTATTGGCTTTGGCATGCAGCAATATAAAGTTGATCCGCGCAGAATCATTGTCCAGTTTGGCAGTGGCCTCCATCAGATAAGGGAACCGGCCGGACGACCAGTTATAATAGGCGTTGCTGCTGCCACCCTGACGTAATACGCCATAGGTGCGTATCTTCCGCACCACTGAGGTCTTATATACAAAAGCCAGTTTTTGTGCCAGGGCATAATCCACATCGGAAATGCTGTCTGCATAGGAACCGAAATCAGACATCACATAGCTGTAGCCCGGCAACTGGTTCACGACGGCCCTGAAGCGGGCAGTGTCCACCACTTCTGCCAGCGCATAAATATCGGCGTCCAGGTATTGCAGGATGCGGGTCACATTGGCCTGCTGTAAACTGTCATTGGCAGGGTTTTGTACCGGACTGCCAAACCATTCGATGTTCCAGTTCACCACTTTCAGGGAACGCAGTGAGGTGCCGCTCAGCCGTATATGGTTGTCGCTGAAGCCCGGAGCGCTGAATGCCAGCGTACCGTTGTAGGCCGTGTTGGCGGCGGCGGGCGCAAATCTCACCCATACCTGCTGAGGCCCTGCGTTGAGCGTGGCCAGGGGGATAGTGAGTTGTGAACTGTAGTTAGTACTGTCAACAGACAAGCTGAAACCGGCCGGTGCATTGATTTGCAGGTTGCCGGTGAAGTCGTTGGCCCAGTAGCTGATCAGCTGCGGGGCAGACTGCTGCCCGGATTTCACATAGTCAAAGTCAATGCCTGCAGGGCTGCTGGTAAGAGTGGGGGCCGGTGCGGCAGTGGTGTCTTTCAATCCAAAATCGTCTATGGTCCAGCGTGCGGCCTGCAGCGCCGGAGAGGAAGTGTATACAAAAGCGACATATACATTGGCGCCTTTGTGGCCTGCCAGGCTGATACCCTGGCTGACAGCCCACGCGTCGCTGCCGGTGGCAGGGAAACGGCCATTCAGTGTATGCCAGGTGGCATTGCGGGGATCGCCGCTGCCACTATAGTCTGTGGATACTTTCAGTGCCAGTGCTGGACCGGTAAAGGCAGTGCGGCTGCTGAAATAAAGCAGCGGTATCTGGAAGCCGGTCAGATCAAAGGCCGGCGATATCAGCCAGTCTTCATTGTCCTGGGCGCCGCCACTATAACCGTTGATCTGTATGCCGTTACTGTTATTTTGTCCGAAAGTGGTGCAGGCCCATGTTTGTGCGCCGGCCACACTGTATTGCGTAAAGCCGCCGCTCAGCGTGGTGCTGCCTGTTGGCGTGCAGTTGTTAAAGTCGAAGCTCAGCTGCTGTGCGCCGGTGCTAAAACGCCATTGGCTGCTGTCTGCAATGCCGGCAAAAGCGTTGCCGGAAAGATCCTTCACCAGCGCGCTGTCGGCAGTGATGTAATAACTGCTGTAAGGACGCAGTATTTTGTTCACAGTAAGCAGGTTGTTGTTAATGCTCAGCGCAGGCTGACCAATGGCAAATGTGTCTGTATGGCCGTTGCTGCTGTTATGCAGGTACAGGCTGCCCTGATTGGCCGCAACGTTTTCACTGAAGATAATTTGCAGTGGTGTTGACGGAGAGATATCAGTCGATTGGTTGGCAGGCACCAGGCTGCTGATGACCGGTGGTGTAACATCGCCACCGGCGCCTTCCACGGAGATATTGTCCACCGCGAAAGAAGGGCGGGAGCCGCCACCGCTGATCTGCCGGTTCACCCAGCGCAGCTGTACCACCGGCTGGTTGTTACAGGCAGCCGGTAATGTGATGCTGACATGCTGCAGCTGCTGCGGCAGTGTAATACCAGATCCGGTCTGGGTAACGGTATTATTCTGGTACGCAGTGCCGCTGATATTGATGAAACTACCGGTATCGCCTATACGATATTGCAGTCCCATTTCATTGATACGGGTATTGGTGGTGCCATCGTATGGATTCCTGATTGTCATGGCGTCATAGCTGACGGTGACGTTCACCTGTCCGCCGGTGTTGACGGCAAGTACCAGCGAATTGTCCACGGAGCCGCTGTTCAGAAAACCCAGTTTGCCGCTGTAATTGTACACGCCGTTGGCCGTGCCGGAAGCGCTGCCATTGGGTGTCAATGCCTTGTCGGCCGAAGGGGCGGCAGTATTGAAACTACTGCCGGGAGCACCGCTCAGCGTCCATCCCTGCCATCCGTCAGGATATACGGTGGAAGAGGCTGACAGGGCGTCGAAGTTTTCCTGGTAAGGCAGCTGCCGCGGTTGCGGCTGGCTCTGCGCCAACGCAACATGACCGTAAATAATGCAGGATAAAAGAAAAAGATAACGTAAAGGTCTACTCATAGATTAGATTTAAAATGAAAAAGGGGGTACAGATTCAGATATTTGGTTATCTAAATCTACTAAATTGCCGCTGCCCGAAAATGTTTTTATATGATTTATATGTTAATTTAGGGAGATTTATAATATTATCTTTTTATCGAATGTTGTTATTGTTGTGGTGATTGCTGTTGTATATCAGGTAAAAGTTTATGCGATGATTGACATCTTGTCAGCTTGTCCCCGGCTGGCATATCGTTTGAAAAAGTGAAGAGAAAAAAACCAGAAAATCAATGCAAAAAGGAGCAATACGTGTTCAAACGGAGAACATTTTCCCCATCATCAAAAAATTCCTCTACTCAGACCATGAAATCTTTATCCGCGAACTGGTAAGTAACGCAGTGGATGCGACACAGAAACTGAAAACCCTGGCCAGCGTTGGCGAATTCAAAGGAGAACTGGGCAACATAGACATTGAAGTAAGACTGGACAAAGAAAAAAAGACGATCACCATTGCCGACCACGGCATCGGTATGACTGCTGAAGAAGTAGATAAATACATTAACCAGGTGGCTTTTTCCGGCGCGGAAGAGTTCCTGAAAAAATATAAAGGCCAGGAAAACGGTACCAACATCATTGGTCACTTCGGCCTCGGTTTCTATTCCTCTTTCATGGTGAGCAGTAAAGTGGAAATCTTCTCCAAATCGTGGAAAGACGGCGCTGCAGCGGTCCGCTGGGAATGCGACGGCAGCCCGGAATATGAACTGGAAGAAGTAACCAAGGAAGACAGGGGCACTGAAATCGTGATGTACATCAACGAGGAAAGTGAAGAATTCCTGGACGAAGGCCGCATCCGTGCCATCCTCACCAAGTTCTGTAAATTCCTGCCGGTACCGGTGAAGTTCGAAGGCCAGCAGCTGAATAACACTACACCAGCCTGGACTAAAAAACCAAGTGAACTGACCACGGAAGATTACCAGAACTTCTACAAGGAATTGTATCCCTTTGCGGAAGCACCGCTGTTCTGGATTCACCTCAACGTGGATTATCCGTTCAATCTCACTGGTATCCTCTATTTCCCCAAAATCACCAAGAGCTACGAAATACAGAAAGATAAAATCAACCTGTATTCCAACCAGGTGTATGTGACCGATGAAGTAAAAGACATCGTACCGGAATTCCTGATGCTGCTGCATGGTGTGATAGATAGCCCGGATATCCCGCTGAACGTAAGCCGCAGCTACCTCCAGGGCGATCCGAACGTGAAGAAAATCAATGCCCACATCACGAAAAAAGTAGCGGACAAACTGGACGAGATGTTCCGTAACGACCGCAAAGGTTTTGAAGAGAAATGGGAATCCATCGGCCTGTTCGTGAAATACGGCATGATGACCGATGATAAATTCATGGACAAAGCCAATAAATTCCTTGTGCTTGAAAACGTGGATGGTGGCACGTTCTATACCCGTGAAGAGTACAAAGCCGCTGCTGAAGCACTGCAAACCAATAAGGAAGGCAAACTGGTGATCCTCTATGCTACCAATCCGGTACAACAGGACAGCTACGTGCAGGCCGCCAAAAACAAAGGCTTTATAGTGGTGAAAATGGAAACATTGGTGGATGCCGCTTTCATCAGCAACATCGAAGCTAAATGGGAAAACGTACAGTTCACCCGCGTAGATGCTGATATCGCTGACAACCTGATCGACAAGGACGAAAACAATAATACTGTTCTGACTGCCGACCAGGAAGGCAAACTGAAAGAAATCTTCACCGCACAGATAACACAGCCTAATATCAAGGTTGAACTGAAAGGCCTGACCGCAGATGCCCAGCCGGTAATCGTTACCCGCCCTGAATTCATGCGCCGTATGAAAGACATGGCCAGCATGGGCGGCGGCGGTATGAGCTGGTACGCTGCCATGCCGGACGAAATCAACATGACTGTCAACGCCAATCACCCGGTTTACCTGAACATCCTGGATGAAAAAGACAATGCATTACAGGAGAAACAAGTGAAGAACCTGGCCGACCTGGCACTGCTGTCCCAAAACCTGCTGACAGGCGCCGATCTTACTGCTTTTGTTAACAGAAGCGTGGAATTGATGGCTAACGCAAAGAAATAATATATTATACTTATAAAGCGGTCCCCTGGCATGATTGCCAGGGGACTTTTAGTAAACTAAAATCCCCGGAGCAAACTGCCCCGGGGATTTTTACTATAAGCTCTTCAGACTTTAATTCGAAGCTCTGATATCAATGACTTTCAATTGCAGACTGGTTTGGCCGTTCCATTCGTTTTCATCGATATTGAACACCATATCGAACGGTTTTTTGCTGCTGACGATCGGAAATTTGTCGGCCATATAAAATCCGATGCCTGAGAGGGTAGGACCGGTGCGGCCCTGCCTCACGGAGAATTTGATATGTTCTTCCTTTACCAGTTTGGAATAGCCGGTATCAGTAATATTCCGGGCCAGAAAAACGGGGCGCAGGTTATCCGGTCCCAGTGGCTCAAATTGTTTGAGGATATTATAAAAGGCGTTGGTAATATCGTTGAAGTAAATTTCTGTGTCGATCACTATTTCCGGGACAAGCTGGTCGGGCCGGATACTGCCGGCCACCACTTCCTCAAAGCGTTGCTGGAAAGCAGGGACGTTTTCCGGTTTGAGGGTCATGCCGGCTGCATAAAAGTGGCCGCCATAGTTCACGAGCAGGTCTTTACACTGGTGGATGGCTTCATACACATTGAAGCCGGTAACGGAGCGGGCGGACCCTGCCACCACGTCATTGGACTGTGTCAGGATGATGGTGGGGCGATAGTAGTATTTATCGATCAGCCGCGAAGCCACGATGCCTACCACGCCTTTATGCCAGTGTGCCTGGTATAGCACAGTTGATTTCCTGAGACCGACAGATTCGTCGTTTTGCAGCAGGGAGACAGCTTCCTGGGTGATGGTATTGTCTATTTCCTTTCTGTCAAAGTTGTCTGCATGCAGTACAGCAGCTATAGCGGCGGCTTTTTCCTCGTCGTTTTCTATAAAAAGGTTGACGGCTTTGCGGGCGTCGTCCATCCTGCCGGCCGCATTTACGCGGGGCGCAATGACAAATACGAGATTGGAGATCGTGAGTTGTTCTTTCAGTTCGCTGAGGGTGATCAGGGCCTTAATGCCGGGCAACGGGCTGCTGTTTACCTTTTTCAGCCCGTGAAAGGCCAGTATCCTGTTTTCTCCGGTCATCGGGACAATATCCGCCGCGATGCTGGTGGCTACCAGGTCGAGGTATTGATTGGCTTCTTCGATGGGAATGCCTCTTTTCTGGGCGAAGGCGCAGATCAGCTTGTAGCCGATACCGCAGCCGCTCAGCTCCTTATAGGGATAAGGGCAATCGTATTGTTTCGGGTTCAGGATGGCCACCGCCGGAGGTACAACCGCGTCTGGCAGGTGATGGTCGCAGATGATGAAATCTATTCCCATTTCTTTGGCCGCTGCAATCAGTTCTACCGATTTGATGCCGCAGTCCAGCGCTATCACGAGGCTAAAATCGTTGTCGCGCGCGTAAGCGATGCCTTCCGTAGAGATGCCGTATCCCTCCCGGTACCGGTGTGGGATATAAAATTCTATATTATTGTAGAGTTTGTGTAGAAAAGCGTACACAGTGGCTACGGCCGTACAGCCGTCCACATCGTAATCGCCATATATTAATATTTTCTCATGGCGGAAAAATGCCAGTTCAATACGCGAAATGGCTTTGTCCATATCCTTCATCAGCCAGGGATCATGGAGATCATCGAGGGTGGGACGAAAAAACTGGCGGGCAGCCTCATAGGTATGCACATGCCGTTGTACTAACAGCCGGCACAGCAAAGGATGTATGCGAAGCGAGGATTGAAGCGCTTTTTCCTGGTTTGGTTGATATGCTTTGACTGTCCAGCGTTTTTGCATTATGTTGTCAGGTAAAAGGAACCGTTTTAAAAGTGAAAAATGTAAAATAATAATGTAAGTGGCAATGGCTGGCGGTTTCCGCAGGAGCCATTACAGCTACAGTTTACATTTATTATTTTACATTTTTGATTTTTTCTTCTAAAATGTTCTGTCGGTAGTGAACCTTACCAGCGATTCCAGGCCGTTTCGGATATCGTTCTGCGGGAACTTATGCAGGATAGCGAGGGCTTCATCGCGGTATTCCAGCATTTTCTGTTTGGTGTAATCAATTCCGCCGGAAGCTTTTACGAGCTGGATGACTTCTTCCACCCGGTCTTTTTCCGTATTGTGATTTTTAACGATGTTGATGATCCTCCGCCTCGTTTCAGGCGTGGCGTGTTCGAGGGTGTATATCAGCGGCAGGGTCATTTTCTTTTCGCGGATGTCGATACCGGTCGGTTTGCCGATTTTGGCAGAACCATAATCAAAGAGGTCGTCCTTGATCTGGAAGGCGATACCTACTTTTTCGCCGAACAGCCGCATTTGTTCCGTGGAGTGGTCGTCGTTGCTGGCGCTCCATGCGCCGGCAGCGCAGGCGGAGGCCAGGAGGGAGGCTGTTTTGCGGCGAATGATCTCAAAGTAAATATCCTCTTTGATATTCAGCTTCCTGGTTTTTTCAATCTGGAGCAGTTCCCCTTCGCTCATTTCCTTTACCGCTTCAGAGAGGATCTGGAGGGAGCGGAAGTCATTGTTGTTCAATGATAACAGAAGCCCTTTGGACAATAAATAGTCACCAACGAGGACGGCTATTTTATTTTTCCATAATGCGTTGATGGAAAACAATCCGCGGCGCTGGTTGGCGTCATCCACCACATCGTCATGCACCAGGGTAGCAGTGTGCAGTAGTTCCACGAGTGCAGCGGCCCGGTAGGTGCTTTCCCCGATTTCATTACTGAAAAGCCGGGCAGACAGCAGTACAAACATCGGCCGGATCTGTTTTCCTTTCCGCTTTACTATGTAATGCATGATCCGGTCCAGTAACGGCACGTGGCTTTTTACTGAATCTGCGAATTTGCCTTCAAAATCCTGTAATTCCTTACCTATCAGTTGCTTGATATCGTCCATGTATAAAATAAAAAGGATTGCTAAGCTAGGTTTTAAATGGGAAACTTTAACATTTTGGCCTTTAATTTGTATATGAAGTATAACATTCCTTTAACACAGGCGAAGGAATCTTTTAACAAGGGCTAAACAATACTTTAACTTAACGTAGAAATAAGGTATATAAATACTTTCAGTTAAGCTCTAATATTGAAGCACTTATCAATGAAAATAATATTGCAAGAAAAATTTGTATATTCATTTATGATATTTACCTTTGCTAGGTAAAAAACGGGTTATTAGTAAATTTTTAACAGTTTTTAAATAAAACACAATTATGGCAAGCAAAAAGTACTTATTACTGGCAGGCGCTGTGGGGTTACTAACAGCATCTACCGGTTTTGCACAGGTTCAACCAACCGGCTATGATGCACTGGATTCTTCCAAAGTGTCAGGCAAGCGGTTGGTACAACAAAATAACTTCCTGAACCATCAATCAAACTTCCCTGGTAAACCAAGGGATATGTGGGAACTGGGTCTTCACGGCGGTTTACACCTGATCAGCGGAACTGTTCCTCCTCAGCCTGGTTTCGGTGGCGGTATCTCCCTGAGAAAAGCACTGGGTCATACCTTCTCCTTGAGAGCTGAGTACATCGGTTCTATCGACAAAGGCCAGGATTACAAACTGCGTCCGACTATCGCAGCCGCTGGTAACCCTTGGGCAGCAACTGCAGCTAGAAACGGCGGTATGATCGTTCCTAACTACCGTTCTCAGAACCACCAGCTGTCTTTGGACATGATCGCTTCCCTGAGCAACATCCTGTTCTACAAAGCAGAACCTAAAGTTAACTGGTACGTTCTGGCTGGTTACTCTATCGTAATGGCTGACGTTGACGTTGACGCTCTGGACGCTAACGGTAACGGTTATGACTACTCCGGCATCAACTTCGGTGCTAAACGTAGCGACATCAGAAAACAACTGAACAACCTGAGAGATAAGAAATACGAGCAAAACGCTCCTTCTCAGGGTAACAGAATCTCTATCGGTCGTAAAGATGACAACCAGCTGCTGCGTCACGCACTGGACCTCGGTACCGGTATTGCTTTCAAAGTTTCCAAACGCTTCAACATTGGTGTAGAAGAGAAAATCACCATGCCTTTTGACGCTTACCTGGATGGTTATCCTGGTCCCGGCGGTTCTACAAAAGACTTCTACTCTTACACCAGCCTGCGTCTGAACTTCAACCTGGGTAACGCTTCTAAACGCGTACAGCCTCTCTGGTGGATCAACCCGCTGGAATACGCTTACAGCGAGCTGAGCAACCCTCGTCACATGAAACTGCCTACTCCTGTTCTGCCTGATGCTGACGGTGATGGCGTTACTGATCAGTTCGACCGCGAACCTAACACTCCTGCAGGTGCACCAGTTGATTCTCACGGTGTAGCTAAAGATACAGACGGTGACGGCGTTCCTGATTACAAAGACAAACAACTGATCACTCCTACTTACTGCCAGCCAGTTGACGCTGACGGTGTTGGTAAATGCCCGGATCCTGAGTGCTGCAAAGGTAAAGTTGCTGAAACTTCCTGCGCTTCCCTGGTTCTGCCTAGCGTTTCCTTCAAAGGTGCTTCTACTAAAGTAGGTCGTGACCAGGAAGCTATCCTCGCTTCTGTTGCTTCTACCCTGAAAGCTAACCCTTCCTGCAACGTGCTGGTTACTGGCCACGCTGGTGCAAAAGGTAAAAAAGGTGGTGTTGACCTGAGCAGCCGTCGTGTTGACTCTGTGATCGACTACCTGGCTGACAAACAAGGCATCGACCGCGGTCGCTTCATCAAACAAAACACTCCTGGTGAATCCGGTACTGTTGACTTAGCTCCTGCTAACTAATCAGTTCCATCTCACTAAGATGAATAACTAAAAAGAGCCTCTCCCAGTATATCGGGAGAGGCTTTTTTAATGCCAACCAACCCCAATCAACCTCTTCCACTGTCACCTTTTTATTGCTGGTCTCAATATTTACTCCTAATTTTGGGGGCTTTTTTAAAAAATTTTTTTTGTGGGCATAAACATTAACAGGGTTACCCTGGCAGGTTTAGTAGTAGCGCTGGGTATCATCTACGGCGACATCGGAACTTCTCCGCTCTATGTTTTTAAAGCCATTGTTGGCGGTAATCCCATCAGCGACTTGCTCGTTATCGGCGGTATCTCCTGTATCATCTGGACGCTGACCTTACAAACCACCGTTAAATACGTTATTCTTACCCTCCGGGCAGATAATAAAGGCGAAGGAGGTATCTTCTCCCTGTATGCCCTTGTCAGACGACATGCCAAATGGACGGTAATTTTTGGCATGATCGGCGGCGCTGCCCTCCTGGCAGATGGCATCATCACCCCACCTATCACCGTTACCTCTGCTATTGAAGGTCTCCGCACCCTTGAAGTATTTAAAGACCTGAGCCAGCTGACGATCGTAAAAATCGTGTTGACCATCATCACCGGCCTGTTCATCATGCAGCAGTTCGGCACCGTGTCTATCGGGCGTATGTTCGGCCCTATCATGGTATTATGGTTTTCTATGCTGGGCATCCTCGGTATCTCCCATATCACAGACGATTTGGGCATTCTCCGGGCCTTCAGCCCTCATTATGCCATCGAATTGCTGACCACCTACCCGAAAGGGTTCCTGATCCTGGGCGCCGTATTCCTCTGTACCACCGGGGCCGAAGCCCTCTATTCCGACCTGGGGCACTGCGGCCGGGGAAATATCCGTGTATCCTGGATTTTTGTGAAATCCTGCCTGATACTGAACT
Source organism: Chitinophaga varians (assembly GCF_012641275.1). NCBI lineage: Bacteria > Pseudomonadati > Bacteroidota > Chitinophagia > Chitinophagales > Chitinophagaceae > Chitinophaga > Chitinophaga varians. The sequence goes on along the minus strand of NZ_JABAIA010000001.1, from coordinate 1,781,248 downwards.
ATCTCGGTCAGGGCGCATGGCTTCTAAGCCAGAAAGGACAAATCCTGCCTAAAGACCAGAACCCGTTCTTTATGATCATGCCGGAATGGTTTATCATCTTCGGTGTACTGATCGCTACCCTGGCCTCCATTATTGCCAGCCAGGCACTCATATCCGGGTCTTTTACCCTTATTGCGGAAGCCATGCGGCTCAACCTATGGCCTAAAATGCGGGTAAACTATCCCACTGAAATGCGCGGACAGCTCTATATCCCCGGTATCAATACCATGCTTTTTGTTGGCTGCGCGGCCATCGTTATACTCTTCCAGGAATCTTCCCACATGGAAGCGGCCTACGGCCTGTCTATCACTATCTGTATGCTGATGACCTCCTGCCTGTTCGCATTCTACCTCTATACCCGAAGGGTCTGGACAGGCTGGATACTACTATATCTTATTGTATACCTCTCTATCGAATTCTCGTTCCTGTTTGCCAACCTGGTGAAATTCATGCATGGCGGTTATGTGACCGTAGTCGTGGCAGGGGCCCTCTTCCTCGTCATGATCGTATGGTTCAAGTCCCGCAAGATCAAAAACCGTTACGTGGAATTTGTACGGCTGGAAGATTACCTGCCCATCATCCAGGAACTCAGCAACGACACGTCTATTCCCAAATATGCCACTCACCTGGTGTATATGAGCAGCGCGGACAATCCCAAGGAGATAGAACATAAAATCATCTACTCCATCCTCAATAAAAAGCCGAAAAGAGCCGATATATACTGGTTTGTACACGTTGACGTGGTAGATGAACCCTATCTCAGTGAGTACTCCGTGCAGACCATCATTCCTAACGAAGTGATCCGGGTGGAATTCAGACTGGGCTTTAAGGTGGAACAAAGAATCAACCTGATGTTCAGAATGGTGGTGGAAGATATGGTAAGAAACAAGGAAGTGAACATCACCAGCCGTTATGAATCTCTCAGTAAAAACAATGTGGTAGGAGACTTTCAGTTCATTGTTATGGAAAAATTCCTTTCCCACGATAATGATCTGCCATTATATGAAAGAATGGTCATGAAGATGTATTTCTTCCTGAAAAAAATCAGTCTCTCGGAAGAGAGAGGCTTCGGGCTGGACTCCAGTTACGTGACCATCGAGAAATACCCGCTGGTAGTGGCTCCGGTCACCAACCTGCAATTAAGGCGCATTATTCACCACTAGTTGGTCGGAAGATTTTGATAAACGGAAACCGGGATTTACTCAAAAATCCCGGTTTTTTTTATGATCTTGGGTATCATGGATTTTAAGAGAGAATTGGGCTGTAGTATGATAACCCATCTCCAAATATCAAAATCTCTAAAATTTAGTATGGTGAACAAATTTTTTGGCGTGCTGGTGTTGCTGGCATTGCAACAAAACGTATGGGCCCAAAGTGGCCCGGCCGGCGACTATCAGGAGAAACCTGATCCCAGACCGGTCAACAAAGCTTCCTGGGAAGCTGTAAAAGGTAACCAGCCTCACGTTGCCTTCGGTTCCGCAGATATCCGTTATGAAAAAAGAAATGCACCCGCGGAACAAAGCCTGGCTTCCTCCTGGAACGCTAAAGCCTGGAAAGGTGAACGGATACATACCCAGTTTCTGATCTGGACCACGCAACCGCTCAATGGTGTAAGCATTGCTACCAGCGCGCTGCAGGGCAGCAAAGGGGCCACCATCCCCGCTTCCGCGATCACCACGGGTTTTGTAAGATATGTTATGACGGACGAGCTGAATAAAGACGGCAGCGGTTGTGGTTATCGTAAGCCGGAAAACTTTGATTCTTCCCTGGTGGCTGATGGCATTGACATCCAGCGTACCAGAGACATCGCCGCCAATCAAACGCAGCCCGTGTGGCTGAGCATACAGGTTCCCGCCGGTACCGCTGCAGGCGTGTATAAAGGCACTGTAAAAATCAATGCCGGCGGCACTGTCAGCAGTCTGCCCTACGAAGTGGAAGTGCTGAATCATACACTGCCGGCGCCGAAGGACTGGAAATTCCATCTGGACCTCTGGCAGAGCCCTGACGCTATCGCCCGTATGTATGGCGTAAAACCCTGGAGTGATGCGCATTTTAAAGCCATGACACCCTATATGCAGATGCTGGCCAACGCCGGTCAGAAATGTATCACTGCCACGCTTATTTATGACCCGTGGAACAGCCAGACGGAAGACGTATATGGCAGCATGATAAAATGGACCAAAAAGAAAAACGGTACGTGGACTTACGACTATACCATCTTCGACAAATGGGTGGAATATATGATGGGACTGGGCATTAAAAAGGAAATCAACTGCTACAGCATGATTCCCTGGAACCTGAAGTTCTACTACTATGACGAAGCCAAAGGAAAAGACACGCTGCTGATCGCGAAACCTGGTTCTCCGGAATATGCCGCACACTGGCAGCCCATGTTGAATGACTTTGTTAAACACCTGAAAGCCAAAGGCTGGTTCAATATCACCACTATCGCCATGGACGAGCGTCCTATGGCAGACATGCAACAGGCGCTGACACTCATCCGCAAGGCCGATAAAGACTTTAAACTATCACTGGCAGGCAGCTATCATGCACCACTGGACAAAGATATTTATGACTTCTGCGTGGCCTCCAAAGAGCCGTTTCCGGATGAAGTATTACAGGCAAGGCTGAAGAAAGGCTGGCCTACCACTTTCTATACCTGCTGCACCGAAGGGTTCCCTAACACATTTACTTTTTCACCTCCTGCGGAAGCCGCCTTTATGGGCTGGCATGCTGCCTACAAGGGATACACCGGTTATCTGCGCTGGGCTTATAACTGCTGGGTAAAAGCACCGTTGCAGGATAGCCGTTTCCGCGCCTGGGCAGCAGGAGACACCTACTTCGTATATCCGGGGCCGCGGTCATCTATACGGTTTGAGCGGCTGGTAGAAGGGGTGCAGGACTATGAGAAAATCCGTATTCTGCGGGAAGAATTCACAAAAGCCAATAATCGCGAGGGGTTGAGCAAACTGGAAAAGATGTTGTCCCCGTTTGATATTAACGCTCCGAAAACCACGCCGGCAGGCGATTTGCTGAAGACGGCCAAAGAAACACTGAATGCTTTATAAAAGAAAAATCCTCCGGGGAACCGGAGGATTTTTTTTAACACAACTAAAAAACAATCAAATGTCCGAATGGAATATCTCTATGTTCATCAATCGGGCTTCTTCCCATCTAAAAATGTATTGATAGTATTTATCTCAGTGTGATTGTTCTGGCCAGGATCGCTCACGGTGTAGTTGGAATAGAAGTGTTCGGCGGAGCCGGCACCATTTTCCAGGGCTACGTTGCGACGCAGATAAGCCGGAACATTTTCAATTTCCGCGTTGTTGTCCATGTTTTTCACGTTGAAGCTGATGCTGCGCAGTTTAGCCACTCTTTCAGCCTGTTTACGTTTTTGCTCTTCCAGTTCTTCGTAGGAAGTGTGTTGCATGGGCACTTCCGGAGGCAGCGGATTGCCTGGTTCTTCTTCCCTGTACACCATTTTCATTTCCGGGGGCGTAGGTGTGCTGCCTGGCTCCACGTAGATGTTAGCGGGACGGTTCAGGTAACCGCCTGCCGCGCTGCCGGCCTGTGGCTGTATTATATTCACATTAGGCTGCTGAACAGGTTGTTGCACATGTTGCGGCTGCATGGGTTGTTGTACATGCTGCTGTTGTGGCGGCATGTGCTGTTGCTGCGGTGGCATGTGTTGTTGTACCGGTTGTTGCTGAACCGGCAGTTGTTGTTCCGGGGCCTGCTGCGGTTGCTGGGCAGGGACCTGTTGTACGTTGAGTACATAGTTCTGCCGTGCAGGTGCGATGGGTGCCTGTTGCTGCGGAGGGGTGTAGCCGGTGGCAGGTTCAGGATGGGACACTACAGGTTCCATCAGGCGTGGGGCCATCAGGTCCTGCGGTTCCTGGAACAGGAGACCTTGTGACTGCTGGATGTTCATTTTTTTCTCGTCCCCGTCTTTTCCCAGTTGCATCACGATTTTAGGTTCGGTACGTTCGGGAGTGGAAGGGGTCATTTTCATCTGCTGGATCGGTTTCTGTTCAAAACCGGTAGCGATGATGGTAACGCCCAGTTTGCGGTCCAGCGTCTGGTCGTAGCCCACACCGAGGATCACGTCGCAATCCTCGCCGGCCTGGCTTTGTACGTAAGCCTGGATGATATCCATTTCATCGAGGGTGTGTTCAAATTCACCTTCAGAAGAAGAGATATTGATGAGTATCCATTTGGCGCCACGGATATCGTTGTCGTTCAGCAACGGAGAAGTCAGTGCATCTTCGATAGCGCGTTGAGCACGGTTTTCACCTTCTGCGATGGAAGCACCCAGGATGGCCACGCCACCGTTACGCATAACGGTGCATACGTCGGCAAAGTCCACGTTGATCTGACCGGTGGAGTTGATCACGTCGGTGATACATTTGGCAGCGGTGGCCAGTACGTTGTCCGCTTTTTCGAACGCGGCCTTGAACTTCAGGTCGCCGAATTTCTGTCTTAATTTATCGTTGGAGATGATCAGCAGGGTATCTACATACTCCTTCAGGCGTTGAACGCCTTCATCGGCCTGCAGCATTCTCTTTTTTCCTTCATAAGAAAACGGGGTGGTAACAATACCAACGGTCAGAATACCCAGTTCCTTACATATCCGCGCGATGATGGGTGCGCCACCGGTACCGGTGCCACCGCCCATACCGGCAGTAATGAAGGCCATTTTGGTATTCACCTCCAGTATTTTTTTGATTTCTTCAAAGGATTCTTCTGTAGCCTGCTTACCAATTTCGGGATTGGCGCCGGCACCAAGGCCCTGTGTGAGGTGCGGTCCCAACTGTATTTTGTTGGGCACAGGACTGTTGGCAATAGCCTGAGCATCGGTATTGCAGATAATAAAATTCACCCCTTCAATGCGCTGGCTATACATATGATTCACCGCATTACTTCCACCGCCACCAATGCCGATGACCTTGATGATAGAAGATTTTTCCTTAGGAAGATCAAAATGTATCATGACTCTATACTTTTATGGGTTAGTACGGATAATTAATAATGAACATGTTCGGTGTTATAAGCGTGTATTCTTTGCCGTTAATATGGTTCATTTGTCCTATCATTATTAATTATCGTTCTTTGTTCTTATATAATAAACGTTTGCAGTTCACAACAATTGCGCCATTTCACATTTACAGTTTTGCATCTTCTTCTTCTGTAAACATGTCAATGATCTTCGTTTTCATTTTATCCAGGAAATTCTTCAGCGAAGCGTTCCTTTCTTTGGCTTTTCTGTCCTGTATTTCCTGTGTGGTGGGGGCTTCTTCCTCCCATTCTTCCTGTTGGGCTACCGACTGGGCGGCTTGTTCTTTCGCGAGGTAACTGGTATTAATTTTTATATAATTTTCTTCCAGTGATTTACGGTCATTTTCAAAATCATTGTAGCCTTTGAGGATCAAGCCTACGCAGGTGGCGTACATGGGTTTGGTCAGTTCTTCGTCGAACAGGCCGCTGGCCAGATGTTCGTTGGGGAAACCGATGCGTGCGCTGGCGCCGGTAGTATATTCCGTCAGCTGGATCAGGTGTTTCAGCTGGGAACCGCCACCGGTGAGGATAATACCACCATTCAGCATTTTATTGTCCATCCCGATTTGTTTGAGGTGATATACTACGAAATCGAGTATTTCACTCATACGGGCCTGGATAATATGTGCCAGGTTTTTAACGGATATTTCTTTGGGGCTTTGTCCGCGTAAACCAGGAATGGTAATATAAGCGTTGCTTTTAGCTTCATCGGCCAGTGCATAACCGAATTGTACTTTCATCTGTTCGGCCTGTGTTTTCAACACACCCAGACCATTTTTGATATCGTTGGTAATATTTTCGCCACCATAGGGAATAACGGCAGTATGTTTCAGGATGCCTTCGTAGAACACCGCCAGGTCGGTGGTGCCACCACCAATGTCTACGATAGCCACGCCTGCTTCAAAGTCCATATCGCACATCACGGCTGCGGCAGATGCCAGCGGCTGCAGCACGAGATCGCGGATTTTGAGGCCGGATTTTTCCACGCTGCGGTTAATGTTGCGGATGGCGTTTTTGTCGCCGGTGATGATATGGAAGTTAGCGCCCACCTTCACACCGGACATACCGATAGGATAGGTGATGTTCTGCAGACTGTCCACAATATATTGCTGTGGGATCACATCAATGATCTGATCACTCGCGGGAATGACTGTTTTATACTGATCGTTGATCAGCTGGTCAATATCTTTCTGGGATATTTCCGCGTCAACATCATTGCGGACAATATCACCACGGGTTTGCAAACTTTTGATATGATGACCGGCGATACCGACATATACTTCATTGATTTCCAGATGGGGGCTGGATGCATAACAGTTTTCCAGGGCTTGCCTGATGGCTTTGATGGTCTGGTCAATGTTCAGCACCATACCGTGCTGCACACCAAACGATGTAGCTTTACCGAATCCCAGGATTTCCAGTTTCCCGTATTCATTCTTCCGTCCTGCTATGGCAGCAATCTTCGTAGTTCCGATATCGAGACCTACAATGATGGGAGCTTCCTGATTCATGGCGTTGTTTGTTTTTTTGATGTGTTAACAGATTTATTCCCTGGCTTATACACTGCTTTAGGTTGTTGCTTGGGCGCCGCTTTCTCTGGTTTTGCTTTCTTCTCTGGCGCTTTTGCCGTTGTTTTGTTGTGGGCAGCTGCGGGTTTAGCCGCTGGTTTCGCTGCCGGTTTGACGACCGGTTTGGCAGTCACCGGTGCATGTTCTGGTGGTTTGGCTGCCGTTGTTTTTTCTGCGCTGTCTTCGCTTTCAGCGATAGGCGCTTCGTCAGGCACAAACTGTTTGACCGTGTCTTTGGGTATCACCGGTTGTAACGGTGCTACACCATCCTTACGCGTACATACGACTTCATTCTCAAAAGCGATGTTGATCCGCGAATAATTATTCCAACCTACCTTATTCAGTCCTTCCTTGTAAAAAGCCAGCAGTTTGGTGAATTTTTTTTCAATGTCGGCACCGTCGCCGAAAACGATCACCTGATCGCCCAGTTTGGGTATGAACTCAAACTTTCTGTCAGGCGTCACGATCAGCTGTTCTACCTGTGCCATCCAGAAAGGGTCTTTGCCGATAAAACGGCCCATGTCCACTATCTGGGCTGCCAGCAGGCTGTCTGTCCGTTGCAGTTTGTCCGCGTCTGTAGGGAAACCGGTAAATACCGGCACCCTGGCGGCGTAGCGGGATGATACCGGTATACGCTCTGCTGCTTCGTCGAGATAAAAGCTGTTGCCCGAAAAGGTGAACACCCTTGCTACCGGTTCCCGCTGCGTTACTTTGATATGCAGTTCCTGTTTGCTGTTGAAATAGATCTCTGCATTTTTAACCCATGGGTCCTGGTCCACTACTGCTTCCAGTGTTCGGATGTTGATGTCCCGGATCGGTTTGCCTACCGGGTTCAGTGCCTTGTCTTTTGTTAACAACGACCGGATATCTTTGGCTTCAATGAAAAAGTTATCGTCCTTCCCTTCAAACTTTACCAGAATACCTTTGCAGATACCGGATTCCTTGTCGTTATTAGCCGCCACCAGGAGGATAATAAAACCGGTCACAGCCAGCACCCAAAGGAGCAGCGCGCCCAGCCTTTTTAATATCGTCGTGGTTTTAGCCAAAGTTTTTCTTTTAGTGAAGCAGTTGACTGATCGGTCCTTTTAACTGGTCAATGTCGCCTGCTCCGGCTGTTATTAATAACGGGACGGGTGTTTTTTTCAGCCAGTCCAGTACTTCTTCTTTTTGCATGATCTGCACCGGTACGGTGATCTTTTTAGCCAGAATCTCGCTGGTAACGCCTTCGATCGGCAGTTCCCTCGCAGGATAAATAGGCAGGAGGACCACTTCGTCCGCCAGTGACAGGCTTTCTGCGAAACCATCCGCCAGGTCACGGGTACGGGTGAACAGGTGCGGCTGGAAGATCACGGTGCAACGTCTGCCGGGGAACAATGCTTTCGCACTGGTGATCAGCGCGCGCAGCTCTTCCGGGTGATGGGCGTAATCATCGATATACACCTGATGATCGTTCTTGATCACATATTCAAAGCGTCTTTTGATGCCTTTAAAGCTTTCCACTGCTGCCCTGATCTTGTCGGCGCTGATGCCCAGCAAATGTGCTACCGTAATGGCTGCAACAGCGTTTTCAACATTGTGCATGCCCCCGATGTGCAACCGGATGTTGTCAATCATCCAGTCCTGCTGCATTACATCAAACTCATACCCACCGTTGATCATCCGTATGTTGGCAGCGTATGCGTTGGCTGCGTTGTTCTGTAAACTGTACAGCAGTTTGTTGTCTGCTTTCAGTTCATTTCCGCGATGCAGGCCGAACTTAGCAATCAGCGTGCCATTGGGCTTTATATTGTGCGTATAAGTGATAAATGCTTCCTCCATGGCTTCCGGCGTGCCGTAAATGTCCAGGTGGTCTGCATCCATGGCAGTCAGTATCGCGATATCCGGACTTAATTTCAGAAAGGAGCGGTCATACTCGTCTGCTTCAATCACGGCTACTGCCTTTTCGCTGCTCCAGAAATTTTTATCATAGTTGACGCTGATTCCGCCCAGGAAAGCATTACAACCATATCCGCTGTCTGTGAGCAGGTGCGCGATCATGGTGGAGACGGTGGTCTTGCCATGGGTGCCTGCAACGGTGATGGCGAACAGTGACCGGGTGATTTCCTGTAACACATCGCTGCGTTTCACTACTTCAAAGCCATGGTCCCGGTACCACTTCAGTTCTTCATGGGTGGCGGGGATAGCCGGCGTATATACGACCAGGTTAGTCTGTTGGTCCAGTGCGTTGATATCGTCGGTATAATGGATCTGCATACCCTCTGCCTCCAGCTGCTTGGTGAGCGCTGTTGGGGTACGGTCATAACCGCTTACTGCCACTCCTTTCTCATTGAAGAAGCGGGCGATGGCGCTCATGCCGATACCGCCGATGCCGATGAAATAAACCCGTTGTATGTTGTTCAAATCCATATGAATCCTAAATCCCTAAATATCAAAATCAAAAAATGTTTATCACTTCTCTGGCGATTACCATATCTGCGTTGGAATTGCCCAGTTCGCCGATATTTTTCTCCAGTTGTTCCATTAGCGCCCTGTTTTGCAGAAGGCTGAACAGTACATTGGACAGCTGTGCATCTACCTCGTCGTTTTTAATCATCAGCCCCGCCTTTTTATTCACCAGGTTCATAGCGTTGGAAGTCTGATGGTCTTCCGCTGCAAAAGGGTACGGCACAAAGATGACCGGTTTTTTCACGACACAAAGCTCAGCGATGGTCAGTGCGCCTGCGCGGGACAGTACCACATCTGCTGCTTTGTAGGCAAAGTCCATCACGTTGATGAACTCATGCACTTTAATATGGCTGCTATAGGGTGCTGCCGCAGCTTTGGCGGTTTCATAGAACGGCTTGCCGGTTTGCCAGATCAGTTGCAGGTCTTTCTGCACCAGCGTGGGCAGCAACGGCTGCAACGCTTCGTTGATTGATTTGGCGCCCAGGCTGCCGCCTACGGCGAAGATGGTTTGTTTCTGACTGCTCAGTCCAAAGTGTTGCAGGGCATCTTCTCTGGTGACGGCGGATTGGGTGATGTTGTTCCTGACAGGATTGCCGGTGAAAACGATCTTGTCTGCCGGGAAAAATTTGTCCATGCCATCATAGGCCACGCAGATCTTCCTTGCTTGTTTCCCCAGTATCTTGTTGGTTTTGCCTGCAAAAGAATTCTGTTCCTGTATGAGCGTCGGAATACCATTTTTTTGTGCCCTTCTCAGCATGGGGAAGCTGGCATAGCCGCCAACGCCCACTACTGCATCCGGTTTAAATTCCGCCAGGATGTTTTTGGCCTGCCGGAGGCTTTTCCAGATTTTGAAAGGCAGCAGTATGTTTTTAAAAATATTGCTGCGGTTAAAGCCTGCTATTTCCAGTCCTTTGATGGGATAACCTGCCTGCGGTACTTTTTCCATTTCCATTTTACCGATGGCGCCCACAAAAAGGATGTCGATATCCGGCTGGATTTTCTTCAACGCATTGGCAATCGCTATTGCCGGGAAGATATGTCCTCCCGTGCCTCCACCTGCTATGATCACTTTGCGTTGCATGTTCTTCAGTTACGATTGATAGTCTGTTCTGTTTATATAAATACGTTTTAGGCTACTGCAGCGTTTTCTGCGTTGGCAGCCATCACGCGTTCAAGTCTCTCTTTTTCTGCCTGTTTGCCTTCCATTTCTTCCACATTGCGGGCCACGCTCAGGATAATACCGATGGCCATACTGGTGAAGAGCACAGATGATCCTCCCATACTGACCAGCGGTAGCGGCAACCCTGTTACGGGGAACAGCTGTACATTTACCGCCATGTTGGTCAGCGCCTGTATGACCAGTGTTACGCTCAGTCCCAGTGCCAGGAAGGCGCCGAAGGCATACGGGCATTTTTTGTAAATCCGGATGCAGCGTAACAGCAACAGCATATAAGCCGCCAATATCAGGAAGGCGCCCACCATTCCGTATTCTTCGATGATGGTAGCATAGATATAGTCGGAGTAGGCGTGTGGCAAAAAGTTACGTTGTGTACTGTTGCCGGGGCCTTTCCCGAGTACGCCGCCGCCGGCGATGGCAATATTGGCCTGTTGTACCTGATAGGGCACTTCGGTATGGTCGTCATTCATGAAGCTGTCCAACCGCTTTTCCCAGGTTTTGGTACGCATCTCCATTCCGGAGATTTTAGCGATGGCAAACATCAGTACGATAGCCAATGCGCCTGCGGCCACCATTCCTGCGAGGAACCTCACCGGTACCCTGCCAATGAAACAGAGCAGCATACAGCTGGCCATTAACAGCAAAGCCGTGCTCATATTGGCCGGCATGATAAGTACGCAGATAACGCCAACTGGTATGATGATGGGCAGAAACCCTTTCTTAAAATCGTTGATCACATGCTGCCTTCTGGACAACTGCCGGCTGACATACATGAAGATGGCCAGTTTGGCGACGTCCGATGTCTGGAAGGTCAGGTTGATGATCGGTAGCCGTATCCACCTGCTGGCGTCGTTGATATGTGAACCGAATGCCAGTGTGTAAATCAGCAGTGGTATCGATATCAGGAAGCCTACCTGCGCCACCCTTGAGTAAATAGTGTAGTTCACCCGGTGAGCAAAGTAGATGATCGCCAGTCCCATTCCCAGCACAATGAGCTGCTTCAGGAGGTAATACTCCGTATGGCCGCCCCGTTCGCGGTAAGCAAGCGAGCCGGTTGCGCTATATACGGCCAGCAGGCTCACCAGCGATAGAAAAATTACTATCGTCCAGATGACCTTATCGCCTTTTGTTCTATAGAGCAATCCGTTCATATTGTTAATACTTTCGTTTTGTCGTTTCCGTTATTCAACCCTTTTTACCATCCCAGGGCTGAAGCCCTGTGCTACGATTCAACCCTGGTGCTTAGAGTGCTTTCACCGCTTCCTTGAATTTCCGGCCTCTGTCTTCGTAGTTTTTAAACAGGTCGAAGCTGGCGCAGGCAGGGGAAAGCATGACCACATCGCCTTTGGTGGCTTGTGCAAAAGCTTCGCGTACCGCATCCATCATGCCGGAGGTGCTGATCATAACGGGCGTATCTTTTGATAACGCATCAATGATCGGTGTGTTGTCCACGCCCATGCAAATAATGGCTTTTACTTTTTCTTTCACCAGGTCGCGGATAGCGGAGTAATCGTTGCCTTTGTCCACACCGCCCATGATCAGTACAATGGGTTTTTCGATGCTTTCGAGGGCAAACCATACGGAATTCACATTGGTAGCTTTGCTATCATTGATAAAATCCACGCCTTTTACCGTTGTCACATATTCCATCCGGTGTTCCAGGCTTTTGAAGGAAGCCAGGCTTTCGCGGATTTTTTCCTTTCTAATATCCATGGTTCTGCCTGCAATTGCTGCTGCCATCGAATTATACAGATTGTGTTTCCCTTTTAGCGCCAGGTCATACATGGACATGATGACCGGCTCTCCGTCAACCAGTATTTGCAACTGCTCGTTGGCGATAGAACCGCCTTCTTTCAGTGGTTTCATGATGGTAAAAGGTATTAATGTTGAATAAATGGGTTGCTGCGCCAAATGCTGCATGATCTCCGGATCATCCATACAATAGATGAAATAGTCTTCTTTTGTCTGGTTCATCGCGATCCTGAACTTGGAGGCTACATAGTTTTCCATTTTGTAGTCGTACCGGTCCAGGTGATCAGGCGTAATGTTGAGCAGGATAGCAACGTTGGGTTTGAATTCCACGATGTCATCCAGCTGAAAGCTGCTGATTTCAATCACATAATACTCCGCTGGTGCGGTTGCCACCTGTCTGGCATAGCTTACGCCAATGTTGCCGACCATGGCCACGTCGAGTCCTGCCGTTTTGAAAATATGGTAGGTGAGGGCGGTGGTGGTGCTTTTGCCGTTGCTGCCAGTGATGGCAATAATCTTTTTACCTTTTGAAAAACGGTAGGCCAGTTCAATTTCGGAGATGACAGGTACGCCTTTTTCGCGTACTTTTTTCATCAGTTCTGTTTTTTCAGGGATACCCGGACTTTTGACGATTTCGTCTGCGCCGAGTATCACGTCCCAGGAGTGATGACCTTCTTCGAAAGGAATATGGTTTACCGCCAGTTCCTGTTTATAGTTGTCCTTAATAGTGCCGCCTTCAGACACAAAAACCTCATACCCTTGCTGTTTTCCCAGCAAAGCCGCTCCGATCCCGCTTTCTCCTGCTCCTAATATGATGAGTTTATGCGCCATTTTCGTATATACTTCTTTGTTAGTTTTTTGTTTTTTTTTTGATTATCTCATTTTCAGTGTCGCGATTGTAAATACCACGCACATGATGGTGATGATCCAGAAGCGTACGGATATTTTACTTTCGTGATAACCGAGTTTCTGGTAGTGGTGATGGAGGGGCGACATTTTCAGTATGCGCCGGCCTTCACCGTATTTTTTCTTGGTGTATTTGAAGTAAGACACCTGCAGCATCACTGACAGGAGCTCTACGAGGAATACGCCGCAGAAGATGGGGATCAGCAGTTCTTTACGCACAATAAACGCCAGTGCCGCGATGATACCTCCCAGTGCCAGGCTACCGGTATCGCCCATGAAAACCTGTGCCGGGTAAGCGTTGTACCAGAGGAAGCCCACACAGGCGCCTACGAACGCCGCAATGAAGATGGACAGTTCACCCAGGTTGGGGATGTACATGATATTGAGGTACTCCGCAAACTGAATGTTACCCGATACATAAGCAAAAATGCCGAGACATATTCCTATGATACCCGACACCCCTGTGGCTAGCCCATCTAATCCGTCCGTTATGTTTGCGCCGTTGGATACGGCGGTGATGATAAAGATGACGATCAGGATGTAGACGATGAAGGTGTATTTTTCTGCGCCGGGAATCCAGGAAATCAGCTTGGCGTAGTTGAATTCATGGTTCTTGACGAACGGGATGGTGGTGATGGGTGTTTTCACGTCCACAAACCGTTGTCCGTCGCGGGTCACCCTTTCAGGGTGGTTGGTAAGGCGTCTTTCATAGGGCGCCAGTTTTTCTGCGCCCATCAGCTCGCGGGATACCACTACGTCATTATTGAAATACAGGGTAGTGCCCACGATGAGGCCCAGTCCTATTTGTCCGAGTATTTTAAAACGGCCTGCCAGCCCTTCCTTGTTCTTTTTGAATACTTTGATATAGTCGTCCACAAAACCGATGAGGCCTAACCATACAGTACAGAGCAGTACCAGCCAGATGTACACGTTGGCTACCTGGGCAAACAATAAGGTGGGGATGATGATGGCCGCGAGGATGATGAGGCCGCCCATAGTAGGGGTGCCCTTCTTGGTGTTTTCACCCTGAAGGCCCAGCTCACGGATTGTTTCACCGATTTGTTTGCGCTGCAGCAATCTGATGATACGTTTACCCAACAACAGGGAGATGACCAGCGACAGCAACAGGGCCATCGTCACACGGAAGGTGATAAACTGGAACATACCACCACCGATGATGCTGATCTTAAATTCTGTTTTCAGGTAATTTAAAAAATAATATAACATATGTTTTAGTCGGAGCCTTCCCGTCCGCCTCATTCGGATGGGGGGCTTTTAAGTCATTGAGTTATTAAGTTAGTTTCGTTCCGTTATAATTATTTGTCGAGCAGCCTCATTACTTCTTCCAGCACTTCTTTATCGTCGAAGGGATGTTTCACCCCTTTGATTTCCTGGTATTTTTCGTGTCCTTTTCCGGCCACGAGGATGATATCTTCTTTTCCGGCGAGGGTTACTGCTGTTTTAATAGCTTCCCTGCGATCGGTAATGGAGATCACCCGTTTTTTCAGGTGTACAGGCACGCCTGCTTCCATTTCGCGGATAATCGCTTCCGGATCTTCGGAGCGGGGATTATCGGAAGTGAAGATCACCCGGTCGCTGTTGTCTGTTGCCACTGCAGCCATGACAGGCCTTTTAGCTGTATCGCGGTCGCCGCCGCAGCCTACCACGGTGATCACCTGTTCGTGTCCTTTGCGCAGGTTTTTGATGGTGGCCAGTACGTTTTTCAGGGCATCAGGTGTATGGGCGTAGTCCACAATAGCGATGATCTGGTCGTGCGCGGACACGATATATTCAAAGCGTCCTTCCGCGCCCTGTATATTGCTGAGGGCGCGCAGCACGGTGGCTTTGTCCTGTCCCAGCAATACAGCCGCACCATATACTGCCAGCAGGTTGTAGGCATTAAACTCACCGATCAGGCGGAAGTGTACTTCCGTATCGCCTACCTGCATGATCAGGCCGGTGAGATTGTTTTCCAGGATTTTTCCTTTGAAATCGGCCAGGGTCCGCAGGCTGTAAGTGGCCTTGCGGGCTTTGGTGTTTTGCAGCATCACCATGCCTCTTTTGTCATCGAGATTGGTGAGGGCGAAAGCCGTAGCTGGCAGGTTATCAAAGAATGATTTTTTGACCCGGATGTATTCATCGAATGTTTTGTGATAATCCAGGTGGTCATGGGTGATATTACTGAAGATGCCTCCGGCGAATTTCAGTCCTGCCACTCTTTGTTGATGGATAGCGTGGGAGCTGACTTCCATGAAGGCATACAGGCATCCTTCCTCCACCATCCGGGCCAGCAGCGCGTTGAGGCTGATGGGGTCAGGGGTGGTGTGGGTAGATGGTATCACGGTGTCGCCTATCTGGTTTTGCACGGTGGACAGTAGTCCGCAGTGGTAGCCCAGCTGGGAGAACAGGCGGAACAGGATGGTGGCGATGGTTGTTTTTCCATTGGTACCGGTAACGCCTACCAGCTGCAGTTTGTGGGAAGGGTTGTCATAGAAGTTGCCCGCTATGATACCGCTTGCCAGTGCGCTGTTCTCCACCTGTACATAGGTGACGGTGTCCAGCAGTACTTCCGGCATTGTTTCGCAGATGATGGCCGCTGCTCCCTGTGCGATGGCTTTATCGATATATTGATGGCCATCAGTATGTACTCCTTTCACGGCAATGAAGGCGTCGCCGGGTCCTACAGACCTGGAATCAATGGCAGGGGCGTTCACGGAGATGTCGGTGTTACCGTGTACGGCCCTGATGCCTGCATTGTATAATATGTCGCGCAGCGTCTTCATCTAGCTCAGTTCTATTACGATCGTTTGTTCGTTTCCTATTTTGGTGCCGCCGGGGAGTGATTGTGTTTTCACTTTGCCGGCGCCTTTTACAACAACGCGCAGTCCTGCGTTTTCGAGCAGGTACAGCGCATCTTTGAGCCCCATTCCCGTAACGTTGGGCACGGCGCCTTTCGCCTGGGTGAGCTGTTGGAAGTTGACTTTCCGGTTGCTCACGCTGGGGCTTACCCAGCTGTTGTTGGCGATGGTGCCGTTGACGGGCATTTGCAGGGTTTTAAGTATCTGTTTCCATTCGCCGCCTTTACCGTTTTTCAGGGCCAGGAGGGTGTCCAGTTGTACGTTTGCCTGCATTGGTTTCTGTTTTTCCACGGCGATGGCATACAGTTTATCAGCCACTTCGCGGAACACAGGTCCTGCCACGTTAGCGCCATAAAAGCGCAGGGCATGCGGTTTATTTCTGATCACCACCACACAGGTGTACTGTGGGTCATTAGCGGGAAAATACCCGGCAAATGAGGACTGGTAGATCTTGTCGGCATAACCGCGGTTGCCGTTGGCCACCAGGGCGGTACCGGTTTTAGCTGCGAAGTTGTAATAGGGGTTGGCCAGTTTTCTGGCGGTGCCGTCTATTGCCACTCCTTCGAGCATGGACTGTACCTGCTTCAGGGTACTGTTGGTGCAGATGCTGTCCAGCAGTACGGTAGGCTCAAACTGTTTAACTACCTGGCCATATTCCTGTATGGAATTGACGAGGTAGGGTTTCATCATTTTACCGTTGTTGGCCACTGCATTGTACAGCATACATGTTTGCAGCGGGCTTATCAGCACTTCATACCCGAAAGCCATCCAGGGAAGTGAAGTGTTGCTCCATGTTTTGGAGCTGGTGGTTTTAATCACCGGATGGCCTTCCCCCACCAGGTCGATGCCCGTGCTCTGGTCCAGCCTGAGTTTTTTCAGGTTTGCCACGAACTTGTTGGGCTGTCTGCCATAATGTTGGACGGCCAGTTTAGCCATTGCCACATTGGAGCTGAGCTCAAATGCGTGTTTGATGGTCACGTTCTGCGGGCCGGGATGCGGTTCGGAGTCGAATACCGTTCTGCGTCCTACCTGCCAGCGTCCGCCGTCCATGTTGACCATCGTGTTCATGGTGGCGTATTTATCTTCCAGCACAGAGATGACGGTGGCCAGTTTAAAGGTGGAACCTGGCTCACCTACCTGCAGTGCGTAGTTCATATCTTCCCAGTAGCTGCCATCTGGTTGTCTGCCCAGATTGGCGATAGCCTTGATTTTTCCTGTTTTCACCTCCATCAGGATACAGGTGCCGTGGACGGCTTCATTTTGCACCATCATGTTCATGAGGGCTGTTTCTACGATATCCTGCATGTTTACGTCGAGGGTGGTCACCACATCGCGGCCGTTTTCCGGTTCGATGTCATATCCTTCCACGGGGACGTAGGTGCCACCGGCGATGCGGCGCATGAGCCTTTTACCGGTCACCCCTTTCAGGTATTCGTTATAGGTCCTTTCCAGGCCTACGCTTTGCGAGTTTTCGCGGGGCAGGCCGATGGTCCTGTTGGCCAGCAGTTTAAAGGGGTTGATGCGTTTGCTTTTGCTTTCCGCGATCATGCCGCCTTTGTTTTTGCCGAGCCGGAACATTGGGAAGGCGCGCATTTGCTGGTACTGGTTAAAGGGTACGTTTCTTTTCAGGAGAAAATAGCGGTCCTTTGTTTTGTAACCTTCCTGCAGCATTTGTGCGTAGCCTGCTTTGCTGCGGTCGCCGAACATCTGGGAGAGGCAGAGGGAGAGGGAATCGAGATTTTCCCGGAACACTTTCCCTTTTTTGTCCCGCAGGCCGTCGGCAGCGAAGTCTATCCGTATATCAAAATACGGGATGGAGGTAGACAGCATTCTGCCTTCCTCCGAATAGATGGTGCCTCTTTCCGCGTCGAGGGCAACGTAGCCGGTATGCAGACTATCGGCCATATTGCGCCAGTAGCTGCCTTTCACGTTCTGGATGTAAAAGACCTTGGCCAGGATGGCGACACCGAAGAGCGCCATGCCGATCAGGCAGAGATACACACGCCACAATATGTCTTTTTTTACGTCCACGTTCCGGCTGTTTAGCTTTAAGCTTTTAGCGGATAACTTCCAGGGTTTTAGTTGCCGGGAAAGCGACTAAGGCTAAAAGCTAAAGGCTAAGCGCTATAAAAAAATACCTGACGCTGGCTGCGATTTATATGAGATGCTTGCCATTTTTTACCAGCATCCCCGTCCTGTAAAAATTTCAGGCGGGCAGCATCAGGTACCAGTATTGATTGTTATTGTTCATTTTCCTTTTTCAACACTATTTTCTGCGGAGGGGAACTGAGTTGTTTGAGGCCCAGTTGCTCTACAGATTTGCTGACTTCACTCATTTTGCTGCGAAACATGAGCTCACTCTTCACGTTGATGTATTCCCACTTGAGCTCTTTTATTTCTTTGCCAAGCTGATTAATGCGGCGTATTTTTTTTTCAGCGAGGTGGCTGTTAGCGATATAGATCAGTGCCAGGACAGCGAGAAAGCCGATATAGGGCAGGTTTTGCACCAACGCTCTGTAGTTGATACGCAACCGCCATTCCCTTTTCGGAGCTTTCACCGGTGAACTTTCGGTACCGGTAGGTTCTTCCTGGTTTGTTTCTATAACTTCTTCCTGCAACACGCGTTATGCCTTTTTAATAAATTGACAATATAAAATTGAAAGCAAATCACAACAGATGTGTATAGGATATAGGATAGGAGCTGGATGATACGATGTAAGCGGTATCATGCTGTTTTTTCGGCCACCCGCAGTTTTGCGCTTCTCGATCTGCCGTTGAGCTTTAATTCTGCATCGCTGGCGGTCACCGGTTTTTTTGTGATTAATCTGAACAATTTAGGGGGTGTTTCCTTTCCAAACGGATCTTCCGGTGCTTCCTCGAAACTGCCTGTCTTCATAAAGTTCTTTACCAGCCTGTCTTCCAGAGAATGGAAGGTGATGATGGCCACTCTTCCTCCCGGTTTTAACACATTGGCGCACTGCGTCAGTAAGTCTTTTAAGGCGCCCAGTTCATCGTTGACAGCTATTCTTAATGCCTGAAACACCTGTGCGAGGTATTTCTGCGGGTTGCCTTTTACGATGGGCTGGATCACGGATTTAAATTCCGCGATGGTGCGCATGGGGTGTGTTTTTCTTTGCCGTACAATGGTTTGCGCCAGGGTTTTGGCGTTGGTCACTTCTCCGTATTCCTGGAACATGAGTTGCAACCGGGCTTCGCCCCAGGTGGCCAGAATCTGGGCCGCAGTGAGGGTGGTCCGGGTGTCCATTCGCATGTCCAGATCGCCGTTAAAGCGGATGCTGAACCCTCTTTCGGCGGTATCGAACTGGTGTGAAGACACGCCCAGGTCTGCCAGTATGCCGTCTACCTGTTCCGCTTTATGTAGTTTCAGAAAACGTTGCAGGTGTCTGAAATTTTGTTGTACAAATGTTACACGGTCATCGATGATTCGGTTACGGTATGCATCCTCGTCCTGATCAAATACGATCAGTCGTCCTTTTTCGCCCAGTTTCTCCAGTATGGCCCGGGAATGTCCTCCGCCTCCAAACGTTGCGTCCACATAGGTCCCTTCCGGGTTAATGTGCAACAGCTCCGTTGTCTCCTGCAGCAGAACGGGTAGGTGATATTGTTGTTCGCCCATATTGCTCCAGTTTAAATTGATATGTTGTTGTCTCCTCCTCCCATTACCTGTTGAGCCAGATCACTGAAGGCCCCTGGTGAGAAATTTTCAAAGAACTCCTGGTATTTACCTTTATCCCAGATCTCGATTTTATTGGATGCTGCTGCCAGCACAATGTCTTTTTCCATGTTTGCGTACGACAGCAGGTTTTTCGGTACCAGCAGTCTTCCCGCGCTGTCCAGTTCCAGAATGGTCGCCCCATTGAGGAAGTAGCGCCTAAATTCCCGCACTTTCGGGTCAAAATCGTTCAGCTTGCTGATACGTTCGAAAATGGGCTGCCACTCGTTCATGGGATACAATGACAGACATTTTTCAAAGCCTCTGTTGATGACAAACTGTCCCCCGGCGGCTTCTGACAACTGCTTTTTGAATCCGGCAGGTAACAGAAAACGTCCTTTTGCGTCCAGCGTAGCCTCATATTCGCCTAGAAAACCTGTCATACCATGGGGCAAAGTACTTGAAAAACCATTTTCTAACACAAAATAACACTTTTTCCCACTTTTTAACGAAAAAATACTTTATAAATTTTTTCCACAGGAGGACAATCCCCATTGTAAAGGGTTTGGAGTGCCTTTATGCACCTTTTCCGCGCGGCGGGCGCCAGTTGTTGTGGATAATGTGTGAATATGTGTTAATATCGTGTGTGTAACCTGTGAAAACGCGTCAGGACTGCTATTGCATCAGGTAAAATGACTGCACTGTTTTTTCAGCTTTTCCCCTGAGCCCGTTTTTATAAATAGGATTAAATTATAATTCGAAGCCCCGGCCGGGATATTTTTTTGACAATATCCAATGATTTTTTATTTTCAGCAGGTAAGCGGCAAAAGGAATCATTTCTTCGGTAAAATGGCCTGATCCGGCGATTTAACAGCCTCTTTTGCAAAATTTTAACAGCAATGAAAATCTCTTCGCCTTACATTTACATTTAATTCTTAATTTTGCCACTCTTTTATGCGGAAATTTTTATTGTATAGCAGTCTCCTTGCGCTGATCGTGGTCGCTTCTTCCTGTAATAACGAACTGAGAAGGATCGAAAAAAGCAACAACTTCGAGAAGAAGCTGGCGTATGCTGACAAATTGTACTCGAAGAAAAAATACAATACAGCGCAGACACTGTATCAGGACCTCCTGCAGGTGTATAAAGGCACCGAGAAGTTTGAAGGCCTGTATTATAACTACGCATACTGTTCCTACTACGTGAAGGACTATGTTCAGGCAGCTTTCCATTTCAAAAACTACCTCGACGTATTCCCCAACAGCCCCAGAGCGGTGGAAATTGACTACATGCAGGCATACTGCTATTACAAGCAGTCGCCCAAAGTATCACTGGACCAGACCAACACCATGAAGGCCATCGCCCAGATGCAAACCTTCATCAACAACTACCCGCAGGCGGAAAAAGTGCCGGAAGCCAACCTGGTGATCGAACTTTGCCGCAGAAAGCTGGAACTCAAAGAGTTCAACAGCGCCGAACTGTACTATAACCTGGGCTTTTACAAAGCGGCCGGTATCGCCTTCAAAAACCTGATGCGCAACTACCCCGACTCCGATAAAAGCGACAGCTACAAGATAATGGCCATCCGCGCCTATTACAACTATGCCAAAAACAGCATAGAGGAAAGACAGAAAGAACGCTACGAGACAGTTGTCAGCGAATACATGGACTTCGCAGACCACTATCCCAACAGCAAATTGAAGGCGGATGCCGAAAAATTTTATACCTTAGCGCAAAACAACATTAAATCACTGGAAAATGAGCAAAATAAAGAGAAGTCTAACCAGTAGTCTTAATCCCTGGGTAGAAACCAAAAATACTACCGATATTAAGAACCGGACCGGTAATTTATATGAGTCTATTGCCGTGATAGCCAAACGCGCCAATCAGATCAATATTTCCGTGAAAGAGGAGCTCCATTCCAAGCTGGAAGAGTTTGCCAGTCATACTGACAACCTCGAAGAAGTACACGAAAACAAGGAGCAGATCGAGATTTCCCGCTTTTATGAAAGGCTGGCAAATCCTGCTATCCAGGCTACGCAGGAATTCCTGGACAATAAAATTTATTTCCGCAAGAACGACG
Organism: Chitinophaga varians; assembly: GCF_012641275.1. Classification (NCBI taxonomy): domain Bacteria; kingdom Pseudomonadati; phylum Bacteroidota; class Chitinophagia; order Chitinophagales; family Chitinophagaceae; genus Chitinophaga; species Chitinophaga varians. Next base: position 1,759,691 of record NZ_JABAIA010000001.1, on the reverse strand, counting down.
ACGACCTGTTCAGCTAATCCGCCACACATTATTTTGTGAGGTGCGTGATTGCGAAAAATAAAAATATTAATTTCATGGCGGCAGATTCAAATCTGCCGCTTTTTTTATATCTATGGACGATATCAAAATACTACAAGGAAAGAAAATCCTCCTGGGCGTGTCCGGCAGCATCGCTGCCTATAAAGCCGCCACCCTCATCCGGCTGCTCGTGAAGGAAGGCGCCCTCGTAAAGGTGGTCATGACACCGGCGGCGGCTGACTTCATCACGCCGCTCACCCTCGCCACCCTCTCCAAAAACGAAGTACCACTCCATATCAGCGACCATAACAGCTGGAACAACCACGTCATGCTGGGCCGCTGGGCCGACGTGATGCTGATAGCTCCCGCTTCTGCCAATACCATCGCCAAAATGGCCAACGGCCTGTGCGACAACCTCCTGATGGCCACCTACCTCTCAGCCACTTGCCCGGTACTGTATGCACCGGCCATGGACGAAGACATGTGGAAACATCCGGCCACCCGCGCCAATGTGGCCCGCCTCCGCGAATACGGCCATACCCAGATACCGGTGGCTGCCGGTGAACTGGCCAGCGGCCTTGTCGGCGAAGGAAGGATGGCGGAACCGGAAAATATCGTCGCCCTGCTGCGCCGCCACTTCAGTCAGGCCGCCGGCGCCCGCAAACCGCTCGACGGCAAAATAGCTGTCGTAACGGCCGGCCCTACTATCGAACATATTGACCCGGTAAGATATATCAGCAACCACTCCAGCGGTAAAATGGGCATCGCCATCGCGGAAGCCCTCGCCGACGCCGGCGCCCAGGTGAAACTGGTGCTGGGCCCCACTAACCAGACTACCCACCACAACGGTATCGATATCATCCCGGTACAGTCAGCAGACGATATGTTCCGCAGCGTGATAGCGGTATACCCCCTGTCTGATATCGTAGTGGCCGCGGCAGCCGTGGCAGACTACCGCCCGGCACAGGTGGCGGATAAAAAAATCAAGAAAGGAGAGGACAAATTCAGCATCGCCCTGGAAAAAACACACGATATCCTCCGGACACTGGGCAACAATAAAGGCCCGCAGCAACTACTGGTAGGCTTCTCCCTGGAAACAAACAACGAAAGGGAGTATGCACTGAAAAAGCTGCGCGACAAAAACCTGGATATGATCGTGATGAACTCCCTCGCCGATCCGGGCGCCGGATTCAACTACGATACCAATAAAGTGACCCTGTTCGACAACAGGGGAAAAGAACGTGACATCCCCCTCAAATCCAAACAGGAAGTAGCCAGGGATATTGTTTCCGCTATAATAGAACTGCAACATGCGTAACCACTTCCCCTTCGCCCTGCTGCTGGCAGGTATGCTTGTTTTCACGGTCAACTGCCTGCAGGCGCAGGAGATCAGGGCCAATGTGACCGTAGTGGCCAACCAGGTCCAGGGTGTTGACCGGAAAGTGTTTACCACGCTGCAAACAGCCCTCAGGGAATTTCTGAACAACCGCCACTGGACAGATGATGCCTTTACACCGGCAGAAAGAATTGAATGTAACTTCCTGTTGAACGTAACAGGCGTCACAGGAGAAAACATGTACAAGGCTTCACTCACCATACAGGCTACCCGCCCGGTGTTTAACAGCAGCTATGTGACCAGCCTGCTGAATACCCAGGACAACAATGTGGCCTTCCGTTATGTGGAATTCCAGCAGCTGGAATTCAGCGATAACCGCGTAGTGGGCAACGATCCCATGGCTTCCAATCTCACGGCCATCATGGCGTACTATGTGAACATTATCCTCGGGCTGGACTATGATTCGTTCTCCCCCCGCGGTGGCGATGCCTATTTTAAGAAAGCGCTGAATATTGTGAACAATGCGCCGGACGGGAAAGATATCTCCGGATGGAAAGCTTTTGAGGGTACCCGTAACCGTTACTGGTTGCAGGACAACCTCCTGAACGCCAAATTCCTCAACTTCCATGATGTGATGTACCAGTACCACCGCAACGGGTTGGACGTGATGTATGAAGATGTGAACAGAGGCCGTGCGGCCATTATGAACTGCCTCAACCTGTTGTATGCCATTCATCAGGACATACCCAACTCCATGTTGATGCAGACATTCTACTCCGCAAAAGCCGATGAACTGCAGAAGATATTTTCCAAGGCCATGCCACAGGAGAAAATGAGGGCCGCTGAACTGCTGGCCCAGATGGACGTGCCCAATGCACAGAAATATCAGCAGATGAAATAACAGCCGGTGACTATCTCCGGACACAACAATTTTTTAGAAAAGAATGAATAATCGTTTTAAAGCGCTCGTAACAGGATTTGTATTATTGATGGCAGCTTGTGGTGATCCGGGCAATGTTCCCAAGGAGTATATCCAGAAGGATAAGATGAGCAGGATCCTGGTGGACATGACCCTGGCAGACGCCTATAGCAACGAAGTGAGCGCCCTGACTACGCCCCTGCCTGATTCTGTCAGACAGGAGAAAATAAAAGTTTACTACAAACAGATACTGGACCTGCATAAGGTGTCCGTTAAAGATTTCATGGCCAGCTATAACTGGTATGAAAGTCACCCGGACCGCATGAAAGACGTGTTTGAAAAAGTGCAGGCCGATATCGCCGCCAGGAAAAATAAACTGGGCAACCCTGCAGAAGAAAACGCACCTGTCAGGTTCCGTCTGAAAAGCTTTTTCCCCAATGCAGAAAAGGCTTTCCTGTTACCCGCTTCCGATACGGTACGCCCCTTTATCAAGCGACAGCCATAAGATCAATATAAAACACCAAAACATGAACAAAGTAGTAGCTAATGCAGACGAAGCCATACAGGACATCCGGGATGGCGCGGTGATAATGCTGGGGGGATTTGGTTTGTGTGGTATTCCGGAAAACTGTATCGCAGCGCTGGTCAGAAAGGGCGTAAAAGAACTGACCTGTATTTCCAACAATGCCGGCGTAGATGATTTCGGATTGGGCCTGTTGTTGAAAACCCGCCAGATCCGCAAGATGATGTCTTCCTATGTGGGCGAAAACGCAGAATTTGAAAGACAACTGCTGGCCGGCGAACTGGAAGTGGACCTGATCCCGCAAGGTACCCTCGCCACCCGTATTCAAATGGCCGGTATGGGCATTCCCGCCTTTTTCACCCCCGCCGGTTATGGCACCGAAGTGGCCGCCGGTAAAGAAACCCGCGAATTCGACGGCAAAAACTATCTCATGGAGATGGCGCTGCATGCAGATTTTGCCATTGTGAAAGCCTGGAAAGGAGATACCATGGGCAACCTGGTATTCCGTAAAACTACCCGCAATTTCAGCACTTCTATGGCCAAAGCCGGTAATATTACCATCGCTGAGGTGGAGCAACTGGTGCAGCCGGGCGAACTGGACCCCGACCAGATCCATGTGCCGGGTATCTACGTGCACCGCATCTTTGCAGGCACCGAATATGAAAAACGGATAGAGCGAAGGACCGTGCAGATGTAACGGTAACGACTATACGTTATTATTCCACTTCCCAAAATCAGTATGTTATGCCTCTCGATAAATTTGGTATCGCCAAAAGAATAGCAAAGGAGTTAAAAGATGGTATGTATGTTAATCTGGGTATCGGCATTCCCACGCTGGTAGCCAATTACATCCCTGCCGGCATTTCCATTATGCTGCAGTCTGAAAACGGTATGCTCGGCATGGGCCCGTATCCGTCTGCCGATGATATAGACCCGGACCTGATCAACGCCGGCAAGGAAACAGTGACACTACTGCCAGGCGGCAGCTTCTTCGATTCTGCGGAAAGCTTCGGCATGATCCGCGCCGGAAAAGTGGACCTTACCGTATTGGGCGCTATGGAAGTAGCGGACAACGGCGATATCGCCAACTGGAAAATTCCTGGTAAAATGGTGAAAGGCATGGGCGGCGCCATGGACCTGGTAGCTTCCGCCAAAAATATTATTGTGGCCATGATGCATACCAATCCTAAAGGAGAAAGCAAATTGTTGTCTGCCTGTACGCTGCCACTGACCGGTGTTAACTGTGTTAAAAAAATAGTGACGGATCTCGCTGTGCTGGAAGTGACCGCCGACGGGTTCCGCCTGCTGGAACGTGCACCCGATGTGAGTGTGGAGGAGATCAAAGCCAAAACCGCCGGCCGGTTGATCGTGGAAGGAGATATTCCTGTGGTAACCATTTAAATAATTGAATTAAAAAACAGCCCCGCCAGATGATTTTCCGGCGGGGCTGTTTTTTAATTCATATGTCTAATTAAAAGGCTATGTTACTGCATGGCTATATGCATATTTTTTTCGCCTCCGCCCTGTGTAAATTTAACGTTTCCTTTTTGTATGGCGGCCGCTATGGTTGCGGCGAATGCCCGAAAAGAGGCTGCTGAAATGACAAAATAATTGGGTAACTTACAACTTGCTAAACACAGTACGAGGTGCAAGTTGGTTTTCTTTGTTATAATGGTAAGTTTTACTCTTCCGGTGACCCGATTTTTACGGCAGACAACCGTTCTTTCCGTTATGGAGACGGCTGCTTTGAAACCATGCGGGTACATCAGGGGCAAGTGGTATTGAGCGATTTACATTTTGAACGCCTGTTCGCCAGCCTGAACCTGCTGCACTTCGATATCCCTGCCCATTTCACCAAAGCATTTTTCCTCCGGCAGATAACTGACCTGTGCCATAAAAATAACCTGCTGCACCTGGCGCGGGTGAGGTTAACAGTATTCCGCGCTGATGGCGGATTATATGAGCCGGTCAATAATATTCCCTCTTATCTGGTCCAGGCGTGGGAACTGAGCAGTACCGTATTGGAACTGAATGAAAACGGGCTCGTACTCGATATCTTTTCCGATGCCAGGAAGACCAGCGACAAGTATTCTTTCATTAAATCCAATAACTGTCTCCCCTATGTGATGGGGGCTATGTACAGCAAACAACACGGTTTTAATGAAGTGTTGTTGCTAAATCAATATGGCCGGGTGGCAGACAGCACCATGGCCAACGTTTTTGTGGTACGTCATAAAACCATCTACACGCCGCCGCTGTCCGAAGGTTGTGTTTGTGGCGTGATGCGCAAACACTTGCTGAAATCAGAACTGCCTTTTAAAACAGAGGAGAAACCACTCACCATCGAGGACCTCGAAAATGCGGATGAAATATTCCTGACGAATGCAATACAAGGCGTGCGCTGGGTAGGCCTTTTCCGCGACAGCAGCTATGGCAACGCCACTGCTGCTATTTTACATGAAGTATTATTTGATGGCAAAGTCTAGTATGAAGAAACCTGCTGTAAATCTTTGCTGGCTTCGCCGCGACCTGCGGCTGAACGACCAGGCCGCTTTATATCATGCTTTGAAAGATGATCGCCCGGTAGTGCCGGTATTTGTGTTTGATACGCAAATACTAAACGACCTGGAAGAGAAAGCAGACCTCCGCGTGAATTTTATTCACCAGACCCTGGAAACGCTGCAGGAACAACTGACTGCCGCAGGCGCCACGCTGGATGTTTTTTACGGAACACCGGAAGCGGCATTTACCCACTGGACCACACAGTATGATGTTCAGAAAGTATTTACCAATAACGACTATGAACCGTATGCCCGTCAGCGTGACACCGCTGTTGCCGGTCTGCTGAAGGAGAAAAACATTTCTTTTCACAGTTATAAAGACCAGGTCATCTTTGAAAGAAATGAAGTGTTGAAGGATAACGGTGACCCATATACGATATTCACACCTTACAGTAAAAGATGGCTGGCCACACTGACGCCATTTTATTACAAACCGTATCCGGTGGAGAAGTACACCGGCAATTGGTACCGGCAGGCGCCGCTGAAAATACCTTCGCTGAAAACGATGGGATTTAAGGCCGTCGAAACAGATTTCCCGTCAGCAGATATCCCGGAAAAAATTATCACCCATTATGATAAAACCCGTGATATTCCTGCTGTACAAGGTACTTCGCGTTTAGGGCTGCATTTACGCTTTGGTACGATCAGTATCCGGGAGCTGGTAAAAAAAGCCCTGGATGATAATGAAACGTATTTGAAGGAACTGATCTGGCGCGAATTTTTTCAGATGATACTGTGGCACTTTCCGGAAGTGCAGCATACTTCGTTTAAAAAAGAATATGACCGTATTCCGTGGCGGAACAATGAAAAGGAATTTGAGCGCTGGTGCCAGGGACAGACCGGCTATCCTATTGTGGACGCGGGGATGCGTGAACTGAATGCCACGGGCTTCATGCATAACCGGGTAAGGATGATCACCGCCAGTTTTCTGACCAAACACTTGTTGATCGACTGGCGTTGGGGAGAAGCTTATTTTGCCACGAAGCTGCTGGATTATGACCTGGCTTCCAACAATGGAAACTGGCAGTGGGCGGCAGGCTGCGGCTGTGATGCGGCGCCTTATTTCAGGGTGTTCAACCCGACTTTGCAGACACAGAAGTTTGATAAAGACCTGCGTTATGTCCGGCAATGGGTGCCGGAACTGGACGAGCTCTCTTACCCGCTGCCTGTGGTGGAGCATGACGTTGCCAGGAAACGCGCGCTGGAGGTGTATGGGAAGGCGTTAAAACGATAGTCGTTTAGCGACAAAAAAAGCGAAGGTCATGGAGGTGATCTTCGCTTTTTTTATGTTGATATTTTGCTGAGGCCTATGCCTGCCGGCGTGCCACAACGTCTTCGGCTGCTGTCATCAGCGCGTCTACGGCCGCGTGGCCTTCTTCGCCAAGATCGAGGCTGAAGTCGTTGACATACAGATCAATATGCTGGCGCATCACCTGCTCGTCCATTTCCTGTGCGTGGGACTTGATATAGTCAGACAGCTGGGGGTATTCACTGTAGGCATGTTGCAGGCTTTGGTGAATGAGTGTGTCTACCTGTGCCCGTGTTTCAGCGGGGATGTCTTTGCGGATGAAGATACCTCCCAGCGGGATGGGATTACCGGTGGTAGATTCCCAGTATTCGCCCATGTCCATGAGTTTTACGAGGCCTTTGAGCTGGTAGGTAAAGCGGTTTTCGTGTATGATCACGCCTGCGTCCACCTCTCCGTTAAGCACGGCATTTTCGATTTCGGAAAACAGCATCACCTTTTTGTTGGTCGCTTCCGGGAAAGCGATGGAAAAGAGGAGATTGGCCGTGGTGTTTTCGCCGGGGATGGCTATTGCCAGGTTTTTGATTTCTTCGCGGGGAATATCTTTTTTAGCGATGAGCAATGGTCCGCAGCCGCGGCCGAGGGCACTGCCGCTGTTGAGCAGGTCATATTTGTCCCTTACTTTCAGGTATACGGCAAAACTCAGCTTGGTGACGGGCAGTTTTCCTTCGAGGGCCCAGCGGTTGAGCGTCTCCACATCTTCCAGCTGCGTATCAAATGTCAGTCCTTGCGTATCGATCTTGTTGTTGACCATGGCATCGAAGATAAAAGTATCGTTCGGGCAGGGTGAGAAACCTAATGATAAGTGCATATACTTAGAAAATTTTATTTGTTAAGATAAGCCGGCCAGCGACTTGACAATTGAAACCAGTTCATCATTCAGTTGTTTGACGGCCAGGGGGATATTCCATTTGCTTTTATCGCGTATTTCCACATAGTTGGAGATACTGCGGACCTGCAGGAAGGGAGTATTTTCCGAGAGGCAGGCGTAGTGGAATGCTGCGCCTTCCATGCTTTCCACATCGGGCATGTATTTGCTTTCCAGCCGGGTGATGGTGGGCGTGCTGCCGCTGACCATATTCACGCTGACGCCGGTGGCCGTGGGCAGGTTGGGCCGGTAGGGCAGGCTGGTGAAGGTATTCACAAGCGCGTTGCCGGTAAAAGGAGGCTGGGAGGCCTGCCAGAGGTGTATATCAAATAAATCCTTGAACTGGTCATTATCTTCCGCGCCGAGGTCGGCAAGGTATTCCCGGTCCACCATCACCACGGTGCCGAGGGCCCATTCACGGCGGAAAGAGCCGGCGATACCGGCCTGCAGGGCCATGTCCGGGCGGTTGGTGGCGAGGTAACGGCCAAGGCTGTATGCGTAATGCATCATGCCAATACCAGCGATCAGTACCTGAATGTCACAGTTGGCCAGGCGGTATTGGTGGGCGGATACTTTTTGGCTTTCATGGTCCAGGAATTGCAAAAAAGGCTGGACTTCCAGTGTGGTCGCAGCGGTAACCAATAATTTCATGCGGTAAAAGTACGGCAAAAATGATCGCTGGCAGTGTAAAACAATTGACAGGAATAAGGATAAACTTGGGACTACTCATAGAATAGTGGTATTTTTGCGAAAATTTTTTGCAATAATGATTTATTTAACGCGAGTAGAGAACTTTAATGCAGCGCATAAGTTGTCTAACCCGGCATGGAGCAAAGAAAAGAACGAGGAAGTATTCGGAAAATGTGCCAATGACAACTGGCATGGTCATAACTACGAATTGCATGTAACCATAAAAGGTAATCCTGATCCGGAAACCGGCTTTGTATTCAATGCCAAGACTTTAGGTGTGATTATCCGGGATGCTGTTATTGAAAAGGTAGACCATCGGAACCTCAATCTGGATGTGGATTTTATGGCAGGTAAGTTTACCTCTGCCGAAAATCTTGCCATTGCCATCTGGGACCAGTTGACCCCGCATTTACCTGCGGAAGTGCAGCTGCACTGCATCAAGCTGTACGAAACTCCCCGTATATACGTAGAATATTACGGCGGTAAATAATATTACCCACGCCTCATAATGTGACTTTGTGCAGTATTAGCAGGTGCGGGACAGCATTTGGAATTTGAATAAAATCATATAAGAATGGCGTATAATAAGGTTGAAAGTTACGACGAAAAGATCACGTCCGGTCTTGTAAAGAACTATAAAGAATGCCTGGAACTGCTCGGCGAAGATGCCGAACGGGAAGGGCTCCTGAAAACCCCTGAAAGGATGGCCAAGGCCATGCAGTTCCTGACACAGGGGTATCAGCTGGACGCAAGGGAAATTCTGAACGGCGCTAAGTTCACGGAAGCGTATAGTGAAATGGTGATCGTAAAAGATATAGAACTGTATTCCATGTGTGAACACCATATGCTGCCTTTCTTCGGTAAGGCACATGTGGCTTACATTCCCAATGGTTATATCACCGGACTGAGCAAGCTGGCCCGCGTAGTGGACGTATATGCCCGCCGGCTCCAGGTGCAGGAAAGGATGACACACCAGATCCTGGACGCTATCCAGGAAACACTGCAGCCGCAGGGCGTGGCAGTGGTCATCGAAGCGCAGCACCTCTGCATGATGATGCGTGGCGTGTCTAAACAGAACTCTGTTACCACCACCTCCGCTTTCAGCGGCCAGTTCCAGGATGGTACCACCAGAAGTGAGTTCATGAAACTAATTGGCAGATAATCCCCTATGGACACATGAAAAAATGGTTTAACCAGCTACTGGTTAAACCATTTTTTGTTTTAATGCTTTTTTGATGCAGTTTTGCAGCATCCGCAATAATTCTTTATTAAATTCTAATTGATTGTATATTTGAATTATTTTTTATTTGATATAAACACTACAATATAAGCAACCATGAAGCATGCATATGTATTTCCCGGGCAGGCATCACAATTTCCGGGTATGGGCAAAAACCTGTACGAGACCAATGCTAACGCAAAGGAACTGTTTGAGAAAGCCAACGAAATCCTGGGATTCCGCATCTCCGATGTAATGTTTACCGGCACTGAAGAAGACCTGAAACAGACCAAAGTAACGCAGCCTGCGGTATTCCTGCATGCTGTCATCGCTTTCCTGACAACAGAACATTCACAGCCGGAAATGGTGGCTGGTCACTCCCTGGGAGAATTTTCAGCACTGGTAGCCAACGGGGTGCTGTCTTTTGAAGAAGCCCTGCGCCTGGTAGCCATCAGAGCAAATGCCATGCAGAAAGCATGTGAACAGCAACCATCCACCATGGCCGTTATCCTCGGTATGGAAGATGCCAAAGTAGAAGAAATTTGTGCCAAAGTAGCCGCTGAAACCAATGAAGTGGTAGTACCGGCCAATTATAACAGTCCGGGCCAACTGGTGATCTCCGGTACGCTGAAAGCGGTGGAGACTGCCTGCGCTGAATTGAAAGCTGCCGGCGCTAAAAGAGCCATGATACTGCCGGTAGGCGGAGCCTTCCACTCTCCACTGATGGAATCTGCCCGCGAAGAGCTGAAAGCTGCTATCGAAAAAGCAGTGTTCAACACGCCCAGCTGCCCTGTTTATCAGAACGTAGTAGCTGCAGCGGTAACGGAACCTGCCCAGATCAAACAAAACCTGATTGACCAGCTCACCGGTCCGGTAAAATGGAGCCAGTCCGTACTGGCCATGGTAGCCGATGGTGCTACTGAATTTACTGAAGTGGGCCCTGGTAAAGTGTTACAGGGACTGGTGCAGAAAATTGCCAAGGAAGTAGCGGTAAACGGCATTAGTTAATTTATTATTTTGATATTTATTAAATGCAGCGGAGATCAATTTTTATTGATCTCCGCTGCATTTAAAATATCTAAATAACCAAATGCTTAAATTTCTATCGCCATTTCGTACTGAGACAGAAAACGCTGAAGTCCTGCTTTCTCGAGGAAAGCGCTGATCTCCGGATTTTTTTCGTCTATGTTGATAATGCTCATGGGGCCATTCAATGCGGCGGCTACGTGTTGCAGCAGGGTGCTGCCAATGCCGCGCCGGCGGAAACCCGGATGTACGGCGATGTTACGAATACGCCTGCTCTCTTTGTGTACACTGATGAAGCCGGCAACCTGTCCGTCTATGATCGCTTCAAAGGTGGCGGTAGCGGGATATTCCCGTTGTATGCCGGGCACACTGTTGCTCCAGGCCGGCGTCATGTCCATAAAGGTGCTTAATACGGGCCATTCCGGCTGATCCGTTTCCCGGATAGTAACGCCTGGCGTTGTGGTATGAACGGTTATGGTTCCTTTGTGGCAGTGGAACATGCGCAGCTTGTGAAAGCCGCTGTTCGTATAGGCTTTAATGGCAGGAAGATTGGAACTGATGACTTCCAGTATTATTTTGCGGATGCCTGCCTCTTTATAACGCGGAATAAATTGCTGATACATTTTTTGTATCAGGTGCTGGCCACGATAGGCGGGTGTTACACCGGTGCCGCCATTGTACAGTATTGTGGGACGGGTATCGTGGTCTGTTCCGTGCAGAATAAATGCCCCGAGGTCATTTCCGTGGAAAGCGCCGATAGACCATTCCCGGCGAAGGTTTTCAGCTTTCATCTTTTGTTCAAGAATAGATGGGGTGAGGTGCATCGGTACGATATAATCGCTGAATGCTTCGTTGAACGTATGGCTGAGGGTTTCGGTGGATTCTCCCCGCAGGTCTCTGAAATCGTGAAGAAAAATCATGATAAAAAAGTATGTCATCAATATTAACGATGATTGATGACATACCGGATGAGAATATTATAAACGGGAAGTTTATGATAACTCGATGCTTACATTGATCCACTCCGGATCAAACTTAGCAGCGTATTTTTTATAGAAGTTGATGGCTGGCTCGTTCCAGTCCAGTACCTGCCAGAGAACGCCGCTGTATTGTCTTTCTTTGGCTTCTTCAATGATGCGGTCCAGCAGCAGTTTGCCAATGCCCTTGCCGCGCCATTGTTCTGTCACCACCAGGTCTTCCATGTACAGGCGGCAACCTTTCCAGGTTGAATACCGGATGTAAAACAGGGCAAAACCTACAATCAATTCTTTACCGTCCGCATCGGCGGCAGTGGCTACAAAGGCCTTCCATACCGGATTAGCGCCAAAGCCTGCCTCTTCGAAGTGAGCAAGGCTTACGGTTACTTCCTGTGGTGCTTTTTCAAATTCCGCCAGCTCGCGGATAAGTTCCATCAACCGGGGACAATCTTCTTTTCGTGCAATCCTTAACGTTATATCTGCCATGTGGTGTGTATTTACGTAAGTGAGTCGGCTATTTGTTTCAGCGCTTCGGGCCACCAGTCTATCTGCCCCCATTTTTTACCAAAACGTACAATGACGGCCTGTTTCCGGGGAGAGATATAAATCAGCTGGCCTTTTACGCCCAGCGCAAAATAATCAAAATTATGGGGATCTGTTTGGTATCCCCACCAGAGGTATTTGTAGTAGCCGTGAGGACTGCCGGCCCATTTGCAAAGCGGGGGCGTCATGCGTGACAGGTAGGTTGTTGTGTCAGCAGTATGCACAGGCCTGCTGGTAGATTCCTGCATCCAGTCTGCCGGAATAATGGAGCGGCCGTTGAGCTGACCGTTTTGCAGGCATAACTGTCCAAACCGGGCAAAGTCGATGGCCAGTGCATTGAAGCCGCTTTCCATTTTGGCGAAGCCGGAGCGGCGGCTGTCCATGCTCCAGGAGGCGCTGGCTTCGGCGCCCATAGGCTGCCAGATTTTTTCGCTGAAATAGGCAGGTACCTGCTGACCGGTTGTTTTCTCCAGGACCATGCCCAGTAGCAGGAGGTTGTAGTTGTTGTAGTGGTACACCGTGCCGGGTTCTTCTTTCAGCCTGGCTTTCAGGGCCTGGTCGCGCAGCCGGAGGCCGTAGTACACACGGGCATCGTCTGTCCACGGAAACACGCCTTCCCGGTAGTCCAGCCCGGAGCACATCTGCAGGAGGTGGGAGAGGGTGATCTGGCGAAACCCCTGCTGGTCGAAAGCCGGCAGGTAGCGGGCCACAGGATCATCTACCGAATGAATGGCCCCTTCGGCAATAGCGATGCCAACAAGGGCGGACGTCATGGATTTGGCTACAGAAAAGGAGGTGTTGACAGATGTCCGCTGATAGCCGTTGAAATATGCTTCATAACGGACCTGGCCATGCTGCAGCACGATGCAGGCGGTAGTGCCGGTTTGGGCCAGCAGATCGGGCAGCGGGGCCTGTTTCGGCTGGCCTCTGAACTTCCAGGAGATAGTGGGCAGCAGCATTTTTTCCGGGGCCGCTTCCAGCGGGAAAATGGTACTTCCATTGGCAATAGGGGCATTGGCAAAACGTTTGTAGTCGTCGATCTTCGGGATGTTCCAGCACACACAGCGACAAAGGTAAGTGAGCGTATCCATCATATTTCAGGTTAGGGATGGCAAAGATCGCAAGTAAATTGACAAACAATATTGTAATTTGTTGAAGAATCATTAGGATTTGAAAAAATAACCTTTTGTCCATGAAAGAAATCCTGGTGCGGCTTGCATCATATAACCACCGGGCCAATCAGCAGCTGGTGGCGGTCATGTTGAAACTGAATGCAGAACAGGTCATGCAGGACCTTGGAGGTAGTTTCTCTTCCCTGTTTAATACGGTCTGTCATGTGTGGTGCCGGGAGAGTATCTGGTACCAGCGGTTACAGCTGACGGAGCAGCCGGTAGACCCCACGGCGGCTTTCAGCGGCACTTTTGCGGAGGCTTGCCAGGCCTGGCTGCGGCAGTCGCTCCAGTTGCAGGAGTGGGTACAAAGGGCCACTGAGGCGAGATTGAGCCATACCATTGCGTTTACGCCCCGTAAAGGTGAACAGGTAAAGTTGCCCGTACAGGATGCAGTGATCGATACCTGCAACCACAGCACTTTTCATCGCGGGCAGCTGGTACATATGTTGCGCCAGCTGGGCGTTAACCGTATTCCTGCTACAGACTACCACCGTTTTAAGCCTAAAAAGTAGGCGATTTATATTATTTTTACCTCATATACGCAGGAAAAAATTCCGTTTTATGAATGCTGCTTCTTTTTATGCTCAAGCCCCGAAACACCTGGTGGCAGTAGATTGTATCATCTTTGGTTTTGACGAAGGTAAGCTGAAGTTACTGGTGATGAAGCGAAAAGTGGCTCCCATGGAGGGCGAATGGTCGCTTGTAGGTGGTTTTGTGCAGGCGGAAGAAAGTACCGACGACGCTGCGGCACGGGTGCTCAAACATACTACCGGCCTGGAAAATATCTATATGGACCAGCTGCACTGTTATGGTGATGTAACGCGTGATACCGGCGCCCGGGTTATATCTGTGGCGTATTATGCGCTTATCCGCATCAGGGACCATGACCGGCCGCTGGCACAGGAACATGGCGCCCACTGGCTGGAACTGCATGAAATCCCGGCGTTGATATTTGACCATAACCGCATGATCAACGACGCGCTGGTACAACTGCGTAACAACGCCCATTTCCACCCCATCGGATTTGAACTGCTGCCGGAGAAGTTTACCTTGTCACAACTCAGAAGCCTGTACGAAGAGATATACCAAAAGACACTTGATAAGCGTAACTTCCGGAAGAAAATATTGTCATTGGACGTGATGGAGAAGCTGGAGGAAAAAGATAAAACCTCTTCCAAAAAAGGCGCACACCTCTATCGTTTCGACCCCGCACGGTATGAAGCACTGATGCGTAAAGGACTGGTGTTTGAGATATAGTCAGTGCCGGATGAAAATGAACAAAATGAACAGCCATGGGTGGCACCCTGTTCGCTGTATTATTTTTACTTTTCCGGTTGAATTATGATGATCCTCAGACGATATATGCTGTTGCATATGTGCTGGTTGTTGTTTGTTTTCCCGAGATTGCTGCATGCGCAGCATAAAGAGATCGGCAGGATCAAATCACAACTGCCGCATATAAGTGACAGCGTAACTTATGTAGATGCTCTCAACAGACTGGCGGCGGTGTACCAGGCCTGCCAGCTGGACAGCTGTGGGCGTTATGCGTCCATGGCGAGGGATATGGCCGTCCGCATCGGTTACCCTTCCGGCAAAGCCCGGGCGCTGCGTAACCTGGGTAACTACTACACCCTTCGTCCCCACCGTTACCTCTCTTACCTGTTTTATAACGATGCCCTGGAAGAAAGCCGCAAGGCCGGCGATTCGGTCAACGTGTCACAGGTGCTGATGAACATCGGCATCTATCACTATTTTACCGGGAAATATGCATCTGCCAATGATTACGTGGCCCAGTCACTGAAGCTTACCCGTCAACTGAAAGAAGACTCGCTGCATGCCCTCGGGCTGGGCAACTATTACGCTATCAATTATACCGACAGCAGTGCCCGCGATGCTGCTGCCCGGGCGTTACAGGAAGCCATCACCCTGGCCGAGCGGTACCACGATATCCGTGAACTGCTTTATATCCGGCTGCTGCTGGCCAATGAAGACTATGTGGCGGAACGGTTTGATGCCGCCAAACAACGGGTACGGCAGGTGCTCGACACAGCTATAAGAGACGGGTTCGAATATTATGCCATGCGTGCCTCTATGGAACTGTCAGAGTACAAGAGCCGGCTCGGTGAGCCCGACTCGCTGGTCTATCTCCAGGATGCTGTAACGCATGCTGTCGCCGGCGGATATGTAGGCCTGCTGTTGCCGCAGGTGACACAACTGTACCAGTATTTCCAGCAACGGAAAGATACCTTGCAGGCGGCCCGCTATAGCCGTATAGCCCTCAATATCATGCAGCAGCAACAGGATGATATGCAACAGGGGGAAATGGACTATATCGCTTATTCGCTGCAGGACCAGACACTGGACTCCCTGAAGATGCAGTCAGACCTGCAAAAGACAGCACTGCAGAAAACAAGGCTGGCACAGCGCTACTGGCAGTACCTGTTCATCTTCGTGGTGGCCATTATCATACTGCTGATGGTGCTCACCTGGTTCCTGATACGATCGTACCGCTCCTCCCGCCTGCGTTCTGTGAGGCTTACCCGCGTGAAAACCGAGATCGCCGCCGCCAATGAAGTGCTGAAAAAAAACGATGACTTCAAAAACAAACTTATCTCCCTGATAGCGCACGATTTCAGAACACCGTTATACAACATTATCGATATCACCGGTTTTGTGAATGAAGATATCCTTACCCCTGAAGATGCTACCAGCATGGTGATGGAAGTGGAACAAACCGCCACCGCCACGCTGACTGTTTTTGAGGAAATACTGAGTTGGATGCGGACGCAATTGACAGGTTTTGTGTACCGGCCGCATTCCTATGTGCTGACCGATATGCTGGAGGTGTCTGCCCGTAATGTGCAACATCTGCTGCGTGAAAAAAATATCCGCATGGAACTGGTTGTCCCGTCAGGACTGACAGTGCAGGGCGACTTTGAAATGCTACAGTTTGTACATCGTAATTTTTTGCATAATGCCATTAAATTTTCACCGGAGAAAGGCGTAATAACGATCATGGCCCTACGTAAAAACGGCTATGTGGAAGTTTTTTTCCGGGACCAGGGACCAGGCATAGATCCGGTAGTGTTGCCGGGACTTTTCACTTACAACAGTGAAAGCTATGCCCATAAGCGGTCCGGCAAAGGGGCAGGACTGGCGCTGATCATATGCCGGGACTTTATTGATAAAATGAATGGTGATGTAGGAGCCGTTAATAATGACCAGGGCGGAAGCACCTTCTTTTACCGTGTGCCGGAAATTGATGTTTAAAAGGATACAGCAAGCATGATAAAAGCGTTTGTGCGTCAACGTTATATAGCCATAGTCATGACAGTTGCCTGGCTGCTGTTACTGCCGGTGCTGCAAAGCAGGGGGCAGGCGGCCGTATTGCCACGTTTGCAGCGTGATCTGGCACAGCAGCGTGACAGCGCCGGCTACGTGTCCGTATTGGGCAAAATCGGCGCATTATACGCCAGCATCAACCTGGACAGTTCATTTTATTACGCACGCCAGGTGCTGGAGATAGCCAGCCGTCAGAAAAACCTCAAAGGCCTGGCTGACGCCAATAATATGCTGGGATGGTATTACACGGCCAAAACAGATTATAACGTTGGCATACAGTATGCCTATAAAGCATTGTTACTCAACGAGCAGCTGGGTGATTCCGCGCAGATGGTGCGCTCGTTGAACATCATCTACGGCTGTTATAAAAATTCCGGTCACCCGGCAGAAGCCAACAATTATTTCTACCGTGCTTTTCATATAGCCAACCGGCTGCCGCCGGATAAAGACTCCATAACAGCTACCATGCTGGTCAACTATGCCTGGCGTTTTTTTAATGACAGTACCAGAACAGATTCCGTTCGCCTGGTATTGCAGCGGGCGGCGGCTATCCTGAAGAAATATCCCGACAGCAGGGCCGGTTTTTATGTGGCGGCTTTTGAAGCCGATCTCCTGGTACGGGCCGGCAAAGGGAAAGCGGCGGAAGAGCGGATATACACCCTCGCCGATCTGGCGCAACAGAAAGGAATGCCCTATGTGGCCATGGACATGTACGGACGGCTATACGATTATCAGCGCCTTGGCTACTTTGCAGACTCCACCCGTTACCAGGAGCAGGCATACGAAGTGGCCCGGCAATCGGCCAGCATGGAACTGAACCTGTACTGGCTGGGAAGGCTGTATGATTATCACCGCAGTCATCAACAACCGGACAAAGTAGTGTACTATGGGAATGAAATCATGCGGCTGGCAGCGATGGACCGCTATCATAACAATCACCACGAAGCGGCTTACATTGATTTCTTCCTGAAAGAAAAAGCCTTGCAGGCTTTATCACTTGCTACCAGGATACAGCAACAGGAGCTGGAAAAAGAGCTGGCAGAGAAAAAGAACCGCGCGCTTATCGTCAAAGGACTGCTGATGATCATCATCCTGCTGATATCCCTGTTTGGCAGCCGGTACCTGCATTACCGCCGCTGGAAACAACAGGAAAACGCACTGGAGCTCAGTTATGTGCAGCTGGCCAAAAACAATGCAGCCCTTACAGAGAACGATGTTTTTAAAAACAGGTTGATCAGCATGCTGGCAACTGATTTCAGGACGCCATTGCACCATATCATTGCTGTGGCTGACCAGTTAAAGACCGGCACGCTCACACAGCCAGAGGTAGTAAGCCTGTTGAAACAGATTGGCAACGCCTCCCGCAAAACGCTGGACGCGTTTAATAATATCCTGAAGTGGCTGAGGCTGCAGCTGTCGGGGTTTGTATACCAGCCCGTCACCACGGAGCTGCTGCCGGTAATCGTGGAAGCGCTGGAGCCGTTGCAGGAAGAAATCCGGGATAAACGGCTGACCATCGTGAACCGTGTTGGCCCCAGGATTACCGTTATTGCGGATAAGGAGATACTGCAACTGGTAAACGTGCAGTTGTTGCAGGTGGCCGTCAGCACGGCGAGGCCGGGCACCTTGCTGCTGATCTCTACCTACGGTGAAAAAGGAAAAGTGACAGTGCGGTTTATGGTTGATGGCGGGGCCGCTACCGGTAAACTGCTGGAAGAACTGAAAGACAAGGAACACAATATTTTTGCGTTAGGTATTATTATCAGCCGGGACTTTATGCACAAGATGAAGGGAGGCCTGGTGGTGGAAGAGGAAGACAACGGGTTTCTCATGATGGAGTATACGATTTGATCCTGTAGTTATCCTTTCAACGTATATGCGTCAGTGTTGTATTACCGCTTTAGCATGCCTGCTATGCTGGCAGCTGACAGCGCAGGTGCCGCAAATGCCGGAACTGCGCCGTGAGTTGTTGCAGCAGCGTGACAGTGCCGGTTATCTGGCAGTGCTGGGGAAGATCAGTGCGTTGTATTCCGTGATAGACGTGGACAGCAGTTTTCAGTACGCACTTAAAGTCCGCGATATGGCAGCCCGGCTGCACAATGCCAAAGGCCTGGCCGATGCCAACGATCTGATAAGCTGGTGTTATGCCCTGAAAACAGATTTCGGCGCGGCAGGTATCTACGCCTACAAAGCCCTGAAAATACATGAACAGCTGGGCGATTCCGCGCGGATCGCCAAAACGCTCAGTAATATCTATGTGTACTATCGCAATATGGGACGGCGCGAGGACGCCAATGATTATTTCTATCAGGCATTTAAAATGGCCAGCCGCCTGCCTCCCGACAACGACTCCGTATATGGTATCCTGTTAGTCAACTATGTTATGCGTTTTTACAGGGACAGTACCCACGCGGACTCTGTTCATTGGGCATTAAAGCGTGCGCGGCGGGTGATTCAAAAGTATCCGCGTTCCAAAATCAGTTTTTATGTAGACGCTTATTCGCTGAACGACCTGGTGGAGAAGGGGCAGGGCCGTCGGGCGGAAGAAATGATTTATCAGCTGGCAGACAAGGCCCTGCGCAGTGGGATGCCTTATGTAGCGATGGACATGTACGGGCGGCTGGATGATTTTCCCCGCATGGGTTATCATCCCGATACCGTACGGTACCAGGAGAAAGCGTACCAGTTAGGAGTGCAAACCGGCAGTATAGAACTGAACCTTTACTGGCTGGCACGGCTATACGATTATTACACGCAGAAAAAAGATGCCGCGCGCGTAGTGCAGTATGGCCGGGAAATTATGCGGCTGGCGGCAGAAAAACGTTATCAGCCCAATGCCCATTCATTTGACTATATCAACATTTTCCTGAAAGAAAAGGCGGTGACAGATTTACGGCGGCAGAACCGGCAGAGGCAACAGTTACTGACGGCGGAGCTGACAGAATCGGCCAATAACCAATTGATCGTAGTGGGCATACTGATCGTGGTGGTATTGTTCCTGGCCTTTTACCTGGGACGGTACTGGCATTATCTGCGATTAAAGCAGCAGGACGAAGCCCTGCTGCGGGGATATCGCGAAATGGCGGCCGCCAATCAGGCATTAACAGAGACAGATGCGTTTAAAAATAAGCTGATCAGCATACTGGCACGGGATTTTAGGGGGCCATTGGTGCATTTGACCGAAGTGGCGGCGCGGTTTAAATCGGGCAACCTGTCGAAGGCGGAAATGGCTTCTTTTTTAAAGCATATCAGTGTCACTTCGGGTAAAGTGCTGGAAGTTTTTGACAAAATTTTAAAATGGCTGCGGCTGCAATTGTCCGGTTATCGTTATGAGCCGGTACGTTGTTTACTGCTGCCGCTGATGCAGAGCGCACTGGAGCCGCTGGAGGCGGAGCTGGCGCGGAAGCGGCTCATCGTCAAAAATTATATTCCCGCAAGTGCTTCCGCATTGACAGACGAGGAGATGTTGAAACTGGTGAACATACAACTGCTGCAGATAGCTGTGGCCGTGGCATTGGCCGGCAGTATGCTGGAAATATCCGTTGACCGGACAATGGCGCAAACAGAAGTATATATCAGGGTGAAGACAGGAGAGGATGCCCGGTTTGTGCTGGAAGGACTGGAAAACTGGCAGGACAACGGCCTGGCATTGGGGCTGGTGATCAGCCGTGACTTGATGAAGATGATGAACGGCTATATTATAGCAGAAGGCCAGGAACATTCGTACCTGGCCTTCGGGTATATTTTACCGTGAAAAATTACTTACCGAATTTTTCGCCGTCGTAAGCCCATTTAATATAGCTGGCGCCCCAGGTGAAACCACCGCCGAATGCGGCCATAATGATGTTATCACCTTTTTTCAATTGTTTTTCGTAGTCCCACAGGCACAAAGGAATAGTGCCGGCAGTGGTGTTGCCATAGCGGTGAATGTTCATCATGACCTTTTCTTCCGGCAGATTGATATACTGCGCGGTGGCCGCGATGATGCGTTTGTTGGCCTGGTGCGGAACAAGCCATGCGATATTTTCTGCATTGAGGTTGTTACGTTGCAGGATACCATTGGCTGCTTCGGCCATGTTGGAAACAGCGTATTTGAACACCATTTTACCTTCCTGGTATACGAAGTGTTCGCGGTTCTGTACTGTTTCGATGGTGGCTGGTTTTACGGAGCCGCCGGCTTTCATGTGCAGGTATTCGCGGCCATGGCCGTCGCTTTTCAGGATGCTGTCCATCAGGCCGTATCCTTCGGTGTTAGGCTCCAGCAGTACGCCACCGCCGCCATCACCGAAAATGATGCAGGTAGTTCTGTCTGTATAGTCAATGATAGCGCTCATTTTGTCGGCGCCAATCACCATTACTTTCTGATAACGGCCACTTTCAATGAACCGGGCGCCGGTGTCCAGTGCGTACAGGAAACCGGAGCAGGCAGCACTGATGTCGAAACCGAATGCGTTTTTAGCACCGATTTTATCTGTTACAACATTGGCTGTGGCGGGGAAGGTCATGTCAGGGGTTACAGTAGCTACGATCAGCAGGTCGATGTCTTCAGGGGTAATACCTCTTTTCTTGCAGATTTCCAGGGCGATAGGTACACATATGTCGGAAGTGCCTTTCCCTTCTCCTTTGAGAATTCTTCTCTCAGAAATGCCTGTTCTGGTCAAAATCCACTCATCTGTTGTGTCTACCAGTTTTTCCAGTTCCTGATTGGTCAGCACGTAATCAGGAACATATCCACCCACCGCTGTGATAGCGGCCGTAATTTTATTCATATAAACTAAATATGTGTTTAAATCGAGGCGTAAAAATACGATATAAACGAATATTTCCTAAAAAAGTCGCATATGAACACGTTAAAGGCTTGTCAATCCGTTAAAAGTTAGCATCTTTGTCGTTTATTGACACAGGGGGTAATTATTCCTCTTTTTTCGTAAGTTTAAGTAAATTATCGAACCTTTACCTTCTATGATCGCTTATTTGGATGGAAAATTGACTTATAAGTCACCAGCTCTTGTTCATATGGATGTGCACGGAATAGGATATGAAGTTCAGATCAGTCTGAACACCTATTCAAGGATACAGGGCCTGGACAGCTGTAAATTGTTAACCTTCCTGCAGATCAAAGAGGATGCGCACACGCTGTTTGGTTTTTTCGAGGAAGCAGAAAAAAACCTGTTCCTCTTATTGATCAGCGTATCGGGAGTAGGCGCCAGTACGGCGAGAATGATGTTGTCTTCTCTTCAACCGGAAGACATCCAGCGGGCCATCATGATGGAAAATGAAAAAATGCTGGAAGGAGTAAAAGGCATAGGGGCCAAAACAGCCAAAAGAATTATTCTGGAACTGAAAGACAAGGTAAAAAAACAAAAGGATACCGTCGGATTACAATTATCTGCTACCGTAAACAATACAATGCATGAAGACGCGTTAAATGCTCTGGTAACTCTTGGCATAGCCCGGAACATGGCGGATACGGCAATCCAGAGAGTTATGAAGAACGAACCACTATTGCAAAACTTGGAAGAGCTGATCAAAAAGGCCCTGAAAAGTTTATAATTTATATCAAGACCTCTATAAAAACCTATTTTTCTTGGCAAGAAAGACTTATTATGGCGCTTTTGCAGTAATAGGAATTGTATCTTTTATCATTGTTGACACCGCCGCAAGGGAACGATCCGGGAATTTTCATTTTTTGAGCAGAACGAGTTGGAAGTCGGATACCACAATTACTGGTAATACCAAAATCGATACTACCGGGAAGAAAGATACCTTGAAATATCCCCTGAAGGACAGGCGCGGCCCCAGTATAGCTGATCCGGCGTCCAGGAATGCTATAGACCTGAACGATCCGGCCAACATCAACAAAACAGTAGAATACGATCCCGTTACCAAGCAATACACCGTTACGGAGAAAATCGGTAATCAGAATTACCGTAACCCCACTTATATGAACTTCGATGAGTTCTATAAGCTCCAGTCAGCGCAAAGTGAAAGAAATTACTGGCAGAAAAGAGCCAGCGCCCTGGGTAACCTGAACCAACGGGGCAACGGCCCGCAGCTGTATAACGGCAGCAACCTCTTTGACCGCATCTTTGGCGGCAGTAAAGTGGATATCCGTCCCCAGGGTAGCCTGGACCTCACTTTCGGCTATCAGGGCCAGAACATCAAAAACCCGGTACTGGTGGAACAAGCCCGGAAAAACGGAGGGTTCAACTTCGATATGGGCATCAACATGAACGTGACCGGCCGCATCGGGGATAAACTGAAACTGATCACCAATTATAACACCCAGTCCACCTTCGATTTTGAAAACCAGGTGAAACTGGAATATACCGGCTATAACGATGAAATTATCAAGAAAATAGAAGCCGGTAACGTAAGTTTTCCCCTGCGTAGCTCCCTCATATCCGGGATACAATCGCTCTTCGGGGTGAAAACCCAACTGCAGTTCGGCCGCCTCACCGTCACCAGCGTACTGTCCAACCAGAAATCGCAGAAGCAGAACCTCATGCTCAAAGGCGGCACCATGGTGCAGGACTATAACATCCGGGCCGACGAATACGAGGACAACAGGCACTTCCTGCTGGCACAGTTCTACCGCGATACCTTCAACTATGCAATGTCTAACCTCCCCATTATCCGCTCCCTGTCCAATATCACCAGGATCGAGGTGTGGGTGACGAATAAAACAGGGGCCACCACTCAAACCCGCGACATCGTGGGCCTGATGGACCTCGGGGAATATAAACCCTATAATCCGGGGATCAGGGTAAACACCAGCTCGCATCTGCCAGACAGGGCCACCAACAACCTGTATGAAAGCCTGATCAGCGACCCCTCCAGCCGTAATACCAGCATCGTCGTAAGCCGGTTGCTGGCTTTGGGGCTTAAACCGGTATCGGAATTTGAAAAGACATTCGCCCGTAAACTGGATTCCACAGAGTATACGGTCAACAAACAACTGGGCTTCATCTCCCTTAACCAACAGCTGCAGCCGGACGAAGTACTGGCGGTGGCTTATCAATATACTTACAATGGCCGTACCTACCAGGTGGGTGAATTCTCACAGGACGTACCGCCAGACCAGAACAACAGCGCCAACTCCCCGGTACTGTTCCTGAAACTGCTCAAAGCCACATCTGCCCGTCCGGCACTGCCTATCTGGAAGCTGATGATGAAAAACGTCTATGCTACCGGCGCCTTCCAGGTAAACAAGGAAGACTTTAAAATGGACGTGTTCTATAAAGACCCCGGCGCAGATGGCAGGCCTCCGAGCGATAAACGCTACCTCCCCGACGCCAAAGGCGATTACGCCGGCGCTCCGATCATCACAGTACTAAACCTGGACCGCCTCAATAACCAGCTGGACCCTCAGCCGGACGGTGTGTTTGATTACGTGGAAGGATATACGATCAACTCCCTGACCGGCAAGATCATGTTCCCCATGCTGGAACCTTTTGCTGACGGCCTCAAGAAAGCATTCGGCGGCGATGGCACCCTCGAAAAACAATACCTGTACCGCGTACTGTACGACTCCATTAAGGTAGTGGCACAACAGTTCCCGCAACTGAACCGCTACGTGATCCGTGGGTCCTATAAATCAGCCAACTCATCGGAAATCAACCTGGGCGGCGGTATCACCATCCCCCCCGGCTCCGTGACAGTTACCGCCGGTGGCCAGCTGCTGCGGGAAAACGTGGATTACATCATCGACTATAACCTCGGCAGGCTCAAAATCATCAACGGCGGGGTGCTCAATTCCGGCGTACCGATCAACGTGCAGTTTGAAAACAACGCGCTGTTCGGACAACAGGTGCGGAACTACTTCGGTACCCGACTCGACTACCTCGTTAATGATAAACTCAGTATCGGCGGTACGATCGTCCGCATGACGGAAAGGCCTTACTACCAGAAAGTGAACTACGGGGAAGACCCTATCAAAAACACGATGGTAGGCCTCGATGTGAACTATGCCTCTGAATGGAAAGGCCTGACCCGCTTCCTCGATAAACTGCCCAACTACAGTACCACCGCACCTTCCAGCGTCCTGTTCACCGGTGAGGTGGCCCGCCTCTTCCCCGGTCACAGTAAACTGATCAACCAGGCCGGCAGCAAACAGGGTACCGCTTATATCGATGACTTTGAAGGCGTGAAAAGCGGATATGACCTGAAGTTCCCGGCCACCAGCTGGGCGTTGGCCTCCACGCCGAAAGGCGCCACCAACGCGGCAGGCACCATATTATTCCCCGAAGCGGAAGTAAGCAACGTATTGGAATACGGTAAAAACAGGGCTAAACTGGCCTGGTATATCCTGGAGCCTACCCTTCAGTTACCGAAATCACCCAACCTGCCGGCAGGCATCACGGTGGACGACCAGTCAGATCCCCGCGTGAGGCTCGTTTACCAGAAAGAAGTGTTCCGTAACCGGTCTACCGACTTCGGCCAAAGCCAGCTCAGTACCCTTGACCTGGCCTACTATCCGACAGAAAGAGGCCCGTACAACTTCACCAGCAGCCCCACGGCCATGGACCGCGATGGTAAACTGGCCCGCCCGAAAACAAGATGGGGCGGTATCATGCGCGCCATCGACAACAGCGACTTTGAAACAGCCAATATCGAATATATCGAGTTCTGGATCCAGGACCCCTTCATTAAAACACCCGGTAGCAACGGAGGTTCCCTCTACTTCAACCTGGGTAACGTTTCTGAAGACATCCTCAAAGACTCGAAGAAATTCTTTGAAAACGGTATGCCCGACCCCCGGCAGGACCCGAATAAAATCGATTCCTCCAACTGGGGCCGTCAGCCTAAGTTCCAGCAACAGATCACACAGGCCTTCGACAACGACCCCAACATCCGCTCCTACCAGGACGTGGGGTATGACGGTCTGAAATCTTCTGACGAAGCAGCTTTCTTCAGAAAGTATATGGACACGATGGCGATGAACTTCGGCGGTTCTCCGGTATTTCAACAGGCGCAGAGAGACCCGGCCAACGACGACTATAAGCATTACCGCAACGCCGATTACGACGCTGCCCGCGCCGGTATCCTGGAGCGCTATAAAAATTACAGCAATCCGGAAGGCAACTCACCAGTGTCTGACCCGAAATCCACTTTCTCTACCGCAGCCACCAATATCCCTGAATCAGAAGACCTGAACAGGGACAACACCATGAATGAAACGGAAGAATACTTCCAGTACCGCGTAGACCTCAAACCGGGTATGACCGTAGGTACCAATTACATCGTGGATAAAATTGACGCGCCGGTAGATCTGCCCAACGGTCAGAAAACTACCGAAACATGGTACCAGTTCAAAGTACCACTGAATCAGTTCAATTCAAAAGTGGGCAACATTCCCGACTTCAAGTCCATCCGCTTCATGCGTATGTTCCTCACTGATTTTGCTGATCCGGTGGTTGTGCGTTTCGCCAAACTGGAACTGGTACGCAGCCAGTGGCGCCGTTATATGTACGAACTGAAACCCGGTGATCCTATACCGCTGGACCAGACCACTACTTTTAACTCTTCTGCCGTTAATATTGAAGAAAACTCTTCCCGCAGCCCTATTCCTTACGTGCTGCCGCCGGGAGTGGTTAGACAGAATACTATCAGCACCAATAACACTACGCTGCAGCTGAATGAACAGTCTTTGTCTGTTCAGGTAGGCAACCTGCAGGACGGCGAAACCCGCGCGTTGTATAAAACGCTCAACATGGACCTGCGCCAGTACAAGAAAATGGAAATGTATGTCCACGCAGAAGCCGTAGGTTCCGCCACCGCGTTGAAAGACGGACAGATGCAGGCCGTGATCCGTATCGGTAGCGACTTTGTGAGCAACTATTACGAGTACCGCATTCCGCTGAAAGTAACTGCCTGGAATTCCAAATCACCTATTGAAATCTGGCCCGACGGCAATAATATGCAGCTCATTATGGAGCGCCTCAGCCAGCTGAAACAGAAAAGGAACATGTGCGATTCCTGCTCTCCGCTGTTGCCCTATCCGATGACGCCGGTGGCCGACGAATTCGGCAACTTCATGTCTGTAGTAGGTAACCCCAGCCTGGGAGACGCGCGCACCATGATGATCGGTGTGACGAACCCGAAAGACGACGGCATGCCGCATTCCGCGGAAGTATGGTTCGATGAACTGCGCCTTTCTGATTTCGATGAAAAAGGTGGTTATGCCGCCCTGGGCAGACTGGACCTGCAACTGGCCGACCTTGGCACCCTCTCGCTGTCCGGAAACATGCACACGGCCGGTTTCGGTAATATCGACCAGCGGGTGAACGAACGTTTCCGTGACAACTTCCTGCAATACGATGCTGCGGCCAACCTCGATCTGGGTAAACTGCTGCCGAAGAAAACAGGTATGTCTATCCCGGTATATGCCGGTTATTCACAGTCAGTCAGCAATCCGGAATATGACCCTTATGACCTTGATATTAAACTGAAAGACAAGCTTGCGCTGGCGAGGTCCAGATGGGAGCGTGACTCCATCCGCAAAAATGCGCAGGACTTTACCTCTATCACGAGCCTGAACTTTACCAACGTCCGGAAGCTCAATATGCGGCAGGGCAAGCGTCACCTGTGGGATATCGAGAACTTTGACGTCAGTTACTCGTTCTCGCAGATCAACCGTCATAACCCGCTTATCCAGAGTGATCTGCTGACCAAGCACCGCGGCGGTATCGGGTACAACTTCGCTGGTCAGCCGAAATATATCGAGCCGTTCAAAAAACTGATCAAAACAAAAACACACTGGCTGGACCTCATACGCGATTTTAACGTCAACTATGTACCGTCTATTATCAGTTTCCGCGCAGACATCATTCGTCAGTTCGGTGCTTCCCGTATCCGTAACGTAGGGGGCGACGTGAAATACCAGTTGCCCGAAACATATGACAAGTACTTCACTTTTGACCGTTACTATACCCTGAAGTGGGACCTGACCCGCAGCCTTAATATAGAGTTCAACGCGGTGAGCAATAACCGTGTAGATGAACCGGCAGGCAGGATCAATACCGGGGCTAAACAGGATACCATCTGGCGTAACTTCTTTAAAGGTGGCCGTTCCGTGAACTATATGCATAATGCCAACTTCACGTATACGTTGCCTACTGCCAAGTTCCCGGCCCTGAGCTGGACCAACGTGGCCATCGGTTACAGTACGGAGTACCGCTGGACAGGCGCGTCAAGACTGGCGCTTTACCTGGGCAATGCCATTGAGAACAGCATGCAGAAAACGATGACTGCTGAGTTTAAGTTTGTGGAACTGTACAACAAATCCAAATTCCTCAGACAGATCAACACCCGCAAGCCTGTTTCCAATAACAATAATAATCAACAGAACAAAAACAACAATCAACAGAAAGATCAGCAAAATAATAACCCGTCATCTTCCGATGAGATCAACCCATGGGTGAAAGGGGTACTGAAAGCGCTGATGGCACTGAAGAGAGTTGGGTTCAACTATAACGAAAACGCCGGTACGCGTCTGCCTGGTTACCTTGACAGCACCAAGGTGCTGGGCATGAACTGGCAGTCCATGGCGCCGGGTATTGGTTTTGTGCTGGGTAAGCAACCGGACAAAAAATGGCTGGATGATTTTGCGAAGAAAGGCCTCATCACCCGTGACCCTTCGTTGAACATACAGTTCCAGCAGCAGTACACCCAACGTTGGGATTTACAGGCGCAACTGGAGCCTTTCAACGATCTGCGTATCGATCTGAGCATGACCAAATCGTTTACCAAAACACATACAGAGCTGTATAAAAACCTGGTGGACTCTAACGGTGTTGATATGGGCTTCCAGCATCTGAGCCCTTATGATGCCGGTGGTTTTGAAATCTCCTACATCGCTATTCAAACGATGTTTGGTAAGATCAATACGGCCAATGGCGTATCAGAAACGTTCCGCAATTTTGAAGCCTACCGGAATATTATTTCCAAACGTCTTGGTGCTGCAAACCCGTACAATAAGGACCCGGGTGTGCCGTCAGGTGATCCTAAAGATCCTACTTACGCGTACGGCTATACGAGATATGCACAGGACGTGCTGATCCCTGCGTTCCTTGCGGCTTACACCGGCAAGTCGCCAGACAAGATCGGTCTGTTGGAAGGACCGGGTAATACCGTGAAGTCCAAT
This sequence comes from Chitinophaga varians, assembly GCF_012641275.1. NCBI lineage: Bacteria > Pseudomonadati > Bacteroidota > Chitinophagia > Chitinophagales > Chitinophagaceae > Chitinophaga > Chitinophaga varians. The sequence goes on along the minus strand of NZ_JABAIA010000001.1, from coordinate 1,731,046 downwards.
CCGTTCAGGAACTATGTGCCAAGGCCCAACTGGCGTATCACGTATAATGGTCTGACCAAGCTGGAACCTTTCCGCAGCTTCCTGACCAACTTTACGCTTACACACGGATATATCGGTTCGTTGTCGATGAACTCCTATAATACCTCCATGTATTATGAAGATCCAAGACTGGCGGGTTATCCGGCGTTCAGAGATACGATATCCGGCAACTACTATCCGTACTTCCTGGTGCCCAACCTGACGCTGACAGAGCAGTTCTCTCCGTTGCTGGGCGTGGACCTCACCTTTACCAACAGCCTCAATGCGCGGGTGGAATTCCGGAAAAGCCGTTCACTCAGCCTCAGCCTTATCGATTACCAGTTGACCGAATTACGTTCCAGCGAAATTGTGATCGGGGCCGGTTACCGTGTAAGAGGATTACAATTGCCTTTTGCCGTAGGTAAAAATGGCGGCAAGCGTCTGCAGAATGATCTTAACTTCCGGCTGGACCTGAGCTTCCGGGATGATAAAACGGCCAATAACCGCCTGGATGCCGACCTGGTAATTCCTACCAGTGGTCAGAAGGTGGTAGGCATTGCGCCGTCTATCGATTATGTGGTGAATAACCGGCTGAACCTGCGTTTCTTCTACGACCGCAGGCAGACGATCCCGGTTATTTCCACTGCTTATCCGATTACGAATACCAGGGGAGGTATTACCTTCCGCTTCGTATTGTCGCAATAGTTTAATTAACAGATACGGCTATAATAGTGTGTCCCCGGGGTTTTGCCCCGGGGATTTTTTTGCCCTTCGGGCGATGTGGAACAAAAAGGCTGACGATGCTTAACAGTCGCCTTGATAAAAATCATGAGCTCTTTAACATTTCTTTTATAAGTTTGTGTCGTGAAATATTTCCTCATCATATGCATTTCTTTGGGCCTCTTGCTGCAGACTTTCAGCAAAAGCCTCATTGTGCTGCAGTTCAGGGCGCAACAGTCCTTTATTGCACAGGTGCTTTGCGAAAACCGCAATAAGCCCGAAATGCATTGTAATGGTAAATGTTACCTGAAAAAGAAACTGGATCGCGATGCCAGCCAGGACAAAAACAGCAACAGTAACAAGGAACGTTACGAAGTAATGTTTGTCAATGCCCTGCCTGAGCGGCTCACAGCGCCGTCTGCAGCACCTGTGGCGCACGTCATCTTCTATGCAGATCCATTCCTCGAAACTCCCGTCCAAACAATTTTCCACCCGCCGCAGTCCCTGAGTTGACCACTTGTTTCAGCATGCCTTTTTAGTTAGACAACCTGACGACCAAATGATCGTACGGCCTGTCTGCGTGCATGTTCCATCCTTTCCGGGCTAAAGTTCCGGATCAGATATCAGCAGGCTTTTCGACCAGCCTGATGAAGTCTGGTATTTCCTGACAAACCAAAGATGTGCGCCTGCGAAGGCATACATCCAACTGACGAACTGATGAAACAAATTTATTTACTGCTCATCGCCTGTTTGGCGATGCGGGCAAGTTATGCCCAGGAGCTGGCCGGGCGCGTGGCGGATGCAAGGACAAGGGAAGCCCTGCCCGGTGTAAGCGTGAACCTGATGGCAGCCGGAAAAGGCTGCACGAGTAATGCACAGGGACGGTACACATTGCCTGCTACAGCAGGCCCTGACTCCCTGAAAATATCCTATGTGGGTTATATCACCCGGAAAATAGCCGCGTCAGCGGCAGCCCAAATGCCGGTCATCTACCTGGAAGCGAGTTCTACCAACCTGAATGAAGTCATCGTTTCTTCTTCCAGGGAAAAACAACTGCGAACAGAGGCACCGGTGGCCATCAGCACCATTTCCCCGCAAACACTACAGGAAACCAAAGCCACTACCCTGGATAAAGTGCTCAATAAAGTCAGCGGCGTATACATGGTGGACCTGGGCAATGAACAACATACCATGGCTATCCGTCAGCCTATCGGTTATAAAAGCCTTTTTCTGTATCTCGAAGACGGTATTCCCATCCGCACCGTGGGAGACTTTAACCATAATGCCCTGATAGAAGTCAACATGGCGGCGCTGCGTAATATTGAGGTGATCCGCGGCCCGGCTTCCTCTCTGTATGGCAGCGAAGCCGTAGGCGGCGCAGTGAATTTTATCACGGCAGCGCCTACACTGGTGCCTACTGCCAAAGTGCAGCTGGAAGCCAGTAACTGGGGATATAAACGCACCGATTTCAGTGTGTCCGATACCAAAGGAAAAGCCGGCTTTTATGTAGGCGGTTATTATGCAGACCAGCGGAACGGCTATATGGACCACAGCGATTTTCATAAGCTCGCTGTCACCGCCCGTACGGACGTGCAGCTGAATGAAAACAACAAATGGACGACCACGGCCACACTGGTCAATTATAAAACAGACCAGACGGGCGGCCTCGACAGCACCCATTTTTACGCCAAAGACTATACGAACTTTCAGACATTCAGCTATCGCGAGGTAAAAGCATTGCGTATCCGCAGCACACTGGAGCATGCCTGGAATACCAGCAATCATACCAGTGTTACTGCCTTCTTCCGTCATAGTACCATCGGACAAAATCCTTTTTATGCGATAAAGGATATCCGTAACACCCTGAAGGCGAGAGGAGAAATCAACAGCGATGCATTTTACAGCTATGGGGTAATAGCGCAGCATAAAAAAGATTTTAACTGGCGGCAGGCATCGCTGATAGCCGGTGTGAGTGCGGATTACAGCCCCGCTACCTATCATGCCGATTACATCGATATCACAAAAAACGCCGCCGGTTATTATACCGGTTATCAGGCTACAGACTCCCTGTTGACCAACTACCGGGTGGGACTGCTGAATACGGCCGTATACACTCAGTTTGCGTTTGCCCCTGTGGAGAACATGCGGGTAGTGGCAGCATTGCGGTACGACAGGATGGATTATAACTTTGATAATTACCTGCCGCCATCTGCCTTTACCGGCGCTCCCAGTGAAAGAAACAATTTTAATGCACTGACGCCCAAGCTGGGGCTGACGTATAACCTGCAACACAATCGTGGTCTGTATGCCAACTATAGCAGAGGTTTTGCGCCGCCTAATATTTCCGAGCTGTACAGAGGGGTGAAAGTGCCGGTGCTGAAGTCCGCTACTTATGATAACTACGAAGCAGGTGGGTGGTTTGCTTTTGCTCAGCAGAAAGGTTATGTGGATGTAAGCATCTACCAGATGAAAGGTACGAATGAAATTGTGAGTGTGCGTGATGCGGACGGTTCTTACACCAACCAGAACGCCGGCGCCACCACACACCGCGGCATAGAATGGAATGCCCGATATACGCCGGTTAAATCAGTGTTCTTACGTACCAGCGGTACCTATGCGCGTCATATCTTCGACGCCTATACGGAGAATGGAAAAACATACGATCATAATGATATGAATGGTGCGCCTAAATGGATCACCAATACTGAGATCACCTGGAAACCTGTTTCCCTGAAAGGTTTTCGTATTGGCGGCGAATGGCAGCATATCAGCGGGTACTATATGGATGCAGCCAATACAGCCTGGTATAGGGGGTATGATTTGTTTAATATCCGTACCGGCTACCAATGGAAAGGATTTGAATGCTGGTTGAACTGTATGAATGCAGGCGACCAGTTATACGCTACTACCGCAGAAAAATCTGCGTATGGCAAGAGTTATCGTGTAGGTCCCCGGCAGACGTTCAATTTCGGCGTGGCTTATACATTTGTTGGCAGGAAATAAAAACACTGTACATGAAAAGAAGAATATTATATATCGCTATTGCTTTGCTGGGAATGGCTTCATGCCGGCCTAAAGAGGCAGTGCCGGCAGGTGCGGTGGTATTGTCGCAGGCGGGTAAGGACGCGTCTTGTCCATATATCACCAAAGACGCCCGGGGGCGTACCGTGATCAGCTGGGTGGAAAAAGACAGCACTGCTGATACCGGCATGATGTATTATGCCGTATCTAACGATAACGGGCATACGTTTTCAGCGCCGGTAAAAATAACTTCCACTGCCGGCGTCTACCCTCATGCGGAAAATCTGCCTAAGCTGTTGTTTCAGCCCGATGGCGGTATCATTGCCTTGTTTGGCGTGGAGCAGCATGATCCGCGGAACAAGTACGCCGGAAAGGTGATGTACGCGGTATCGGCTGATAGTGGCCGTACCTGGGGAGCGCCGGTGCCGCTGGTGACGGATACGGCCGGGTATGATCAGCGTTATTTTGATATGGCTTTGTTGCCCAACGGCGAAGCCGCGGCTATCTGGCTGGACAACCGTAAGGACACCAAAGCAGAGGGTTCTACCCTGTACTGGGCTGTGACGAATGGCAGAAGCGGTTTTCAGGCTGCAAAGCCAATTGCCGGTACAGTGTGCCAGTGTTGCCGTACCCGTTTGTATGTGGCCGGCAATGGCGATATTCATGTGGCTTATCGTGATATCATCAACGATTCTATCCGCGACATGGTACACCAGGTGTCTGTGGATGGCGGCAGGTCTTTCAGTGAGCCGGTGCGTATCAGTGCAGATAACTGGGTGGTGAACGGATGCCCGCATACCGGGCCGGCCCTTACAGCCAATAAAAACGGGCTGCATTTTGCCTGGTTTACCATGGGCGGCGGGCAGGGTGTTTTTTATGCTTCTTCAAAAGATAACGGTAAAACCTATACGCAGAAAGAATCGCTGAGCAAGGCTCCGATGGCCAAGCACCCGCAGATAGTGACCATTCCGGACGACCGGGTGGTGATTGTATGGGACGAACCGGTGAAATGGCAGGGTGATTTCCGTAGCCGCATTGGGATAGCGATAAAATCGCCCGAAGGGCAAACCCTTACCAGCCGGGCGTTAACGGCAGACAGCGTATATGCTGCTTATCCGGTGGCTGGTGCGGTTGACAGTAAAACCATATTAATTGCGTATACCCGTAAGGGTGAGGTTGTGTACGAGCGGGTGAACATCTGAATATCAAAATCTCTAAAAGAAAGAGGGCCAGACATTCGTCCGGCCCTCTTTCTTTTGATAATTTCTTACTCAGTCAGCTATAGCTCCAGCTATAACCCTCACTCCAGTCTTTGCGGGATGCCCAACGGCCATAAGAGCCTCTGCGGGTCTTTCCGAAATAAAGGCGCCAATGTGCTTTCCATCTTGGATAATACAGGCGCAGTACGTACATAGTTAAGAACGTAAGCATAGGGATATGGTTTTCAGTAAGAGGATAGTCTTATCGTCTCGAATTTAGTCTGATGATGGCATTGGTATAAACTTTTTACACATAGGGCATGTAAAAAATATATTAATGATTTCAAATATAGAAAAACGCACTTAACTATGTACTCACATAAACGTGTTAATTTTTATCTATATAATAGGCGTTGGCCTGTTGTAGCGGTGTTAACACCAGGTCATTGATACACACATGCGGCGGCAGGGAGGTACAGTAATACACGACATCGGCCACATCTTGGGCGCTCAACGGGATAAAGCCTTTATACACGTCCTTCGCTTTGTCTTCATCGCCTTTAAAACGTACCAGGGAGAACTCTGTTTCAGCCGCACCGGGATGGATGGCGGTCACCTTGATCCGGTAAGGCAGCAGGTCTATCCGCATGCCCTGTGTGATGGCGTCTACAGCGGCTTTGGAGGCACAATACACATTGCCTTTGGCATATACGTGTTTGGCGGCGGTAGAACCGATATTGATAATATGGCCGTGAGTACGGGCACGCATCCACGGAATCACCACACGCGATACGTACAGCAGGCCTTTTACGTTGGTGTCCATCATATTGTTCCAGTCATCCAGGTCTCCTTCATCAATGGTGCTGAGACCCGCAGCCAGTCCGGCATTGTTGACCAGTATGTCTACCGCTTTCCATTCTTCAGGAATACCATGCAGTGTTTCCTGTACGGCCTTTTCATCGCGTACATCGAAATTCAGCGCCAGCACATTGGCGCCGTACTCCTGTGACAACTGTGTCTGTAAAGCCTCCAGCCTCTCTTTGCGCCGGCCGGTGATGATCACATCATATCCTTTTGAAGCAAATGTTTCTGCGCATGCCTGGCCAAAACCAGCGGTAGCACCTGTGATAAGAACGATTCCCATAATATCTGATTGATGGCGCCCACCAATGGGTGAATGCCTGTTGAAACAATACTGTAAAATTAGCGTGATATTGCCTAAAAACGATACTTTTTCCGATAGTCAACGGATGAGCGTGACAGTTCCCTTTTTTAGGATCTCCCGGCCGTTAAAATCAGTGCCCTGCAATATCCAGAGATAGGTGTCCACCGGAGCGGGCATTCCCCTGTAAGTGCCGTCCCAGCCACTTCGGAAGTCGGTGGAGGAATAGATTTCCTGTCCCCAGCGGTTAAATATCCGGAAGAATTTATAATTGACGATGCCCACGGGGATAAAGCGGAAGCGGTCATTAACACCATCGCCATTAGGCGTAAAAGCGTTGGGGATGTACATCTCCGGACCGGTATAATATTTTACGTTGATGGTATCGTACCCGGTACAGCCCTGCTGATTGGATACCCGCAGCACATAGGTTATGTCTTTGTTGTAGTTCAGCAAAGGGTGCGCTATGCCGGGATCGCTCAGGCCATCGGAAGGCTGCCAGGAATAAAGATCGCCGCCGCTGCCCTGCATGAACATGGTCTGTCCTTTGGCCAGAATGGTATCATTACCGGCAAAGGGAAATACTTCGTATATGCGTATGCTTTGGGTAACCGTTTTATCGCATTGTTTATCGGTATGCAGTGTGAGGGAAACGGTGTACAGGTTGCCTTTATCGAACCGGTGCGTGATGTCGCGTGTATTGCCGGTGACCAGTACGCTGTCAGCTATGCCAAATTCCCAGGTGCGGCTGATAATATTGCCCCAACGGTAAGAAGACGTGTCGTTGAAGTTGATGGGATCTCCCTTGCAAACCCCGCTGCTGGTAAAGCCAGCCCGTAACCCGGGATAGTTGTGTACTTCTCCGGTAATACTGTCGCTGCAGGAGAGGTGAGGATTGACCACCAGTTTTACTTTATATACACCGGTGTCGGGATATTGATGAAAGAAAATGGTTTTGCTGTCTGTAGTGGTGTCTGTACCATCTCCGAAGGCCCAGTAATATGAGGATGTGTAGCCCGCCACGCTGTAATTGGGGAATGCCACCTGTAGCTCGGGCGATTCAGCACAGTTGTTGAGCACTGACGGAAAACCGGCCACGATCTTTGTAGTGCAGTCAAATACTGTGAGCAGGATATCTTTGCTATGGGTGCCCAGTAATCTTTTGGTCACCCTGTCAAACTCGTTCACGCATACCGTGACCACAAATTTGCCCGGCCTGTCGGGCGTACAGGTGATCATGCCCTGGTTATCGATGGTAATGGCCGGACTGCCCCCCATCGGGTTGGCACCTGAATACGGTGGGATGTACCGTACCGTGGCATTGTAGGGCGGAGGGGTGGTGGAATTGGTTTCATTGTTCACTGTTCCATCTGTCAATGCGCTGCAGAGATGATAGGTCAGGCTGTCGCCATCTTCATCAAAGGCGGCATAGTTTATTTTGAACGGCATCTTATTGCAAATCACGATAGCGGAGTCCTTGTTGAAATAGGCGCTGTTGTTGTTAGGCCTGGATTCCGTACCTGGAATGACGGTATAATAAGTAGAGCCTTCATGTTCGGAATCGTATATATTGGTTAGTTTCTCTCCCCGGCAGCAGCGTTGTGACGCCACGTAATACCCTCCGGGGATGGGCGCCAGTTCTATAGTGGCAGTATAAAAGGCTACTTCCAGGTGTTGCGCCTGTGGTGCAAGGCAGGGGTTTTTAAGCGTATCGATGAGGGGTACTACTTTACTGATATAAAGGTATACCGAAGACAATACGCGGGTGCCGTTGGCAGTGTACACGTTGGCCGCTACCGGGTTTTCAAACCTGTCAATACAACCCTGACGGTCGCCGCAGGTAAAGTCTGCGTCACGGTATAGTTTAAGGGTGATGAGATAATGGTAGCGGGAATTATCTCCACTCATACCTATCGTCTTGTAATAAATTTCGCCACCAATGATGTGGTAGGCGGCTGTGTGGAGATGAAACAAACAGCAGCCAAGTACCAGTAACAGGGTGCTCTTCATATTTCGGGGTACTGCTATCTGAATTTAACAAAAAAAAAGCAGACCCGGTTCAGTCGGATAAGGTATTATTTCCCGGTACTACAGAGGGTTTGAGGTGAGTTGATTATATGCAATTAAATATCGGAATACCTAATGAGCTACCTGTCAGCAGATTTATCTGATAAGTGTGACAGTGCCTTTCCGGAGCACAGTTTTTTGGTTGATGTCCCTGCCTTGTACCACCCATACATAAGTGCCTACAGGCGCAGGCTGACCATTAACCCTGCCATCCCATCCTTTCATATAAGTGGTATTGTCGTACATCAGTTTTCCCCAGCGGTCAAACACGCGGAAGAAGTCCATTTGCACCATGCCTACCGGTATCGGCCGGAATACGTCGTTCAGCCCGTCGCCATTCGGTGAAAAGGCATTAGGGATATAGATTTCCGGGCCTGCAATAAAACGGATGAAGATATCGTCGGTACCGGTACATCCTTCCTGGCTGTAGGCTGTAACGGTATAGGTAACATCACGGTTGATCAACGTCACCGGATTGGGGAGATTAGGATTGTTTAAACCGGTGACCGGTGTCCAGGTATACCGCACGCCTCCGGTAGCCTGTAACTGGAACGGCACATTGAGCATGACGATCGTGTCGTTGCCTGCAAACGCATGTACCTGGGGCACTACCTTCACCAGCACACTGGCGGTCACTTTTTTAGGGCATCCCAGTGTATCCGTCACCGTTACCGTAAAGCGGGTAGTGTCAACGGGATAGGCAAAAGTATTGGGCAGGGCAGGGTCTTTCACATAGAAGGACGGGCTCCATCTGTAAGAAGAGCCGCCTTCGGCCCGCAGGAGAACGGGCATACCGAAACAGATGGTCGTATCCGGGTAGGCGACGGCTTTCGGCGGATCCACGACTTTCAGGTTAAGGGTATCGGCGGTAAAACATTTCCCAAGGCTGGCCAGTACCCGGTAGGTCTGCCGTGGCGGCGCCGGCGTCACAAATGCATCTATCAGATTGCTGACCACCTGGTTGCCACCCAGGTTGGTCCACTGATACGCATAGGCGCCGTCTGTTTTTACGGAGAGATGGACTTCATCACCGGTACAAACGGTGCTGTCGCCGGGCACTGTCTGTATCAGCAGCGAGTCTTTTACGTCTACCGCTACTCTTTTTTCGTTGGTGCATCCCTGTTGGTCGGTGAACTTAACGGTGTAAGCCGTGTCTACCTTGGGAAATACGATGGCATTGGGCGTATTGGGATTCAGTATTTTATAGTTGTCCGGTGTCCATTGGTAGGTGCCGGGCATATCGGAAGCGGCCCACAGATGCAGGCTGTCCCTGTAGCAGAGCAGCGTATCAGCAGTGGCGCTGAACGGTGGCCGGTCGTATACGGTAAACGGATGGACGATATTTTTTTCGCAGCCTACGGTAGAACGTACAAACAGTTGCACATTATAGGTGCCTGGTTGTTTGTACTGGAACCGGGGAGCGGGCGTGTTGGTGGTATCATCGGCATTGCCGGTGCCGAAATCCCATTTGTAGTAGGATACCAGGCCGCGGTCTACCCGCGTTACATCCGGCGTGAATGCAGAGGGTTTTTCGGTACATAGACCGGCAACGCTAAAGTCCGGATCAAATTTCGGATAGGCGTATACGGTAGCCAACGCGCTGTCTCCACAGTTACTGTCTTTGTCCACCCACAGTTTTACGTGATAGGTGCCTTCCTGGGCGTAGGTATGTGGAAGAGGGTCAGGGGAAGTGACTGTCAGCAGCGGTGTGCCGTCACCGAAATCCCAGGTGTAGGGTTTGCCTAAGGTGCTGTTATTGATGAAGGTGATGGTAAGGCTGCTGCAGTCGGCGTATTTTTCCGGCATGGCGGCAGTCACCAGTTTTACACAGGTAGTCACCGTGATATGAAAGTCCTTGCGGAGGGTGCCTATTTTTTTCCCGTTGCGGTATTCATTGACGCAGACGGTCACCACGTATTTCCCGGCGGCGGGCGCGGTACCGGAGATCATACCGGTTTTGCGGTCGATGGTGACTTTAGCGCCCAGGGGGGACTGACCGCTGAAAGGAGAAACGTATTGCACAAAATCATAGGGAGGATTCTCTGCCATAGGAGGGATACCGTTTTGCGGCGTCAGCGCACCGCCTTTATAGGCATCACAGAATTCATATTCCAGCTGGTCGCCGTCGATGTCCGATGCGGAAAAATCGTATTCGAATTTTTTGTCGGCGCACACCAGGATGGCTTCTTCTTTGTTGAAAGCGGGACTGGAATTTTTTACGGTATTGGTCACAGGATCTACTGCGCCGCTGGCGGTGCCGGGGATTTCTGCGAAATAGGTGGCGCCGGTACCGCGGTCGGTAGATCCCTGAATAGGTTCGGCCACTATATTCATCATAAAAGGATCACGGCAGCAGCTCTGGAAGGCAATCGTATATCCTTTTTCGTTACTGGGCAACGTGATGGTGGTTTCATAGGTACCTACCTGGAAACAGATTTTAGGCGGGTTGACGATGCAGGGATCTATCTGGGTGGCTGATTTAACTTCGAAGGCGGTGCGGTCAATCGGGTATTGGGCCACATAACCGTTGTCTTTTTTATCGAAAGAAGCCAGGATAACGCTCCTGGGCATTTCCGCAATGCGTTCGCCGGTTTCACAGATGCGGTATAGCTTCAGTGTCACCTGGTAGGTGTTCATGCCGCTTTCGGACCGAAGTAGTTTATAGAAAATCTGGCCGCCGATAATATGGCTGGCATACACAGGAAGGGTGCATACAAAACATATCAGGAGAAGAGTTATTTTCTTCAAAACAGGGCGATTTTGGTTGTGGTGATAAAAGTCTTGTCAAAGTTGACAGAACTCCACGAACTGCTGCAAGACCAGGTTGGCGGTTTCATATATTTCCCACATGCCCATATGTCCCACTTCATCAAAAATATGAATGCTGCTTACCCTGGGGAGGGTTATCTGCGGCAATATGATGTCTGTCGGTACGGCTGCATCATCTTTCCCGATGATGAACAGCACAGGTGTCGTTGTGTTTTTGAGTATGCCGGTGCGGTCCGGGCGCTGCATCATAGCTTCATAGTAGGCTATCATAGCTTCACCGGAGCACTGCATGCCCATTTGTACATAGGCGTCTGTACGGTCAGGCTGCGCGGTTTTGAACTTTGGGCTGAACATGTTGGGCAGTGTTTGTCTGGCAAATGTTTCAGCGCCATATTGTTGTATCATCCGGATGGATTTTGCCCTGGCTTCTTTTTTCTCTTCGGTGTCCGCGGTGGCGGTAGAATGGAACAGCCCCAGTCCCTGTACCAGCTGCGGATATTTCTCCAGGAACGCGAGGGCTACATAGCCGCCCATGGAGTGACCGATGATCGTTGCTTTATCCACATTTTCGGCTAACAGGATGGCATACACGTAATCTGCCATGGATTCCATGGTCAGTGGCGTTGTCAAAGGTACATTGCCCGCACCCGGAAGATCGGGGGTGATAACACGGAAGCGGTCTTTAAGATAGGCCTGCTGGATGTCCCAGATATGGGCGTTTTCTGCAAAACCGTGAATGAGCACTATCACCGGGCCGCTGCCCTGGTCCTCGTATTGGCTGTTTCCGTTATCCGTTGTTTTCCGCATGTCTTAAGCCGGGAATAAATCGTGAAATAAAAGCATGTACCAGCAACAAGATACAAAATATTACCGCTCCTTTGGACAGAAGATCGCCATTTCTGACGTAGAACGTTTGTTCCCGCCTGGGAGTTACATCTGCTTTAAAAACGGCTTCTTCCCAGTAGGGTTGCGGTTGGTACACGTTGCCTGCAGGATCTATCACCGCGGAGATGCCGGTGTTGGCGCTTCTCACCACCCATTTGCGGGTTTCGATGGCACGTATGCGGGCATATTGCAGATGTTGCCGGTGCCCTTCGGTACGGCCCCACCAGCCGTCATTGGTGATTACCATCAGCAGATCGGCGCCGGATTTGGTATGGTCGGCCACATAGTCACTGAAAACAGACTCATAACAAATGGTGGGGAATATATTGATGCTGTCTGCCGGGTTGGTCAGCAGGGTAACGCCGGGCGTGCGGCCATAGCCTCCGGTGATGCCGCCAAAATCCAGCGCCAGTGTTTGCATGAAGGAAAGGTACCGTACATAGGGTATTAATTCTACGCCGGGCACCAGTTCATATTTATGGTAAACCTGGATGTTTTGCGAGGTGTCAATTTGCAGGGCGGTGTTGAATGGTTCCCATGCCGTACCGTCTTCCATGCGGCGGGCGGTGGCAGGTACCTCCTCTGGTTCGCGGTACTGTTTCATGGTCACAGCGCCGGTGATCACTTTGGCTTTGGGGTACCGCTGCAGCATTCGGCGGATGGCCTGTATCTCAGGCTGGTAGTTCAACTGGTGTTCCCAGGCGCCCTGGGGGAACAGGGCCGTTTCCGGCCATACGATATAACGGGTATTACTGTCTGCTTTGGATTCCGAAAGACGGATGAACTTTTCCAGTTGCTGCATCACAGAGCTGGCTGTAAACTTTTCATCATAGGGATCAATGTTGGGCTGCACCACTACCACACCGATTTTTTGTGCCGGGTTGTCCGGAGTGGGATGAATGAATACGGAACAGAGCAGGGGCAGCAGGATGATGGCTGCCGGTTTCCATATTTCCTGGCGGAGCAGCTGGCCCCAGCTGAGGTCGTATATCCGTGCCCGTTTCCATACCTGGTAGATGGTGATATTGGCCAGCAGCACCCAGAGGGTGCCGCCGCTGGCGCCGGTGAACTGGTACCATTGTATCCATCCCGGCCGCAGGGCGAAGGCGTTGCCCAGTACCAGCCAGGGCCAGCTCAGTTCCCATGTCTGATGTATCAGTTCAAACGTGAGCCAATATACGATCAGGGCAAAGTAAGACATCGTTTCCGGCAGGCGCCGGCGGCTGTTTTTGTAGGCCAGCCAGGGAATGCTCATCAGCAGGGCATTAAAGCTGTTGGCAAATACGCCGCTGGCCGGTACGGTGGTGTTGCCCACCCACCAGGTGGTGGCCACGTTCCATATCAGCAAAGAGAAAAATATCCATCCGAAATATTTTCCCCTGTGATGTACTTTTTCAGTCAGGTATAATAATGGTGTGAAACCAATGAAGACCAGCGGGGTCAGAGGCATGGTAGGCCAGGCCAGCCATAACAACAGGCCGCTGAAAATACTGCAGAGAAAAGCGGATGATTTCATGATCGGATATAAATCAAAACAGGGGCGAAGATAAGGAAAGCACCCGCGCTATTTTAAGTAGATTTTAATGATTTAATTCAATATTAAAACGGACATTTATTATAAGTACAAGATAAAAAAAGTGAAAAGTTCTTGATAAGTAGAGAATATAGATTATAAAAAATCATATATATCTGCTCTTGAAAAGTTTAACAATTTTTTCATAATTTAGGCCATTCGATGATACATATCGGACTGATCGCATAAAAAGTATGTCACTGTCCACAACGCGTTTATAAAGTCAACTGGAGAGCCGTAGAAAGGAACGATGAAATGCAGGGCTGCAGGACGCAGCCATCAACCGAAGCAGTGGAACTTGTTAGAGTTAATGAAGGAAAGACGCAGGCTGGGCGTCATTATTTTCCAGCCAGGTTACGTTACCTTACTCGTGAAGCGACGATATAGGCCCGGTCCTCCCGGACCAGGTTTCCAATATTGTGCTTAAAAGGTTTTTGCATCATCTAAATCAAAAAAAACAACATCTAATCTAAAACAGCGACCAATTATCTGAACACTTAAGCCAAGTGCTTACCTAAAAACACCATTTTCCCGGATCATCACTGTCACATAACTGGCACTACGTCCCGGATCAGGATTTTATTGTCTACTAAAACCTTTTAGTATGTATAACCATAATGGCTATACGAACTAAGAGATGGCTATGCCATTGTTATCTGGTATCAGAAATCATCTTTCAAAATCTAAATTGCTCATGAAGAAAGGGTTATTCCTTTGGTTGTTCGTGACCATCTGTATGCTGCAGGCATATGCGCAAACACGGACCATTACCGGTAAAGTAACCGACGCAAAGGACGGTTCTCCCTTGCCTGGTGTAAACGTACTCATTAAAGGCACCTCCAAAGGCACCATTTCCGGACCGGACGGAAATTTCAAACTGGAAGCACCTGCGGGAGCTTCCCTCATTTTCTCATTTGTGGGATATGCCAACCAAACAGTGGCAGCGGATGCCAGCGGCAACCCGCTCGTAGTTAGACTGACTGGCAGCAACCAGTCACTCAATGAATTAGTGGTAACGGCACTGGGCATCAAACGCGACAAACGTACGCTCACGTACGCTACACAGGAAGTGAAAGGAGCCTCCATCGTGGAAGCTAAACAAAACAACCTGGTAAACGCATTGTCCGGTAAAGTGGCCGGCGTTCAAATCACCAACTCCAGCGGTATGCCCGGTAGCTCCGCCAGGATCGTGATCCGCGGTAACAGCTCCCTCACCGGTGAAAACCAGGCCCTCGTGGTAATCGACGGTATCCCTATGGATAACGGCGAAGCTGGTAACCCTGACGGCGCGCTCAGCGGTGGCGGTACCTCCAACCGCGCTGCTGATATCGATCCAAACATCATCGAAAGCATCAACGTGCTGAAAGGCTCCGCAGCGACTGCCCTCTATGGCTCCGCAGCGGCTAAAGGCGCGATCATCATCACCACCAAAAACGGCATGGGCGCCGGCGCTGGCAAACCTACAGTATCCGTAAGCTCCAGCTACTCCTTCGAGAATCCTATCCTGCCTAAGTTTCAGGATAAATACGCGCAAGGGTCCGGTGGTAAATATGTAAACGGTAACGCCGGTCAACTGGGCTCTGCTTCCTGGGGACCACTCATCGATACCCTGAAAGTAGGCGGTGTGCCTGTTCAGAAAAGAGACAACATCAAAGACTTCTTCCGTACCGGTCATACTACCGATAACAACGTGTCTGTAAGTGGTTACTCTGATAAGTCCAATTACCTGGTGTCTTACTCTTTCGTGAAAACCGACGGTACCATGCCGAATACCGATTATTCAAGGCATGCGCTGTTTGCTAAATATGGTATCGAGCTGGCTAAAAACCTGCGCCTCACCACACAGTTCAACTACATTCACTCTGACAACGACCGTCTGCTGGAAGGTAACGGCCTCGCAAATCCACTGTGGACCGTTTACGCAGCACCCATCTCCTGGAACCCGTTCCCGACCACTAAAGCCGACGGTTCCCAACAGGTGTACCGCGCTGCCCGTAACAACCCTTACTGGCTCGTAGACAACACCGGCCTGACAGATAAAGTAAACCGTATCATCCCGGTGATCAACCTGTCTTACTCTCCGCTTTCCTGGTTGACCATCACCGAAAGATTCGGCGCCGATATGTATGTGAACAACACCGACTATCATGAAAATATGGGTATCATCGGTTCCAAATCTGTTGACGGAAGATTATATAAACGCGATATCCAATACCAGCAGTTCAACCATGACCTGATCATCCAGGCACATAAAAACTTCGGTACCGACTGGACTACTGACCTGATCCTGGGTAACAACATCCTCTCCAACTACAATAACAACAACTATGTGGAAGGTGTCGGCCTGTCTGTTCCCGGTCTGTATACAGTGGCCAATACCAGCAATGTGACTTCCAACTATTACCTGTATAAATCCAGGAAAGTAGGCTTCTATGCACAGGCAAACGTAGAGTGGAGAAAAATGCTGACACTGGCGGTGACCGGCCGCTACGACGGTACTTCTGTATTGTCCAAAGACAAACAGTTCTACCCTTACGGTTCCGTAAGCGGCGGCTTCATCTTCACCGAAGCACTGGGCATGTCTAATAACAAGATCCTGAACTTCGGTAAACTGAGAGTGTCTTATTCTGCCGTAGGTAACGATAACGTAGGTCCTTACAGTTTAACCACTCCTTACATCAAAGCTTCCGTAGGCAACATCAATTTCCCCTTCCAGGGACAGAACGGTTACCTGCAAAGCACCACTTACGCTTATCCGCTTAAAAACGAAAGCGTAAAAGAATTTGAAGTTGGTCTGGAAACCAAATTCTTCCAAAACAGGGCCGGCCTGGAAGTGAGCTACTTCGACAGGAAAAGTGCCGACCTGCTGACCACCAGCACGCCGATTTCCGGTGCTACCGGTTATCCTGCTGCCAGCATGAACTCCGGTGACATGCGCAACAAAGGTGTGGAAGTAGTATTGAACATCACACCGATCAAAACCAAAAACCTGACATGGGACATCGGTGTTAACTATACCAAAATTGACAACAAGGTTACCAGGCTGGCGCCAGGTCTCAACAGCATCTTCCTGGCAGGTTTCACCACACCAGGTATTTATGCCTTTGCTGACCAGGCTTATGGCGTAATCATGGGCACACACTTCAAACGTAACGACGCCGGCCAGATGTTGCTGAGCGATGATGGTTACCCGCAGGTGGCTGATGATATTGCTCCTATCGGCCACGTAACACCGAAATGGCTGGGCGGTCTTACCAGTACCCTCACCTGGAAGGCGTTTACTTTCTCCTTTGTGCTCGATCACAAACATGGTGGCGATATCCTCAATCTGGACAATCACTACCTGTTGTTCTACGGTACACCAAAGGTTACTGAAAACCGTGGCTCTAACGTGGTATTCCCAGGTGTGATAGAAAGCACTGGCAAACAGAACACGCTGTCAGTACCATATACACAGGCCTATTATACCAACATCTATTCCGCTGCTGATGAAAGCTCTATCGAAGACGGTTCTTTCCTGAAATTAAGACAGGTATCACTGGGTTACAACTTCGGTCATATGCTGAAAGGAACACCTTTTAAATCACTGGCAGTGAATGTTACCGGTACCAACTTTATCCTGCATAAAAACTATACCGGTTCCGATCCTGAAGTGAGCCTCAACGGTAGCGGCAATGGTCAGGGCTTCGCTAACTTCATGGTGCCTTCCAACCATACCGTGATCATCGGTTTAAAAGCAACCTTTTAGTAGTATTTAAAAGCATAACAATCATGAGAAGATTACATATAGCCACCATATTTTTAAGCACCGTGCTGTTGGGTAGCGGCTGTAAAAAGTTCCTGGACGTAAACCAGGACCCTAATAACCCGATGCAGGTATCGGAAAAACTGGTCCTTCCGCCAGTGGAAGTTACTATGTCCACACAGGTAGTAGGTGGTTTCAATGGCGTAAACGGCGCTTATTGGATGCAACAGTTGTCCCAGAACCAGCCATCACCTGGTCAGGAAACCTACCGTATTTTCCCGGTAGATGTGGACAATACCTGGACCTTCTACATTTATCCCAACATCCTCAACAACCTCCGGTTGATGATGGACCAGGCCAGAGCTGCCGGTCATAACGAATACATGGCGATCGGTAAAACGTTGTTTGCCTTCAACCTGGCTATTGCCACAGACGTGTGGGGCAACGTGCCTTACACCGACGCAATGAAACTGCCGGCTATTTCCCGTCCGAAATACGATAGCCAGGAATCTATTTACCAGGTGTTGCAGTCTACGCTTGACAGTGCCATCTATTTTGCCAGTCAGCCGAAAAGCGCTGTGGCTCCCGGTTCAGATGATTATATCTACCAGGGTAATATGGCCAAATGGAAAAAACTGGCTTACATGCTGAAAGCCCGTTTTTATCTGCGCCTCACCAAAGCGCCCGGCCATACGGCCGCTGCACAGGCAGACCTCGCCCTGGCGGCGCTGGCCAACGCTTTTGCTGATAACAGCGATAACGCTATGGTGACTTACACCGGCGCTGCACAGGCAGAAAGCCCCTGGTTTAAAAACACAGAACCAGGCGCCGGCGGCGTAGTGATGAACAAAACCTTCGTCGATTTCCTGAAGAGCAATAATGACCCGCGTCTGCCAATCATCGCTACCACCGATGCGGATGGCGGTTATACCGGCCGTACGCCGGGTGCCACTACTGTTCCCGATCCGACCGTATTGTCCCAGGTGAACAGCTTCTATGCATCCGCTGATGCACCTTTGTACCTCGCTACTTACACAGAAGCAATGTTCATCAAGGCAGAAGCTACTTTCCTTAAATCAGGCGCCACTGCTGCCACTCCAGTATATCAGGCAGCTATCAAAGCGCATATGGACATGCTGAAAGTAGGTGCAGCTGATGCACAGGCTTATATCAACAGCCGCCCCGCACTCACAGATGCCAATGCTTTACAGCAGATCATCTATGAAAAATACGTGGCAGGCTTCCTCTCTATCGAAACCTACAATGACTGGAGACGTACCGGTTATCCGCAGCTGTCACTGCCGGAAAATCCATTCGTGAACTACATCCCGAGAAGATGGCCTTATCCTTCCAATGAAATCCTGGCTAACCCGCAGCCGGACCAGAAGGTGACCACCGCTGACCGGGTATGGTGGGACGCGAAATAACGTTACCGCATAAACGAAAAAGACCGAAGCACATTGCTTCGGTCTTTTTTTGTTTATATACGATCTTGAATTAACGGCTATAGTTCGGTGCTTCCTTGGTGATCACCACATCGTGCGGGTGATTTTCTTTCACGGTAGCAGCAGTGATTTTCACAAACTGTGCAGCTTGCAGGGCTTTCACGTCTTTAGAACCGGTGAGTCCCATACCTGCGCGCAGACCGCCAACAAATTGCTGGATAACTTCAGACAGGTAGCCTTTGTAAGGTACACGGCCTACGATGCCTTCCGGGACCAGTTTCTTGATATCGTCTTCATCCTGGAAGTAACGGTCTTTACTGCCTTCCTGCATGGCTTCGATAGAGCCCATGCCACGGTAGGATTTGAATTTACGGCCTTCGTAGATGATGGTTTCTCCGGGGCTTTCTTCCACACCGGCGAAGATAGAGCCCGCCATGATACAGGAAGCGCCGGCAGCGATAGCTTTTACCATGTCACCGGTATAACGGATACCGCCATCGGCGATTACCGGGATGCCCAGTTTCTTCAATGCTTCAGAAGCTTCCAGGATAGCCGACAGCTGAGGGAAACCAGCGCCGGTTACGATGCGGGTGGTACAGATAGAACCTGGCCCTACACCTACTTTCACTGCGTCAGCGCCCGCCTGTGCCAGTGCCAGCGCACCTTCTGCGGTAGCAACGTTACCAGCGATCACCTGCAGTTTAGGGAATGCTTTCTTTAATTTTTTGAGCGTATTGATCACTGCGATAGAGTGACCATGGGAGCTGTCCAGGCAAACGACGTCAACACCTACATTGATGAGGGCCTGGGCGCGGTCCAGTACATCGGGGGTAATGCCCAGTGCAGCACCTACCAGCAAACGGCCGAATTCATCTTTTACGGCATTGGGATAGCTGGTGAGCTGCAGAATGTCGCGATAAGTGATCAGGCCAACCAGTTTGCCTTGTTTGTTAACAACCGGCAGCTTTTCAATTTTATATTGCTGAAGGATTTTTTCCGCTTTTTTCAGATCGGTGCCTTCTGGTGCTGTGATGAGTTTTTCACTGGTCATAACTTCAGCTACCAGGCGCTTTTTGTTTCTCTCGAAACGCAGGTCCCTGTTAGTCAGAATACCAACCAGTTTGTTATTGTCATCGATAATGGGAATACCACCAATGCCGTTTTCTTTCATGAGCTTCAGCGCCTGGCCAATAGTGGCATCGGCTTTCAGGGTAACGGGGTCCATAATCAGACCGCTTTCGCTGCGTTTTACCCTTCTTACCATCTCCGCTTGTCTTTCGATGCTCATGTTTTTATGGAGAATACCTATACCCCCTTCTCTCGCCAGCGCGATAGCCAGATTGGCTTCTGTCACAGTGTCCATAGCCGCTGATACCATCGGAATGTTCAGACGTATGTTCTTGGTGAGTTGCGTAGAGATGTTTACTTCTTTAGGCAGAACTTCGCTGTAGGCCGGCACGAGGAGCACGTCGTCAAAGGTAAGGCCGTCAGCTACAAATTTGGGTTTAGATTTTCCCGCAGGCATGATGCAATTATTAATCAGTTAAAAAATAATTGCACGCAAATGTAGCTCTATTTTGCCAATAAATAAAATATTCACCACCAGCAGCATCCTGATCGCATGTTAATATTACGTTATTAACACTGATCGCGGACTTATATAATCAGCTCGTAACGCTGTCCGGGCAAGCTTTTGAGTACTGTTTGCATTTCAAGTCTGAACAACGCTTCCGCCACCTGGCTACCGGTAAGGCCGGTCAACAGATACAATTCTTCTACGTGCCGTGGCGACTTCTCCCGGAATAACAACAGCAGTTTTTGTTCATTGTCTGACAATTGTAAAAACAATTCCCTTTGGACCGCCGCAGGCTTCGACTTCTCTTCCCATCCCATCATTTGTAATACATCCGCCGCTCCGGTGATCAACATGGCTTTATTATTTTTTATCAGATGATTACAGCCTGCTGCCAATGGATCATCTGCCCGCCCCGGGATACAGAACACGTCCCGGTGGTAGCCGCTGGCCAGATCTGCCGTGATCAGCGAGCCTCCCTGTAGCCCGCTTTCTATCACCACGGTGGCATCACAGATACCAGCCACAATACGGTTGCGCTTGGGGAAGTTCTGCCTGTCCGGCAAGTGCCCGCTCATAAAATCGGTCAACAACCCGCCCTGTGCCATCATGGCCACTGCCGTGCCTTTATGGGCCGCCGGATAGATACGGTCCAGCCCATGCGCCAACACGCCAATAGTAGGCGTACTGGCCTGTAAAGCGGTTTCGTGGGCCAGTATATCAATACCATAGGCCAGCCCGCTGACAACTGTCACCTGCGCGGCAGCCAGCTCTTCCGTCAGTTGCCGGCAAATACGCCTGCCATAGGCCGATGGCCTCCTGGTGCCCACCACACTCACCATACGCGTGGCATTCAGCGAAGCAGCGCCTTTAAAATATAACAGCACGGGACTGTCATAACAGTGATGCAGCCGCTGTGGATAGTCGGGGTCTGTACAGAACAATGCCCGGATACCATACCGCTCCATAAAAAGTATCTCTTTCTCAGCTTCGCTGAAATCACGGAAGCTGCGGATGGCATTGGCCCTGATACTGCCCACTGTTTCGATGCATTCCAGCTCCCGCCGCCGCGCGCGGAAAATATCACCGGCACTGCCAAATGTCTCCAGCAGCTTACGGATAATCACATCGCCAATTAAAGGAATACGGGTTAAAGCTATCTGGTATAGCAACTCCTGGGGCATAACAAACAATTTCCTTTTAAATTACGAATTTCCCGTCAGCACACATGTTGCCGGAACCATTTATTTTTGCAGTCAACAACAGTAATTTTTATGATGAAAAGGTTATGGACAGGTACACTGCTGCTGGGAATGCTGGCCTGTAAAACAACAACGCCGGTAGCTGTACAAACACCCGCTGCCCCGGCTACGCAACTCACACCTTACGGCCCCGCATGGGCTGCCTTGTGGCAACAGCAGTCTGGCGAATACAAGGCCCTCTGCCTGCAAGCCTATCAGCTGGCGGCTTTGCGGCTCGATCAGTACCTGGCGCAACCCCATCATTTGCCACTGGCGGTCGTAACAGACATCGATGAAACAGTGCTCGACAACAGCCCCTATTCGGTACATCAGGCGCTTAACGGCAAAAGTTATGATGAGAAAAGCTGGATGGAATGGACTGCTAAAGCCATGGCTGATACAGTGCCAGGCGCTCCCAACTTTTTTAAATACGCAGCCGCCAAAGGCGTGAAAGTGTTCTATATCACCAACAGACTGGAAGCTGAAAGGGCCGCTACGCTGAAAAACCTGCAACGCTACGGCTTCCCTGACGCAGATGATCAGCACCTGTTGCTGAAAACCGCCGGCTCCGGTAAGGAACCCCGCCGCCAGCAAGTGTTGCAGCAGTACGAGATTGTGCTGCTATTCGGGGATAACCTCAGCGACTTCGCCGCCGCTTTCGATAAAAAAACTGTTGCGGAAAGAAATAGTACGGCCCTGCAATCCGCTGCCAGCTTCGGTAGCCGGTATATCGTGCTGCCCAATCCGATGTACGGCGACTGGGAAGGGGCATTGTATAACTATCAATATAAACTCACGCCACAACAGAAAGACAGCGTGATGAAAGCACAACTGCGGAACTATTAAAATATCTACGGATCTTTTGATTTCGTGTGTTGATAAAGCGAAGGCCGAAACAGGTTGATACACAACTTGCTTCGGTCTTCGCTTTTATCCTTGTTATTGATTCACGAATCAAAAAATTCCTAAATCTATTCTACGCTGACGATACGAAACACCGTTCTCCTGTTGGTGGCGCGTCCTTCCTCCGTGTCGTTGGTGGCAATCGGCTGTGTTTCCCCATAACCTTTGAAGGTGAGCCGGTTCACCGAGATACCCTTGTCTGTCAGGTATTTCACCACTGCCTTGGCCCGATTGGCGGACAGCACCATGTTGTCTTTATCGGAACCTATATTGTCGGTATGACCGGCGATTTCAATTTTAATCGCCGGGTTGTCCTGCATCAGTTTCACCAGTTTGTCCAGCTCTGTCACGGATGCCGGTTCAAGACTGAACTGGTTGCTCTGGAAGAAAATGTTATGCAGGACAATGCTGGCGTTAACGGCCAGTGGCTGCAACGGAATATTTTTCTCAAAAGGTGTTCCGGGGTGATGATCTTTCAGGGAGAAGTTATCAGAATAGAACAAATATCCTTTCTTGTTCACATGGAAAGCATAGTCCTTTCCTACCGGCAGCGGCGCCAGGAAATCGCCGTTATCGTTTGTTTTAACGGCGGCGATAGTGTAACCGCCTTGCAGGTCTATCACGTCAATATTGGCGGTCAGTCTTTTGTGGGTAGTGGTATCATACACATAGCCTTTTACGTAAAGGGTTTGCAGTGGCCGTGCTTCAGGATAAAGTTCAAAGCGGTAGATGTCCAGGGCGCCGCGGGTGTCGGAACGGTCGGAGGCAAAATAAGCGGTTTTGCCATTGGCTTCTACTACGAGCGAGGCATCTTCATCGATGGTATTGATAGGATAACCCAGGTTGGTGGCGGGTCCCCAGCTGCCGTCAGGCTGACGGCGGGAGTAAAAAATGTCGAGGCCACCGTAGCCGGGATGCCCGTTGGACGCGAAATACAGCGTTTGCCCGTCTGCGTGGATGAAAGGCGTGGTTTCCCTGCCTGGGGTGTTGATATTGGGACCAAGGCGCTCCGGCACGCTCCAGCGGCCGTTTTCCTGTCGGCGGCTCATGAAGATGTCGGCGCCTGCATCGGTTGTTTCGCGGGCGAAATAAAGCGTTTGTTTATCGGCAGACAGGCAGGGCTGAGATTCCCAGTCCCGCGTATTGATCGGTGCGCCGATGTTCTGTGGCGCTGTCCAGCCGTCGGGCGTTTTCTCGGAATAGTAGATGTCGCAGCTGCCTTTGCCTTCGGGAAATTCGCAACCGGTAAATACCAGCAATGTACCGTCCTGTGAGATGTTCTGGGCGCCTTCATTGAACGAGGTGTTTACCGGTTCGCCCATATTCTGCGCGGGCTGCCAGCCGCTGCTGTCGCGGCGGGAGATGAAAAAGTCTTCATTGCGGCCATTTACACGGCGGGTATAAATCAATGTTTGTGCGTCGATGGTGAGCGACGGAAAATATTCAGGGTCTTTACTGTTGATATTATCTCCCAGGTTTTCCGGATGAAAAGGCACCTGTTGATGCTGGCTGACGGCAAACTCATAATTGTCCCTGAGCCTTTCGGCGTTTTTATTCAGTGTTTTGCTGGTGGCAAGATATTGGCGGATGACATTCAGGGCGCTCTGAAAATCGCCGGTGCCGGCCAGTGAGCGGGAATAAGCTACCATCACCGGTTTGAGCCCGCTGCTGTCCAGTTGTTTCAGTTTGGTGAAACTTTCTTTGGCCGCGGAATAATTTTTCAGATCGATATAACAAAGGCCCATCTGGCCATAGGCGTCGGTGAAGCCCGGCGCCACTTTGATGGCGTTTTGCAGCTGGTCGATCGCATCTTTGCTTCTGTACATGCGGACGGCGTCTACTGCCTCGTCAAAGAAGGCTTTTGCTTTTTTAGGGGCTGTCTCGTAAGTAACTGTCTGGGCTTGTATTTGCAGGCAACAGCACCATAAACAGGCGGATAATAACAGCGTACGTTTCATAAATGTTTCTGGGTTGTGTAACGAAGATAGAAGATAAAACGAAGAAGCCACTGCTTTCATTGCAGTGGCTTCTTCGTTTTATCTTCTCCCCTAAGGTACATTGATGTATTTATGTACCTGTAAAGACAGGCCCCATTCGGGATGGTCTTTGATATAGTCAATGATCAGTGGCGTCATTTCTGCGCTGCGGTCCCATTCCGGCGCGAGGTACAGCTTACATTGTTTGCTGACCAGCGCTGCATATTTTTCTGCCCAGGCAAAGTCGGATTTGTTGAAGATGACCACTTTCAGTTCGCTGGCCACTTTACATACTTCCGGCAGCGGCGCCTTGAATTTTTTGGGCGACAGGGTGATCCAGTCCCAGCTGCCGCTGAGCGGAGAGGAGCCGGATGTTTCCATATGGGTGCGGAACCCTTTTTTATGCAGGGCTTTGGTGAGCGCGTCCAGGTTATGCATCAGTGGTTCGCCACCGGTGATAACGGCAAGCCGGCCCGGATGGGCAGCAGCCTCTTCCACGATCTCCGTGATCTCGCGTTGCGGGTGTTTTAAGGCATCCCAGCTCTCTTTTACGTCGCACCAATGGCAACCTACGTCACAACCGCCCAGCCTGATGAAATAGGCTGCCTTGCCCTGATAGTAGCCTTCTCCCTGAAGGGTGTAGAAGCTTTCCATCACGGGCAGGGTGCTGGTTTTGATATTTGTTGTTATTACTGACATGATTTACGGCACAAAGTTCGGGTATTACCGCAACTTTTAGTTCATACTTCCTTTCAGGCCGATGTTGGCGTGATAGGTATTTTTCAGCAGGGCTGCGATGGTCATCGGACCTACGCCGCCAGGCACTGGCGTAATGAAGCTGCATTTAGGCGCTACTTCATCAAATTTAACGTCTCCCTTGAGGCGGAAACCGCTCTTTTTGGAAGCGTCAGCCACCCGGTTGATTCCTACGTCCACTACTACGGCGCCTTCTTTGACCATATCGGCGGTCACAAAGTCCGGTTTACCGATGGCAGCAATGATGATATCGGCCTGTCGGCATATTTCTGCCAGGTTTTGTGTGCGGGAGTGGGTGAGGGTAACGGTGCAGTTGCCAGGGTTGGTGTTGCGGCTCAGCAGGATGCTTACCGGTGTGCCCACAATATGGCTGCGGCCTATTACTACCGCGTGTTTGCCGGCAGTAGGAATGTTATAATGTTCCAGCATCAGCATGATGCCATAAGGAGTAGCAGGGATAAAGGCTGGTAAACCGCTCACCATTTTACCCACGTTCATGGGGTGGAAGCCGTCTACGTCTTTGCTGGGATCGATAGTGTTGATCACCAGTTCTTCGTTGATGTGTTTAGGTAAAGGCAGTTGCACCAGGATACCGTCCACATCTGCATTTTCATTGAGCAAAATGATCTGGTCCAGCAGGTGCTTTTCGGAAATCTGTTCGTCGAAACGGAGCAGGGTGGAGTTGTAGCCACATTCTGCACAGGATTTTACCTTGGAAGCCACATAAGTTTCGCTGGCGGGATTGTTACCTACCAGTATGGCCGCGAGATGAGGTACTTTTTTACCAGCAGCCTTTAATTCAGCCACCTGAGCGGCTAATTGGGCTTTAATAGCCTCAGAAACGAGTTTACCGTCTAAAATTTGCATGTGCAAAGGTACAAATGAATTGCGAATTACGAATTACAATTACGAATTGAGGGCTGCTTTACGGAAAGGCTACTTAATAACCGTCCCATAAAACAGCCCTCAATTCGTAAATGTCATTCGTAATTGATTGCGCGGCATTCGGCAAAACAAGCGACCAGGGGCAGCGCTTGTTTTGCCCGGGCATTGCGCCCGTCAGAATGCGCGATAGTGGAAATTATAAGGCAAAACTTGCATATAAATCTCCCTGCTGCCCACGGGCGGCAGGGAAAGATTTTTGATCACATCGGAAAGCATTAGATTTTTGGTGCGGCAGCGAGGATTTCAGCGTCTGCAGCGGCAGCATATTTCTCAAAATTGCGGATGAACTGGGCGGCCAGGTCTTTCGCCTTTTCGTCATAGGCTGCTTTGTCATTCCAGGTATTACGCGGGTCCAGGATTTCAGCCGGAACACCGGGGCAGCTGTCAGGCATCGCCACGCCGAATACAGGATGAGGATGGAAGGTGGCGTTGTCCAGCTCGCCTTTCAGGGCGGCAGAGATCATCGCACGGGTGTAAGACAGTTTGATACGGCTGCCAATGCCATAAGCACCGCCGGTCCAGCCGGTATTGATCAGCCATACGTTCACCTGGTGACGGCGCATTTTCTCACCGAGCATCTGGGCGTACTGTGCCGGGTGCAGCGGAATGAAAGGCGCGCCAAAGCAGGCGCTGAAGGTTGATTTAGGTTCGGTGACACCTGCTTCTGTGCCGGCTACCTTGGCGGTATAGCCGGAAATAAACTGGTACATGGCCTGGCCGGGCGTCAGCCGGGAAACTGGCGGTAATACGCCGTAAGCGTCGCAGGTCAGGAAGAATATGTTTTTAGGAATGCCTCCAATGGAAGGTTCCAGTGCATTGTCAATATAAGACAGTGGGTAAGACACCCGTGTGTTTTCCGTAATGGTACAATCAGTGTAGTTAACAGTATTGGTGCCGGGGAAGAATTGGATGTTCTCCAGCAGGGCGCCAGGGCGTACTGCCCGGAATATCTGCGGCTCTTTTTCTTCAGAGAGGTCGATACACTTGGCATAACAACCGCCTTCAAAGTTAAACACGCCGGTGGATGTCCAGCCGTGTTCATCGTCGCCGATCAGTTTACGGGAAGGATCTGCACTGAGGGTGGTTTTACCGGTGCCGCTCAAACCGAAGAAGATGGCAGTATCGCCTTCATCTCCCTGATTGGCGGAGCAGTGCATGCTCAGCACCTGTTTGTCATGTGGCAGCACATAGTTAAGGATGGTGAAAATGCCTTTTTTGATTTCTCCGGTATAAGCGCTACCACCGATAATGATGGTTTTACGGGAGAAGCTTACCATGCTGAAGTTACCCTGCCGGGTGCCGTCAACGGCAGGATCTGCCAGAAAGCCCGGGGCCTGGATAACGGTCCAGTCGGTATGCATGTAGTCCAGTTCTTCTTCCGTGGGGCGCAGGAACATATTATAGGCAAACAGGCTTGACCAGGGCAGTTCCGTCACTACCTTGATGTTAACCCGGTAATCCTGGTCCGCGCAGGCATAGCAGTCACGTACCCATATGTCTTTGCCGGTAAAATAGGCAGTGATTTTTTTGTACAGGCGGTCAAATACGTCTGCAGAAACGGGAATGTTAAAGTCGTTCCAGTTAACAGTGTCAGCTGTAAGGTCGTCTTTTACAATAAACTTGTCTTTGGGTGATCTGCCGGTAAATTGGCCGGTATTGACGGCCAGCGCTCCTGTGTCGGCCAGTACGCCTTGTTTTCTGGCTAATGTCTGTTCAACCAGTTTCTCTGGAGACAGCTGGTAATATACATTCGACACATTCTCTATGCCCAGTTCCCGTAAGTCAGCAACAGGGTTCCTTACGCTACTCATTTGCATAAAAAGCAAGATTGTTTTGGTGTAATGGCAAAACTAGGCATTTTTTGATATCGTCAAATTTTATCGGTGTTACACCACTAAAATTTAGATAAATTGAGTGGTACCCGGGGTTATTGTTGATGGATTTTTAATTTGGCTGCGTTTCCTTGCAGTATTTCAAACGACGGCTGTGTGAATATAACATTAAGTATTCGCAAGGGAGTATCAGTATTTATCCGGCTCTTCCCGCTTTTTAACCAGTTTTCCTGAATTTAAATTTATCACACAGCGGATTCATGAAATCACAAAATTTTGGCCTAGGTTTGGAGCCTCATTTGAAATACAGACGATATGAAGAATCTGCCCTTGGACTCGCAGCTGTTTGTTAAAAACCGTGCGCGTTTTGTGGCCAAAATGCAGCCACAGTCAATAGCTATTATCAACTCCAATGATGAATTGCCGACCAACGGCGATGCGTTGCATAAGTTTAAACAAAACTCCGATCTGTACTGGCTTACCGGCATCGATCAGGAGGATACCATGGTGGTATTATATCCGGACAATCCCGATCCGAAATACCGGGAAGTACTGGTACTGGTACGTCCTAATGAGTTGAAAGAAAAATGGGACGGCCACCGCCTGCGCAAGGACGAAGCCTTTGCCATCTCCGGCATCGGCACTGTAGTGTGGCTCGACAGCCTCGACGCCCTGCTGCAGCAATGGATCAATGATGCTTCCAACATCTACCTGAACTCCAATGAAAATAACCGCAAAGCCAGTCTGGTGCCGGTAAGGGATTACCGCTACGCACAGGAAATGAAGCTCCGCTACCCGCTGCACAACTATCTCCGGGCCGCCGTTATCTTCAAGGAACTGCGCGCGGTGAAAACAGCAGAAGAAGTGAAAGTGATACAGCAAGCGGTAGACATTACGGAAAAAGCATTCCGCCGCATCCTGAAATTTATTAAACCGGGAGTATGGGAACACGAAATCCATGCTGAAATTGTACATGAATTTCTGCGCAACCGCTCCGCCGGTGAGGCTTATGGCTCTATTATCGCTTCAGGTGACCGTGCCCGTACCCTGCACTATGTGTCCAACAACCAGGAGTGTAAAGATGGTGAACTGATCCTGATGGACTTCGGCGCGGAATACGGCGGCTATAACGCTGACCTTACCCGTACTGTACCTGTAAACGGTAAATTCACCGACCGCCAGCGCCAGGTGTATAATGCCTGCCTGCATCTGCATAACTATGCGAAAAGCATTCTCCGCCCCGGCATTACCATCGCTAAATACCACGAAATGGTAGGAGAGGAAGCCGGTAAAGAATTCGTAAAACTGGGACTGATTACGGAAGCGGACATCAAAAACCAGGACCCTGAATCCCCGGCTTACCGCAAATACCTGTATCATGGCATCTCCCATCACCTGGGCGTAGACGTGCATGACCTGGGCCCGTCTTTACACCAGCCTATTCCGGAAGGCGCGGTGATGACCGTTGAACCAGGCATCTACATAGAAGAAGAGAAAATGGGCGTTCGCATTGAGAATAACATATGGCTTACTGCCAGCGGCAATGTGGACCTTTTCAAAAATATTCCTGTCACTGCTGAGGAGATCGAAGCACTGATGAAATAATCCAGTTAATTACGAATTACGAATTACGAATTACAAATTACGAATGGAGGGTTTCTTTACAGAGCGGTTAGTTATTAACCTTTCGATAAGGAAACCCTCCATTCGTAATTTGTAATTCGTAATTTGTAATTGTTTTAAAGCCATTTGAATGCGACAACTTCCTAACATTATTACCCTATGTAACCTTTTTTGTGGTGCGCTGGCCATTATCTGTGTGCTGCATGCGCCGGAGTTCCGGGTGGAATTTAACGGCAATGATTATACGGTGACCAACCCGGAGCCGGTATACTGGGCTTCTGCGTTGGTGGTATTGGCAGCAATTTTCGATTTTTTCGACGGGCTGGCGGCCCGTTTGCTGAAGGTGCAATTGCCCATGGGCAAAGAGCTGGACTCTCTTGCAGATGTGGTGACTTTTGGGGTGGTGCCCGGTATGATGTTGTACCGGCTGCTGCGGAGTGCCTATTACCAGATGCCCGATGCGTTTGAAGTATCCATGGTGAATCTGGCGCCGGCCTTGCTGGTACCGTGTTTTGCGGCCTACCGCCTGGCTAAGTTTAATCTCGATACCCGCCAGTCTGACAACTTTATAGGCGTGCCTACGCCGGCTGTAGGACTGCTGGTGGCTTCTTTCCCGATGATCGTGTTGTACAATCCCTATAATCTGGCCCACTGGTTACAGAACATCTGGGTATTGTATGGCATCATTGCAGTACTATGCTACCTGATGGTGTCAGAAATTCCTATGCTGAGCCTGAAAATAAAGGAGAAATCGCTGAAGGCCAACTGGACAAGGCTCTTGCTGGCAGTGCTGGTGATTGTCAGCATTCCCTTCCTTAACTATGCAACAGCTCCGTTTATATTCATCTGTTACGTACTGCTCTCGCTGGCCGTACCTCCGAAAGTAACACCCATATAGAATTACGAGCTACGAATTACGAATGGAGGGTTTCTTTACAGAGCGGTTAGTTATTAACCTTTCGATAAGGAAACCCTCCATTCGTAATTCGTAATTCGTAATTCGTAATTTTTTTTAGTAGGTTTGCGCCAAATTTTAGCACAATGACTTTTACTGCACATATCAATGTGATGCCACTGAAAGAATTATTGGACCCGCAAGGTAAAGCGGTGATGAGTGGTCTCAAAAACCTTGGCATGGGCCAGGTACAAGATGTACGGATTGGCAAACACATTACCCTGCAAATTGAAGCCGCCAGCAAGGAAGAAGCACATCAGATCGCTGAAAGTGCCTGCCAGAAGCTGTTGGCCAATCAGGTAATGGAATACTTCGAAGTACAGATACAATAAAAATAATTACGAGTGACGAATTACGAATTACGAATTGCCCGAGCCTCATTGGGAAATCTATAATTCGTAATTCGTAATTCCGTAATTCGTAACTCACATGAAATTATACCTCATTCCATCTCCTATCGGCAATCTCGCCGATATTACCTACCGGGCTGTTAAAGTACTGGAAGAGGCGGAATTGGTGCTGGCCGAGGATACCCGAACCTCCGGCGTGCTCCTCAAACATTACCAGATCAACAAACCGGTAACTCCCTACCATCAACATAACGAACACAAAATAGTGCAGCACCTGCTGCAACAGCTGCAATCCGGCAAAACCATGGCCCTGCTCACTGATGCAGGCACGCCTGGCGTTTCTGATCCCGGGTTCCTGCTGGTCCGCGAATGTATCCGTGCCGGCGTGCCTGTGGAATGCCTGCCCGGCGCCACCGCATTTGTGCCCGCACTGGTCAACAGCGGCATCCCCATGAACCGCTTTACTTTTGAAGGCTTCCTGCCGCTCAAAAAAGGCCGCCATACACTGTTTACCCAACTGGCCACTGAAGAACGCACCTTCGTTTTTTATGAATCGCCCATGCGGCTGGTAAAAACACTGGCCGATCTGATACAGTACCTCGGTCCCGACCGCCCCTGCTGCGTTAGCCGCGAACTCACCAAAATGTTCGAGGAAAATAAACGCGGTACCCTTCAGGAAGTGCATGACTACTTCCTCGAAAAAGGCGTAAAAGGCGAGATCGTAGTCGTTGTACAAGGCGCCGGCTGACCCATCTACCGATATCCCGTAACATCTTCCCCCAATAACCGCCCATACAGGCGGAAGACCTGCTGATGTATATTTTGACCAATTTTACGGGATAGCTATCCCGAATTGTTTATTTTAGCCCGGAATAAAAATATACTGAATGAAGCACGGGGTATTAGGAAGCTGCCTGGCCCTTACTATGATGACAGGCAGCTGGTTACAACTAAATGCACAGTCAGACCGCTGGCAACAAAGGGTAAAGTATACAATGGACGTGGCAATGGACGCCCCCGCCAACAAACTGACCGGCACACAACATCTGGAGTATTTCAATAACTCTCCTGACACGCTGAAGAAAGTCTTCTATCACCTGTACTGGAACGCCTTTCAGCCAGGCAGTATGATGGACGTGCGCAGCCGCGACCTGGGAAAAATCGTGCTCGGTAAAGACAAAAACGGCAATCCCCGCCGGGACTGGGACGCCCGGGTGCAGGACCGCATCTCCAAACTGAAACCGGACGAGATAGGCTACCAGAAAATCATCTCCCTGAAAAGAGATGGCAAAGCACAAGCATTCAAAGTAGTGGAAACTATCCTGGAAGTGCCGCTGGACAAACCTATCCTGCCACATTCAAAAGCCGTGTTCGACATGGAATTTGAAGCACAGGTACCAGTGCAGATCCGCAGAAGCGGCCGCAATAATTCAGAAGGGGTGGACTTCTCCATGGCCCAGTGGTATCCTAAAATGTGTGAATACGACTACGAAGGATGGCATCCCACTCCCTATATCGCCCGTGAATTCTACGGCGTATGGGGCGATTATGATGTGAAAATAGCCATCGATAAAAAATATGTGCTGGCTGGTACCGGTTACCTGCAAAACCCTAACCAGATCGGCTATGGTTACGAAACACCAGGCGCCAAAGTAAACCGTCCTGCCGGAAATACACTGACCTGGCATTTTGTGGCGCCTAACGTGCATGACTTCGTATGGGCCGCAGATCCGGACTACAAACACATTACGCAAAAAGTAGACGGCTTTACGGCACACTTCTTCTATATCGAAAATGAAAGCACCCGTGAGTCATGGCCGGAGCTGGCTAAATTGATCCCCGGCGCCTATAAGTACATCAAAGCGCATTACGGGGCCTATCCTTATCAGCAGTACTCCTTCATCCAGGGCGGCGACGGCGGTATGGAATATCCAATGGCCACCCTGATCATGGGCAACCGGAACATCTCCGCACTCTATAATCTGGCATTGCATGAATGGATGCATACCTGGTACCAGGGCATGCTGGCCACCAATGAAAGCCTCTATCCATGGATGGACGAAGGTTTTACCACCTTCGGAGAAGATGCTACCTACTATAACACCGTTGATTCCCTGAAAGGAAAAAATCCGCATGAAGGCTCCTACAATGGCTATTTCGCCCTTGTAAACAGCCCTTATGAAGAACCGGCATCCACGCATGCAGATCACTTTAACAGCAACTACGGCTACAGCCTTACCGCCTATTCAAAAGGCGCCGTATTCCTGGAGCAGCTGGGTTACGTGATCGGTAAAGACAACCGTGATGCTGGCCTGTTACGCTATTACAACGAATGGCGATTCAAACATCCGAATGTCAACGACTTTATCCGCGTAATGGAAAAGCAGAGCGGTATTCAGCTGGACTGGTACAAACAATACTTTATCAATTCCACCAAACATATTGATTACGGTATTGACAGCGTATATAGCAAGGGCAGCAAAACCGTTGTACGCCTGCGTCGTGTTGGTTTGTTCCCGATGCCGGTAGACTTTATGGTGACCGATAAAAAAGGCAATCAGGTGATGCACTATATCCCGATGTCGCTCATGTTTGGCGAGAAGCCCAATGAACAACCCGGGGTAAAACGTATAGTCGATCCCGTTTGGTACTGGACCAACGCTACCTATGAGGTGGAACTGGACCTGCCACTGTCTGAAATAAAAGAGCTGGAAATTGATCCCAGCCAGCGTTTGGCAGATGTCGACAGAAGTAATAATAAAGCAGTGTCCTAAAATAGGATACAGTATAAAAGCGGAAGACCGAAGCATAGCTTCGGTCTTCCGCTTTTATACTGGTTGAATATGTAGCTGTTTAAATGTTTCGGCAGCTTTTGTTTCCCCATCGGCTATCATGCTTCTGATAGCACGGTTGATAAATTCCAACCCACCCATGCCGGCGGCCGGTGGCGTATCGGGCCTTATCACATGCAGGTTTACTATCTTCTTTCCTTTGAAGGGCGCGGCTTCCGGCAGGTCAAAACACTGGTGGACAGTTTCCGGTGATACGCCGGCAGCCAGTAACTGGCGCTGTATAGCTTCCAGGTAACGGAGCGACTGATTGTACACCATGGGCACAGCGATATCTTTTTCAGACATATTGATCGTGGCCCAGTCCATAGTACGTTCCAATACATCGACCAGGTTTTTAAACTGGATATGATAGGCTTCCTGTTCCACCGGCGTGTGCAGTACCAGGTAGATATCTGTTGCGCCCCTGTCTATGGCGAGTTTTATCGGAGCGTACAAAGGGCCGCCGCCATCAATGAGTTGCTGCAGCGGCTGGTTGGGTTCCGTAATATCTACCGGCGGCATAAATGCCGGTTGCGTGAAAGAAGCTACCATTGCGTCACGCAGCGTATATACGTCACCGATTTTTTTTACCGTATAGCCGTTGCTGTTGGACTCGCGGTTGGAGTAATAGATATTGCTGCCGGTTTGGAGGCTTCTGGTAGCAATGAACAGTTCACGTGGCGAAGCCATCAACTGGCGGTAGCGGTCTTCCGTAACGATAGCATTGATTTTATGCAGTAACGGAATAATGTTATACAGCGAAAGGTGGTTGTTGGCCAGCCGCTGGATAGCATGGTTGGTAGACAGGAAATCGGGTGTGACATTGGCGGTAAAGATCTTTTCTGCCAGTTCATTGTCTCCGATGGCTGCCAGCAGTGCGATCAGCGAGCCGGTGCTGGTGCCGCAAACGATATCGAATTGAATGTCCGGATGATGTTGCTGGATATACCTGACCACTCCTATGGCGAAGGCGCAACGGGCACCGCCTCCTCCTAATACTAATGCTGTTTTCGTCATGATAGATTTTTCAAAAATAATGTACGGTTTGTACTGCTAAACTGGCATGGGGTTATGCGTATGACAAATTGGTGGTCATCTCTCAAATTACAAAATCCGGGCAAAAAAAAATCAGGACGGCGTCGCAGTCCTGATCAGGCGTAAAAATAAGTTGGGTATATAACGATTAAAAGATGAGTTGTTGTAATTGATTTTCCCAGTTATGGCCTTGTAATTCATGGAATTTCAATTGTTCCAGATGATGTTCTGTATGATAGGCCGTGAAGTACAGCATTTCCCGCAGGGTGATTTTCCCCAGCAGGGGATGAGGCAGGCGATACTTATCTAGCTCGTTTTCGGACCATCTGCCCAGATTCTCTAGCAGTCTGTTCTTTTGTTTAAGGAAGGCCTCTATGAGTATGGGCCGCTGGGCGCCATAAACAATGCCGGGCAGGTAAGTGATGGTGGATTTGCCGCCCTGTGCCAGCAGCTGACGATAGTCTTCCACCAGTTGATGGTAGGAGCGTGACGGCTGGCGGCTGGTGCCGAAGTAATGCAGCAGTATTTTTGGATAGCCCATGGCGGTAGCTACCGGCCTGGACGATTTAATGAGATGTTGGAGCTGTTGTCCTGCAGACCATTTGCCATAGGGCGTAGCGGTAAAACGGTGATCCGGCAATGTCTGCACAAAATCAACGAAATTATCGAAGCTGCTATTTATCTGAGAATGGATCTCATGCTGGTTCAGGTACATAGGAAATGATTTAAAGGGTGCATAAAACACAAAACCGGAAGCTTCCAAACTGATACCCGGGCCACTTTGCATTCTTCCTGAAGTTACGCCGGTTTTGCGACCTGTCCAATAAAATGACAGATATAAAATATATTAATGTTTACTTTTCGGGTGCTAAACCCGATAAATGGATCATTTCTTCCTGTAAAAAACTCACTTATTCCAGTACTTCACACAAAAAACCCTGCTGTTGTACGAAATCAATGATGATATTCTCAGCTACCCGGAGGTCACCAATTCTGAGTACCCTGTCGCAGTCATCGAGGTCCACGTGGCAGCTGGCCACCTCAAAGCGGGAGGTGATTGCCTGTATCATGGCCTGTTTTTCCTGTGTGTTCCCGATATTGGTTTTGAAGATGCCTATCATAGCGGAATGGATTTAGTTGGGTTATACTTGTTTGTCCTCTTTTTCGCCGCGGTCCTTCTGCTGGTCAAATTCGTCCTCATGCCAGTTAAATCCACGGGGATCGCAGTACTGGCGGAAGCGTTGTTTTATTTTTTCCCGTTGTTCGGGAGTCATGTTGGCCAGTTTTTCTTTCCATTCTTTGCGTTGGCGCCATCCGCCGCCCCATTTGCCGCCGCCGGGTTTGTGGCCATGCCAGCCAAACAGCAGTTTACCGAGTACGAGCAGGCCGAGGGCTTGCCAGTAGGAGATAACGGGGCCGTGGAAAAGTTCCGGAATCAGGTTGTTCCATAAAACCTGCGTCAGCAGGATGACAAGGGCAAAAAAGGCGATGCCTAAGAAAACCAATCCTATTTTTTTGATGGGTCGCATATCTTGAATAATTTGATGTTAGTTATTAAATAGTTCCTGATAAAGTTCTGCCAGCCGTTCCCGCAGATACAGCACTGCATAGCGTTTCCTGGACAACAGCGTATTGACGCCGATGCCTGTTTCTTCGCTCATTTCCTTAAATGATTTGCCTTCCAGTTCGTGTTGCAGGAAGACCTGTTTTTGTTCGGCAGGTAATTCATCGATAGCCTGTGTAATCGCTTCCGATATGATCTTCCGCGTTAACGGGGTGTCGGCTTGTAAGTTTTCATCAGCAAGGATTTCCGGCAGAAAAAGGACTTCCTCTCCTTCTATTTCGCGCGTAAAGTCGGTGAAAGGTGTTTCTTTTTTCTTGCGGAACCAGTCGGTGATCCGGTTGCGCGTCACCGCAAAGAGCCAGCCCGTAATGGAGTCTATCTGACTGCCGAGGCGCAGGTATTCGGTGAACTGGTACAGTACGTCCTGCAATATGTCCTCCGCATCCGACGCGTTGTTGACACGCTGCCGGATGAAGTGCAGTAAACGCTTGCGTTCCTGCTTTACCGTAGCCTGT
This sequence comes from Chitinophaga varians, assembly GCF_012641275.1. NCBI lineage: Bacteria > Pseudomonadati > Bacteroidota > Chitinophagia > Chitinophagales > Chitinophagaceae > Chitinophaga > Chitinophaga varians. The sequence continues at coordinate 1,694,343 of NZ_JABAIA010000001.1, read as the reverse complement.
ATGCGGTCGTTTTGCTCTTGGGCCATTATGCTGTTTGTGAGGAGCAACTGTTTCATCGTAATAAGGAAGACGAAACAGTAAAAACGATATTTTATTTTTCTTGAAAAAAATATCAGGGGCAACAAAACCAGCGTCCATGGCGGGTAATCCTCAGCTTTTAACCATCACAATGTATTTTTCCTTAAAACTTTCTTCCGGAAAAATATCATAAATGTCTATTAACCGCGGTTTTACGCCGCTTTCAGAGATTTCCTGCGCCAGGTCGCCGCCTTTCAGGCATATCAGTCCTTTTTCGAACTGTTTGCCGGGCACGGCCGATTTTTTCAGTAGGGGCTTGCTCCACCGCCACAGGTCGGCCAGCGGGGCTACTGCCCTGGACACTACGATATCGAATTTACGGTTTTTAATCTCTTCTACGCGGCTATGTGCGCTGGTAACGTTTTTCAGGCCGAGGGCTTCTGCAACGCCCTGTACCACCTTGATTTTTTTGCCGATGGAGTCTACCAGGTGGAACTGTACTTCGGGGAAGAAGATGGCCAGCGGAATGCCGGGGAAACCGCCTCCGGTGCCCAGGTCCAGTATCTGGGTGCCCGGCTGGAAATCTGCGATGGCCGCTATGCTCAGGGAATGCAGCACATGCCGCTCATACAAAGAATCAATATCCTTCCGGGAAATCACATTGATTTTCCCGTTCCATTCCTCATACAATCCTTTCAGGGCTTCCAACTGTTGTGACTGGGCAGGCGTAAAATCGCTGAAATACTTTAAAATAATCTCCATGGCGCAAAAGTAAAGAATTGGCCCTTATAAAACGACGAATGGCGGAGTATCTCCGCCATTCTGTTATCATTCAGGTAGATGACCTACCATTTGTTTTTGGAGCGGAACATCAGCGCCGGCGTAAAGATGATATAATATAATACCATGAAGATGTCCATCAGCCAGCTGAACTTGAAAAGATCGCTTTCATCGAGCCTGCGCATGGCGGCGTAGGTGATAATGGACTGCACCAGTACCTTGGTCGCGAAGATGCCCAGCACGTACCACAAAATTGGCGGCGGGAAAAACAGCGCGAAAATAAGGGCCGGGTAAAAGAGGAAATGTGTCAGGGAAAACAGGCCCAGCACAAACTTATGCCCAAAGCGGTAGTGTTTGCCGGTGGACATATGCCTTGTTTTTTGCCTGAACCAGCTTTTCCAGCTCAGTTTAGGCTCTGAATAGGTAAATGCCTGCTTATCGATGACCACTCCCACATTTTTGCGGTTGGCGGCGGAATTGACAAACAGATCGTCATCGCCGCTGGCCAGGTGCTGATGGCTGGTAAATCCTTTATGGCGGAAGAACAGCTCCCTCTTGTAAGCCAGGTTGCGGCCCACGCCCATGTAGGGCATGCCGCTCATGGCAAAGGACAGGTGCTGCAGGGCACTGAAAAAGGTTTCGTAACGGATCACTTTATTCAGGAAGCCCGGTTTTTTATGGTAAGCGCCGTAACCCAGCACGATTTCCTTATTATCGTCAAACCCCTGGCTCATTAACGTCAGCCAGTATGTGCTACCCGGTTTGCAGTCGGCGTCCGTAAGCAGTACATTATCGTACTGGGCGCCTTTCAGGCCTATGGACAGCGGATATTTTTTCCCGGGGATGAATTTGGCGGCCTGTTTGATTTCAATATGACGGTAGTGTGGATAACCCGGCTCTATGGAGCGGAGATAATATTTGGTATCATCTTCAGAGTTATCGTTGACCACAATCACCTCATATTCCGGTTTATGATGCACATGATAACGCTGCTGTAATACGCCCGGCAGATTTTTCTGCAGGTTAAGTTCTTCATCCTTGGCGCAGATGATCACTGAAAAAGGGCCGCCAGGCGCTTGGTCCAGGTCAAACTTACGACGATAAAAAGCTACCCGGGAAAAGACAAACAGATAATATATCGTTTGAATTCCTGCTACGGCAGCGAAAAAGTATAAGGCAATTTCACCCAGATTGTCAAGCATAATGCTGGCAAAAATATAATATTTTTATTATCTGTAAAATAATAAAAAATCCTGCTTCGAAGGATAAAATCATCAAATGAGAAAATAGCCAAATAATCCGATCTTTGCACGCTGAAATTAAGAGCTGTGAATTTTGAACTGATAACTACAGATAAAGGCAGTAATGCCAGGGCAGGTAAGATCACCACGGCCCATGGGACCATAGAAACGCCGATTTTTATGCCGGTAGGCACAGTGGGCAGCGTGAAAGCCGTTACCCAGGACCAGGTACGTGACGATGTACAGGCACAGATCATCCTGGGCAATACTTACCATCTGTACCTGCGCCCGGGGCTGGAAGTGTTGTCACTGGCCGGCGGCCTGCATAAGTTCAACGGCTGGGACCGCCCTATACTGACCGACAGTGGCGGGTATCAGGTATTTTCCCTGGCCGCCAACCGCAAAATCAAGGAAGAAGGGGTGGTGTTTCAATCCCATATCGATGGCTCCAAACACCTGTTCACCCCCGAAAACGTGATGGATATCCAACGGACCATCGGCGCCGATATTATCATGGCATTCGATGAATGCCCGCCGTACCCTTCAGAATACCGCTATGCACGTAAATCCATGGAGCTGACGCACCGCTGGCTGGACCGCTGCATTCAGCGACTGAAAGACACACAGCCCGCCTACGGCCATGAACAGACCCTGTTCCCCATCGTACAGGGCAGTACCTATAAAGACCTCCGTAAGGCATCTGCGGAGTATATCGCCTCCCGTGGCGCCGCAGGCAATGCCATCGGTGGTTTGAGCGTAGGCGAACCGGAAAATGAAATGTATGAAATGTGCGGCCTGGTGACCGAAATCCTGCCGCAGGACAAGCCCCGTTACCTCATGGGCGTAGGCACGCCCTGGAACATCCTGGAAAATATCGCCCTCGGCGTGGATATGTTCGACTGCGTAATGCCCACCCGTAACGGCCGTAATGGCATGCTCTTTACCTGGAACGGCGTGATGAACATCCGTAATAAAAAGTGGGCCACCGATTTTAATCCGATCGACGCCAACAGCGAATGTTTTGCCACCCGTGACTACTCCCGTGCCTACCTGCGCCACCTGTTTGTGGCCGGTGAAATTTTAGGCATGACATTGGCGAGTATCCACAACCTCGCTTTTTATCTGGAGCTGGTCAAGGAAGCCCGCCGCCAGATACTGGCCGGTACTTTCGCTACGTGGAAAACAGGAATGGTACAGCAACTGAAAACGCGACTGTAAAAGTTCAGACAATAAAATAAACTAATATCTTTGGGCTCATGACTAAAATAGACTGGTACATTTTACGCAAGCTCATTGGAACTTTTATTTATTCCCTGATGATATTGCTGGTCATTTCCGTAGTGATCGATATCACAGAGAAGATAGATGATTTCATTAAGTATCATATATCCCTGCACGATGTGATCGTGGACTATTACTTTGGTTTTATCCCGCATATCGCAGCCTTGCTGTTTCCCCTGTTCATATTCATCTCGGTTATTTTCTTTACCTCCAAAATGGCCTACCGGTCGGAGATCATTGCCATCCTGAGCGCCGGCGTGAGTTTCCGTCGCTTCCTGCGCCCCTACTGGGTAGGTGCGTTCCTGTTTGGCGGCATCCTCTGGCTGGCCAACTACTGGGTGGTACCTAACGCCAACCGTATCCGTACCACTTTTGAAAATACCCGGATACATACGCCGGACAATGAGCAGTCGCAATACGACCGTACCAGCCGTATAGACAGCTTTACCTACGTGACTTTCGGTACCTACGATCCCAACTATAAAAGCGGCAGCAACTTTACCATGGAAAAAGTGGATAAACAACTGATGACCGTGAAACTGCGTGCCGACCGTATCACCTGGGATTCCACCAAAAAGGCATGGAGACTGGACTACGTGTCTGTGCGAAATATGGATGGCTTAAAGGAGAAATGGTACAGTCGCCAGGATTCCATCTTAAAGATCGCCCTGAACCCGAAAGACCTGCTGGAGGTGAAGAACCTGCAGGAAGCCATGACCACGCCTGATCTGCGTAAATATATCAAACGGGAAGCCATCCGCGGCTCCGAAGGACTGAACACCTATTGGGTGGAATACTACCGGAGAACGGCCGCAGCTGCTGCGGTGGTGATCCTCACCCTCATCGGAGGCATTATTGCCGCCAAAAAGGTAAGGGGCGGCAGTGGCCTGCACCTGGCCGTGGGCATTGTGATCAGCGCCAGCTATATTATCCTGATGCAGTTTACCACTGTGTTCAGTACCAAAGCCGACCTGAACCCGTTGGTGGCCGTATGGATACCCAATGTGCTTTTCGGAGGGCTGGCGTTTTACCTGTACCGCCGTGCGCCTAAATGACCCCCGTCCCAGGGCTGAAGCCCTGGGCTACGATGTGTGTCAGGGTGTTTATTTTTCATAGCTTATAAGTATTGGCTATATACTTTATTTTCAAAAATGGGCTCCTTTAAGGGGCCTTTTTAATTTGATGGCGCTCCGGTCGGGATGGGAGAGACTTAAATCTGCCTCATTTTTACCCGGACGCAAAAAAAATCTGCTTTGTTTTCTCCCTGCGTTATATCCGCTTCCAATTCTGTTTCGATAAACAAAAATTGTCCATGTTGATGAACAAAAATGAAATTTTGAAGCCTATGCTTTCAATATTTTCAATTGGTTCTGAAAAAATTTACATTTCTTTAACGTCGATATCTTGCGGTTTATTTTTTATTTATAAGTTGATGGTTTTCAAGTGTGTTATGTTACGGGGAGGTGGCTTGTTACACGGGTTCTTTGGATGTGAATTGCTTATTAAATTGACATTAAATACTGCTAAATGGTGGTAACTTCGTTAACAAATCATTACTTTTGACAATTGATCGATTTTGTTTCATTTTATAAACAATAGCAGTAAAATGGGGTACATAAAAGAAAAGTTCAAGGTTAAAGCAGATGATCTTAACGTTGAAGTAAAGGACCTGGTAAAGAACCACGGCACAAAAAAAATTGAAGACGTAACAGTGGCGCAGGTTTATCAGGGGATGCGCGGTATTACCGGCATTGTAACGGAAACTTCCCTGCTGGATGCAAATGAAGGTATCCGTTTTCGCGGATATTCCATTCCGGAGTTGAGAGAACATTTACCCAAAGCGCCAGGTGGTGCTGAACCACTGCCGGAAGGGCTGTTTTACCTGATGTTGATTGGTGAGTTGCCGAATGAAGCAGACGTACAGTATTTATCCAGCATGTGGGGCCGCCGTTCTCATGTACCTAATCACGTATTTGATGCTATTGAGGCATTGCCTATTACTACTCACCCGATGACGATGTTTACTGTAGGTATTATGGCGCTGCAAACCGAATCCGCGTTTGCAAAAGCTTATGCCGAAGGTATCAATAAAAAAGACTACTGGAGCTACATGTATGAAGACACGATGAACCTCATCGCCCGTCTTCCCCGTATCGCTGCTTACATCTACCGCCGTAAATACAAAGGCGGCCAGCATATCCAGCCTAACGGCATGCTGGACTGGGCAGGTAACTTCGCACATATGCTGGGTTACTCCGATGAAGGCTTCAAAGAACTGATGCGCCTCTACATGGTGATCCACGCTGACCACGAAGGTGGTAACGTGAGCGCACACACGACGCACCTGGTAGGTTCCGCCCTCAGCGATGCCTACCTGTCTTTCGCTGCCGGTATGAACGGTCTGGCTGGTCCGCTGCACGGCCTCGCCAACCAGGAAGTGATCAAATGGATTCTCTCCATGCGTGAAGAACTGGGTGGTGGCATGCCTACCAAAGAACAGATAGAAGCGTATGTACGCAAAACCCTGTCTGAAGGTAAAGTGGTACCAGGCTACGGTCACGCCGTACTCCGTAAAACAGATCCCCGCTTCACCGCGCAGATGGAATTTGCTAAAAAACACCTGCCTAACGATGAACTGGTGAAAATTGTGTGGACCGTATACGAAACCGTACCGCCAATTTTACAGGACCTGGGCAAAGTGAAAAACCCATGGCCTAACGTGGACGCACATTCCGGCGCATTACTGGTACATTACGGCATGGTGGAATATGAATTCTACACCGTACTGTTTGGCGTATCCCGCGCACTGGGCGTACTGGCTTCCCTCTGCTGGGACAGAGGTCTGGGACTCTCCCTCGAAAGACCTAAATCCGTTACTACTGAATGGATGAAACAGTTCGTTGAAGGAAAGGTAACTGCTGACGCTGAATAATTCAGGATACTGACCGAAAATAGAAGATTAGCGAAGATGAAAGCTGTGGCAGCTTTTATCTTCGCTAATCTTTTTAAATTATCTTCGTGGCTTATTAAAACCGGTTTATTATCTCAACATTCACACCCATATTATCCAATCCGATAGAATATCTCAAAGGCGTAGGTCCGCAGAAAGGAGAGCTGCTGCGCAAAGAGATCGGCATACATACTTTTGGCGATCTGTTGCAGTATTTCCCTTTCCGGTACGTGGACCGTACCAAGATAGACAAGATCGCTTCCCTGAGCGGTTATGAGGATTTTGTGCAGATACGCGGCCGTATCCTGCGCATGGAAGTAATAGGTGAGAACAGAGGAAAACGACTGGTGGCCACCTTCAAGGACGAAACCGGCGTCATTGAACTGGTATGGTTCCAGGGATGGCAATGGATGCAGAAATCACTGCGGGAAAATGTGGCCTACCTGGTATATGGCCGTATCTCCGTATTCAACGGCGTTCCACAGCTGGCGCATCCGGAAATGGACCTGCTGACGGAAGAGATCGCGTCAGGAAAACAATACCTCGAACCGGTGTATTCCACCACCGAAAAACTGAAAGCCCGCGGACTAACGGCAAAGGCTATCGGAAAACTGACAAAGACGCTGCTCGAACAGATGTCGCCCGCAGAAGTCAGGGAAAATATTCCGGTGGAAGTATTACAGCAGTACCGGCTGATGCCCCGTTCCAGGGCGTATTTTAAGATACACCTGCCCGGTAATGAAGACGAGGCGCACCAGGCCCAGCGCCGCCTGAAATTTGAAGAACTGTTCATCGCACAGATCAGAATATGCCGCCTTAAAATCAAACGGCAAAAGTTGTCGCATGGTTACGTGTTTGGCGCCGTCGGCGAATCTTTCAATGAATTTTACAACAACCATCTGCCGTTTGACCTTACCGGCGCACAGAAACGCGTACTGAAGGAAATCCGCATGGACACCGTGCATGGCCGTCAGATGAACCGCCTGTTGCAGGGAGACGTGGGCAGCGGCAAAACCATGGTGGCATTGCTGACCATGCTGCTGGCGAAAGACAACGGTTTTCAGGCCTGTCTCATGGCGCCTACAGAAATTTTAGCACAGCAACACTATAAAGGGCTGGCAGACCTGCTGCAGCATATGCCCGTGAAAATCGCACTGCTGACAGGCAGCATCAAAGGCAAAGCCCGCAAACAAATACTGGCCGGCGTAGCCGATGGCAGCATCCACTTCCTGGTAGGCACACATGCCCTGCTGGAAAAAGAAGTGGTGTTCCAGAACCTGGGCATGGCCATCGTAGACGAACAGCACCGTTTTGGCGTGGCCCAACGGGCACGGCTATGGGAAAAAAACACCATCCCGCCACATATCCTTGTCATGACGGCAACGCCTATACCGCGTACGCTGGCAATGACCATCTACGGTGACCTCGACGTGTCCGTGATCGATGAGATGCCTCCCGGCAGAAAACCCATCACCACCGTTCACCGCACAGAATTTCAGCGCCCACAGGTGATGAACTTCATCAAAGATGAACTTAAAAAAGGCCGCCAGGCCTATATCGTATATCCACTCATCGAAGACAGCGAAAAACTGGACTACGAAAACCTCATGAAAGGTTATGAGGAAGTAAAAGCATTTTTTCCTGAACCGCAGTTTTATATCAGTATGGTGCATGGCCGCCAGCCGGCAGAAATGCGGGAAACCAACATGCAGCGCTTCGTTTCCGGCGACACACATATCATGGTGGCCACTACGGTGATCGAAGTAGGCGTTAACGTGCCCAATGCATCTGTCATGGTCATTGAAAGCACCGAACGGTTCGGCCTCTCCCAGCTCCACCAGCTCCGGGGCCGCGTAGGACGCGGCGCAGAACAGTCCTTCTGCATTCTGATGACAGGCAGCAAACTGGGGAAAGTCTCCAAAGAACGTATCAACGTAATGGTACAGACCAACAATGGTTTTATCATCTCGGAAAAAGATATGGAACTGCGTGGCCCGGGTGACATAGAAGGCACCCGCCAAAGTGGGATACTGGATTTCAAACTGGCAGACATTGTACAGGACAGGGCCGTGCTGGAAGCCGCCCGCGCCAGCGCCGAAAAAATATTATCAGAAGATCCTGATCTCGTCCTCCCTGAAAATCAAGGCTTAAAAGAATATTTAGCGCTTCAGCGCGGGAAATCTCAATGGAGTAAAATTTCCTGACGCTTTTAACGTTTATTAATTTATACCGTCTGAATATATGATATAATCCCTAAAACGTATCGTCAGGACAGCGGTATTATAGCTAGTGCCCGTAACAATTTAATGGGCTTCTGCGTTTATAGATGTATATTGGTTTTTTTGGCATTAAAATAAATCTTATCCCGTTGAAATTTACCCTCCCGAGCGGCCTTATTGGAATGATGATCCTCCTGTTGTTTACCGGTTTTATTGCCCGGGGGCAACAGTCAACCAATTTCACCCCATTGAACTTTATCGAAAATAAAGGCCAGTGGGACCCTCAGGTCTTGTATAAATCAGACGTGGGCACCGCCGATATCTGGCTGAGAAAAACAGGCTTCACTTTCATGCTGTATAACAAGGATGATATGCATGACCTGTATGAATATATGCACGGTCATGGTGAAGCTGCTGATTCCGGTGCCGTGGTGGTACCCAAAAATAGTGCTGCCGGTAAATCCGCTGCAGATGCCAGAAGCGGAGAACCATCGCCCGGAAGGCCCCGTCGCCTGCCGGATGTAAGAGGTCATGCTTACCAGGTTAATTTTATCGGCGCCAACGAAAACCCGGAAATCATCCCGGAAAAAGCACAGGAATCACTGAGCAATTATTTCATAGGTAACGACCGCTCCAAATGGGCTTCCAATGTAAAATCCTATCAGGGGCTGTTGTATAAATCACTGTACCCTGGTATCGACGCACATGTGTATTCCGATGCCTCCCAACTGAAATACGATATCATCGTGGCAGCAGGCGCCAATCCTGATAAAGTTCAATTATCATATGAAGGCGCCAGCGGCATGGAAATAAAAAAAGGACAACTGCTGGTACATACTACGGTAGGTGATGTCATTGAACAGTTGCCATATGCTTACCAGTATGTGAATAACCAACGCGTGCCCGTAAAAGTGTCCTACCGCCTGAACGGTAATAAGGTAGGATTTAAGATTTCCGGTGAATATGATCCTGCTTACCCGCTGGTGATAGACCCGGTATATGTGTTCTCCACTGTTTCCGGTTCCCGGGCAGATAACTGGGGGTTTACCGCTACCTATGACGATGCCGGTAACTTCTATGGCGGCGGTATCGTGTTTGGCGCCGGTTATCCTACCACCAACGGTGCTTATAAGACAGCGTTCAATGGCGGAACTTTTGATATCGGCATCTCCAAATTCAACCCCAATGGTACGAGGTTGATTTATGCCACCTACATTGGCGGCGACGGACAGGAACAGCCACACAGCTTGTTTGTGGACAAACAGGGCAATCTGGTGATTTCCGGCAGGACCACTTCCGCCAACTACCCTTATGATAAAGTGGAAGGCACCAATCGTGGTGGCTGGGACATAGTGGTCACCAAACTCAATGCCACAGGGAGCGCGCTGATCGGGTCATTGATTGTTGCCGGCAGCGCCGATGATGGCGTTAATATGCGTGAAAACCGCGCCGGTGGTGACTGGGTGCTGTTGCGTAACTACGGCGACGACGCCCGCAGTGAAGTCGTAATTGATGATGCGGGTTATATCTATGTGGCAGGCTGTACCCGTTCCAACGATTTCCCGGTGACAGCAGGTGTTTTCCAGGGCACCTTCGGCGGATCGCAGGATGGCGTGGTGATGAAGATCAACCCATTGTGCCAGTCATTGGTATGGTGCAGTTATCTCGGCGGCTCGGCAGAAGATGCTGCATATGTGATCGCGCTCAATAAGCTCAATACATTATACGTGGCTGGTGGTACGGCCAGCAGTAATTTTACCGTCACTCCCGGCGCCATTTATCCTAATTATCGCGGCGGTGTGTGTGATGGCTTTATCACCCATATCACCAACGACGGAACAAAAATATTACAGAGCACTTACCTCGGCTCCGATGATCCGTCGGCCGACCAGGTATACGGTATTCAGCTTGATAAGAACGGGTTTGTATACGCGATGGGCACTACGGAAGGCACATGGCCCATCAAACTGCTGAACCCCGGCGACTACAATGATAACTCGTTGCAGTATATTGTGAAGTTGCAATCCGATCTGAGTGCGTTTGTTTATTCCACTACTTTCGGCAAACGGCGGCAGCTGGCCTCTACACCGTCTATTTCTCCTACCGCTTTCCTGGTGGACCGTTGCGAAAACGTGTATGTGTCCGGCTGGGGCGGAGGTATCAATAACTCATTGCATTACCCGAACTCCGGTACTTTCGGGCTGCCGGCGAAAAATGCTATCCAGAGCTCCACTGACGGCATGGACTTCTACTTCTTTGTGTTGCAGCGTGATGCCGCCGCTCAGCTGTTTGGCAGCTGGTTTGGCGGTAACGGCCTGTATGAACACGTAGATGGCGGCACCAGCCGCTTTGACCGTAACGGGGTGATCTATCAGGGTATTTGTGCCTGGTGTAACGTAAGCCAGAACGGCAGCAAGCCCCGTTATCCCACTACGCCGGGCGCTTATTCCAGCACGCCGCCGCCGGCCTGTAACTATGGCGCCCTGAAAATCGCCTTTAACCTCGACGGCGTAAAAGCAGGTATTAAAACACTGAACCGCAGATCGAATTTCTGTGTGCCCAGTGACATCACCTTTGTAGACACCACCCGCCTGCCGGCAGAAAGATGGGAATGGCATTTCCCGGATGGAAGCGTGGTAAACGGAAAAGATACGATCAAGCATACCTTTAACCAGGCGGGCACTTTCACCGTCATGCTGGTGAAAGTCGACCGTGCCAGCTGTAACGGCGCAGATACGGCCTACATCGATGTGAAGCTGGGCAACAACGAAGCCAAGTTTGATTTTGATGCACAAAGAAAGCTGCCCTGTACCGACCTGGCCTATGAGTTTACCAGCAACGCCACACCTGTCGGTGCATTCGGCGACAGTTCCTTCATCTTTGATCTGGGCGATGGTTCCAAACCCGAGTACGTAGGGCCGTCCAAGTTCCCTTATACGCATAAGTTCGCCGCACCGGGTGTCTATAACGTGAGCCTCACGCTGGTGGACAGTAACTTCTGTAATGCGCCTGAAACCATAACGAAGCCGCTACGTGTGGCCGTTAATGTTACTGCGCAGTTCACCATGCCGGACACGGTTTGTGTGGGCACGGAAATACAACTGGATAATACCACCCTGGGCGGTGACAGCTTCCTGTGGACATTTGAAGATAATGGTGATCAGTCCACAGAACCTTACCCGATACACAAATTCAATGTGCCGGGATTGTGGAAAGTGAAGCTGCTGGCGCTGGATGAAAATACCTGTAACAAAAAAGACAGTGTCACAAAGCAGGTACTGGTGGCTGCACCACCGGTCGCTGATTTCGATTTTAATCCTACCAAGGCTACCGAGAATACACCTGTAACTTTCACCAACCTGACGCAGGGACAAGAACCGCTGCATTTCCTGTGGAACTTCGGCGATGGTGATACTACTTCTGCCCGTAACCCGCAGCACCAGTACCTTAAAACCGGTACTTACAACGTGTGCCTTACCGCTGCTAATCAGGAAGGATGTACCCACACTGTCTGCAAACAGGTGAGCGCTATTGTGGTGCCGTTGTTTGATGTGCCTTCGGCATTTTCTCCCAACAACGACGGTATGAACGATGTATTCTATGTGAAGTCCTTTGGTGCGACCAAGTTTAACCTCAAGATATTTAATCGCTGGGGACAATTGATTTTTGAAAGTACTGACCCCAGAATAGGCTGGGATGGCACGTTTAAGGGAGCTGTGCAACCAATGGACGCATATGCTTACGTGGTAAGCCTCGAGTTTACTGACGGTACGAAGGCCAATAAGACAGGAAATGTAACCTTGTTAAGATGATGAGTCATGAAGAAGCTGATTGTTAACATCACCGCAGGGTGGGTGATCGTAATGTTGCTCACAGTGAGCGTGTCCGCACAGGACCTGCACTTTTCGCAATATTACAATTCGCCTTTAACCACCAACCCTGCCAATACCGGTTTTATCCCCGACGGAAATTTCCGGGTGGGGGCCAATTATCGCGACCAGTGGACCAGTATTCCGGTGCCTTACCGGACCATGTCGGTATATGGTGATTTCCAGCTGTTGAGCGACCGGCTCATCTACGGATGGCTGGGCGTCGGCGGTGTTATTCTTCGTGATGTGGCGGGTAGTGGAAATCTGACTTCCACCAAAGGCTATGCCTCTGTTGCCTATCATCAGTTGCTGGGTGAAAGCAGCCTGTTGTCAATGGGTTTCCAGGCCGGATCTGCCGGCAAGCGGGTGGATATTACCAAACTGACTTTCGGGGACCAGTGGAACGGAAAATTCTTCGACTCCCAGATGCCCACCGCAGAGCCGTTTACGCAGTCCGCCGTGAATTATTTTGATCTGAACGTAGGAATGAATTATGCTTATTTCCCGACAGAAAATCTGTACATCAATACAGGTTTCGCGGTACAGCATGTCAATACGCCCCGGGAAACCTTTTATAACGGTGATAATAAAGTACCCCGTCGTTATACCGGCTTTCTGAATGCGAGCATCAAAACCAGTGATCTGCTGATCATCAACCCCAGTGCTTATTACTCCCGTCAGGCCAGCACCAGCGAGTTTGTGATCGGGCTGAACGCGGCGTACAATCTTTCCGGTGATGGCACCAAGCAGGTGTCCGGTGGTATTTACTATCGCGCCAAAGATGCTGCTATGTTCATGGTGGGTTATCAGTTGAGTAATATTAAACTCCAGTTCAGTTACGATGTCACTACTTCCAACCTGGCCGTGTCTAACAGCAGGAGGGGGGCGTATGAGATCGGCCTGGTTTACAGTGGATTATATTCTAACCGTAGTTTTTCCAATGCGAAAAAGTCTACCATTTGTCCTTCTTTCTAAAGAGAATCAGTAAATGGTTATTTTTGCCCGGATACATGCTTTTACCCCTAACATTAGTTAAACATAACAAACCAGGTATGAAACGTTTATTGATAGGTATCTGTCTTCTTATCTCCGCCCAGCTGGCGCATGCACAGTATTATAAAACAGACACCAGTGCGCCGCGCGGTTTCGACCGTTCCCGGCTGATACTGGGAGGTTCGCTGGGCATGGTTTTCGGCGATTATACCAATGTGGAGGTGTCCCCGCTCGTGGGCTACCGTTTCAATGATTACATCGCCGCCGGTATCAACGTAAACGCGCAGTACGGACAATTCAAAAGCTATAATGGTTATGGCGAAGTAGCCCAGCGTGATAAATATACCATCTTCGGCGGCGGTATCTGGGGACGTGTATATCCTATCCCGATGCTGTTTGTACACATTCAGCCGGAGTATAACTTCGTTTCCCAGAAATCAACGGTGTATTATACCAATCCGAAAAGTGATTTCAGTACCAACTACAGTGTGCCCAGCCTGTTGGTGGGCGCAGGTTATACCCAAAGCGTAGGTGGCCGTGTAGGTATCGGCATCTCTATTATGTATGATGTGATCCAGGACAACCGCTCACCTTACCGTAATAACCTGATCTACCGTGTAGGCGCCGGTTTGGGCTTCTGATTCCCCCGGAAAATATTAATATGACCCGTCTGGCGTGAGCCGGACGGGTTTTTTTTATTCCTCCTCATGTTACCTCCTTGTTAAATTTGTTTATAAATGCTAAACTTATTTTTACAACTTTTATACCTTTGTTCCATCAATTTTTAAAGAGATGGAGATTAAATTAGCTGTTTTTGATATTGCGGGCACCACGCTGCACGACGAGGCCAATGTGGCCAAAGTGCTGCAACAGGCCATTCAACTGGCAGGCGTGCAGGTATCCCTGGAAGAAGTGAACGAAGTGATGGGGTACGCCAAACCATTTGCGATCCGTTATTTGCTGCAACAAAAGAACGATGTGCGGCATGCAGACGATCAGTTTATTGACCAGCTGCACACGCATTTTGTGGAAAACATGAAAGCCCATTACGCTACTGATACTTCCGTAAGGGAGAAGCAGGGCGTGTCCGCGGTCTTCACTGCATTGCGGCAAAAAGGAATCAAAGTAGCGCTGGACACTGGTTTTGACCGCGATATCACTAACGTGATCCTGCAACGCACCGGCTGGCAGGAACAGGGGCTGATCGACGCGGTAGCCACCAGCGATGAAGTGCCTCATGGCCGTCCTTATCCTTATATGATCTACCGCATCATGGAAACACTGGGCGTGCGCAGTATAGAAGAAGTGATGAAAGTAGGAGACACTATTTCCGATCTGGAAGAAGGTACCAATGCCGGCTGCCGTTATGTGGTAGGTGTGACTACCGGCGCCTATAGCAGGGAAGAACTGGCGAAAGGCCCGCATACCCACCTGGTAGCTTCTATTGATGAACTGTTATCTATATTATAAACTCTTGCTCAATAGCGATCATGCAACAACAACAAGCGGATGTAGCCGTAGTAGGCGCCGGCATCGTAGGACTGGCCATGGCGTACAAACTGGCGTCCAAAGGGAAAAAAGTAGTTTTATTTGAAAGAAACAGCAGGGCGATCAGTGCTTCCATCCGCAATTTCGGACTGGTATGGCCTATCGGCCAGCGTGCCGGTAAGATGTACCAGCGAGCCATGCATAGCCGCAGCGTGTGGAAAGAGCTGGCCGCAGCCACAGGGCTGCAATGCCAGGAAACAGGTTCACTGCACCTCGTGTACGAAAAAGATGAACTGGCCGTACTGGAAGAATTTGCAGCCGCGGCGCCTGCCAATGGATTTGACTGCCAGCTGGTAGCACCGGAAAATATTGGTCAATATACCCGGGCCATCAAAACAGCAGGCTTGCAGGGCGCCCTCTGGAGCCCGACAGAAATGACGGTCAACCCGCGACAGGCCAGTGCCACCATCGCACGCCACCTCGAGGAGAAAATGAATGTGGCCGTCCGGTTTAATACAGCCGTTAACGGTATCAGCATGCCCTATGTCGAAACCAAAGATGAAAAATGGAAAGTAGACCAGGTATATGTTTGCAGCGGAGCGGATTTTGAAACACTGTATCCTGCAGCCTATGCTGCGGCCCCGCTTACCAAATGCAAACTGCAGATGATGCGCACCGTTCCGCAGCCGGGCGACTGGCAGCTGGGCCCGGCGCTGTGTGCCGGCCTCACCCTGGCCCATTATGCTTCGTTCAACGATTGCGCCGCACTGGCACCGCTGAAGGAACGGTTTGCAGCAGAAATGCCGGAGTACGTGAAATGGGGCATCCACCTGCTGATTTCGCAGAACGGCGCCGGCGAACTGACCATCGGTGACTCACACGAATATGGTCCGGACTTCGAACCATTTGATAAGGCATTTATCAATGACCTCATCCTGAAATATATGCATACTTTCCTGGAGGCGCCCACCTATACTATCCAGGAACAATGGCATGGCATCTACCCCAAACTGACCAACGGCGGTACCGAACTGATAATGAGCCCTGAAAAGGACGTCACTATCGTAAACGCCCTCAGCGGAGCCGGTATGACGCTGTCATTTGGTCTGGCAGAAGAGCTCACCTCCCTATAGTGCAGTGAACGATATAAAAAGGGAAACCATTTCGTATAGGCGAAATGGTTTCCCTTTTTAGTGTCCGGGGCCGGATGTTAAAATATCAAACAACAAAAGCATAAAAGGATTAGGATTTTGTATGAATTATTAATAAATTAAATGCAGATCAAACGTTATGAAAACAATTATCCACGATGACCTCATATTGTGCTGAACATATTCACCAAATTGTATCACCCAACTTTAGCAACGTTTCTGCAGCCAGGTTTTAACAACATGGCTGCATGTTCATAACGTGTTAAATGTAAAGCGGGTTTCTTTTAAGTTACCTGCTTTTATTACTTTATATGCCAAAAAGCCAATAATTCTATAAATTACAGGGTATCCCTGCCCGTAAGCGGAGGACAGCATTTCTTTACAACAAAAACAGCAATGGCATGAATGGTAGTTTAAAAAACCTCAAGGAAAGAGACTGGACAGAAACAAGAGCGCATTCCAGCTGGCAGATATTCAAGATCATGGCGGAATTCGTAGAAGGCTTTGAATCACTTGCCAAAATAGGCCCCTGTATATCTATATTCGGATCTGCCCGTACTAAACCTGGTAACCGCTATTATGAACTGGCCCAGGAAATCTCCCGCAGACTGGCCGAGGAAGGATTTGGTATCATTACCGGTGGTGGCCCGGGTGTAATGGAAGCCGCCAATAAAGGCGCACAGACTGCACATGGTAAATCCGTAGGCGCCAATATCACCCTGCCCCATGAGCAGAACCCCAATGACTTTATTGACCCCGACAAAAGACTCAACTTCGACTATTTCTTTGTCCGCAAGGTAATGTTCACCAAATATTCCCAGGGGTTTGTGATGATGCCCGGCGGATTTGGCACCATGGATGAATTTTTTGAAGTGGCCACCCTTATCCAGACCAAGAAGATGGAAGAAACTCCGATGGTACTCGTAGGTCGTGAATACTGGAGCGGCCTGCTGGAATGGATACGTACCGTAATGATGGAAAAGGAAAGCAATATTAACCCGCAGGACCTGGGCCTGTTGAAGCTTTTCGATACCGCAGACGAAGTAGTGGAGTATTTCCGCGTATTTTATACCACCAATAAACTCAGACCTAACTTTTAATACGGCCGCGCCCGTCAGGCGCGGATATACCTGCCCGTTAGCCGGAAGAATAAATTCCGGCCGGGCAACGTTATGTTGATGGGTGTCGCCGCAACCGCTTTTTTCATAGCTTTGCAGAAATTTTATATATGGAGCTCCTACCGGCAGTTGAGGCATATGCTGAAAAATACACCAGCCCGGAAAATCCGCTGTTGTACAAGTTGAACCGTGAAACGCACCTGAAAGTGGAATTGCCGCATATGTTGAGTGGCCATGTACAGGGTAAATTCCTGGAGATGATCAGCCGTATGTTGCGCCCCCGCCGGATACTGGAACTGGGAACATATACAGGGTATTCCGCCATCTGCCTGGCCGCAGGCCTGCCTGATGACGGCATATTACACACCATCGATATCAACGAAGAACTGGAGACCCTTTGCCATCAATATTTTGAGGCATCCGGGTATGCTGATAAAATAAAAATGCATATCGGAAAAGCAGCCGAGGTGATGACATCACTGGACGAGGTGTTTGATTTGGTGTTTATTGATGCTGATAAAGCCGGTTATGTGCATTATTATGACCTGGTTTGGGAAAAACTGCGCCCCGGCGGATTTATTCTGGCTGATAATGTATTGTACCATGGACAGGTATTACAGCCGGAAAACGAGCAGGGAAGCCAGGCCAAAGCCATGGTCAGATTTTGTGAAAAAGTGCTGGCAGATGACCGCGCAGAACAGGTGTTGCTCACCATCCGCGATGGTATCCTCCTGATCAGGAAAAAGTAAACCGGCATCAACACCCACGCCCATTAAATTCGATTATACATGCAAGTAAGAAAATTTTTGTTGGTAGTCAGTTTTCTTATTGGCTGCATGCCTCTGCTGAAGGCACAGAAAATGACCACCCAGCAATACATCGCTACTTACAAGAGTATTGCCATGGAGGAAATGCGCCGCACCGGCGTGCCCGCAGCCATCAAACTGGCACAGGGCATTGTGGAAACCCAATCCGGCAACGGGACGCTCTGTCTGCAATCCAACAACCACTTCGGTATCAAATGTAAAAACACCTGGACCGGCAAAACCATCCGCTATGATGACGACGCCGCCCAGGAATGTTTCCGCGTATACGACAACGCCAGGGACTCTTACCGTGACCACTCCGATTTCCTGCGCAACAATCCCCGGTACGCTTTCCTGTTCCAGTTTGACGGCGACGATTATAAATCCTGGGCCTTCGGACTAAAACAGGCCGGATACGCCACCAATAAAACCTATCCGCAGCAGCTGATCAAGGTGATCGAAGATTACAACCTGCAGCAATACACGCTGATAGCGATGGGCAAAGCCGCTCCTGAACAGGATTATAACGAAGAAAAACCACCTGTGTACGCGGGTAACAACAGCCGTCCGGACAACCGCCCGGCTCCTTCCTCCAGGCCTCAACAGGGTGGCGGCAAACCTGTGGCCGGCAACTATCCCAAAGGCGTATTTGAAATCAACGGCCGCCGCGTGGTATATGTAAAAGCCGGTACCTCCCTGATACAACTGGCCAGCAAACACGATATCCGCCTGAGCAAACTGGTCCGCTTCAACGACCTGGAGAATGACAACCCTCCCCGGAAAGACATGTTTATCTTCCTGCAGAAAAAAGGTAAAAAAGGTAATAAGGAATTCCATAACGTCAGCAATGGTGAAACCATGCACGATATTGCACAGGCAGAAGGTATCCGCCTGAGATGGTTGCGCCGCCGCAATAAAATGCATGAAGGGGAAGAACCCGCCGCAGGCCAGCGCATGGCCCTCGATGGTTTTGCCTCCCGCACGCCCGCACTTGCGAAAAACACCCGTATCATCAGAGAAGAAGACCAGGAACCGCCGGAAGATTTTTCTCCCCGCAAAGAAATTGAAAAAGTAAAGGAAGAAGTGGCTAAAAATACCGGTGCCGGTACTGCTGCTCCGGAACCACAGCCTGCACGCCCGCAAGAGGGCGGCGTTCCCGCCGGTATGGTGGACGATCTGAAGAAAGTAGGGGAAGTAGGCAATAACAACGGCACTGCCAAAAACACCACACCGCCGCCGGCTGCACAACCGCCGGTCTACAGGCCTGCTCCCGCTCCTCCGGTGCCGGCTACACCGCCTCCGGCATACAAACCAGCCCCGGTATCAACTGCTGCGGGCGCCAGGTACCACGAAGTACAGCCCAAAGAAACACTGTACGGTATCTCTAAAATGTACAACAAGTCCGTAACACAGTTACAGGAATGGAATAATTTGCAGGGCTTCGATATCAAAATTGGACAGCGCCTGTTAGTGAATAAATAAGCAGTAATCCTTTTCGGCTTATTATTGTTAAATATGGAAATGAAGTAGTATTATGTCGGTTATTCAGGTGCATGACAAGAAATTCCAGCCCTATATTGGTGCAACAGAGCTGCAGCAGCGTATTAAGGAAATAGCTGCAGACATCAGCAGGGACCTTAAAGATGAACGCCCGCTGTTTATCGCTATTCTCAACGGTTCTTTTATGTTTGCCGGTGACGTGTTCAAATATCTCAACATTCCCGCTGAGATATCCTTTATCAAACTGGCTTCTTACAAAGGGACCAAATCTACCGGTAACGTGGTACAGGCCATCGGTCTGGACGAAGACCTCTTCGGCCGCACAGTGGTGATCCTCGAAGATATTGTGGATACCGGCAAAACACTGAGCCAGTTCCTGCCACAGCTGGAACATCAGCAACCTAAAAAACTGCTGGTGGCTTCCCTGCTCACCAAGCCGGAAGCCATGGTACATCCTATTAAAATCGACTATCTGGGCTTCTCCGTGCCTAATAAATTCCTGCTGGGCTATGGCCTCGATTATGATGGCCTGGGCCGCAATCTGCCGGAAATCTATCAGCTGGTGGAAGGCGAAGAGTAGCATATAAACCAAACAAACAATGCTATAAAGAACGTGGAAAGCGAAGATCAGCCTGGTCTTCGCTTTTTTTACACCCTTTGGGATGCTTGGTTCCTTTACCGGAAATGATTACCTTAACATATGCGAAAATTCCTATTACTCCTGTTGTTATGGGCTGGCGGCGTACATGCACAAACAATCTGGGTATCGGGAGCAGTAGAAGACAGCATTACCCATCGTCCTGTAGCTGGAGCAACTGTCAGTATTGTTGATGATACCACCAGGGTACTTACCAATGCTTTCGGGCTTTTCAGAATAACGATTCCTTCAGCTGTCGCTCAACTGCTGTTTACCCGGGAAGGTTATCGCCCGTTGCAGATGAAGGTGAACGCCACCGACCGTCTGCTGATAACACTGGCGCCTATACGTAAAGCCCCTGATGCCATTGCCCTGGCAAAAGCCAGCGCCCGCACAAGGCAGAACAGCAACCCCAACTACGGCAATGTAGGCATGGGCATACATGCTTTTTACAATGAAACATACGGCACCACTTATGAAAACAAGTTCACCCGCGCACAGACGCAGCCGGTATCGGTATTTGCGGTGGACGTGGACAGGGCTGCCTACAGCAATATCCGGCGTTTCCTGCGGCTGAAAGAACCGGTGCCTGTAGATGCCGTCCGGATAGAAGAAATGGTGAACTACTTCCATTACAACTATCCGCTACCGCCCGAAGGTAAGACCCTGGCTGTTTACAGCCATTATACCACCTGCCCGTGGGAGCCGGCGCACCGGCTGTTGCAGATAGCGCTGAGAGCCAAAGCGCTGCAGACTGACAGCCTGCCGCCCAGCAACCTTGTTTTCCTGATCGATGTTTCCGGTTCGATGGGCGTGCCTAACAAACTGCCCCTGTTGCAGGCGGCCTTCCGTATCCTGGTCAACAACCTGCGTCCGGTAGACAAAGTGGCGATTGTTGCCTATGCCGGCACTCCCGGTGTTAAACTGCCTGCTACGGCCGGCGATCAGAAAGAGAAAATCCTTAATGCCATCGATAACCTCAGCGCCGGCGGGGCCACTGCCGGAGAAGCGGCTATCAAAATGGCGTATCAGATAGCGGCGGAACAGTTTATCCCCGATGGGAACAACCGCGTTATCCTGGCCACTGACGGCGATTTTAACGTCGGGCTTACCAGCGATGCGGAAATGGAGGAGCTGATTATGCAGAAAAAAGAAAGCGGCGTGTTGCTGACCTGCCTCGGTTTTGGTATGAAAAACTACAAGGACTCGAAGCTGCAATCCCTTTCCAGCAAGGGAAACGGCAATTTCGCCTATATAGACGACCTGGAAGAAGCCAGCAAGGTCTTTGCGCGGGAATTCGGCAGTACGCTTTTTACAGTTGCAAGGGATGTACAAACGGAAGTGACCTTTAATCCGGGTACAGTAAAATCGTATAGGCTTATCGGTTATGAGAACAAGGTATATGAAGCCAGTACGGACACTTTATCGAAACACAACGGCGGTATTATCGGGAGTGGGCATTGTGCGGTGGCGATGTATGAAATTGTGCCGCGGGACAGTGTTATGGCGGCTGACAGCCTGTTGGCCAATGTTAGCATTACTTACCGTCATCCGTTGGACACGGTGCTGTGTACCCTGCAAACCGGTGTGAAAGCCAACGCAACAACTTTTGAGGCGGCCCCGGACGATTGCCGGTTTGCCGCTGCGGTGGCTTTATTGGGCATGATTCTTCGCAATTCCGCCTATCGTGGCTGCGGTGATACCGAAATGGTCTCAGAGATCGCCCGCAGGGCCCTGGGAAAAGACAAGGAAGGCTACCGGCAGGAATTCCTGAAGATGGTAAAGATGGTCCGTAAGATGAAACGTTAAGGCTTATTTGATAAGGCGGTAACACTTACGCACCAGCTTCTGCTGGAAGTCGAAAGGGAGTGTTTGGTTGGTGATGTCTTTGATACTGCTGGCATTGATTTTATCTTCTTCCAATACAAAACGCCGGTAGTTATTACTAAAATACACTACCCCATCTTTTTTGGTGGCAAGCAATACTTTATTGAGCAGCTCTGCATGGTCCCGCTGGATGTCAAGGAATTCCTTCATCCGTTTGCTGTTGGAGAAGGTGGGCGGGTCAATGATCACCAGGTCGAAGGTATTGAGTTTAAGGGTATCGAGATATTGCAGCACGTCGGCGTGTACAAAGGGATGTTTCGCCGGGTCGAAGCCATTGAGCCGCATATTGTCTTCGGCCCAGGCCAGGTAGGTCTTGGACAGGTCTACAGACGTCACTTCCATGGCACCGCCGGCGGCAGCGTACACAGAGAAGGAGCCGGTATAACAGAAAAGGTTCAGCACTTTTTTATCCTTCGCTTCGTTGCGTACCATGTTGCGGGTGGTGCGGTGGTCGAGGAACAGGCCTGTATCGAGGTAGTCGGAGAGATTGATCTTAAATTTCAGGCCGTTTTCATTCACCGTCATTTCGCGGCTTTCCGTGCTGAGTTTTTCGTATTGGCTTTGGCGGTTTTCCTTCCGTTGCCGTTGTTTCACCCAGATATGGGAGGGTGGTACGTTCAGCACTTTGCTGATCAGTTCCAGGCAGGTGTCGAGCCAGGCCTCGTGGTTGGCTTCTTCCATGCCGTGGCGGCGCTGGTATTCGGCGATATACACGTGGTCTTCATACATTTCAATGCTGAAGGGAAATTCGGGGATATCGTCGTCATACACCCGGTAGCAGGTGATGTTTTGTCGCTTGGCCAGTTTGGAAATATGCCGGAATACTTTGGTGAGCCGGTTCTCGAACATCTGCAGTTTGGAATCCATCTTATTCTGATATTTGTTATTTGGCTATTTAATCATTTAAAAGCGAAGACCATAGCGAACAGAAATCCGCTATGGTCTTCGCTTTTAATAACTAAATAAAAAAATATTCAAATAGTAAAATCAACTAAATATGTCTCTGACTTTTTCAAAGAAGCCTTTTTCCGATTTTTCGGGATTGGGTTTGAAGTTGTCAGAAGTCTGGAGTTTGTCGAGCATGGCCCGTTCGTCCGCGCTGACATGTTGCGGTGTCCATACGTTTACATGTATGAGCTGGTCGCCTTTTTCGTAGGAGTTGACAGAGGGGAATCCTTTGCCTTTGAGGCGGAAGATTTTACCGCTTTGTGTTCCTGCGGGTATTTTGATTTTTGCTTTACCGTCGATGGTGGGTACTTCCACCTGTGTGCCGTAAACGGCATCGGGGAAGGATATATGCAGGTCGTAGGCTACGTTAAGGCCATCGCGCTGCAGTTCCGGATGTGGCTCTTCTTCGATGAGAATGAGCAGGTCGCCGGGGGCGCCGCCTCTTTCGCCGGCATTGCCTTTACCGCTCATGCTCAGCTGCATGCCTTCCTGTACGCCTGCCGGGATGTCGATGCTTACCATTTCTTCTCCGTACATGCGGCCTTCACCTTTACAGTGGCCACATTTGCTGGTGATGATCTGGCCTTCACCATGACAGGTGGGGCAGGTGGTAACGGTCTGCATCTGGCCGAGGAAGGTTTGGGTCACCTTTCTCACCTGGCCGGAGCCGCCGCAGGTGTTACAGGTCTGGAACGCGTTTTTATCTTTAGCGCCCAGGCCGCCGCAGTGCTGGCAGGGAACGTATTTTTTTACTTTGATTTTTTTATTGGCGCCTTTGGCGATTTCCTCGTAGGTCAGGCGGATTTTCACGCGCAGGTTGGAACCGCGGGTACCACGACCACGACGGCCGCCGCCGCCAGCACGGCCGCCGCCGAAGAAGCTGCCGAAAATATCGTCATTACCGAAAATGTCACCGAAATTGGAGAAGATGTCTTCCATGTTCATGCCACCACCTCCAAAACCGCCACCACGGCCGCCGTTCATGCCAGCATGCCCGAAACGGTCATATTGTGCCCGTTTGTCAGCATCGCTTAATACCTCATAGGCTTCGGCTGCTTCTTTGAACTTTTCTTCCGCTTCCTTATTGTTGGGATTGCGGTCAGGGTGAAACTGCATGGCCACCTTGCGGTAAGCTTTCTTGATTTCATCCTGGGAGGCGGATTTGGAAACACCCAGTATTTCGTAATAATCTCTCTTGGTAGACATTATAAAATCACTTATAACCGGTGCCAGGCACCGGTTTTTTTCAGTAAAAAAATTGTTTTACATCTGCACAGGCGATCGCTGCGATATATGCCACATCGTCACGCCCATTATTTACCCACTATCACCTTGGCATGACGGATAAGCTTGTCATTCAGGTAATAGCCTTCCTGTAATACGTCTACCACTTTACCCTGAAGATCTGGCGTAGGGGCCGGAATCTCGGTAATGGCGTCATGAAGGTCAGTATCAAAGGTGGCGTGCAGGCTTTCCATAGGTTTCAGTCCTTTGGCCTGCAGGGTGGTCTTCAACTTGTTGAATACCAGGTTTACCCCGTCTTTGAGCGCAGTGATATCGTTGGCAGTGCTCAGCTGTTTGGCAGCCCGCTCTGAATCATCCAGTACGTCCAGCAAAGATATGATAACTTCTTTACCCGCTGTTTGCAGCAGCTCCAGTCTTTCTTTGGCGGTGCGTTTACGGAAGTTGTCAAACTCAGCCTGCAGACGAAGGTATTTATCCCGCATTTCATTCAGTTGCTGATCTTTTTTGATCAACTCCTCTTCAGGTTCAACCTCTAATGCATTAGTCATATGAGATGTTTCACTGATATTTTCTTCAGCATTGAAATCAGGCATGCCTTTTTCGTTTTCTCCAGCATTGTTTGCCTGTCCGTTTGTCTGCATGTCTTGGTCTTTTTCTGTCATAATTGTAATGATTATCTGCAATTGTGCTTAGTCAATTATTTTGCCAACCCCGGTTTGGCCGCCAAAAAGACAGATCTTCTCTGTACCTTTGCGGTTCGAAATAAAGTCAATGACCAAGGTTTTTTTAAAGAAACAGATACAAAACAGGGTATTACTGGGCCATCCCTGGATTTTCGGCAATGAAGTGTCCGAAATCAAAGGAGAGGTAGTGCCGGGTGATATCGTGGATGTTCACACCCATCAGGGCTCTTTCCTCGGCAGAGGGTATATCAACCCACAGTCCCAGATCCTGGTACGCCTGCTGACGCGCGATAAAAGCGAGGAAATCAACCCCGAATTTTTCTACCGCCGTCTTCTCAAATGCTGGCAATACCGGCAGAAACTGGGTTATGTGGAAAACTGCCGCCTCGTTTTCGGGGAAGCTGACGATCTGCCTGCCCTGGTAATCGATAAGTTCAACGACTACTTTGTACTGCAAACACTGGCGCTGGGCATGGAAAGATGGAAGCCTGCCATCGTGGAGGCGCTCAACCGCATCTTTTCACCGAAAGGCATCTATGAGCGGAATGACGTGCCGGTAAGGGAACTGGAAGGAATGGAGCAACAGAAAGGCTTCCTCAGCGCACCCTTTGATACCAATGTCATCATCAACGAAAACGGGCTGAAGTTCCATGTGGACATCGTAAACGGCCAGAAAACCGGCTATTTCCTGGACCAGCAGGACAACCGCCGCGAAATACGCCAGATCGTGAAAGACGCCAACGTGCTGGAAGCGTTTTGTTATACCGGCACTTTCTCCTGCCACGCAGGATATTATGGTGCTAAAAGCGTACTGGGACTGGATATTTCAGAGCATGCCGTGGAAACTGCCCGCCGCAATGCGGAGCTCAACAACCTGCAGGATGTGTGCAAGTTCCAGGCGGTAAATGCTTTCGATCAACTGAAACAATATACCCGGGAAGAACGCAAATTTGATGTGGTGATCCTTGATCCGCCGGCTTTCACCAAGAGCCGGGAGAATATCCGGAAAGCCGTTACCGGTTATAAGGAAATTAATCTCAGGGGTATGAAACTGCTCAATCAGGGCGGTTTCCTGGTCACAGCTTCCTGCACCAACCTGGTATCACCGGAACTCTTCCTGGAAACGATCGACGCTGCTGCAAAAGATGCTAAAAAACGCCTTCGCCAGGTCACTTTCCAGACACAGGCAAAAGATCACCCCATTTTGAGGAATATTGAGAATACAACGTACCTGAAATTTTTGATCGTGGAGATCGCGTAAAAAAGATAAGTAGAGTAGCTTTCGGTATAGGCTTTCTTTAGGATAATGTAAGCATAATCTGTTTGAGGGAAAGTCGGTAGCTGAAAGCTATTTTACAACATTGAACTTGCCTGATTCCACCAGGTTCCCCCGCTGATCACGAAGCTGGAAGATATAGAGACCATTGTAGTAGTTGTCCAGATTGACAGTAGTACGACTGCTGATGCTCTTAATCTGATCAATTTTTTTACCGAGGAAATTGTACACAATAAGATCGTATATGCGGTCGTTATTATGCTGTTGAATTTCAAAATTGATGACGTTGGTGGCAGGGTTGGGGTAAAGTTTTACAATTTGCCTACCCCCCTCCGGATTATTCGGCAGGGACCCGCTTTGAGCTTTACCCACAAGGGATAAGAGGCAGAAAACTGTAAGAAAAATGAGGGTAGAGGTTTTCCACATAGTATTATAAAAATAAAGTTTTTTTCAAATATTTCCCAATTTTTGTTTGTTAATAACAGCGCATTAGCCCTTTGTCTCACTCATAAAAATAACAAACTATGCGCCATTTTGTTAGGTTTCCCACTTTTTTAGATAAAATTTAACGCTTTTAATTTGGTGATGTAAATTGTTGTTTATCAATAATTTAGAATCTAGGACAGTTCAAACGCTCCAAAGTGCTGTTCCGGCTGTTGAGGAAACCCTTGAAAACCAATGACACTTCAAACCCGCCGAAGCTCTGACTGGCAGTCCGCAACTGCGAAATATTGGCATCGTAGCTCATGGCCACTTCAAATTTTTCCATATCTATTTTTATAGTGGGGATAATGGCGTCGTTCCAGCGGAGAAATAGCCCGCCATATATGGCCCGGGTAGACTCCAGTCCTTCATTCATCAGGCCATAACCAATCAGTGCGCCGCCGATATACTCGGAATAACCGCCCTGATGCAGCTGGTTATAATGTGCAATCAGCTTCACCCGCTCTTCCAGCGGAATGGTGATACCGGCATTGAAGGTCAGCTTGGGCGCCAGCTCGATGTTTTTATCATTGTAGAAGGAAATCTTTGCCCGGTTAAAGTGGTACAGGGCGGCGCCGATGAAGTACGCCACATCTTCCCCTATCACGCTGTTGTAGCTAAGGCCCACCCCCGCATCAAGATAGGTATAACCTTTCAGTGCCAGTTTGCCCTCTTCGCCTGTAGGTGCTGCCGGATCAAAACGGCCGCTGGTGTACTGATTGTTGAACGTCATATTGGTAGGATCAAACTGCCGCTGTACCAGTCCGCCCATAACGCCAAGGGAAAGAAAACTTGTCTTGTCTTCGTTCAGTGACTTGTGATAGTTGAACGCCGGAAAGATCTGGGTGGATTGCAGTTTGGAGGTACCGGCCCGGTCATAGGTCAGTTGCAGCCCGGTGGTAATATAGTCGTTGCTGTTACCTACAGGAAACTTGATTTCGCCGCTCACGGTGCCGGTTTGATAAGGAATGGTCACGCTGTTCCACTGGTTGCGGTATACGGCCTGAAAGCGCACATCACCGTTGAAAATACCGATCAGGGCCGGGTTACGGAGTATCGGTGTTTCATAAAACTGTGACAGGTGTATGTCCTGTGCCTTCAACTGTAATCCACAGCTGAGGCCAATGACTGTCAGTAAGACTTTATATACAGTTTTCATATAGAACCGCTTTTTATTATCTGAGTAATGTTACGTTGCCTTTCAGGCGGAAAAATTCGTTGGCGTCGCAATATGCTTCCACGAAATAAATGTATACGTCTGATCCCTGTGGCTGCCCGTTGAAGGTGCCGTTCCATCCTGCATTGACATCTTCCACCTGAATGTTTTCCCGATGGAATACTTCCTGTCCGAGGCGGTTAAAGACGCGGAACGATTTCACCAGGCTGATGCCTTTACCGCGCAGGTAGAAAATATCGTTTACCCCGTCACCGTTAGGCGTGAAAGTATTGGGAATGAATATCAGGTCAGTATTGCAGACGAGGTCAATTTTTACCACGTCACTTTTCGTACATCCGTATTGGTTAGTTCCCGTGATAGCGTAGGAAATGGACTTTCTGACCGCCGCATTGGTAAAAGGCGATGTCGGATTATCGAGATAGTCGGCGGGTGACCATTGCCATTTCACGATATCGGAGCTGCCGTTGGCCATTAGGCGGACAACATCTCCGGCCATGACTGTCTGGTCGTTGCCGGCGCTGATAGTGGGCACTTTTTTTACAGACACTTTTACAGACAGCGGTGCGCTCATCGGGCAGAGCGCATCATTGGTACCGGTTACCTGGTAGGTGATGTCTTCAACAGGCGTGGAAACCGGATTGGCGATAGTATTGCTGGTCAGACCGGTAACCGGTGTCCAGTTATAGATAGCGGCGCCGCTGGCTTTCAGTTGTACAGAAGAACCGTAGCAGGCGATCGTGTCTTTGCTGACGGTGAGGTTTACTTTAGGTACTACAGCGATGTCAGTAGAGTCCCTTGTCGTACAACCGTACACGTTAGAAGCTTCCACCAGGTAGCGGGTATTGGTCACCGGAGAGGCTACCGGGTCCGGGCAGTACGCGCAGCTGAGGCTGGCGGCATTGAGCCATTGCACGGTGGCGTCGGACTGGGCGTGCAGGGTTACGGTGCTGCCTTCGCAGATTTTAGGTTGTGCCGCGGAAGCGCGGACAAAAGGCGTAGCATTGATATTGATATCTTTCGTCACAGAATCCTGACAGTTGCGGGCATCGGTGATCACCAGTTTCACCGGGTATCCGCCGGAGGCGGAATAAGTGGTGGCAGGCGGTGTTTGCGCGGACGACACTTTACCATTGCCAAAGTCCCACTGCCATCCGGCAATCGGGATGTTGGTGGCAGGCGTGGAATTGTTGGCAAAAGAAACCGGTTGCCCTGCGCAGGTGGTGGAGGCGATCGTAAAGTCTGCCTGTGGCGCCAGGATGCTGATATTGTTTGCTTTGGTAACAATATCGTCGCAATAGGCGGGATCTTTATAACGGATGGTCAGTTGGTCGGTGAAGATACCGGCGGTAGTCCATGTTTTTACAAAACGCTGATCGGTAGTGGTATAGGTGGAGCCGTCGCCAAATTGCCAGGTGTAATCGGCCACCAGGTTGACGGGCACGTTCAATACCTCATAGGTGGCTTTGCTGCCGCGGCATATGCTGCTTACGCCTGCCGAGAAGTCGGCTTTGAAATAATACACGGTCTGATAGCTGCTGTGGGTGCAGTTGCTGCTGTTGTCGCTGATAGTCAGGCGTACTGTGTATTTGTCCGGTGTGGTATAGGAATGGGAAGCATTCAGACCGGTAGTCACCGGCGTGTTGTCGCCAAAGTCCCACTGGTAGGTGGTAGTAGGCGTTGTGCCGGTGGAAGTATTGGTGAAAATGAATTTGCTCTTGTCGTTACAGTCCCGGGTAACAGTGAACTGTGATACCGGACCGGTAATGTTAACCATAACCGGGGCTGCGGGCGTATAACAACCATTGCTGCCGGCTTTCATATTGATCGTGATAATGCCGTTAGTGGCAAAGCCATGACGGATATCGTTGGTATATACTTCTTCTTTGGTGCCGTCACCATAATCCCAGCTATAGCTGTCGGCGTATTTGGCGCTGGCCAGCAGTCTTACGGGCGCGCCAACGCAGGCGCTGGCAGGTGTGGCGGTGAAACTTACGTCTGATGGCGGATTGCCGGTACGTACCTGTTTATCGAATGTTTTACTGATTTCACAGCCGCCGTTGGTGCGGATGGTCACTGTTACATTGTAGGTGCCGGTTTGCACATAGGCGTGTGAGGTAGTGCCGGTGGTAGTGGTCGCAGTGCCGCCGTCGCCGAAGTTCCATTTCCATTCGGCCACCGGATCATTGAGGTCGTTGGTGGACGTGGCATTGAAAGTGGCAGTATAAGGTACGCAACCGCTTACAGGGGCGTCCAGGGATATTTGCGGCTGGGAGATGGTGATGTAGGCCGCTTTTTTCAGCACAGCCTGGCAACCGTTGTTGTTGGTAACGGTCAGTGTTACATCGTACTTGCCGGCTTTCGTATAGGCGTGCGAGATAAATGCGTTACTGGTGGTAACTGGCGTGGTGCCATCGCCAAAGTCCCATGTACGGGCCATGGCGTTCGGCGTGGCGTCTGTAAAATTGGCGGTATAGAGCTTGCAACTGTTGGTCACATCGGCGCTGAAAGCTACTTGTGGGGTAGCTCCCACCTCAAAGGTACGGTAGTAAGTGCTGGTCCCGTTGGAAAAAGTAGCTACCAGCGTTACTTTTTTTGGTCCCGGCGCCGTATAGGTGATCTGCGGATTGGTGTCATGAGATGTCCTGCCGTCACCGAAATCCCAGCTGTAGGCAGTGGCACTGCCTGTGCTGTTGTTTTTAAAAGTGAGTGTGACCGGATTGCATAATGTAGCCGGTGAGGAGGTATAGGAAAAATCAGCCTGCTGTGCCAGCAAATAGTTGCCCGGCACGAGGAACATCAAAAGCAATAAGATGCTCAGACATTTAACCTGGTGGTATTTCAGAGGATACATACCACAAATTAACTAAAAATATTATATATGTAATTTATTAATTTATGATTTTTTGATTTATTTCCTGTCTTTCAGCCGCCGGAGCAGGGTTTTAGTGGTCTGAACCAAACACTGGTTACCGGATCAGCGTAATATTTCCTTTCAAAATGGTAGATTCTCCGTTGTCACAAACAACTTCCGCATAATAGACGAATACGTCCGGATTGAGCAGGACACCTTTGTAACGTCCGTCCCATCCGGCGGAAGCGTCGTCAGTCGCCAGGCCAAAGCGTTCAAACATCACCTGCCCCAGGCGGTTATAGATCCGGAAAACACGTACGCTCTGTAAACCGGTCCCCCTGATATAGAAAACATCGTTCATACCGTCCCCGTTAGGAGAGAAGGTGTTGGGTATGAAGATGTTGGCCCCGTTGCAAAGGGTGGTGATGTGGATATCATCTCCTGCAATACAGCCGTATTGGTTCATCACGCTGATGTGATAGGTAATGGATGATTTGGCGGTAGCCACAGGTGTGAGGCAGTCGTTACAACTCAGGCCTGCTGGCGGTTGCCATGTAATGCCGGTGATATCGCTGCTTCCTTTGGCGGTAATAGGCACTTTAGTGCCGGTAGATACAGTTACGTCCGGCCCGGCGTCCACCTGTGGCAGCGGGTTTACAGTGACCGTGGCGAAAGTGGTATCGGTGAAACATCCTGCCTGGTCAAAACCTACCACCTGATAGGTGATAGTGCGGGACGGACTGGCAACAGGTTCGGCTATGTCAGGGTGGTCCAGCCCTTCGGAGGGAGACCATTGGTACCTGAAGGCGCCGCCTGTCTGCATTTGTATGCTTTTCCCAAAACAGATGCTGGCATTGAGCGCAAACATTTTGAATGGCTGTATCACCCTGACAGAAACAGTCGCTTCGTTTTTACAGCCAAACTCGCTGACAGCCTTTACGGTGTAGGTAGTATCCTGGTCAGGTCTTACCACGGGTGTTTTACTGGTGGCGCTGGAGATATTGTATGGCGTCCAGCTGACGGTGGCGGCAGGGTCGGTATTGGCGGCTAGCTGAAGGGAGGCGCCCTTGCAGATAGTGGCTTCCGCCGGTGTTGGACGGAGGTTGGGAGCCGGATGTACAACGATATTGGTGTTGGCCACTCCGGGGCATGATCCGTCGGCGTTGGTAATAGTAAGCGTCACCGGCGTAATACCAACAGTATTGATATTGACATCAGGGGGACTGGGGACGTCGTATTGCAGTCCATTGCCCAGCTGCCATTTCCACAGCGTGTTTGGTATGTTCCTGTTGTCAGTGCCATGCAGCTGCACAGTGCCGGAAATACACAATTCCGGAATAGGCGTGATGGTGGGCTGCGGTTGTGCAGGAACCAATACCGGCAATGTTTTGCTGTCTTTGCAGCCATAGCTGCTTGTCATTTCCAGTGTTACCTGGTAGGTGCCTGTGGCAGGATAGGTAAAGGAGCCATTTGTGTTGACGGAGGTACTGCCGTCACTATAAATCCACTTGCTGCTGAAGGGCAGATGGAGTGAATCGTTGGTAACAGCGGTACTGGTATTTTTAAACAAGACGTTTCCGCCGCCGCAGGCAGCGCTGTTATCAACCGTAAAGTTGGCAGTCATCTTATCTGCTACGATCTGGTAGTTACCATCTGCTTTTACTGCACAGCCCCTGTTGTCTACCAATGAAACGCGCGGCGTATAAATACCTGACTGGGCATAGGTATGTGGCGGTGCTTGTGGCGTTGCTGTTGTGACCACAATTCCGTCGTCGAAATCCCATTGGTAGGTAACGGTTTTATTGGCGGTGGCAGTCATCGTTACCGGCAGCGGGACGCAGCCAGTAACAGGAGTGGCGATAAACGATCCCTGCGGGCCTTCCACAGTCACCGGCGCCGTTTTGACAGCGGAACAATTACCATCTGCATAAACGGTGAGCGTGACATTGTAGGTCCCGGGTTTGACATAGATGTGCGCGCCAGGATCGTTTTGAGTGGATGTGCTGTTGTCGCCGAAATCCCAGGCTGACCTGGTAAAGCCGCTGGATGTATTGGTAAACTGCACTTTTACCGGCGGACAGAGTTCCTGGATAGACGGAAAGGTGAAATCCGCTACCGGGTTGGGTACCTGTAATATATCGGGCTTACTGATCTGGTCTGTGCAACCTATGCGGGATGTGACTTTTAGTGAAACATTATAGGTGCCGGGGGCGCTGTAGGTTTTAACGGGATTGGCACCTGTGCCGGTGGTATTGTCACCGAAATCCCATGCGTAATCTACAATATCACCGGTTGATGTGCTGGTAAAGGTAATGGGACTGTTTTTGCAGGCTACGCCTGACTGAACGGTGAAGTCGGCTTTAATAACTGAGATGTTTACCGTTTGTTGTGTCTTTGTCTGGCAGCCATATTGATCGGTGGCCGTTAACGTTACTACATAAGCATTAAAATCCGTGTACCGGTGTGTTGTTTGTAAAGGCTGTGTGGTGCTGCTTTCATCCGGACTGCCATCTCCAAAGTTCCATGTCCAGTTGACAATGCTGTTCCCGGCATCTATAGTGGACTGGTCCGCAAAAGTAAGCAGGTTGTTTTTGCACGGCTGACCGGTGACCGTAAAGTTGGTCATCGCGCCGTGTACGGTTATTGTTACAGGAGGAGCAATTCGTTTGCACCTGTTGGAGTCACCAAGCGTCAGTTGAATAACATAGGTGCCGGAGCGTTGGTAGGTATGCGAGAGTCCTTTTGCCGGATCGATGTCGGTACCTGCCAGTTCCAATACAGTCCCGTCTCCCCAGTCCCACAGATAGTACCTGATATTGGCGGGGTTCACCGGACCTATGCCTACATGCAATGACTTACCAAGACATATCTGGGTTGTGTCGGGGAGTAATACCGGTTTTTCATCGATGATATAAATGTCTGTGGAGGTTGTTGAGTGGCAGACACCATCGAATATTGTTAAGGTGACGGTTTTCTTACCAGTGGTGGTATACCGGAAATCAGGATTTTGCAGCGTGGAAGTGGCGCCCCCTTCGCCGAAATTCCACAGCCATTGTTTTTGGGCCGGGGCCGGTCCGAAATTGGATTGGTCAGTAAATTTCCGGTGGTAGAAATCATCACAATCGGGCGTGGTCGTAAACTCTGCTTTGGGAGGCTGAATTTTGATGTACTGGGTTTTGACCAGCTGGCTGATACAACCGTTGTTATTAACGATCAGGCGGATATCGTGCAGGCCGGGTTCCGTAAACCGGTGAGCCGGATTTTCTTCCGTGCTGGAGCTGTTGTCCTGCGGGAATATCCACAGATAGGTGACGCCCGGCCCCTTTGGGGTAGAAAGATTTGTAAACTGCACCGGCTCCATGGGACAAGACTGTAACGGTGAAGCAGTGAAGTCAATCACTGGCGGTGTGCCTACGCGGAAAGCAACATTGGCAGTCACTATGCAGCCGAGGGCAGATGTTGCCCGGAGCGAAACAGTATAAGCACCCTGTTGCGTATAGGTGTGAGCGGGGTTGGCCAGTGTGGAAGTGGTACCGTCGCCAAAATCCCATTGATAGTCGGTAATGGCTTCGGCAGGGTTAAGGGCGGCGGTAAAACTCACGTTGTAGGGAATACAGCCGGAGTCGCCTGATGGCGTAATAGTGAGTGCCGGCAGGGAAATGTTGATATAATTAGTGCGGGTAACAGTGGTGGCGCAGCCAACACTGTTGGTGGCAGTCAGCGTCACCGAAAAAGTTCCGTTGCTGGTATACGTGTGGAAGGGATCTTTTGCGGTGGAAGTAGTGCCATCACCAAAATTCCATTGCCAGGAGTCTGCAAATTGTGACTGTGCCTGAAAGGACGTTGTAAAAGGCGCCGTGCAGCCACGCAGGGGCGTGGCGATCGGGTCTATGACCGGACGTGGATCGACCACTACCGTTTGTTGGATTTCCCGCGAGCAGCTACCAAACGTGAGTGCCATTTTTACGGTATAGGAACCTGGCGCGCCGGCAATAAAACCAGCGGTGAAGCCACTGGCAGTACTGCCATCCGGCAGTGTCCAGGTGATATTATCCGGTGTCGGCGTGGTAGTGCTGGTAAGTGTTACCTGATCGCCAGGACATTTTGTTTGCGCTGAAAACCCCGGGACAATTTGCTGGATGACGATATAGTTTTTTTTCTGCAGGGGCGTTGCGCAGCTGTTGGGCGTTGTGGGTATCAGTGTTACGGTATAGCTGCCTTCTGCTGTATAGGTATGACTGGCATCGGTGCCAGTGGTGCCGTCGCCGTAGTCCCACATATACGAAATGGGCGTGCCGGTATTATTGACAGTAGTATTTTGAAACGTAACGGTGAAGGGCGCAGAACAGCTTTTTGTCTGGTCTGCGGTAAAAGACAGCACTGGTATTTCTTTCACGGTGATGCTCACCGGGTTGCCGGAGGCTTTGCAACCCTGACTGTTGGTGACCAGGCTGATAACATTGTACGTGCCCGGAGAGGTGAACTGGTGGGTAACGGTGGTCCCCTGATCGGCGGCACCGTCGCCAAAATTCCAGAGGATATTGGCGATGGTGGTTCCCTGGCCGGGATCGGACCGGTCTGTAAAGTGGGCTGTCAAAGGAGTACAGCCACTGGTGTTATCCACAGTAAAGGAAACCTGTGGATTGTTAAAGACGTTAATGTCTACTGATTTGACTATCTGAGTTCCCGGGTATTGAACTGTTAAGGTAACATGATAGGTGCCCGGTGTCGTAAATATCCTGGAGGGCGACAGATTGCCGGTTACCTTCGCGCCTACACTAAAGTCCCATTCCACATTGGTATAACCCGGATCGAGTCGGGCATTGAAATTTACCGTTAGCGGAGCGCAGCCGCTGGTTTTATCGGTGATGATCGCCACACTTTGTGCTAACAGCGCGCTGGTGGGGGCCAGCGGGATGAGAAAAGTGCTGAGAAGCACCATGAGGGGAATGTGCGTCTTTATCATCGGGGCAGTAGGTGTCAGTTGGTTGATGTACCAATAAACATAACGCCTGTCCCTTTAATATAGTTTACACGATCACGTGGTATGTCCGTGTTATCTGATCAGTGTCACATTGCCCTTCATGATGATCGATTCCCCGCTGTCACAGATGACCTCTGCGTAATACACATATACGTCCGGGTTGAGTATGGTGCCTTTGAAACGGCCGTCCCAACCGAAGGAAGGATCATCGCCATTGATACCAAAACGCTCAAACATTACCTGGCCCCAGCGGTTGTATATGCGGAATACACGGACGGTCTGCATGCCACGGCCACGGATATAGAAAATATCGTTCGTGCCGTCGCCATTGGGCGAGAAGGTATTGGGAATAAAGATATTACCACCGTTGCAGATCGTTTTAATATGGATATCGTCGCTGGCGATACAGCCGAAGCGGTTTGTCACACTTACGTGGTAGGTGGTGTTGCCTTTGGGCGTAACCACGGGCGCCAGGCAGTTGTAACAGCTCAGGTTCGTGATGGGCGTCCATTCCACCTGCGTGATATCACTGCTGCCTACGGCAGGTATGGGTATTACGCTGCCGGCAGCCACTTCCATGTCAGGCCCGAGGTTGATCTGCGGCGATGGCTGTACTGTCACTTTTGCCAGTACTGTATCAGTAAAACAACCGATATCGTCATATCCTATTACCTGGTAACTGGTGGTAGTAGCGGGACTGGCAACAGGGTCCGGGATAGTGGCGTTGCTCAGTCCTTCGGAAGGCGTCCATTTATAGCGATAAGCGCCGCCGGATTGCATTTGTACGCTTTTGCCGGAACAGATGGTGGCATCCAGCGCAAACATCCGGAACGGCTGTATCACAGTCACGCGCACACTGCTTTTGCTTTTACAACCAAACTCGCTGGTGGCCTGCACTTCGTAAACCATGTCCCTGTCAGGCGTGACGAGCGGAGTTTTGCTGGTTGGATTCGAAATATTGTAAGGCGTCCAGCTTACGGTGGCATTGGCGTCTGTGTTGGCAAATAATTGCAGCGATGCGCCTTTGCAGATGCTGGACTCCGGCGGTGTAGGTTGGAGGCCCGGGGCAGGATGCACCACGATATTAGTGGCGGCTGTTGCTGGGCAGGAGCCATCAGCATTGGTGATGGTCAGTTTAACCGGCGTTACGCCAATGGTATTAAAATCCATGTCCGGCGGCGATGGAACGTCAAATTCCTGTCCATTGCCCAACAGCCATTTCCATTTGGTGTCCGGGAGATTTTTGGTATCGCTGCCGCGCAGCTGTATTTTTCCTGCTATGCATAACTCAGGGATAGCGGCGATAACAGGCTGTGGTTGCGGCGGTATCACCACCGGCAGTGTTTTCAGGTCTTTACAGCCATAGTTGCTGGTTATCTCCAGGGTAACGTTATAATTGCCGGGCTGTGGATAATTAAATGAACCGTCTTTTCCGGTACTGGTGTTGACGGGCGTATACGTCCATTTGCTGGCGAAGGGAAGTCCCAGCAGATCGTTGGTCACAGCGGTGCTGTTGTTTTTAAACAGCACGTTGCCACCACCACAGGCGGCAGTGTTATCCACCGTGAAATCGGCCATGGCGTTGTCTGCCACCACCTTGTCGTCTCCTTCGGCTTTTACAGCGCAACCTTTATCATCTATCAGTGATACCCGGGGTGTATAGATGCCCGGCTTGGTATAGGTGTGCGCAGGCGCAACAGGAGCCTGTGTTTTTAATACGGTGCCATCGTCAAAGTCCCACTGGAAATTGGTGGTTTTGTTGGCGACAGCTGTAATGTTTACTGCCAGCGGCACGCAGCCGGTTGCCGGCGTCACGGCAAATGATCCGTCGGGTCCTTCTATCGTCACCGGGATGGTTTTGCTGGCGGGACAATCTCCTTCTGAATACACTGTCAGTTTAACGTTGTATGTTTTGGCCCTCACATAGATGTGGTTACCGGGATCGTTTTTAGAAGAGGTGCTGTTATCGCCAAATTCCCACAGGGATTTCACATAATCGCTGGATTTATTGGTGAATGGTACAGTTACCGGCGGACAGAGTTCCAGGTTGGGCGGGAAAGAGAAGTCTGCCACGGGATCGGGTACACGCAGTGCCTGTTTTTTGGTGATCTGGTCCGTACATCCTTCGCGGGTGGTGATCTTCAGTGTTACATCGTAGGTGCCGGGGGCGCTGTATACTTTAGCAGGATTAACGCCGGTGCCGGTGGTGTTGTCACCGAAATCCCAGGCATAGTCCACTACGCTGCCGGCGGACCTGTCGTTGAAATAAAACCGGCTGCCTTTGCACACTACGTTTGCCGGTTGCGCGAAGTCGGCTTTGACTGTTTCCAGGTATACCTGTTGCTGCGCCGGAATGATACATCCAAATTGATCGGTGGTGGTCAGCGTTACCGTATAGGCTTTGAAGTTAGTATAGGTATGCTTGCTGTTGAGCGGTTGGGTGTTATTGCTTTCCACGGGGCTTCCATCGCCGAAGTCCCATGTCCAGTTAACGATTTTGTTGCCGGCGTCGATGGTGGATTTATCCGTAAATGTCAGTTCATCTTTGATGCATTTTCTGCCGGATACGGTAAAGTCGGCCAATGCGCCGTGTACAACAGCAGTAACGGGAACGGCCGTACGTATACATCCGTTTTTATCCGTTATCGTGAGTTTGATGGTGTAGGTGCCTGATTTGCGGTAAATATGGGACATACCTTTAGACGGATCTATCTCATAACCCATGAAGTAAAGCTGTGTGCCGTCGCCCCAGTCCCATGCATAGGAGTTGATATTGCCGGCAGTCAGCGGGCCAAGGCTCACATGTAATGATTTGCCGATGCATACCCAGGGCACATCAGGTATCATTATCGGTTTTTCATCGATGATGTTGATATTGATGATGGTGTCGGATTTACACACGCCGTTGTCCACGCGCAGTTTCACTGTTTTACTGCCGGTAGTGGTATAGCGGAACTCCGGGTTTTGCAGCGTGGAGGTGGCGCCGTTTTCTCCAAAATCCCAGAACCATTTTTTCTGTGGCGCCGGCTCGGGACCGAAATCAGAGGCGTCATTAAACTGCCGGTGATAGGGGTCTACACAGTCCGGAACGACGGTGAACCGGGCTTGTGGTGGTAATATCTGAATGTATTTGGGTTTGAGCAGTTCGCGGATACACCCGTTGTTGTTCACCACCAGGCGTACATCGTGCTGGCCTATGTGGTTAAAGCTGTAGGAAGGGTCTTTGCCGGTGATGGTGCCGTTGTCTTGTGGAAAAATCCACATGTAGGTCACATAAGGGCCTACCGGTGTGGACAGGTTGGTAAACTGCACGGGGTCGATCGCGCAGGAAATGAGCGGTGTCGCCGTGAAGTCCACGACGGGCGGTGCTCCGGTATGGAAAACAGTACTTGCCTCTGAGGTACAGCCGCTGGCTGTGGTTATCTTCAGCGTAACGGTAAAAATTCCTTCTTTGTCAAAAATGTGCGTAGGATTTTGCTGGTTGGAGGTAGTGCCATCGCCGAAGTTCCATTCATAGCTGACCACGGCATCGATACTATTGACCTGCGCCTGAAACGGGATGGTCATCGGCAGACAGCCTTCCGTACCGGCAGGAAAGATGGAGGCAGACGGCGGCAGTATGACAACGTAGCCGTCTTTTCTGGCTGTGGTGGTGCAATTGCTGCCGCTGGAAGCCTGGAGCGTAACTGAATAGGAGCCCTGGCGTGTATAGGTATGCGTTGGATTTTCTTCTGTAGAAGTAGTGCCGTCGCCGAAATCCCATAACCATGAAGTAGCGTTCTGCGACTGTGCTTTGAAGCTGGTGGTCAGCGGGGCAGCGCAGGACCTGGTAGGAGTGCCTGTCGGATCGATCGTCGGGCGTTCATTGATATGTACTGTTTGTTCAATATCCTGAGCGCAGGTGCCAATGATAGCGCTCATCTTTACTTTATAATCGCCGGCGGTGGCTGCAAAAAACGAAGCGTTGGTACCTGTTGCAGTGCTGCCATCGGGCAGTACCCAGGTGACCTTGTCCGGTGTGGGCACGGTAGTGCTGGAAAGTGTGGCCAGTGAGCCTGCGCATCCCTGTTTCAGTATGAAGCCGGGCGTCAGTTTTTTGATGACGACAAAGTCCTTTTTTACCAGTGGCGCTGCACAACTGTTGGTGCTGGTGGGGATAAGCGAAACGGTATAACTGCCTTCGGCGGTGTAGATGTGTGTGGCATCGGTGCCGGTGGTGCCATCACCGTAGTCCCACACATACGAAACAGGATCGCCGGTAGTGTTGGTGCTGGTATTCTGAAAGGTGACCGTCAATGGCGCCACGCAGCTCTGTGTTTTATCTGCCGTAAAAGACAACACGGGTGCTTCTTTGGCGGTGATGGTCATGGGATCGCTGCTGGTACGGCATCCTTTGCTGTTGGTCACCAGGCTGATAACGTTGTAAGAGCCGGTCTCCGTGAATTCATGGGAAACCGCGGGACCGCCATCCGCGCTGCCGTCGCCGAAGTTCCAGATAATACTCTCGATGGTGCCGTCGCCTGGTGTGGAGTGGTCTGTAAAATTGACCTTCAGTGGTTTGCAACCGCTGGTTTTATCTGCAGTAAAGGAAACGACCGGCCTGTTGTAAACCGTGATATCTACTGTTTTAACGATTTTTTTGCCGGAATAGTCCACCGTGAGGGTCACATGATATACGCCCGGATCGGGGAATATCCTGGAAGGAGCGGGGTTGCCTGTCACCCTGGCGCCAATGCTGAAATCCCATTCCAGGCTGGTGTAGCCGGGATCGAGCCGGGAGTTGAAGGCAACTGTGAAAGGCGGACAGTCGGCAGTTTTATCAGGTAAAATCTCTACGTTTTGCGCGAACAGGTCACAGGAAAATACAAGCAGGAGTAGCAAAACGATGGCAATCGTAGTGTTTTTCATCAGGCATAGGGTGGTCAATCTGGAAATAAAGTATAAAAATAACAATTATGTTTGTAAATAGCGATTTTAAGAAGAATGATAACATGGAGACTACAGACCCGCAATACTGGAATAATCGTTATCTGACAGGAGATATTGGCTGGGATATGGGACGGGTATCGCCGCCCATGCAGGCATATATCGATCAACTGGAGGACCGGGACCTGGAGATACTGATACCGGGCGCAGGGAACAGCTATGAAGCGGCTTATTTGCTGGAGAAAGGATTCCGGCGGGTAACGGTGCTGGACATAGCGCCGGCACTGATAGAACAGCTGCGGAAAACTTTCGCCGGTACTGCCTTACAGATCGTGGAGGGTGATTTTTTCCGGCATCAGGGCAGCTATGATGTGGTATTGGAACAAACCTTCTTCTGCGCGCTGGACCCTTCCCTTCGCCGGGACTATGTCACGCATATGCATACGCTGGTCAAGCCTGGTGGGCATCTGGCGGGTGTATTGTTTAACAGAAGTTTTTCACATGATGGCCCGCCTTTTGGGGGGACCGTGGCTGAATACCGGGAGTTGTTCTCGCCGTTGTTTGAGTTGAAAACATTGGAGATGTGTTATAATTCCCATCCTGCCCGGCAGGGATCTGAAGTGTTTATTAATTTTTTACCGAAATAATCAAGTATGTACCGTTTTTTGATGGCCGCCCTGCTGGTATGCATGGGTGGCGCTTTACAAGCCCAACAGCCGCAACAGGAAGATGCCAGAACTTTTGCAAAGGACATTCAACAGCCAGGCGTACAGGTATTTGATGTGCGTACGGCGGAGGAATACAACACAGGGCATCTGCCTAAAGCTTTACAGGCTGATTATACCAACAAACCGGAGTTTAACGAACGGGTGAAATACCTGGACAAACAGAAGCCGGTGTATATCTACTGCCTCAGCGGAGGACGCAGCAGCAAAGCGGCGCAATGGATGCGGGAGAATGGTTTCACCAAGGTCGTGGAGCTGGAAAATGGCGTGAATGCCTGGAAGCAGGCCGGTTTACAATTGGAAGGCGTGAACACTAAAAAAACACAGCTGACTATGGAGGCCTACAACAAAGGAATCGCCAAAGGTGTGGTGCTGACAGATGTAGGTGCTGAGTGGTGCCCTCCCTGCAAACAGCTGGAGCCGGTGCTGGCAGCTTTCCTCAAAAGCCATCAGCAGGTGAAGCTGATGAAGGTGGATGGCGGCAATGATACCGATGTCATGAAAGCCGTTGGCGCCAAAGGGTTACCGACATTGATCGTGTATAAAAACGGCAGGGAAGTGTGGAGGAAGCAGGGTGTGGCCACTGCAGAGGAGCTGGCCGCAGCCGTGAAGTAGCGGAGGAAAAGATATTTACAGTAGAAGCCCCGGGCCATGGCCCGGGGCTTTGTGTTATAGATTAGATTACAAATGAAGTGTGATGGAGTTGACAGTAGTTACCTGGCCGGTGGTGACATTCACATTGGTTACCAGCGTGTCTTTTACGGTGCCGTCCCCTACAATGGAAACGTTATAGGCGCCGGCGCTCAGGCCGGGGATCAGGTAGGCGCCTGTCAGCGGATCAGGCTTGGCCACTGCAATGGTATCAGCATTTTGCAGCGCATAAACGCCGGACACATGGAGCAGCGGTAAGGCGATGCCTTTGATAGAGCCGCTGGTAGCCTGTGTGTAAGTACGGATAACCGGTTTCAGGATGTAGTTGCCGTTGCCGGTAGTTACTACAGAACGGTTCGCATCAAAGTCCAGCCACAGGCGGTATTCGATGCCGGCTGTCAGTGAAGCATGCACGTTAAGTTTCAGGCCCGACTGTTGTGCGGAAGGCGTAGACAGCGGATAAGAAGTACCGCCTATCACGACGCTGTTGTTAGTGCCCAGCACC
This sequence comes from Chitinophaga varians, assembly GCF_012641275.1. NCBI lineage: Bacteria > Pseudomonadati > Bacteroidota > Chitinophagia > Chitinophagales > Chitinophagaceae > Chitinophaga > Chitinophaga varians. Next base: position 1,651,951 of record NZ_JABAIA010000001.1, on the reverse strand, counting down.
AGCCTGATTTGTGAAATATCGCCGGCGGGCAGGTCCTGTGATGCCAGTACGGTGTCAAGACCGTTCCTGAAGTTGAGCAGGTTATACACCCCGGGGCGCAGCAGATGGATGGATTGCCAGCCATTGTCGGTGTTGGTGGCGTTCACCTGAACGTCCTGGATGTCTACATTCACTGCGTCATAGTTGGCCGGGGCATCGGTAAGTAATACCGTCATTTTAGCGGAGCCACTGTTGTTAGAATCATTTTTGTTGCAGGCGGTAAATAGCAGTGTAAGTGCAGGCATGGCCACGATAAAGGCCCAGATTCGGTTTTTCATGATTAAATGTTTAGACAGATATTGAATTGCAAAAATAATATATGTATTTAATACTTCATGTATCGTTTTTCTGACAATCTGATTTGGTCGTTTGGCTGTCTGGTGATTTGCATTTCCAACATTCGTCAACGTTATGACAAACTACAGGCCAATTCCTGTGACTGCTTGTCTGTGGCGAAGTTTAACGATGTGGGTAACTGAAAAGGCCTGCTGACGCAAGTCTGCAGGCATTTTTTCCGGGTATCTTTTTATTGGCGCGGCTTACCAGTTGTAAATGCCGCCATATTTCTTTTCTGCATAGTCAAGGAAGTAGCTGAACTGCAGTTCTTGGCCGGTTACTTTCTTGCAAAGTTCGTTGGACGTATAAAACCGTCCGAAAGGATGGATATGGGTGCGGAGCCATTCCAGCAGTGAATGGTAATTGCCATGGCTGATGGCATCGTCGAGTCCGGGCACCTGCTTTTGGGCGGTGGTAAAGAACTGGGCGGCGTAGAAGCTGCCGAGGGAGTAGGTCGGGAAATAGCCGAAACTGCCGTGCGACCAGTGGATATCCTGTAAAACGCCTTGTGCGTCGTCCGGTACGGTAACGTGCAGGTATTTCCGGTAGTATTCATTCCAGACGTGTTGCAGCTCGTTGACCGGGATACTGCCGTCCATCAGCCCTTTTTCTATTTCATAGCGGATCATGATATGGAAGTGATAGGTCAGTTCATCCGCTTCCGTGCGGATCAGGGAGGGCTGCACCTGGTTGATGGCCTGGTAGAACCTTTCCAGCGATACGCCGCCCAGGTTTTCGGGAAACTGTTGCTGGAGGCGGCCGTAGTGGAACTTCCAGAAATTAAGGCTGCGGCCTACGTTGTTTTCCCACAGGCGAGACTGTGACTCGTGGATACCCAGGCTGGTGGCTTCTCCGCAGGGCAGGCCGTATTGCTCGGGCGGGAGGCCCTGTTCATAGAGGGCGTGGCCTCCTTCATGGATACAGCTCCAGGTCATGTTGCCGAAGTCATTTTCATCGATGCGGGTAGTGACCCTTACATCGTGGGGGTTGAAGCTGGTGGTGAAAGGATGTTCTGAAATATCCTGTCTGCCGGCCTGAAGGTCGTAACCCATTTCTTTCAGCAGGTCGAGGCCCAGTTGCCATTGTTTGTCCCGGTCATAGTGTTTCAGCAGAAAATCTTTTTCCACCTGTGGTCTGGCTTCGATTTTGGCCAGCAGGGGAGACAGGGCGTTTTTCACGTCCTCGAAGATTTTATCCAGCATGGCAGTGGTGGCGCCTTTCTCGTATTCGTTGAGCAGTGCGTTGTATGGGTGGCCTTCATAGCCCAGGATGGTGGTTTCCTGTTTTTTGAGGGCGATCATTTTAGTGAGGGTCGGCGCAAAGATGCTGTAGTCGTTGGCTTTGCGGGCTTTGATCCAGGCGTGGTAACTTTCGTTGGTGACGTTGGACATCTCTGCCACGAACGATGCCGGGTATTTTTTGTTTTTATCGTAGTCTTCCAGCGAGAGGGCTATATTTTTCTGCTGGAGGGCGTCAAGTTCGTTGTGGCCGTGCAGTTGCCGGAGGAGGTCGCCGAGGGCGTCTTCGGTGAACAGTTCGTGGGCGATACCGCTGAGGGTGGTGAGTTGCCGGCCTCTGAAGGCGGCGCCTTTTTCAGGCAGGTATGTTTCCTGGTCCCAGCCCAATACAGCCATGGCATTTCTTACGTCTGCAATTTTTTGCATCTTTGACTGGTACCCGGTATATTGTTCTGCAGTAGATTTGCTTCCTGTCATAACTGGATTTTTTTGCAAATGTACAGGATACCAATTGCTTTGCTATGAAGATAAAAGAGATCATACAGGTACTGGAGGCTTATGCGCCTTTGCCGTACCAGGAGAGTTACGATAATGCCGGCCTTATTTTCGGTGATCCGTCATGGGAGGTGACCAACGTGCTGCTGACGCTGGATGCCACCGAGGCGGTCATCGATGAGGCGATTGCCCGGGGATGTAACCTGGTGGTGGCGCATCATCCGATTGTTTTCGGCGGTCTGAAAAAGATCAATGGCCGGTCTTATGTGGAGCGGGTGGCTATTAAAGCCATCAAGCATGACATTGCGGTATATGCAGCCCATACCAACCTGGACAATGTGCGCAACGGCGTATGCGCGCAGATGGCCGGCAGGCTGGGACTGGAGCGGTGCAGGGTATTGCAGCCGAAGACCGGTCTGCTGAAGAAACTGTACACTTTTGTGCCCGTGGCTGATGTTGAGAAGGTAAGGGCCGCTTTGTTCACCGCCGGTGCCGGTCATATTGGGAATTACAGTGAATGCAGCTTTAATGCCGCCGGGGAGGGCACTTTTAAGGGCGGTGAGGGCACAGTCCCATATGTAGGCACGCCGGGGGAAAGACATTTTGAGGCGGAAATAAAGTTGGAAGTGATTTTTCCGGTATATTTGGAATCCGGGATTGTACAGGCCCTGTTAATGAGCCATCCCTATGAAGAGGTAGCTTATGATGTGGTGACGCTGGACAATGCCTACCAGCAGGTAGGTTCAGGCCTGGTGGGAGAGTTGCCGGAGCCGATGGAGGAACAGGCGTTCCTGGCATGGGTGAAGCAGCAGTTCGGGACTGGTTGTGTACGGTATACTCCTTTGAGGGGCCGTCCGGTAAAGAAGGTGGCTTTATGTGGGGGAGCGGGCAGCTTCCTGCTGAAGCGGGCCATTGCGGCGGGGGCTGATGCCTACATTTCCGCGGACTTCAAATATCATGAATTTTTTGACGCTGATAATCAAATAGTTATAGCAGATATCGGACATTTCGAGAGTGAGCAGTTCACAGTGGAATTATTTTATCATATATTGACTGAAAAATTCCGTAATTTTGCGCCTCTTAAATCTACGATTAAAACAAACCCGGTAAATTATTTATAATACATGGCTACCGTAAAAGAATACTCCGTTGAAGAAAAATTAGCATCTGTGCTCAAGCTGCAGAAGATTGATTCCAAGCTGGATGAAATCCAGGTGTTGAAAGGGGAGTTGCCGATTGAAGTAAAGGACCTGGAAGATGAGATCGAAGGGTTAAATACACGTCAGTCTCATATTGAGAATGAGATCAAAGGTATCCAGGACTTCGTTGCCAGCAAGAAAACTGCCATTAAAGATGCAGAAGCGCTGATCAAGAAGTATGAGAAGCAGCAGGACAATGTGAAGAACAACCGTGAGTTTGAGGCGATCACCAAGGAAATGGAGATGCAGTCACTGGAGATCAAACTGGCTGAAAAGCATATCAAAGACGCAAACGAAGAGATAAAAGAAAAATCCCGCACCCTGGAAGTGGCTAAAAAGGCGATTGCTGACAAAGAAGCTAACCTGAAGCACAAGAAAGGGGAACTGGAGAAAATCGTGGCTGAAACCGAGAAAGAGGAGAAAGCTTTCCGTAAGGAAAGTGAAGATGCTAAAGCTAAGGTAGATCCCCGTTTACTGGCTGCCTACGAAAAAATCCGCAAAAACTACCGTAACGGCCTGGCCGTGGTAACAGTAGAGCGTGATTCCTGCGGCGGTTGCTACAACGCGATCCCTCCTCAACGTCAGGCAGAGATCCGTCAGCACAAAAAGATCATCGTTTGTGAGCACTGCGGCCGTATCCTGGTAGACAACGACCTCGAGGCGACTGTCACCATCTGATGCGATCAGGCATATCAAAAACATTGAAAAAGGGCATCCACGGATGCCCTTTTTTCGTATAGACGTTATCGTTATAAAAATATACTAATTTATTTAGCTTTGTTTTACTAAATATGTTAGCTTTGCCCCTGTACACCGTACGCAGGTAGTTTGCGTAGCAGTTCTTTTAATTTGTGGCAGGAAATTGGTGGGGCATGCAACATTTAAAAAATGTGAATTGTTAATTTGGGATTTGTGGAATTGTTATGTGAGATTTGAGATTATTCCAGGAATTTTGCCCTTATGCGTATTATTTTTTCTTTGATTCTTTTGCTGGGATTAGGATTTACAGTTGATGCAAGACAGAAGACCTATGATTTCAACAGCCGTTGTGAACAGGCGTACGAAGCGATCATGGAGTTGCGGTTAAACGCCGGAAAGGCGCTGTTGGAAGCAGAAAAGAAAGAAAACCCGGACAACCTGGTGCCTTATTTTCTGGATAACTACGTGGATTTCTTCCCGTTGTTTTTCAATGAAGACCCGGCGGAATACGCCCGGAAGAGAGGCATGCGCTCCATCCGGCTGGACAAGATGCTGGAAGGGTCACCGGATTCTCCCTATTATCTGTACACACAGGCGGCTATCAAGTTTCAATGGGCGATGATCAAAATCAAGTTCAATGAAAAATGGGACGCTACCTGGGAGATACGCAAAGCGTACATGACCCTGAAGGAAAATCAGCGCCGTTTCCCGGATTTTATGCCCAACCGGTTGTTGCTGGGGGCCATGCAAACGGTCTTCGGTACTATCCCGGAAGGATATAAGTGGATCACCAACATCCTCGGAATGAAGGGCAGCATCCACCAGGGCATGGATAATGTGAACGCGTTTATCGAAAGCAATGCGCCCGAAGCCAAACTGTTCAGGGAAGAATCCTATTATTACTACTGTTACCTGATGCTCTTTATTGTGAATAAACCCGAAGACACCTGGGCTTTTCTGCAAAAGAAGCAACTGGACACAAAGAATAACTACCTGTACGCCCTGATGGTGGCCAACCTGTCGCTGAACAACCAGAAAGCGGCCAATGGCATACGGGTACTGGAAGAACGGCACGACAGCAATGAATACGCAGACATAGCATACTATAACTACGTATTCGGCTTATTGAAACTGACCCGACTGGACAACGATGCGCATGTGTACCTGGAGAAGTTTGTCAATGAGTTTAAAGGGAAGTTCTATGTAAAAGAATGCCTGCAACGGTTAAGCTGGTTCTACTACCTGGAGGGCAACCAGGCCATGGCCAACAAGTACAGGAATATGATCCTGAGCCGTGGCGGTACGGAAACAGATGCAGACAAGCAGGCGCTGAAGGAAGCGGAAGGCGGCAAATGGCCCAATCCCTTCCTGTTGAAAGTGCGGTTGCAAAGTGACGGCGGATTCTTTAGCGAGGCACTGAAACTGCTGCTGACAAAAAAAGCGGCCGATTTCCCTGCCATGGAAGACAAACTGGAATACGCCTACCGCCTTGGCCGTATCTATGATGAAACCGGGCAAGACGACAAAGCCATTACCATGTATGAGGTAACGATCAAGGTAGGGGCTAACAGGCCGGAGTATTATGCCGCCAGGGCTTCCCTGCAACTAGGGTATATTTACGAAAAAAGAAGAGATAAAAACAAAGCCATTCAATGTTATCAGCAATGTCTGGACATGAAAGGCCACGATTATAAAAACTCCCTCGATCAACGGGCAAAAGCAGGCATGCAACGTGTAAATGGCAGTTGAGCGGGGAGGAAAATTGTGATTCAAGTTATTTCCTGACTTATGTTACAGCGACTAATCATTAAAAACTACGCCATTATTGACCACCTGGAAGTGGATTTTTCAGGTAACCTTAATGTCATCACCGGTGAAACCGGCGCCGGTAAATCCATTTTACTGGGCGCCCTGTCCATGATCCTGGGAGAACGTGCTGATCCCGGCGTGCTGTTCGACAAAACCGGCAAATGTGTGATCGAAGGCATCTTCAAGGTGAAAAAATCACAGGTGGCCGCTTTTTTTCAGCAACATGAGCTGGACCTGGAAGATTCGCTGATCATCCGCCGGGAAATCAGCGCCGCCGGGAAATCAAGAGCGTTTGTGAATGATACTCCTGTCAACATATCCCAGCTGTCTGAACTGTCGGGCTACCTGGTAGACCTGCACCAGCAGTTTGACACCCTGGAACTGGGCAACGCCGATTTCCAGCGGGAAGTAATTGATGCACTGGCCAAACCGGCCGCCCTGCAGGTATATCATAACCTGTTCCTGCAATACCAGCAGGTGCAGAAAAAATACAAACAGCTACAGGATGACCGCGATCAGGCCAATAAGGAGCTGGACTATAACAAGTTTCTGCTGGACGAACTGCTGGAAGCGGATTTCAGTCCCAACGAAGTGGAGGAGCTGGACAATGAGCTGCAGCTGCTGACACATGCGGAAGAGATCAAAAACACCCTCAACCGGGTATTTTTCCAGTTGAAAGAAGATGAACAACCGATCCTGCAACAGCTGAAACAACTGCAATCCTCTATTCAACATATCTCCTCGTTCCATAAAGACATGCCGGCCGTATCGGAAAGGATGCTGTCAGCCTATCTGGAGCTGCAGGACATTGCCGGAGAAGTAGACAGTATCAACGACCAGGTACACTACGACGCACAACGCATAGAACAGGTAAATGAACGGATGACGCTGGGATACCGGCTCTTCAAGAAACATGGCGTGCAGACGACAGACGAGCTGCTGGCCATCAAAGACGCACTGACCGCCAAAGTGGACGGTGTGCTCAACCTTGATGAACAACTGGCCGCGCTGGAGAAAGAACAGGCGCAGCTGCATGAGGCCCTGATAAAGGACGCGGCAGCCATTACCGCTGAGAGACAAGAGCAGGTGGCACCCTTTGAGAAAAAGGTGAATACGCTGCTGGCACAGGTAGGCATGCCTAATGCCCGTCTTAAAGTAGATATTCTGCAGGGTGAATTGAACCCCTACGGACAGGATACGATCGAATTCCTGTTCGACGCCAACCGCAGCAACCAGTTTGCACCGGTAGGCAAAGTGGCTTCCGGTGGTGAGTTGAGCCGTTTAATGCTCTGCATCAAATCACTGGTGGCACAATCAGTGGCGTTGCCTACCCTTATCTTCGATGAAATTGATACCGGTATTTCCGGTGAAGCCGCCAGACAGGTGGGCGTTATCCTGAAAGACCTCGCCAAAGCACATCAGATCATCTGTATCACGCACCAGCCACAGATAGCCGGTAAAGCAGACGCACATTATTTTGTATATAAAGATGCCCGTGCAGAGAAAGTGACCACCAGCGTAAGGCTGCTGTCTATGGAAGAGAGAATAGACAAGATCGCGCAAATGCTCAGTGGAGAACGGCCTACAGCCGCCGCCCTTGAAAATGCCCGCGAAATGGTAAGATAACACAGGCGTAACCGTTATTGCCTCCCTGCCCGGATGCTAAAAAGCCATGGCAGGGAAGCAATAACTTTTTTTTTCAACTATAACGACTATTTTTGCCAAAATTAATTTTGACCAAATGGCTCATAACTTATTAAAAGGAAAGAAAGGTATCATCTTTGGTGCACTGGACGAAAAGTCACTGGCCTGGAGAACTGCGCTCCGTTGTGTGGAAGAAGGCGCTGAAATAGTGCTCACTAATGCACCTGTAGCGCTGCGTATGGGTGAGATCAACAAACTGGCTGAAATCTGCAAGGCCCCTGTTATTCCGGCAGATGTAACCATCACGGATGACCTGAAAAATCTTTTTACCAAATCCATGGAGCATTTTGGCGGTAAAATAGACTTTGTGCTCCATTCTGTGGGCATGAGCCTGAACGTTCGTAAAGGACGCTCCTATACAGACCTGGACTATGACTTTTCGCTGAAAACCCTCAATATCTCCGCGCTGTCCTTACACCGTGTATTGCAGACCGCTTATCAGATGGATGCCATCAATGAATGGGGCTCTGTAGTGGCACTCACTTACATCGCCGCACAACGTGCATTCCCTGACTACAGCGAAATGGCCGACGCTAAAGCTATGCTGGAATCCGTAGCCCGCAGCTTCGGTTACCATTACGGCATCAAAAATAAAGTACGTGTGAACACCGTATCCCAGTCCCCTACGCCAACTACTGCCGGCAGCGGCGTGAAAGGTTTCGGTGGCTTCATCGGTTATGCAGAAAAAATGAGCCCGCTGGGTAACGCTTCTGCCGATAACTGCGCGGATTACCTGGTAACCCTGTTCTCCGATATGACCAAAATGGTCACTATGCAGAACCTCTACCATGACGGCGGATTCTCCTTCACCGGTGTTTCCAATGCTATCATGGACGCATTAGACAAATAATAACATTTAGCCATTTAGTTATTTGATTATTTAGGGCTTTTCCTTTTCAGAAAGTACCTGAATAATCAAATGACTGAATACCAAAATAAAAAAGCCGTTACAACTGTAACGGCTTTAATTTTTTATCAGGCACAGGGTGCCGGGGAGTGTACAATCTATAAACGCTCAGGATCTAGTATTCATCTTCATTGAAGAAGAAGTCGTCTTGCGACGGATAATCAGACCAGATATCTTCAATCCCCTCATAAATTTCTCCCTCATCCTCCAGCTCCTGCAAATTCTCGATTACTTCGATCGGTGCACCGGAACGAATGGCGTAATCAATAAGTTCGTCTTTAGTAGCTGGCCATGGAGCGTCCTCCAGGTATGAAGCTAATTCTAATGTCCAGTACATCTTATTAAAATTTTTACTTTTTAATTTTCCGCAAAAGTATTATTTAATTTGAAATAAACAACTTTTACTATTTTATCGGTTATTTACTTTTCTTTGGGTTATGCTAACCGCTCGCAATGTTACCAAAAATTATTCCAACTTACCGATTCTCAGGGGAGTAGATATTACTGTCAGTAAAGGTGAGATCGTAACCATCGTTGGATCGTCCGGAGCAGGCAAAAGTACGCTGCTGCATATACTCGGTACGCTGGATAAGCCCACCCAGGGCGAAATATGGCTGAATAATGTCAATCTGACGGGTTTAAGCGGCAATGAGCTGGCCGATTTCCGGAACCGACATATTGGCTTTATCTTTCAGTTCCATCACCTGCTGCCTGAATTCAGCGCATTGGAAAATGTCTGCGTTCCCGGTTTTATTGCCGGCACCCGCAGAAACGAGGTAAAGGAAAAAGCGGCGTTCCTGTTGAAAACCCTGGGCCTGGAGCATCGTTTGGAGCACAAACCAAATGCGCTCTCCGGTGGCGAACAACAGCGGGTGGCCGTGGCGCGGGCGCTGATCAATAACCCCGACGTGGTCATGGCCGATGAACCTACCGGTAACCTCGACTCCCATAATGCCCGGGAGCTTCATAATATGTTCCTTCAACTGAGAGACCAGTTTCAGCAAACCTTTATTATCGTTACCCACAACGAAGAACTGGCGCCGCTGAGCGACCGGCAGTTACTGATGAAAGACGGACGGATCATTTAGAAATTTTAATATTTTGATATTTGACGGGCTGTTTTACAACAGTTTCTGTTATTCAACGCCCAGGCTGCCAAAGGGTTCGCTAAATATCAAAATGACAAAATCTCAAAATCCGTAAATACTCAGTCCTGTTTTAAAGGTATTGCAGTGTGCGTTCACTATATCGCTGATCCGGGTGGAATAACCGCCGCCCATGGCCACAGCGCAGGGGATGCCATGCCTGTACAGCAGGCTGAAAACGATTTCATCCCGCTGTTGGCAACCTGCAGTGCTTACTTTGAGCTTGCCAAACCGGTCTGTCTCCAGAACGTCTACCCCTGACAGGTAACACACGATATCTGGTTTAACCTGGTCTATGAGCCGTGGAAGGGCGTCTTCCAGCAGCCGGAGGTAAGGGCCGTCAGTCAGGCCGTCAGGCAGGGGAATGTCCAGATCGGAGGTTTCCTTATGGAAGGGATAGTTATGGGCGCCGTGCATACTGAAGGTAAAGACCTCGTCGTTGCCGGCAAACAAGGCCGCGGTGCCGTTGCCCTGATGCACGTCCAGGTCGGCAACCAGCACTTTTTTCACTTTCTTTTGTTGCAGCAGATAATTGGCCGCAATGGCGAAGTCGTTGAGCAGGCAGAAACCTTCTCCCCGGTCGGCGAAGGCGTGGTGCGTGCCACCGGCCACATTGAAGCCAATGCCATGGTCCAGCGCATGCAGGGCAATATCGATAGTGCCCTGTGCTATCACGATCTCCCGCTGTGTCAGGCGGGGCGACTGCCGGAAGCCGATATGCCGCTGTTCTTTCTCTGACAACGTCTGGTCGCGCAGCTTCTGCCACCAGTCGGCGGTATGGGTGGCCAGTATCACGTCTTCGGTGGCCGCTTCCGGCGCAAACAGCTGCTCCTGGCTGATAACGCCTTCCCGCAGCAACTGGGCCGGTATCAGCTCGTATTTCACCATGGGAAAACGGTGGTCGGCCGGTAACGGATGGGCATATATGTCGTGGTAAGCTATCTTCATGTGAACAGAAAACTTATTGCGTCCGGATAATTGATTTTCCGGCGATTACAAACACTGGCTCGTCCGGGTAGGGGTCAAGGGTGGCAAGGCCGGTAAAGTCGCCAAAAGCGGGTAAAATGCCGCAATGCCGGCCAAAATAAAAGCAGGGTAGACGCAGCCGTTGCCTGGCAGGGCCAGCCATCACCACTGCGGGATGCAGGTGGCCGGAGAACGTGTATTTGTAACCGTTGTCGTCGCCGCAGGGCTCATGGATAAAGTGAATGTCCCGGACGGTAAGGGTGTCGTGGGTATTTACCTCCAGCTGGCTGTATACTTCATCGGCCATGATGTCGTGATTGCCCAATACCAGGTCGACCTGAATATGGGAAAACTGGCCGCGCCATATTTTAAAATACTGTACTTCATTGTTGTGACGGCTATGGAACATATCGCCGACGATAATGAGCCGTACCGGCAGATAACGCGTGATCAGCTGCTGCAACCGGAACAGGTCTTCCTGCATAATGCCTGCCGGCACAGCGATGCCGGCCTTACGGAAGTGGGCCGATTTGCCCAGGTGCAGGTCTGACAGGACCAGTGCTCTTTCTTCTTCCCAGTAAATCGCCTTTTCCGGCAACAGGTGCCAGTGTTGTTGTTTGAACCGGAATATCTCCCCCGCCGCGGTGTCCTTGTTTTGCATGGGCTGCAAATTATTAATTCTTATTCGTTGACGGCAATCAATTTTTTGATCCTGTCTTCCAGCTTCTCGCTGGTCATGGTGTCCCGCAGGCTGTCTACCTTGATAGGGAAGCAGAAAGGTGTCAGCTTGTCCGGCTCGGTGATCACGATGCGGCTTTGCGCAATACGTTCCAGCGTTTCCCGGAGACGGGCTTCTTCCATCTGGTAGAAAAAGGCTTCGTTGAAAGCCTGCTTCAGCAGCAGGTTCTGCGGATCGTAGTCCTTAAATACGTTGAACAGCAGGGAGGCTGAAGACTGCAGGTGGCGGTTGGCTTTGTGTTTGCCCGGATATCCCTGGAAGATGAGGCCGGCAATCACTGCAATATCGCGGAATTTGCGGCGTGCCATCTCAGTGGCGTTGACGCTGGTTTGCAGCTCTGTCAGCAGGTTGTCGGTGGTAAACAGAGCTTTGGCATTTTCAGCCGTCAGCGGTATGGGCTGGTCTGACAGCAGTTCAAAGCCGTAGTCGTTCATGGCGATGGAGAAAGTGATCGGCGTGATGCGGCTGATACGGTAAGCCAGCAGGGCGGCCATTACCTCATGTACCAGCCGGCCTTCAAAAGGATATACGAAAAGATGGTAACCATCTTTGGTGTTGATTTTTTCGATCAGCAGTTCGTTGTCCTTCGGGATATGGGACAGTTCTTCCTGGCGGCTGAACAGCGGTTGCAGCGCTATCAGTTCCGGATCTTTCGTGCGGCGGGACAGCGCTTCGTTGAATTTCTGACGCAACATCCGGCCGAGGTTGGACGACAGCGGGATACGGCCGCCCATATAACTGGGCACGATAGTGCGTTTGGCGTTGGACTTGCGTACCAGCACGGTCATGTCTTTGATCATCACAAACTCGAGGTTGCGGCCGGCGAGTGTAAAGCTGTCGCCCGGCGAAAGCCGTGAGATAAAACTTTCTTCGATCACGCCTACATAACCGCCGCTCATGAATTTCACTTTAAGCATGGCATCGCTGACGATGGTGCCGATATGCAACCGGTGCCGCATGGCCAGCATACGGCTTTTGCAGTAGTAGTGATCTCCCTGCCTTTCCAGTTTGCGGAACTCATCATAGCTGCCCAGCGCATCACCGCCGGTGGTCAGGAAAGCGAGTATCCATTGCCATTCGTCTTCTGTAATATGCTGGTAGCAGAAGGTTTTACGGACTTCTTCGTATATCTCCGGGGCATGGAAGCCATCGGAAACGGCGAGGGTCATCAGGTATTGCAGCAGTACGTCATAAGCCAGCAGCACCGGCATGCGGCTTTCGATAAGGTCTTCTTCCATGGCAGCTTTGAGGGCCGCGGCTTCCACCAGTTCCAGCGCGTGGGTGGGCAGAAAAAAGATACGGCTGACAGCTCCCGGCTGGTGGCCGCTACGGCCTGCCCGTTGCAGGAAGCGGGCCACTCCTTTGGGGCTGCCCACCTGTATGACCGTGTCTACCGGGCGGAAATCCACGCCCAGGTCAAGACTGGCGGTACACACCACTGCTTTCAGGATGCCGTTGTGCAGCGCTTCTTCCACCCATATACGCAGTTCCATATCGATGGAACCGTGATGGAGCGCCAGGGCGCCGGCCAGCATAGGCTCATGTTTGAGCAGCGACTGGTACCATATTTCCGATTGAGAGCGGGTATTGGTAAAAACGAGGGTGGTCTGGCTGTCGTTGATGATAGGCAATGCCTGCGGTAGCATCCGGATACCGAGATGGCCGGCCCATGGGTAGTTTTCTATCTCATGAGGGATCACGCTTTGCAGGGCGATATTTTTTTTCAGGTTGGCACGGACAATGAGGCCATTGTTATGATACGGGCCCAGCAATACTTCCAGGGCCTCGTCGAGGTTGCCTATGGTAGCGGAGATGCCCCATATTTTCAGTTCAGGCCTTAGCCCGCGCAGGCGGCTCAGTCCCAGTTCCACCATGACGCCTCTTTTGCTGCCCAGCAGTTCGTGCCATTCGTCCACAACCACCGTGTGGAGCTGTTTGAAAACAGCAGGATATTCCTTTTGTGCCAGCAGCAGGTGCAGGCTTTCCGGGGTGATGATGAGCACTTCCGGCATTTGTAATTTCTGGCGTGCGCGGGTGGCTACCGGCGTATCACCGCTACGGATGCCTACTTCCCATGGAATGTCCAGCTCCCGCAATACCTCGTCCATGGCGCGGCCCAGGTCTTTTGCGAGCGCGCGGAGCGGTGTTACCCACAGCAGTTGCAGGCCGTTTTTAGTTTTTTTATGATAGTCTTTCGGATGGGCATCGATCCAGGCGATCACGGCGCCGAGAAAGAGCGAGAAGGTTTTACCAAACCCGGTAGGTGCATTCACGATCCCCGACTGGCCCTGCAGGTATGCCTGCCAGGCATCTTCCTGGAACTTAAAAGGCTGAAGGCCTTTGTCTGCCAGCCATCCGGTAATCACTTTCCATCCACGCGAATGTTGTTGCATGAAATGAAATTAGGATAAAATGATAAATCGTGAATCGCTTATTTTTGCAGCATGCTCGCAAAATTTTTCAGGCTCTCCGAAAACAATACTACGGTAAAGAAAGAAGTACTCGCTGGTTTGACCACCTTTTCCACCATGGCATATATTCTTGCCGTGAACCCCAGTATCCTGTCCAGGACGGGGATGGATTTTAACGCATTGATCACTGCAACAGCTCTGGCGGCAGCTATTGGTACGCTGGTGATGGCGTTGTATGCCCGCCTGCCTATAGGCGTGGCGCCAGGCATGGGACTGAACGCCTTCTTCGCCTACACTATTGTGTCGGGAATGGGCTATAGCTGGCAGTTCGCGCTGACAGCGGTTTTCCTGGAAGGGGTTATTTTTATCATTTTATCCATGTTCCGGATAAGGGAGGCGATTATCAACAGTATCCCGGAAAACCTGAAGCATGCCATTTCTGTGGGCATAGGGCTGTTGATAGCCCTGATAGGCATGGCGAATGCCGGTATCATAGAAACCGGTATGCGGCATGTGGGAGAGGGCCGGCTGGAAGGTGTGATCCTGAAAATGGGGAATGTCACCAGCATCGGGCCGTTGATTGCGTTAATAGGCCTGATCGTCAGCGCGGTGCTGATGTACCGGAAAGTAAATGCCGCTTTACTGATCGGCATTCTGGCGGCTACGGTGATCGGTATCCCGTTAGGCATTACGCATCTGCCCGAAGGGCACCTGGTAAGCCTGCCACCGTCTGTAGCGCCTATCGCTTTTAAACTGCAATTCGATAAAATATTCAGCCTGGACATGGTGATGATTTTATTCACACTATTGATGGTGAACCTGTTTGATACCGTTGGCACCCTGATCGGACTTTGCAACAAAGCCGGACTGCTGGATGAAAACGGCCGGCTGCCAAGGGCGAAACAGGCGCTGATGGCCGATGCGGTAGGTACTACTGCTGCCGGACTGTTAGGCACCAGCGTGGTGACTGCCTACGTGGAAAGCGCCAGCGGCGTGGCTGCGGGTGGAAGAACAGGCCTGACGGCGCTGACGGTGTCTGTGATGTTTTTACTGTCGCTGTTTTTTGCACCGGTATTTGCCATGATACCGCAGGCGGCCACAGCTCCGGCGTTGATCATTGTCGGGATGCTGATGATGGGCGCGGTGGTGAAAATTGACTTTAACGATGTGACAGAAGCTATCCCGGCTTTTCTGGCTATTGTGATGATGCCTTATACCTACAGTATTGCAGAAGGGATCGTGTTCGGCATGTTGTCTTATGTATTGTTAAAAGTATTGACAGGCCAATATAAACAGATCAGTCCCGTGATGTACGTACTGGCTATCCTGTTTATCGTCACTTTTATGGTGAAATAGTTATTCCTTTAACAGCACTTTATCGTCTGCCACTGTGAGAGTGTGCATCATACCGCATTTGAGGGCATAGTTGTTTTTCTGGTGGCCTGACGGGAAATTGAAGCACACTGGATATTTGAAATTCTTCACTTTTTCCATTACGATGTCGTATACCGTGCGGCCAAATTCTTCGCCGGGATCATCTGGTTTTATTTTGTTGAAGCCACCGATGATGAGCCCGGCGAGGTTGTCCAGCTTATGGGAACGTTGCAGGGTGTTAAACATCCGGTCGATGTTGTACAGATATTCCCCCACCTCTTCCAGAAAAAGTATTTTACCATTGGTGTCAATTTCAGAATCAGTACCTGAAATACTTTGTATCACTGACAAGTTGCCGCCTATCAATACACCGCGGGCAGTGCCTTTGCGATTGTTGGCATCCGGAGGTGCAGTATACTGCATTTTTTTACCTGTCAGTGCCTGGTAGATAGACATGATCGTGTCTTGTACTACCGGTTCTGCTTTATTAAAGTCGTCCGGAAAACTGTTACACATTTTGGAATGCAGGGTAGCGATACCAAAGTGGCGGTTGACATGACAGTGCAATGCTGTGATATCACTGAAGCCGATGATCCATTTGGGATGGCGCTGAAAACGGGAGAAGTCCAGCTGGTCCAGTATCCGTGCTGTTCCGTATCCACCGCGGCCGCACATAATGGCTTTTATGTTGGGGTCATTGAGCATGGCTTGCAGGTCTTTTGCTCTATCCGCATCTGTGCCGCCGAAAGAATAATCCCGCATACCAACGGTATTGCCTATACGAATATTGAATTCCCATCTTTCCATGATGCGCAGGGATGGCAGCACTTCTTCCCTGTTAATATAACCTGCAGGGCAGGTGATACCAATGATATCTCCGGGTTTGAGATAGGGTGGAATTTGTGGTTCTTTGGAGGGGGAGGTACCGGTAATACCCATGGCAGCCAGGCTTTTGGAGGCAGGTATGCCAATGCCGGCAGTCATCAGGGTGGATAAAAAATGTTTACGGTTCATGGAATTAAAGTAAACATATTTTGGGAGAATAACGAAGTGTTCCCGCAAAGTTGTTTTGCGGGAACGGTAATGGAGAAAAGGCCGGTTATTTAGAGGGAAAAGTATAGGTAAAGCCAATTTTTCCGGTATTGTTATAGGTTGTTGCACCTGCGTCAACTGATTGTACGCCGAGTGAATACCTGGCGTTAACACCAAAGCCATGCGGAAGCTGATAGCCAACACCAAGAGAGCCGCTCACATTGAGCCGGTTGTAGTGCCCGATAGTGTTATATGACCTGCCAGGAACATCCTCTTTGGCATTCAGGAGGAAATTCACTTCCGGGCCTGCTTCCACATACAGTTTAGGTTTGATGTAATATTTTACTATCAGTGGTATGGCGATATAATCCTCTTTTCTTTTACCTCTTGCCAGATGATCGTCCGCAGCCAAATACACTAGGCCCGGGCTCTGATTGCGGTAATACAAGAGCTCCGGCTGTATTGCCCAGTGTTTATTCAGTTTAATTTCTGTAAAGCCACCGGCATAGATACCAGCCCGGAAGAAATCAAATTCTGCATTGTTGTTGGAGAGATTCAGTCCTCCTTTTAAGCCATAGGTAACTTTTTTTTGCGCGTAGGTTCCCGTTGCCACTGCCATAGCGGCCAGTGACGCAAATAGAAATTTTCTCATTTTTTTTAACAGTGTTTTATTTCGGTGATGTAAATACGACTGATAGGTTGTGACAGTAATGCATTACGGATGTAAAAGTAGCCGTGTAATTGTTAAGGAAATCTTTACAAAACGGTTTTTGATTTTTTTTAACGTAACTGATAAGTTGGTTTGAAAACCAGCATGGCAATGTTTTTGCGGCATGATTACAAAATTTCGTATATGCGCTGTCTGTTTGCTTTAATTGCATCGTTATTCATCACATCCGTAGTCAACGGTCAACAGGAAGCCTGGCAGATTGTGCCGGGAGCGTCCGTTGGACATGTAAAACTGGAGATGCCTGCCAATGACCTGGTGTCGCTGGGAAAGCCGGATGCCGGCGATGCAGCCATGATGAAAGCATGGCGGATATGGTACGGCCATAAAAAAGACGGGACAATAGATTCCTCGTCTGTATTGGCTGTCTTCACGGCCATGCGTACACAGGACACACAGTATGTAAAAGAGATCAGGGTTACCTCTCCCCGCTTCAGGACAGACAAAAACGTAGGTGCCGGCAGCGCTATGAGCGCCATCAGAAAGGCTTATCCCGGCCTACATCTCGCGAAAGTGTACGTGTCAAAAAACAAAGCCCGCCGCATAGAGGTATATGACGATGAAAAACTGGGAATTGCCTTTGAAACCGCCGGTTCCCGCAGCCGCAGGGCATTATGCAGCATGGTGGTGGTGCATACGCCGGGCGAAGCGCCGGGTAGTTACCTCGATTATCACATTGGTTTCGACAACCTGCTGCCGGCGAAACGTTAGATGCCTCTGCGGGAGGAATGAATATTATAGGAAAGCCCCGCGCTGCCTATACCGTTTATATCGGGATTGTAATGGTTGCTGTTGAACAGGTAACTGAAATGAAGTCCCAGGGAAGTACGGCCGATCATAAAGCGGCAACCGGTGGTCAATACGGGGCCGGACACATGTACCTGGTCACTGTCGTTCTCCTCTTCGTCCATATTCTCCATAACGCGGCTGCCGTTGTGGAACCCATAACCTGCGCCGGTAAAGATGCCCAGCCGGCTATGTGATCCGGACGTGGCAAAATTGCCATAGTTGTACGTAACAAGAATCGGAACATCTGCCATAAAAAAACTGGTGGAATTGCCTCCTGAATAACGGTTGTAGCTGGCGCGCAAACTGCTTCCCAGCGCCAGTTGCGTGCCTATGGCAAAGGCAGAGCGCCTGGAGAGCACGCCGAAATTAAATCGTGGTGAATAAACGATGCCTCCGGCAAAATGACTGCTGGCCGTAAATATCCCGGCGCCTACGGAGTGCGCGAAATAGCGCGACTGGCCGTTGGCCGGCAATATGGAGAATAAAAGGCATGCTGTATACAACCATGTGTATAACTTTAACATAGGTCCGCGGTGTAGGTTTAGGGTATTAGATTACTGTCCGCCCCTAATATACAACCTGATGTGTTTCTTTTATCACAGAGATCACAAAAATACTTTGGGTATGGCTCAGGTTATCTAATTCTCCCAGTTTATTCACATAGAACTCCCGGTATTCGTCCATGTCTTTTACCTGTACCTTGATCATAAAATCAAACTCCCCGGAGATATTGAGGCACTCGGTCACTTCCTGGAATGAGACGATTTCCTGTATGAATTTTTTGCCGTTTTTTTTGTTGTGTTCTTTCAGGGTGATGTAAACCAGTACGGTCATCCCTTTATTAATTTTCCTGGGGTCTACGATGGCGGCGTATTGTTTGATGACCCCTGCGTGCTCCATTTTGCGGATACGTTCATATACCGGCGTGGTGCTCAGGTTCAGCTGCCGGGCAATATCGCGGATCGTCATTTTAGCGTCCTGTTGCAGCAGGCGAAGGATGCCCATGTCTTTTTCATCCAGCGTCAGTGGTGGAGGTGCCTGTTCTTTTTTATGGTCCATTTTATCGGTTTTTTGGAAAAATAATCTATGTATAGATGTATTTGTCTGTATTTGTTCCAAAAATATCGAAAATGATCGGTTTATGTTCTAAAATTATAGGTTTGTGGCGAAAAGGAGACTATGGAAAAGCGAATTATTCTGACAGTGGCCTGCATGGCAATATTTTTTGAAGCGCTGGACGTATCGGTGTTAAACATGGCATTGCCGGGCATGCAGCAGTATTTTCATTTCGGCCCGGATGCTATTCAGTGGGTACAGACAGTGTATGTGTTGTTTTATGCGGGATTTGTATTATTGGGTGGCCGTTTGTCAGATACCATAGGCCGCAGAAAAATATTTATCACCGGCGCTGTCCTGTTTGTACTGGCTTCGCTGGGGGCCGGTTTTTCCATGTCATTTGCCTGGCTGTTGGGCTTCCGCGCCCTGCAGGGCCTGGGCGTTGCATTGGCCATCCCTGCGGCCATGGCCATTATCAGTCACACCTTCACAGTACCGGCAGAGAAGAACAGGGCCTTTGGTATCTTCGGCGCTATGGCGGGCATCGGCTTTGCCACCGGACTGGCCATCGGTGGACTTATCAGCGCCTGGATGGGATGGCAGTGGGTTTTTTTTATCAACGTGCCGGTAATTGGTGCGGCCATAGTGCTGGCTTTCCGGTTTATTCCGCGTGACCGGCGGCCGGAGCGGCAACAGGACAGTAACCTGCTGAGTGGCATATTGATTACTGTGTTACTGATGCTGTCTGCGTGGCTCATACATGACCTCGGCCATATTGCGGCACATCCGGCAACGTTCGGGTTGCTGCTGGCAGCCCTGGTGACCGCCGGGATTTATTTCGTCAAAAGAGAACGCGTGCATGCGTCACCGTTAGTGGACTTTGATCTTTTCCGGTTGAAGGGAGTGGTGACCGGCAATATTGGCGCCACCTTGCTGGGGAGTACTTTTCTGCCCTATATTTTCCTGTTGACGTTATACCTGCAGGAGGTGCTGGGCTTCAGTTCTTCACAGGCGGGACTGTTACTGTTTCCCTTCAGTATTTTGTCCGGGTTGATATCCAAATATGGGCTTCCTCATTTGTTTCACCGGCTGGGCGTAACCCGCACCGGCATAACGGGCAGCTGCTTCATGCTGGCCGGTATCCTGTTTTTTGCGCTGAGTTACTTCACTGCGTGGCATCTGCCGTTTATGCTGTTGGCAGTGTTATGTATCAATTCACTGGGCATGTCGGTCACTTTTCCTGCGATTACGATCCTGGCCATACAGGCGGTCCCCGAAACGCAGCACGGACTGGCTTCCGGCATCAATGGCACCTGCAACGCCATGGGTGGCGGACTGGGACTGTCGCTGGTGGGGCTGATGATGCAACTGGCGGGCACTTATCAATGGAACAGCTATGCTGCGGGATTGCTGGTGCTGGCGCTGATTGCCATCGGCGCTATCCTGCAGCTGTACCGCTTTTGGTGGCGCGAACCGGTGGTGAAAGCTCAACTGGTAAAAGTGCGTTCCTGAGGTTTATGTGTCCTGGCCCTCGCTTTGCCGCAACAGTGCCTTCAGGTCGTCCAGGGTGTTGATTTCAGCCACAGGTTTGTCCTGCCTCCATCTGTTGATACGCGGGAAACGCAGGGCCACGCCTGATTTGTGGCGGTTGGAGGCTGCAATGCCTTCAAAAGCGATTTCAAATACCAGTTGCGGCTGTACCGTTCTTACCGGCCCGAATTTCTCCAGCGAATGCCGTTTGATCCAGTTGTCCACTTCTGCAATTTCTTTGTCGGTGAGGCCGGAATAGGCTTTGGTAAAGGGTACCAGCTGATCTCCGTCTTTCACGGCGAAGGTATAGTCGGTGTAGAGATTGGACCGGCGTCCGTGTCCTTTCTGGGCATATATCATTACTGCATCGATAGTGTACGGATCTATTTTCCACTTCCACCAGTCGCCCCGCTTGCGGCCTACCTGATAGGGCGCGCTTCTTTTTTTCAGCATCAGTCCTTCACTGATTTGTTCGCGTGAGAGCGTGCGTATCTGTGCCAGGTCGTCCCACGAGGCCGCGGTTACTTCCGGCGACAGTAGCAGTGCCGGCTGTTGTTGTGAGTGAATGAGCTGTGTCAGCAATGTTCTTCTTTCTATCAGTGGTTTTTCCCTGATATCAGCGCCTTCCCATTCCAGCAGGTCATAGCTGAGAAAGGCCACGGGCGCTTCCTGCAGCTGTTTGCGGGTGACGTTCTTTCTGCCGATGCGTGTTTGTAAAGTCTGGAACGGCAATGGTTTTCCATTGGCATAGGTGAGTATTTCACCGTCTATCACGGTGCCATCGGGAAGGGTGTTTGTCAGCTCCGTGAATTCGGGGAATTTGTCGGTGATGAGTTCTTCGCCGCGTGACCATACAAACAGCTGACCTTCTCTTTTGATGATTTGTCCGCGGATACCGTCCCATTTCCATTCCGCCTGCCAGTCTTCGATGGGGCCGAGGCCGGCGGGGGCATCTTCCAGGGCATATGCCAGGTAAAAAGGATAGGGGCGTGATGCGTCGGCGCCGCTGGTGCTTTGATGCAGCAGGGCTTCGATGGTCACAGCGGCGGGGTCCCAGGTGCCGCTGATCATGTGCGACAGTGTGGCGGCGGGGATATCGTAGGTTTTAGCGAGCGCGTTGACCATCATTTTTTGTGATACGCCGATACGGAAACCGCCGGTGATCAGTTTATTGAACACAAAGCGTTCGCCATCATCCAGCGCGTCCCAGGTTTGCAGGATGAAAGCCTGTTTCTCTGTTTCCGTGGCTTTTTCCAGCTGTTGCAGTTGTTGTAGCCAGTAGTGTAACGGATGACTGGCCGGATGGGTACATGGTGGCAGCAGGAGCGCGATGGTTTCACCAAGGTCGCCTACAGTGAGGTAACATTCATTGAACAGCCATTCAGGCAGCCCGGTGGCCTGTATGCACCATGTCTTCAGCTGTGTGCTGTTGACGGTGCGTTTGGGCCTGCGGCCGGAAAACAGCGCCAGCACCCAGGTTTTGTCTTTATCCGGGGCGGTGGCGAAATACTGGCTGAGCGCATCCAGTTTTTCGTTGGTTTTGGTGCTGTTGCTCAGCACTTTGACGAGTTGGGCGAACTGTTGCACGGTATTATGTTTCCGGGTTAGTAATGGTTTCTTCGTCGCCATAGGCGGTGCTTACCTCCCTGGCGTCGATGCCTTTTTCACTGAGGTAGCGGGCAAATACGCTGCTGAAGCCATGCGTGGCATAGACGCGTGTGGCGCCGGTGGCGGCCACCGCTTCCAGCAGCCCGTTCCAGTCAGCATGGTCGGACAACGCAAAACCTGCGTCGGCGTTGCGTCTGCGCATATGTCCCCTTACTTGCATCCAGCCGCTGCATACGCCCAGCGAGTAAGGGTTAAAGCGGCGCATCCAGGCCGAATCATCCGCCGAAGGCGGAGCAATGATCACTGCATTCTTAAAAGCTGATTTAGGAGTATCGGGCGTTATTTTTTCAACATGCGGTAATGGATATCCTTGTGTTATCAGCAGGTCGTTTACGTTGGTAATGGCGCCATGGCCCATCATACGGGTTACTTTGTCCTGCAGATGAAGGAGCAGCCGTTGGGCTTTACCGAGACTGTAAGCGGTGATCACAGAGGCTTTGCCGGCCTGTTGATTTTCGTATATCCAGTTGGTGATACGGGAGAACAGCTGCTGTTGCGGTTCCCATCGGTAAACAGGCAGTCCGAAAGTGGATTCCGTGATGAAGGTATGACAGCGTACCGGTTCAAACGGCGCAGAGATGCCATCAGATTCCAGTTTATAATCTCCGCTGGCCACCCACACCTCCCCGTTGAGCTCCACCCTTACCTGTGCCGAGCCGATCATATGGCCGGCAGGATGCAGTGAAAGTTTGACGCCGTTAAGATAAATGCTTTCGCCATAGGCGATGCCCTGCACGTTAATATCATCGCCCAGCCTCAGTTTGAGCAGGGGAACGCTGGCCTGTTCGCAGAGATAGGACTGGTTGCCCCAGCGGGCATGGTCGGAATGCGCATGTGTGATCACCGCACGTTGTACGGGTTTCCAGGGATCGATATAAAAATCACCTGCTGCGCACCAGATGCCTTTGTCGGTAAATTGTAGCAGCTCCATATCCATGAATATACAAAAAAAGGCCATGGCTGCTGCCATGGCCGTGTTCGACTCAACAAGCTATCTCATGGACAGCTGTAAAAAGTTTATTGGTTCATTTTCACATCCGCGCTGTCGCCTTTCTGGATGATGAAGATGTTTTTGTTTTCGAAGTAGGAAGGTGTTTGTTCTCCGTCGCGTACATATACCGGCTGGAAATTAAAGCGGGTAATAACAGCGGGAGATGATTCCACCGCGCTGTTGAAATATACGCCATTATTATGAAGAAGCCTTACAAAATAGTAGGTAAGATCAAAACCTTTATATGCCATATCGGAAGGGCGTGCCCTGTATGTTCTGCGGAAATAGTCGCTCAGGTAGCGGCTGTAAGAGTCTGATTTGTCGTTAAAATAGGGGGAGGAGTAGAACACCTGCAGACTTTTGAATTCAGGCTCTTTCAGCTTCAGCACGTCCCAGGTGGGCATACCGAATATCTGCATCGGGTAGGTAGCATTGGCGGTGGCAAGTTTGCGCAGGATGCTTTTGGCGCCGGCTTCATCGAGCGCGGTAACGATCACGATGTTGGGCCGGTCGGTGAGCAGGTATTTGGAAAGCTCTTCCGGGGTGGTGCTTTCGTTCCAGATAGCTTCCCGTATCCTGGATTTTTTAGGGTTGTTCATTTTGTCGTAGGAACCTTTGAAATCAGCGGCGAGGCGGTTTTCGAAAGTGGTGTTCCGGCGGAGCAGTACAATGTTTTTATTGGAAAAAGCCTCCTGTACGTAGTTCTGGATGGCTTCACAGTGTGTTTTCAGGGTGCTGTTGGGAATGAACAGGAAAGGGTTGTCGCTGATGCCCACGTCATTAGGGAGCGTACCGGACACGAGGTTGATCTCTTTCTTTTTGGCGAAGTCGCTTACTTCCTTCAGTTCCGGGTTGTTGAACGAACCGATGATCAGGTCGGTGGCGTCCAGTGTTTTGTTGTTGATCAGGGAAGTAATGCTTTGGCGGCCTTTGCTGTCGTATACATTGACTTTCAGGTTATAGCCCTGTTGTTGCAGGGTATCGAGGGCCAGTTGGGCGCCTTCATAAAATTCAAGGCCGGCCATTACGTAGCGGGGCATGGTACGGCCGGGAATATCGTTGGAGTTGGCAAATACGGAGTCGAGATACAGCGGGGCAAAGAGCGCAACGTTATAAGTAGGTTTCTTCACTTCCCGGGCGAAGGCTGGTACGTTGAAGGGGGCTGCTTTGGCAGCTTCGTTTTTGTTTTCCGGCTTCTTTTCCGGTGTGGGCTTGCTCAGGGAGGGTGGGGGACCGTCCACGCGGCTGGTGCTCTTTCTGGAGGAAGAACAGGCTGTGAACAGTACCGACAGAGCCAATCCGGCCAGCAGGTTTTTAACAGATATCAATTGGTTCATAATGGGCGCTAATTTACAAAAATCATTCCGGGGTAGTGCACGCAAAGTAAAATAAGAAAGCAAAGGCGCAAAAAGATAAAATAATCCCTTGTGCCTTTGCTCTTTGTATTTTTCAGGGAAATATTATTCCCATTCGATCGTAGCAGGTGGTTTGGAGCTGATGTCGTATACCACGCGGTTGATACCTTTTACCCGGTTGATGATGTCGTTGGACATTTTAGCCAGGAATTCGTAAGGCAGGTGTGCCCAGTCGGCCGTCATACCGTCGGTAGACGTTACAGCTCTCAGGGCCACGGTGAATTCGTAGGTACGTTCATCGCCCATTACGCCCACGCTTTGTACGGGGAGGAGGATGGTGCCTGCCTGCCATACTTTATCATAGAGGCCTGCTTCACGCAGCCCTTCGATATAGATAGCGTCAGCTTCCTGGAGCATGGCCACTTTCTCGGGGGTGATAGCGCCGAGGATACGGATAGCGAGGCCTGGCCCGGGGAAAGGATGGCGACCGAGGAAGACGTCGCTGATACCGATTTCGCGGCCTACGCGGCGTACTTCGTCTTTAAACAGGAAACGCAGAGGTTCTACCAGCTGCATGTTCATTTTTTCAGGCAGCCCGCCTACGTTGTGGTGGGATTTGATGGTAACAGAAGGGCCGTTTACGGATACGGATTCGATCACGTCGGGGTAGATAGTACCCTGTCCGAGGAAGGAAATGTCTGTCAGTGCAGCAGATTCATGCTGGAATACCTCGATGAAGAGACGGCCGATGATTTTACGTTTTTTCTCCGGATCAGAGACACCATCGAGCTGGCCGTAGAAAAGGTCTTTTGCGTTGACGCCTTTCACGTTGAGGCCCATATGTTTATAAGATTCCAGTACGGTTTCGTATTCGTCTTTACGCAACAGGCCGTTGTCTACGAAGATGCAGAAGAGGTTTTTGCCAATGGCTTTGTGGATCAGTTCTGCCGCCACGGTAGAGTCCACGCCGCCGCTGAGGGCCATTACCACTCTTTTATCGCCAACCTGTGCTTTGATTTTTTCGATGGTTTCCTGTACAAAAGCAGCTGGTGTCCAGTCCTGCTGGCAGTTACAGATGTGTACCAGGAAGTTGCGGATGATCTGTTTGCCTTCCAGGGAGTGGGTCACTTCCGGGTGGAACTGCAGGCCGAAGATCGGGTTAGCCGCCAGGGTAGTGCTTTTGAAAGCTGCTACCGGGATGTTTTCGGTGGTAGCGATGATCTGGAAGCTCTCAGGGATACGTTTGATGGTATCGGAGTGGCTCATCCAAACCTGGCTTTTGCCGGAGATATCGTATAATAATTTTTCCTCTTTGTCATTGTGTTCCATAAAAGCGCGGCCGTATTCACGGATATTGCTTTTAGCCACTTCACCGCCGAAGTTTTTAGCCATCAGCTGGGCGCCGTAGCAGATACCAAGTACCGGCACTTTAGCGGCGATGGCAGCGATGTCGATGGTGGGCGCTTTCTCGTCGTTTACAGAGAAAGGGCTGCCGGACAAAATAACGCCTTTGATGGAATCGTCCCAGGCTATCGGCTGGAGACAAGGTTTAATTTCGCAATAAACATTCAGTTCCCGGATGCTGCGCGCGATCAGCTGTGTGTATTGGGAACCGAAATCGAGGATAAGTATCTTTTCTGTCATGGTGGTGCAAAGATAAAGTCCTTCCTTCAATTTCGGATTCTGAAAATAGAAAATAGGAAATCTAGTTGTATCTTTCTCGTTATAATCTAAACTTATGCAAACCAAAATCACCCTCTGCTGCATGACTGTAGCCCTGTCCATCGCGGGCCTTTTCAGCGCCTGTATCGGTCAGAACCGCGTAAAAGGTAGCGGCAACGTTATCAAGGAAGAAAGAGACGCCCCATCCTTTCATAAAATCAAGGTAGAAGGCAGTATGAACGTATTCCTTTCCCAGGGAGCTGCCAAGAAGGCTGTGATTGAAGCGGAAGACAATATTGCGCCGCTGGTGGAACTGGTGAATGAAGACGGCCGCCTGAAAGTGCGTTTCCGCCACGATGCCAATGTTTTCACCCGCAAGGGCGTTAATATTTACCTGACCACTCCGGAAGTGGATGAAGTTGCGTTGGCCGGCTCCGGTGATATAAAGCTGGTAGACAAGTTTAACAGCAAAGACGAAATGAAACTCACCCTGTCCGGCTCCGGCAACCTGAATGGTACCATCAATGCGCCGGAAGTAAAGGCTTCCATTGCCGGTTCGGGTAATATGAACCTGCAGGGAGAAACCAAAGCAGTGCGAGTGTCTATTGCCGGCAGCGGCGATTATGTGGGCGACAACCTGTTGTCCGAAGACGCAGAAGTAAAAATTGCCGGCAGTGGTGATGCTGCTGTTCATGCCAGCGTAAAGCTGGAAGCAAAAATTGTAGGGTCCGGTGATGTGAAATATAAAGGAAATCCCAATGTATCCAGTTCTGTGGCGGGTTCTGGCTCTGTCAGGAAAATATAGCCCGACAATATTTACAAATTTTTAACATTTCAAAAATCATATCGAAAGCAGTTTTGCTGTTATTTACATTGATTTTCAAAAAAATCTAAAGTCCTTTTGTCCAGATACTGCCGCAGCAATAACAAGCCGGCTGAGGCAGTATCTGGCTGGGGCACAAGCCAACAGAGAATGCCACCCCACCCCAAAGCTCAGCCTTACATCTGTCAAATTATTATTAAATGACATAAATAATACTCCTTTTTTGTATGTTTACAGTTTGAATTGTTGAACTCCTATTCCTTTTATGAACGAAAGACCGAAGGTCCTGGTGGTATACTATACCCAGACAGGCCAATTAAAAAGGATTATTGATCATGTGTTGGCGCCACTGGCAAATAGTGTGGATATTACATACGAGGAGCTGGTCCCTGAAAAGCCATTTCCCTTTCCATGGGGGAAGCAGCAGTTTTACGATACGATGCCTGAAACAGTACAGGACACCCCTCGTGGTATCCAGCCGTTGAAGGTGGATGTAAATGCGCACTTCGATCTGGTACTGCTGGCCTATCAGCCCTGGTTCCTGTCGCCTTCCCAGCCGACAGCCGCTTTTCTGCAAAGTGAAGCCGCTGCCCGCCTGCTGAAAGGCAAACAGGTGATCACCTTGCTGGGCAGCCGCAATATGTGGCTCAATGCGCAGGAAAGGGTAAAGGGTTATCTGCACAGAATGGGGGCTAACCTCGTGGGAAATATCGTGTTGGTGGACAAGTCGCCGAACCTGGTTTCACTGATCACTATTCTGCGTTGGGCATTCAAAGGAAAAAAAGAAGCTACCCGTTTTTTACCGCAGGCAGGTGTGCAGGAAAATGAGATTCTCACCTCCAGCCGTTTTGCCGGCCCTATCGCCACGGCGCTGGAAACACGGCAATGGCAGGAGCTGCATCCACAGCTGATGTCGCTGGACGCAGTGGAATTATTGCCTAATCTTGTACTGCTGGAAAATAACGGTATCAGCGCTTTCCGTTTCTGGGCCAAATTCATCAGTGCCAAAGGAGGACCTGGTGCTGAGGCCCGTCAGGGCAGGGTAACGATGTACCGGTCATTGTTGCTGGTGGGTATCTTTGTGTTAACACCCATTACACTGATTTCTTCGTTCATCAAACTCAACCTGAAACGGAACGAGTTGAAACGGGAGGTGGATTATTACAAAGGCATTACTTTGCGTTAACCTTTTGCCGGTACCGGAATATCAGCGGGTGGCGTGATAATTGTAATTCCGTTTAGAGTTATATATTTACGTCCGCTTAAAAAAGTATACTAAAACAAACATGTTTATCACCGCAGAAAGGCTGGCCAATAACGGTTGTCACTATGGGATTGCATGCGGCCTTAAAAGACGAATTATTTTCAAATGAAGGAAGTTTATATTACCAGGCTATCTAAATTCTTACCCAACAAGCCTGTTGAAAATGAAGAGATGGAGAGTATCCTTGGCATGGTAGACGGAAGACCTTCCCGTGCACGGTTGAAGATTTTGGGCAACAACAAGATCAAAAACCGGTATTATTCCCTGGATAAAGACGGCAATTCCACTCATTCCAACGCTGAGATGACCGCCAACGCTGTCAGCGCATTGTTTGATGAAAAATTCCCCATCAGCAAATTACAATTACTGGCCTGCGGTACTACCTCGCCCGACCAGCTGCTGCCTAATCATGCCGCGATGGTACATGGTCTGCTGAAATGCCAGCCCGTGGAACTGATCGCTGCTACCGGCGCATGTGCAGCGGGCATGCAGGCTTTTAAATATGCCTGGATGTCTATCCGTTGCGGTAACACTGCCAATGCGGTCAGCACCGGTTCTGAAAAATTCTCTGCCTGGATGCTTGCACAGAAATTCCAGCCTGAAGCAGAGAACCTGAAAGCGCTGGATGAAAATCCGATCATCGCTTTCGAAAAAGACTTCCTCCGCTGGATGTTGTCTGACGGCGCCAGCGCCGCTCTTTTCCAGGACAAGCCTAATGAAGAAGGGCTGTCATTGCGTGTAGACTGGGTGGAAATCCTGTCTTATGCCAACGAACTGGAAACCTGTATGTACGCCGGGTCCATCAAAAATCCGGACGGCACCACCAAAGGCTGGATTGATATGACCCCTGATGAATGGGCACAACACAGCGTATTCTCCTTCAAACAAGATACCCGCCTGTTGGGTAAAAACATAGTGCCTTCCGGCGCGCAGATGTGGAAAGAACTGGTAGAAAGACATAACATCAACCTCGATGAAATTGACTTCTTCCTGCCACATTTATCTTCTGAATTTTTCCGTTTAAAGATCGACGAAGAAATTACCCGCCTCGGTGTTCCTATTCCGCTGGAAAAATGGTTCACCAACCTGGCCTGGGTAGGCAACGTAGGTACCGCTTCGCCTTATCTGATGCTGGAAGAGCTGATGAATAACGGCCGTTTCAAAAAAGGACAGAAAGTGGTGATGATGGTGCCTGAAAGCGCACGTTTTTCTTATGCCTACGCACACATCACGGTTGTATAGGCATTCACTTCTAAAACGCAGTCATGAAAAAAGACGAAGTGCCACAGGATAGTGATAACCTCCACGAAGGCACATTCAAACAGATTATGTATGCGGTAGACAACACCGGGAATTATGTACAGGTGCAAAGTTCAGGGTGGGAGCCGGAGAACATTGCCATGACACAGGCCTGGGAGGAAGTAAACGAAAAAGTGGCGGCGGCCAGGGTACTGGTACAGTCCGGTGAAATCAGCCCTGTCGCCTATTACATGGAAAAAAGCCTGATGGACCTGGCCCTGCTGGCCAACTACGTGGGGAAATTCCAATGGCAGGTGAAAAGGCATATGAAGCCGGCCGTGTTCCGGCGCCTGAGCGATAAAATGCTGCAGCGCTATGCAGATGCCTTTAAGATTAGTAAGGACGATTTATTGCATATCAAATAATGCATTATCACGCAAAGTCGCAAAGCAATAAAGCAGCAAAGAAATTTATGTTGAATGATCTTTGCTGCTTTATTGCTTTGCTGCTTTGCGTGAACACATAAACAACTATGAACAATCATCAGTTTCATCATACGCAGACAGCCCACTGTGAAAGTGGTGTGATCTCCAACCTGCTGGGGCACCATGGCCTGAAGATCAGTGAGCCGATGGCATTTGGCATTGGCGCCGGTATCTTTTTCGGGCACCTGCCGTTTGTGAAAGTCAACGGTGTGCCCGGTACCACTTACCGTATCTGGCCGGGCGCCATTTTTCAGCGGGTATGTAAACGGCTGGGCGTGAAAATGGAGACGGCAAAGTTTTCCTCCCCTGAAAAAGGAATGGCGGCGCTGGACCGGGTAATTGCCGATGGCACGCCTGTAGGGTTGCTTTCCGGCGTTTATTACCTGCCTTATTTTCCGCCTTCCTACCGTTTTCACTTCAATGCCCATAACCTGGTGGTATATGGTAAACGGGAAGACCAGTACCTGGTGAGTGACCCGGTGATGGACACCGTTACCGAAATAGATCCCGATAGCCTGGCACAGGCCCGCTTTGCAAAAGGGTTTCCTGCTCCCAAAGGGAAAATGTACTACCCGGTACACGTCCCCGGAAAAGCCTCTTTCGAAAAACCGATCAAAGAAGGGATTGCACAGACCTGTCATTATATGCTGAAGATACCGCTCCCGCTGTTCGGGGTAAAGGGTATCCGTTTTCTGGCCAATCGTGTAAAGGACTATCCGCAGAAAGTGGGGGAACGTAAATCCGCTTTGTACCTCGGCAATATCATCCGGATGCAGGAAGAGATCGGTACCGGTGGCGCCGGTTTCCGTTTTGTATATGCCGCGTTCCTGCAGGAATCGGCAGTGTTGCTGAACAAGCCGGAACTGAGCCGCCTGGCTACAGAACTGACACAGGCCGGAGACCTATGGCGTAATTTTGCTTTTGCTGCCGGCAGGGTGTGCAAAAGCAGGGCCGCTGATAATGTGTCCTATAAAGAACTGAGCGAGATGTTGCTGCAATGTGCGGCAGCGGAAGAAGCCTTTTTCAAAAAATTATCACTGACGAAAATTTAGCAATGTGCTGATGGAAGTAACTTTCCATCTTTCAATAACCCGGTGGATATGGCAAGTATAGCAGTAAAGGAATTGCGCAAAACCTACAAAAGCGCGGCGGAAGCCACGCTTAAAGGGTTGACGTTTGCCTTTCCGGAAGGGAAAATAGGAGGGCTGCTGGGCCCTAACGGCGCCGGTAAAACGACCACGATCTCTATTCTGTGCGGCCTTGTGCAGGCAGACAGCGGAGAGGTGATGATACATGGCCTGCCGCAGAACGCCGCCCACAGGGAACAGATCAAAAAAATCATAGGCATTGTACCGCAACAGATAGCGCTGTACCCGCAGCTGTCGGCTGTGGAAAACCTGACGTATTTCGGTAACCTGTACGGACTGAAAGGCAAATCACTGCATGAAAAGGTGATGCATTATCTCGAAGTATTTGGCCTGGAAAAAAGCGCACACAAAGAAATTCATAAATATTCAGGGGGCATGAAACGCCGTGCGAACATTATCGCCGCTATCCTGCATAACCCCGATTTGCTGGTCCTGGATGAGCCCACCGCAGGGGTGGACGTACAGTCACGCAGCATGATCCTGCAATTCCTGCGCAGCTACAACGAACAGGGCGCCAGTATCCTGTATACCTCCCACCTGCTGGAAGAAGCGCAATCACTTTGTGATGAGGTGGCCATCATGGACGAAGGTAAAATGATACTGCAGGGCCGGCCCCAGTCGCTGATCGATGAACTGCCGGAGTGCCGCAACCTGGAAGATGTTTTTTTACATTATACCGGGCATGCGTTGCGGGACTAACAAAATGAAAGAAAGCTATGCTTAGATTACTGGCTACCATAAGAAAAGAATGGCAGCTGCTGTTGCGCGACAAAACGGGGCTTACGCTGCTGTTTGTGATGCCGGTGGTACTCATCACCGTGATGGCCCTGATACAGGACGCGCCTTTTAAGGACTACCAGGACGTGAAGTTTGATATATTGACCGTAGACAACGACCATGGGCGTTTGGGCAAATATATCCGGGAAGGGTTGGCATCCGGTGGGCAGTTCAATATTATCGATACGCTGGACGGGCATCCCGTTACCGAGCAGCAGGCCCGTGAGCTGGTCAATAACGGCCGTTATAAAATCAGCATCATTGTGCCGGCAGGTTCCACAGCGGCGATCGTAAGCAATGCAAACAGGATCGTGAATGATATCACACAACGGATGGGCATGAGCGTGTCTTTACCGGTAAAAAAGGGCGCTGACTCCCTGAATGTGGTCATCTATTTTGATCCGGCAGCCAAAAAGGCTTTTAAAGGGGCTATTCACCAGGCGTTGGACAATTTCCTGACGCAGGTGGAAACAGATATGCTGCTGAACCGTATACAGCAACAGTTGCGCCGCAAAGACACCACGGCCGTTCCCAATGACACGCTGCCTATCCGTTTACAGGCAGTTGGGCTGAAGGAGCATGCCACAGGCAACAGCAGGCAGCTGGACGTAGTGTCCAACTCCGTACAGCATAACGTGCCCGCCTGGAGTATTTTTGCGATGTTCTTTATCGTTATCCCTATAGCCGGTAATATGATCCGGGAGCGGGAAGACGGCAGCCTGTTGAGAATGAAGCTGATACCCGGTTCTTACCTGTTGATCCTGGCGGGAAAGATGTTGTTTTTCGTGGGAATCTGCCTGTTACAGTTTTATCTGATGATGCTGGTAGGTATTTATGCCATGCCTTTGCTGGACCTGCCGAGGCTGGTGATGGGACATGACCAGGGCGCCACGCTGCTGGTAGCCGGTGCCATAGGACTGGCCGCCACGGCTTATGGCATACTGATCGGCACGCTTTTTAAAACACCTAATCAGGCCCTGAACTTCGGCGCTATTTCCATCGTGATCCTGTCGGCCATTGGAGGTATCTGGATACCGCTGGAAGTAATGCCTGCCAATATGCAGATGATCGGCCGTTTATCGCCGCTTAGCTGGGGGCTGGACGCCATCAATGATATTTACCTGCGTAACGGCGATATCGGATATGTGTGGAAGAATGTACTGCGTCTTGTGTTGACAGGCGGGGTGATGCTGGCCGTGGCCGGATTTGTCGAAAAACGAAGAATGAACTGATAAACTATTTTCTAAACAACAGTAAAACTGTATTTTTACTCCCCACAAAGGGAATCTCCGTGTACAGCCGGAGATAAACCTACAACTTGATTATGGAAGATTTAAAAAGCAAACTCAAAGTGCAGATCATTGAAGCCTTAAATCTGCAGGATACCAAACCGGAAGATATTGACGACAACGCCCCTTTATTTGGTGAAGGGCTTGGTCTGGACAGCATTGACTCCCTGGAGCTGATGGTGTTACTGGAAAGACAATATCATATCAAAGTGGAAGATCCCCGCGAAGGGCGTAAGATCCTGCAGTCAGTGCAGTCTATGGCCGACTTTATTCAATCCAAACAGCCGGCATAAGTAAGAAGCTGACATGGCGGAAAGAGTGTTTATAACAGGGATGGGAATGATCACCGCCATAGGTGATAACGTGGCTGAAAACCTGGATCAATTGCGGCAACAACGCAGTGGTTTGGGGTATACCAGTTATATCGATACCATATACAAAGAAGTGTTGCCGGTAGCGGAGGTGAAGCATCCTAATGACGCTTTGTCTGCCCTTGCCGGCATCACTCCCCGCGAAGGATATACGCGTACCACCCTGCTGGGGCTTACCGCGATGCGGGAAGCATTGCAGCAGGCCGGTATTACGGACGTACAAACAGCCCCTACCGGCTTTATCAACGCCAGCACCGTAGGCGGCATGTGTGACACCGAAAAGGTTTATTTTGATATTGTTGATCCCGCCAAAAGCGGCACTTTCCTGCAATATATCGATACGCTTGACTGTGCGGACTGTACACAGCGTATAGCCGACACCGTAGGATTCAGCGAGCATATCGCCACTATCAGCACAGCCTGTTCTTCATCGGCCAATGCGCTGATGTTTGGCGCCCGTATGATCAAACAGGGATTTCTGCCCCGGATGGTCTGCGGCGGCACAGAAGCGCTGACCCGCTTTACCCTGAATGGTTTCAACTCCCTGAAGAATGTGGACAAACAATTCTGCCGGCCGTTTGACCAGCAGCGTACCGGTTTGAACCTGGGTGAAGGCGCCGCTTATCTTGTACTGGAAAGCGAGTCATTTGCCAGGGCCAACAACAGCCGCATACTGGCAGAGTTTACCGGGTATTGTAATGCCAACGAAGCATTCCATCCTACGTCCCCTTCGCCGGACGGCGACGGCGCCTATGAAGCCATGAAAGCTGCACTGGCCATGAGTGGCCGAACACTGGAAGAAGTGGACTATATCAATGTGCATGGCACCGCTACGCTCAACAATGACGTGTCTGAAGGAAAAGCGCTGGAACGCTTGTTTGGTAACAATGTTCCACTGTTCAGTTCCACGAAACCTTTCACCGGGCATACGTTGGCCGCTGCCGGCGCCATAGAGGCCATCTACGCTGTATTGGCCATTCAACAGGGATTGATATTCCCCAATCTCAATTTCAAGGAAAAAATGGAAGAGCTGAACATCGCTCCGGTAACGGAATTGATGGAAGGCGTTTCCGTGAACAATGTTATTTCAAACTCATTCGGCTTCGGGGGTAACAACGCCTCCCTGGTGATCAGCAAATATGAAGGTTAAGTGTTACATACAAGGAATGGCGGCTATTTCCCCGCAAGCTACTTTTGAGGGGGATATTTTTTCTGCGCCGCTGGTGCATACGGACAGTAACCTGCTTACCTGTATGGAGCCTGACTACAAGCCGTTTATTCCGGCCAACAGCCTGCGCCGCATGACCCGGCTGCTGAAAATGGGATTGACCACCGCGCTGCAAAGCATCCGTGACAGTGGCGTGGAAGCTATCGGTCCTATTGTGACCGGCACAGGCAAAGGGAGTCTCCAGGATACTGAAAAATTCATCCGGGAGATAGAGCAGTACAAGGAAACTGCACTGAACCCCACTCCCTTCATTCAATCAACGTATAATTCTGTTAATGGTCTCATTGCCCTTCAGGTAAAGGGGACCGCTTACAACAATACTTTTGTGCACCGTGGCTTTTCTTTTGAAAACGCGCTGCTTGACAGCATGATGCTGCTGGCAGAAGGTGCTCCCAATACCCTCACCGGCGCTTTGGAGGAAATGACCGCCGAGCATTTCTACATCAAAAGCCGTATCGGTTTCTGGAAATCGGCGCCTACAGACAGCCGCCGGCTTTACGATCAGCTGTCGCCCGGCAGCATCGGCGGAGAAGGCGCTACTTTCTTCGTACTAACGGGAACGCCTACTCCAGACAGCAAAGCTGCCGTAACCGGCTTCAAGATGCTGTACAAACCCACGGCCGCTAAGGTAGCTGCCGGTTTGACGGAGTTCAAAGACGGCATTGACCTGGTATTGACCGGTCGTAATGGCGACAGCCGTTATGAACATTTCTATCAGCAGGCAGATGCCCTGTTTCCCGGCGTGCCTCAACTCTCTTTCAAACATCTTTGTGGCGAACATGACACAGCCGGTGCTTTTGGCATGTGGCTGGCCGCACAGATATTGCATACACAACGGGTCCCCGCACAGTGGTTCCCTATGGTGAAGGAACTGCCCGCTGTAGTAAACAGGGTGTTACTCTATAACCATTTTTATGGGGAGCAGCATACGGCGATTGTGCTGGAGCGGGTTTAATCGTCATATCTTCTCAATTCATCCGCAATAAATTTTTCGAGGCGTTCCTGCGTAGGTAGTTCGATACTGTATTTGGAGACAAACAAATCGATGTCTAATCCGGCAGTCGCATATTTTACCAGGGCAGCATCTTTGTCTGCTACCAAAAGAATACCTATGGGAGGGTTATCTCCCGGTTGCATCATTTCCGCTTTGTAATACTGAATATAAGTGTTTAGCTGGCCTACGTCGGCGTGTCTGAAGGTATCCAGTTTTAGCTCAACCAGAATATGGCATTTTAGTATACGATGGTAGAAAAGGAGGTCTATGAAAAAATATTCCCTTCCAATTAATATCTTCTTTTGTCGTCCTTCCAAACAGAAGCCATGACCCATTTCCATCAGAAATTCCTGCAGATGATCGAGTAGCCTTTGTTGAAGCGCCGTTTCCCCAACGGCCAGTCTGTCAGCGATACCAAGGAATTCAAAGGAGTATTCGTTCTTGATAAAGTCGGCAGGTGTAATGGTTTGTGTGGTTTTTTGCTGAATAATGCGTGATAGTTTTTCAGGATCGTCGCTTAGTCCCATTCGTTCAAAATAGAAGGAATTGATTTGTCTTTTTAATTCCCTTACGCCCCAATTGCCCTTGATACACTCATGTTCATAGAATACGCGTTTTAATGGATTGTCTAGAATTAATAGTGTAACAATATGTGAAAATGATAAATTATTAATAAGCTTTTCTATGGGCAGTTGCAGATGTGCTAATAATATGTAGTTGGTTTTATTTGTATTTGTTTTTATTTCATTTGATTGACTGTCAATTTGTTGGAATTGGTCAGACACTGTCTGACCAATTTGCATGTTATTTTTTCCTAATTCATCTCTAGCTATTTCCAACATTTGAGGGTAATACAAATAAAACTGCCGGCATAACTTTAAAGCAGTTACTGAAAGTTTTAAATCAGACAACTTTTGGGCGATTTCTGTAAGTAACCGCTCGCCGTATTTCGCTCTGTCTTCCCCTTTTTGTTCGTATTCAACAAGATAATATCCAATAATCCAGTTACGAGTAGTGAGCGCACGGTTAACAGCCTTCGCTGCTGTTTCTTGAAAGTGGCTGTGTGTCGTCTGAATAGAGGTTAACAATTGTTTGAATTTCATATTGAAATAATTTTAAAGTGGGGTAACAACCTGGTTGGTATTGGTTAATAATATCAAGCTTTAAACGGAGTAAGCAACAATAAGTACTATTTCCATTTACATCTTTTGTTAAAAAGAAAAGGAGACCCGATATTATCGCGTCTCCTTTCTTTTTGGCAAATTTTATATCCGCTACAACACCCTGTACACCGGATACCGCATGTATTCCGGTTCTGCGTATGGTGAGTTTTTGTAGATGAAATTCAGTTGTGCGCTGGCGCTGTTGGCCAAAGCGGTGTCGATCGCCTTTTTCTTGTCCAGTAACGTTTGTAGTTCCGGATGGGTCTTCAGGTATTCAGCGGCGGTATCTTCAAAGACGTAAGGGGAATAACCTTCTTTCTGGCCGAGGATAGCGTCAAAGAAATTCCAGGCGAAGAAAGAGTCGCCGCCGGTGGGCTCCAGTGTTTCCATGAGGAAGCGGTTAGCCGTTTGGTCCATGGGAATATAGTAGTCACCGCTGCGGAAGTGAATAGAGTCTTTGGTGCTGGTGGCTTTTATGTCTGTATGGAGATAGTGTTTCTCAAATGGTTTTGGGTATGTTTTGAAATCGCTGATATGGTACACCTCCACGTAGATGGTGGTGTCTTTGGGCAGCCGGTGCATTTGTACGTGGTTGTTTTTCAGCTGATCGATAACGGCCCACCAGCCCTGGGGAATGATATATGCCCGTGGTTTGTCCACATAGTTTTCCGCGTTGGCGTAGTTATAGAATTTTATCTGCTTTTCATAAGGTTTGCTGCGATCGTAGTAGAGGCGTGGCAGGCCGGAGATAGCGCTGGGCTTGTGACCGGAAGCAAAACCTTTAAAGGTGATGAGACTGTATTTGTTCATATCAAACTTCCACGACAGGGGAAAGCTCTTTTGTGTAACAACGCTTTGTTTGGTCTGGTCGCGCAGTTGTTTGATGGTGGCGCTGTTCTCGCTGGTGAACTGTATAAAGGATTCCATCAGGGCGTAGGTAGCTTTTACGCGCTGTGGATAAGGTTTGAGCATATGTGTTTCCGGCACAAATCCGAAAGTATGGAAGAGGGTGGTATAACCGGAGGAGTAGCGGGGGAGGTCGGAGAATTCGACCCAGCCGCTGTCCGGTGTTTCGTCGAAGTGGTTCACGTAGGGAACGAGGTCGTACCCTTTTGTTTTCATCAGTTTATACAGGCCTGGTTCAAAGGCGTTGTGCATAAATTCACCCATAGGACCGCCCAGTTTATTGTACTGGGTTGAGAGGAGGGTGATGATATGTTGATAATCGGCACCGTTGCTAACGTGGTTATCAATGAACACGTCAGGGTCGGTGAGGTGGTATATTTCCTGGAATGTCCGGGCGTTTTTGGAGTCAGTTTTAATGAAATCGCGGTTTAAGTCGAGATTTTGGGCATTTCCGCGGGAGCCGAAGGCGTCGGGACCGTTTTGATCGACCCGGTAATTGGGCGAACGGTTGAGCGCGCCACCGATATTATACACCGGGATGACTGCGAGGACGATGTTGTCCGGCAGTTTGGTTTTACCCTGAGCGATATCGCGGAGGAGCATCATGGAGGCGTCTATGCCGTCGGGTTCGCCGGGATGTATACCGTTGTTGATCAGCAATACCCGTTTATTCTTACGGTGGAGACTGTTAAAGTCAAAATCTTTCGTAGGGGAGCAGATGACCAGGTGCAGGGGGAATCCGGCGTCTGTGGCGCCGACGGTGATCATTTTCAGCAGTTGCGGATAGCGGGTGGTCAGTTGCCGGTAATATTGGATCACTTCGGGATAGGTGGCTGTTTCGCGACCGTCTGTTTTTTCATAGCGGGTAATAAACTGCTGGGCCTGGGTAGTGGTGCATGCCAGCATAAGCACTATGATAGTGAATAGCTTTCTCATAAGAAGAAAATATATATGAAGGCGATAGGAAAAACAAAAAGCCCTTCCTTTGGTAAGGAAGAGCTGTAAATATTTGTTACTGAAAAGGACTAAGCCAGGGTAGCTATTTTCTTAGCGAGCTTGCTTTTCAGATTTGCAGCTTTGTTTTTGTGGATAACGTTACGTTTAGCCAGCTTGTCAATCATAGATGCCACATCAGATAATTCTTTCTCAGCTTGCGCTTTGTCAGTTATCGCCTTCAGGTCACGGATGGCATTACGAGTAGTTTTACCGTAGTAACGGTTACGCTCATTACGCTTTCTGCTTTGACGTACGTCTTTTTTCGTTGCTTTATGATTTGCCATTTTTCAAATTTCAAGTTTCGGACGGCAAAGGTAAGGATATTCCAAATACCAAACAAACAAAAAACAAGTTTTCCGTCCGGCGATCAAAGTTAGGCATTAAACCATATTTACAATCAACCTAAATCATATGATATTTTCTCATTTTTTCCATCCTCTGTATTAAAAAACGTGCGATATTTGCAATCCCATATATTAATATATCGGGCACCAACAGAAAAGTATTTGAACTGAAGATCAGCAAAACTCGTTGTAAATGAAGGACTTCTCATTTGTCACTAACTCACATCCTGCTTACATTGAATCGTTATACCAGGATTTCCTCAAAGATCCCAATTCTGTAGACCCTGATTGGGTGAAATTTTTTGAAGGATTTGATTTTGCGGTTTCCAACGCAAATGGTAAAGCGTCAGGTGCGGCTCCGGCAGCAGGCGGCGGCTCCGTGCCGGTGAGTGGTGATCAACAGGCCAAGGAACTGGGCGTATACCGCCTTATCCAGGCATACCGCAAAAAGGGCCATCTCATTGCTAAAACCAACCCTATCCGCGAAAGAAAAGACAGAAGGGCCAATCTCGATCTGGCCAGCTATGGACTGGGAGATGCTGATCTCAAAACCCGGTTCTATGCAGGTATCGTGGTTGGACTGAAAGACGCCACACTGGAAGAGATTGTGGCGCATATGAAAAAGATTTACGCAGGCTCTGTTGGTATTCAGTATACCTATATCAATGACCGCGACAAATCCAAATGGCTGGAAAAAGAGTTTGAGGCCATTATGACACAACCGCTGTCTCTGGAGCAACGCCGCCGGGTGTTGCAGAAACTGAACCAGGGCGTTATTTTTGAAAAATTCCTGCATACCAAATATATTGGTCAGAAACGTTTTGGCCTGGAAGGTGGTGAATCCACTATTCCGGCACTGGACGCGATGATCAACGTGGCTGCTGAATACGGCGTAAAAGAATCCGTGATCGGTATGGCACACCGTGGCCGTTTGAACGTACTGGCCAATATCCTGGGTAAGACCTACGAGCAGATCTTCAACGAGTTTGAAGGCCTGGCCGTTCCGGACATGACCATGGGCAGTGGCGACGTGAAATATCACCTCGGCTTCCGTTCACAGGTAAGTACGCCTTCCGGTAACACGGTGAACCTGCAGCTGATGCCTAACCCGTCTCACCTGGAAGTGGTAGACCCGATCGTGATCGGTTTCTCCCGCAGCAAGGCTGACGTGATCTACGACAGTGACTATGACAAGATATTGCCTATCCTGATCCATGGCGACGCCGCCGTGGCTGGTCAGGGCATTGTATACGAAGTGGAGCAGATGAGCAAACTGAAGGGTTACTCTACCGGTGGTACCATTCACTTTGTGATCAACAACCAGATCGGTTTCACCACCGATTTTGATGACGCCCGCTCTTCCGATTACTGTACCAGCGTTGCTTCTATCGTGCAGGCGCCGGTATTCCACGTAAATGGTGATGACACCGAAGCCGTGGTGAAAGTAGCCCAGCTGGCTGCCCGCTACCGTCAGGAGTTTAACGAGGACATCTACATCGACATGGTTTGCTACCGCAAACATGGCCACAACGAAGGTGATGAGCCTAAATTCACCCAACCCAGCCTGTATGCGCTGATCGACAAACATCCGAATCCGCGTGAAGTATATACCCAGTACCTGCTCAACAACGGCGAACCCGATGCACAGGCGCTGGCCAAAGAAATGGAGACAGCCTTCTGGGGCGACCTGCAGGCCCGTCTGGATGAAGTAAAACAACATCCGCTGCCTTATTCCAACCAGAAGCCGGAAGAATGGTGGCAGGCGCTGCGCAAAGCGACCCCGCAGGACTTCGAAAGCTCACCGGTGACCGCTATTAAAGAAGAGGACTTCAAACGTCTGTTTGACGCCCTGATGAAATGGCCGGAGAACTTCGTGCCACTGCGTAAAGTGAGCAAACTGTTACAGGACAAAATCAAACTGTACCAGGAAGAAGGCAAAGTTGACTGGGCCACCGGTGAACTGTTGGCCTATGCCAGCCTGCTGATTGAAGGCAAGGACGTACGTATGAGCGGAGAAGACGTGAAACGCGGTACTTTCTCCCACCGTCATGCTGTACTGTTTGATGAAAATACCAACGAAACGTATAACCGTTTAAGTAATCTGGCCGAAAAACAAGGCAAGTTCAGAATATACAACTCCCTGTTGAGCGAATACGGTGTGCTGGGCTTTGAATATGGTTATGCCATGGCCAACCCCAACGCCCTGGTACTCTGGGAAGCGCAGTACGGCGACTTCGTAAACGGCGCGCAGACTGTTATTGACCAGTATATCAGCAGTGCTGAACAGAAATGGACAACGCAGAATGGCCTGGTAATGTTGCTGCCTCATGGTTATGAAGGTGGTGGCCCGGACCACTCCAACGCCCGTCCGGAGCGTTTCCTGCAGACCTGTGCGGAAGAGAACATGGTGATCACTAATATCACTACTGCGGCCAACTTCTTCCATGCGCTGCGTCGTCAGTTGACCTGGCAGTTCCGCAAACCATTGATCAACTTCTCACCGAAAGCCAACCTGCGACATACCGGTGCTTATTCCACTATGGAAGAGTTCACCCAGGGCGGGTTTAAAGAAGTACTGGACGATCCGTTCGTTACAGATGCTTCCGTGGTGAAAAAAGTGTTGCTCTGTACCGGTAAAATGTATTTTGACCTGAGCGACAAACAGATGAAGGAAGACCGTAAAGATGTGGCCATTGTAAGGCTGGAACAGTTGTACCCGCTGCCTGTAAAACAGCTGGAAGCGATTGCGCAGAAATACAAAGGCGCTACTTTCTTCTGGGTACAGGAAGAGCCGCTGAACATGGGCGCTGCAGCTTACCTGCAGATGAACCTGAAGCAGATCAACTATGGTGTTATCAGCCGTAATCCAAGTGCGTCTACCGCTACCGGTTATGCGAAAGTGCATGCCCGTGAGCAGCAGCAGATCATCGATACAGCTTTTAACATCTAACTAAAACAGCAAACTATAAACAGAAACGAGTGTTCAGCTGTTAGCCTTTAGCGACGGAGATCGCCGGCAGCTAAACACTGGTTCACCATCAACTGATAAAATATGGTTATCGAAATCAAAGTCCCTACGGTAGGAGAATCTATTAGCGAGGTAACAATTGCAAAGTGGTTGAAAAAAGACGGAGATTATGTGCAGCAGGACGAAGTGTTGTGTGAAATGGAATCAGAGAAGGCCACCTTTGAACTGAATGCAGAGAAAGCAGGTATCCTGAAAATCGCAGCACAGGAAGGAGCCACGCTGAAGATTGGTGATGTGGCTTGCACTATTGATACCGCTGCGGCAGCGCCTGCCCAGGACGCCGCTCCGGCACCGGCAGCACCGGTTGCAGCCGCCGCTCCGGCAGCAGCAGCTGAAGCGCCTGCAGCACCGGCGGTGAACAAAGGGGTCATTGAAATGAAAGTGCCTACAGTAGGTGAGTCAATCAGCGAAGTAACGCTGGTGAAGTGGACCAAAAAAGAAGGTGACTATGTAGAGAGAGATGAAGTGCTGTGTGAACTGGAGTCAGAGAAAGCCACTTTTGAGCTGAACGCCGAAGAAGCTGGTGTGCTGAGCCTGGTAGCCAAAGAAGGAGATACCTTAAAAATAGGCGATGTAGCCTGTAAAATAGATACCAGCGCAGCGCGTCCTGCCGGTAAAGCCGCACCGGCTGCTGCGCCGGCCGCTCAGCCAGCGAAAGCTGCCGCCCCACAGGCCCAGCAGGCCCCGGTGACCAGCATTCCGAATGATATCCGCACTACGCCGGTAGCGGCCGCAGTGATTGCTGATAAACATGTAGACCCGGCTACCATCAAAGGTTCCGGCGCTCACGGCAAAATCATGAAAGATGATGTGTATGCCGCCCTGCAGAACCCGGGCGTAGCCATCGGTCAGGAAATGTTCTCCCGCAACGAACGTCGCGAGAAAATGAGCAACCTGCGTAAAACCGTTTCCCGCCGCCTGGTAGAAGCCAAAAACACCACCGCTATGCTGACTACCTTTAACGAGGTAGACATGACCAACATCATGGCGCTGCGTGCCAAATACAAAGACATCTTCAAAAAACAGCACGAGGTGAACCTGGGCTTTATGAGCTTCTTCACCAAAGCCTGCTGCTTTGCATTACAGGAGTTCCCTTCCGTAAATGCCTATATCGATGGCGAAGAGCTGGTATACCACGATTACTGTGATGTTTCCATCGCAGTGTCTGCGCCTAAAGGCCTGGTTGTACCAGTGATCCGCAACGCTGAAAGCCTGGACATGGCCGGTATCGAAAAAGCCGTGCTGGAACTGGCTACCAAAGCGCGTGAGAACAAACTGACCATCCCTGAAATGACCGGTGGTACTTTCACCATCACCAACGGCGGCGTATTCGGTTCCCTGATGAGCACACCGATCATCAACATCCCGCAATCCGCTATCCTGGGCATGCACAAAATCCAGGACCGCCCGATGGCGGTTAACGGTCAGGTAGTGATCCGTCCGATGATGTACATCGCGCTGAGCTATGACCACCGTATCATCGACGGCCGTGAGTCAGTGAGCTTCCTCGTAAGAGTGAAGGAAATGCTGGAAAATCCTGAACAGCTGCTGTTCGGTAAAGATCCACTGAAAGCGCTGCTGAAACTCTAATAACAGCTTTTTAAATATAGCGGGGCGAAGAGCAATCTTCGCCCCGTTTTTTTAGGATACCTTTGTATATGACCCGTTGGGAGAATTATGTAGCCTCTGCTACCAAAATTATTGGCGCCTATCAGGGCAGCCTGCCATTGCATCATTTCCTGAAAGCTTTTTTCAAGGAACACCCTTACATGGGTAGCCGCGACCGGCGCTGGATTTCGCAACTGGTATATCACTATTACCGCCTCGGTGACTGGGGCCGGGAACTGAGCACAGCAGAACGTTTGATCGCAGGCGCTTTCCTGTGCGAAACTGCCTCTACGGACCTGCTGAAAGCACTCAGGCCCGAATGGGATGAAAAGGTAACTTTGCCACTGGCAGATAAAGCCGCATTGCTGGACCTACCGGTAACGGCTACACGTATTTTTCCTTTCCTGGACGAATTGTCCCCAGCTATTGATGCAGAAGCTTTCGGGCTGTCGTTCCTGCAGCAGCCGCGGCTGTTTATCCGTGTGCGGAACGGCCGTATGGACAAGGTATTGAAGCTGCTGCAGGAAGCTGCCGTGTCCTATGAAGTTTTTGAAAACAACGCCACCGTGGCCCTGCCCAACGGCACTAAAGTAGAAACGCTGCTGACCGAAAAAAGCTGGTACGAAGTACAGGACGCTTCCAGTCAGCAGACGGGCACTTTATTCCATCCGGCGCCTAACCAGCGTTGGTGGGACTGTTGCGCCGCCAGCGGCGGTAAATCCATCCTGCTGAAAGACCAGCAGCCCAATGTACAGTTGTTGGTCAGCGATGTGCGGCGTTCCATTCTCGAAAATCTGCAGCAACGTTTTACCGCCGCCGGTATCAAAAACTATGAAGCGCGCGTGGCTGATCTCACCGCCGATCGTTTCCCTGAAACAATGGGGCAGCAGCGGTTTGACGGTATCATCCTCGATGCGCCGTGCAGCGGTTCCGGCACCTGGGGACGTACACCGGAAAGCGTCAGCTTCTTCAAGCGGGAAGAGATCACCAAATATCAGCAGTTACAAAAACGTATAGCCCATAACGTTATACCGTTCCTGAAAAAGGGCGGTTCATTGATTTATATTACCTGTTCCGTATTCCGGCAGGAGAATGAAGAAGTGGTGCAATATATTGAAGAGACCAGCGAACTGCGGCAGCAGGAGGGTGGCGTAATTGCCGGATATGGCAAGGGTGCAGACACGATGTTTGCGGTAAGGTTTTCGTAAATGATTTGACAAAAAATTTATTGTTAAAAGATTTGACAATAAATTTTTTGTCAACCTACTCTCTCACTAACGCCCACATATTAATATCAAACAATCTCCCTTCCCATTCCATCCATTTTTTGAGCGTGCCTTCCTGGTGGAAGCCGTTTTTTATCAATACTCTTTCGGAGGAAACAT
Organism: Chitinophaga varians; assembly: GCF_012641275.1. Taxonomy (NCBI): domain Bacteria; kingdom Pseudomonadati; phylum Bacteroidota; class Chitinophagia; order Chitinophagales; family Chitinophagaceae; genus Chitinophaga; species Chitinophaga varians. Next base: position 1,607,032 of record NZ_JABAIA010000001.1, on the reverse strand, counting down.
TGGCGGGCATTACTTCCGCTTCGATGCGGCTGAGCTCCAGTTCACGGAAGCCGTAGCGTACCAGTTCCAGGATGGCTTCGGTCATGTATCCCTGGCCCCAGTAGGCATGTGCGAGGGCGTAGACGATCACGCCGCGGTGCAGTTGTGGAAAGCTGTTGAAGCCGATGGTGCCGATGAGTTTTGACTGTCCCTGAAGAGTGATGCCCCATCTGATGCCCAGCTGGTCTTTGTAGCGGTGATAGAAATAGGAGATAACCCTTTCCGCGTCCAGTTCTGTTTTCAGGGGCATGACGTGGTAATATTGCGTGACCAGGGGATCACTAAAGAGTTCCAGCAGATCGGCGGCGTGCCAGGGCTGCAGCTCTACGAGGTCCAGGCGGGAGGTGTACAGTTGTGGAAATACGTTGGGTAACGGATGCATACAATTAGGTGGTTGTCTTTCTAAAATACAAAAAAAGGGCGGGATGGTTCCCGCCCTTGTATGTTTATTGTGTATAAGATTATTGGTGCAATGAAATTGGTCCGCGCTGGATGATGCCGCCACCGATCACGTCGTCGCCTTCATAGAAGACGGCTGATTGTCCGGGTGCGATACCTTTTACGTGTTCAAAGAAGTTGACTTTCACTTTGCCGTCTTCATTGTGCAGGACGCTCAGGGCGCCTGGATCCTTGTAGCGGATTTTAGTGATGGCTTCCATGCCTTCAGGGATAGTTTCATACTTGCCCATGTTGAGGCCGCTCACGAACATTTCATTTTTCTGCAGTTCGTCTTCGTTGCCGAGTACGATGGTATTTGTTTCCGGGATGATTTCCGTTACGAATACCGGGCGTCCGAGGGCGATATCGAGGCCCTTCCGTTGTCCGATGGTATAGAAGGGATAACCTTTGTGTTTACCCACGATAGTGCCATCAGCCAGCACGAAGTTGCCGCCGTTGACTCTTTCTTCCAGTCCTTCTACTTTCCGTTTGAGGAACCCGCGGTAGTCGTTGTCGGGCACGAAGCAGATCTCATAGCTTTCTGCTTTTTTGGCCAGTTCGGGATAACCGAAGTCGAAGGCCATCTGCCTGATTTCCGTTTTCCGGTACTTCCCGAGGGGAAGGATGGTGCGGGCGAGAACATCCTGCTGGATGCCCCACAATACGTAGCTCTGATCTTTTGTTTCGTCGATTCCTTTGCTGATGACCATGCGGCCGTTGTCGTGACGCCGGATCTGACCGTAGTGTCCGGTGGCAATAAAATCACAGTCCATGGCGTCGGCCCGTTTCATGAGGGCGCGCCATTTGATATGTGTATTGCACAGTACGCACGGATTAGGGGTGCGACCGGCAATATATTCGTCTACGAAGTTATTGATGACAAAGTCCCCGAATTCATCGCGGATATCCAGCACGAAGTGCGGAAATCCGTGATGCACCGCGGCAGCGCGGGCATCATTGAACGAGTCGAGGTTACAGCAGCCGGTTTCCTTCTTACTGGAACCGGCAGAAGCATAATCCCAGGTTTTCATGGTGATCCCCACCACTTCATAGCCCTGCTCATGCAACATCAGCGCTGTAACGGTACTGTCGATACCGCCGCTCATGGCCACCAGCACTTTACCATGCTTGCTCATTTTTTATAGTTTAAGGATGCAAAATTACTGATTTTCCGGGCAACCGCCTATTGATAGAATTAATGCACCCATTGAGGCTGCTTATGGGCTTGATAGCATTTTACCCAGTTTTGGCTAATATTTGTCCACACACTATAATTTGTAATAGCAAGATTATATATTTATTGGATTAAGTATCTATTTAGCCTAATTTAGACGAGATGCTACATATATTAAACAAAGAGTATATATTAAATCAGACAGATTCCGGCGTTGATGAAAAAATCTTTCATTTTCCGGAAAAGATATTACAGTTTGGTACCGGCGTATTACTACGTGGGTTGGTAGATTACCTGGTGGACCAGGGCAACCGCAGCGGCTGCTACGAAGGCCGTGTAGTGGTCGTGAAATCCACGGATGGCGATACCAGCGAATTCTCCAGCCAGGACAACCTTTACACTACGCATATCAAAGGTATTGCGCAGGGAGAACTGGTTGACCAGGTGCTGATCAATTCTTCTATTAGCCGGGTTTTGCAATCGAATGCAGATTGGGGTGAAGTGCTGGCGGCAGTACGGCAGCCGGGCTTACAAACCATCATCTCCAACACCACGGAAGTGGGCATACAATATGTCCCGGAGAAAATCGGGGACAGCGCCCCGGCATCTTTTCCGGGCAAACTGCTGGCAGTGCTGAAAGCGCGGTACGAATACTTCCGTGGCAGCAGCAATACCGGCTTTGTCATAGTACCTACTGAACTGGTCGTGGACAACGGACGTTTATTAAAAGAAATCGTATTAAAGCTGGCGGCTTATAATGATATGCCGGCTGCTTTTGTGCAATGGATTGAAACAGAGAACCAGTTCTGTAACTCGCTGGTGGACAGGATTGTGCCAGGCAAGCCCCGCAACCTGGCAGAACAGGAGGAGAAAGCAGGCTATACCGATAAACTGTGGATTGAAGTGGAACCTTTCCTGCTATGGGCAATTGAAGGAGACGCCCACGTACAGTCAGTACTGGGTTTCCATCAGGCAGACGAACGGATGCTGATAACCCCCAGCATCGTGCCTTTCCGGGAACAGAAGCTGCGCCTGCTCAATGGCAGTCACACGGCGGCGGTGCCACTGGCATACCTTTCAGGCCTCAACACCGTATATGAATGCATGCAGGACGACTATATGCGTCATTTCTTCCAGGAAGTAGTGTTGCGGGAGATACTGCCTACCATCGAACAAACCTGTCCGCAGGCGGCCAGCTTTGCGCAGGACGTGCTGGACCGTTTCGCGAACCCGTTCATTGCACATAAGCTCATCAGCATCACCTTCCAGGAAAGCTCGAAGATGAATGCGCGCAACGTACGCACCCTGACCCGGTATTTTGATCAGTTTAAGACACTGCCAGAATTCATGTGCCTCGGTTTTGCCGCGATGCTGTTGTTCCTGAAGCCTGTCCGTGTGGAAGACGGTAAATACTTTGGTAAACGGGGCGACGAAGAGTACCAGATCACCGATGACAACATCACCATTTTTGCCGCACATTGGGAAGCATATTCTTCTCCATTGCAACTGGCAGAAAGCGTATGTGCCGATGAAAGGCTCTGGGGATCTGATCTGGCTACTATTCCGCAATTTGCCGAAACAGTAGCGGGTTACCTCGAAGCGCTGATGGCCAATGGTGTGAAACACTTTATGCAACTCCAGCAACAAAAAAATTAATCATTAGTATATGAAGGGATTTCTGACGGAAGATTTTTTATTGCAAACAGAAACGGCTAAACGATTATATTTTGATTATGCGCAAGCGATGCCAGTGATTGATTACCACAATCATCTGCCTCCGGACGAAATTGCGCAGAACAAGGTCTTCAAAAACATGACCGACATATGGCTGCGCGGCGATCACTACAAGTGGCGCGCCATGCGGGCCAACGGTGTGTCGGAGACGTACATCACCGGCAGTGCTGACGACTTTACCAAATTCCGTCACTGGGCAGCTACCACGCCCTACACCATGCGTAATCCGCTGTACCACTGGTCGCATATGGAGCTGAAAAACCCTTTCGGCATCACCGATCTGTTGAGCGAAGCCACTGCCGAAAAGGTATGGGAAGCCGGGAATGCCAGGCTGCCACAGCTTTCCACGCAGCAGTTGCTGCAACATTTTAAAGTGGAAGTAGTATGCACCACCGATGACCCCACGGATTCACTGGAACATCATAAAGCTGTGGCCAACAGGCCTTTCGGCACCCGTGTGCTGCCTACCTTCCGGCCCGATAAAGCGATGGCAGTAGACAGTCCGGCAACATTCAATGCCTTTGTGGATAAACTGGCGGAGGTCACCAATCATGAGATCCGTTCCTATCAGGACCTGGTAGCGGCGCTGCAACAGCGTCATACCTATTTTCATGAAGCTGGCGGCCGGTTAAGTGACCATGGCATTACCACGTTCAGCTTTGCGCCGTATACACAGAAAGAGCTGGACACTATTTTCCTCAATGCCCGCGGCCATCAGGCTGCCACTCCCTATGAGAGTGAGCAGTTTAAATCCGCCATGCTGCTGCAAATCTGTGAATGGAACCACGAGCGGGGCTGGGCGCAGCAATTCCATGCAGGGGCTATCCGTAACAACAATTCCCGGTTGCTGCAGCAGTTAGGCGCAGACGCCGGTGTGGACTCCATCGGTGACTGGAGCATGGCCTCCGCCATGAGCGCCTTCTTCGACGCACTGGATAAGAAAAACAAACTGGCAAAGACCGTTATCTATAATCTCAATCCCGCCTGGAATGAAGTGTTTGCCACCATGGCCGGCAACTTCCAGGATGGTACTGTTCCCGGCAAGATCCAGTTCGGGTCCGGCTGGTGGTTCCTCGACCAGAAAGACGGGATGGAGAAACAAATCAATACCCTGAGCAATATGGGACTGCTGAGCCGTTTTGTAGGTATGCTGACAGATTCCCGGAGTTTCCTATCTTTTCCCCGCCATGAATATTTTCGTCGTATTTTGTGCAATCTCATTGGTCGTGATGTGGAAAACGGTGAACTCCCCAACGACATTCCATGGTTAGGGAAAATGGTCCAGGATATTTGTTACTACAACGCAAAAGCATATTTTGATTTTTAGATGAAAGCTGTAAAAGTTATCACTTTCGGGGAACTGTTGCTGCGCCTGTCACCTGACCTGGGCAACAACAGTTCCGCTATTTTTGTCGGTGGCGCAGAAGCTAATGTGGCCGCCGCATTGGGACGCTGGGGCACGCCGGTGGCTTATATCAGCAAGGTGCCGGAAAACGGTTTTTCCCGGGAAGTGCTGCGTCAGCTGAACCACAGGGGCATTGCTACCGACCGGATGTTATGGGGAGGCGACCGTATCGGTATTTATTACCTCGCACAGGGCAGTGACCTGAAACATGCAGAGGTGGTATATGACCGTAAATATTCTTCTTTCAGCCAGATAGTGCCCGGAACAGTTAACTGGGACGAGCTGCTGGGTGATGCCGAATGGTTTCACTGGAGCGCTATCAGTCCCGCGTTGAACCCGGACGCGGCGGTTATCTGTAAAGAGGTGCTGGAAGCCGCCACCCGTAAGGGAATGACTATATCCACCGATCTTAACTACCGCAGCAAATTATGGCAATACGGAAAGCAGCCGCATGAAGTGATGCCTGAGCTGGTAGCTTATTGTGACGTAGTGATGGGGAATATCTGGGCCGCTCATACCATGCTGGACACCACACTGGACACCGCAGCGCTGGAAGCAGATACCAAAGCGGCATACCTGGCGCAGGCACAGCAGGTAGCAGAAGAGATAACGGGAAAGTATACACGTTGTAAAAGAGTGGCTTTTACTTTCCGGTTTAGCAAGGACGCCACGCATGCGCAGTATTACACTTTCTATTACCATAACGGGCAGATTAGTATTTCAAGGGAATATGAAACGCGGGAAGTAGTGGACCGTGTGGGCAGCGGGGATTGTTTTATGGCGGGACTTATCCATGCACAGCTGGAAGGAAGGGATGATCAGGGTATTATTTCCTATGCCGCCGCCGCCGCTTATTCCAAGTTTTTTGTAAAAGGAGATTTTAACACGACCTCTTACGAGGACATAATAAAACTGATGTAATTATGGCACCACGCCCGGAAACCATTATTGCTGCATTTGAGCAGAGCGGTATTATTCCAGTATTTTATCATGACGATGCCGATGTGTGTTGTGAAGTACTGCAGGCTTGTTATGACGGAGGCCTCCGCGTATTTGAATTTACCAGCAGGGGAGCGCAGGCGCAGCAGAATTTCTCCCGGTTGCTGGAGCTGAAGCGGGCTAAGATGCCTGATTTGTACCTGGGTATCGGCACCATCAAAGATGCCGCCGCTGCCGCCGCCTATACGCAGCTGGGCGCTGATTTCATAGTATGCCCCGTCACCGATCCGGAAACCGGCGCTTACTGCCGTTCACAGCAGGTACTGTGGATACCGGGGTGTATGACGCCTACCGAAATTTCCGTGGCGGAAAAAAATGAGGCGAAGCTGGTGAAACTGTTTCCCGGCAACGTGTTGGGCCCGGCTTATGTGAAAGCGATCAAGCCGCTGTTCCCGAATCTGAAATTTATGCCTACCGGCGGTGTGGAGCCTACCCGTGTGAGTATGGACGCCTGGTTTGATGCCGGTGTTGTTTGTGTAGGTATGGGCAGCAATTTGCTTGCTAAATCCCTGATTGACAGCCGTGATTGGGCATCGCTGAAAGAGAAAATAGTGCAAACGTTTGCATTTCTCAGTGACAAGGCGTAAATTAAAGCCAACTTATAAATTTCCAAATCAGCCGTAATGAATTCCACAACTTTAGGTAACTATCGCTGGCGTGTGTGCGCACTTCTCTTTGTAGCTACCACGATTAACTATATTGACAGGCAGGTGCTGGGTTTACTGAAAAGTGACCTTTCCAGTGAATTCAACTGGACTGAACAGGATTATAGTAACCTGGTCATGATTTTCTCTGCGGCCTATTCCGTTGGTTTATTGTTTTTTGGCCGATTGGTAGATAAAATGGGGTCCAAAAACGGATACAGTATTTCTATCATCGTGTGGAGCCTTTCTGCTATGGCGCATTCGCTGGTACGCTCCACCATGGGTTTTGGTATAGTACGTTCTATCCTGGGCGTGAGTGAAGCGGGCAATTTCCCGGCGGCGATCAAAGCTACTGCGGAATGGTTTCCCAAAAAGGAAAGGGCCCTTGCTACCGGTATCTTTAACAGCGGATCTAACATTGCCGCAGTGGTAGGGCCGGTGATGGTATACTGGCTGGCCCGCAACCATGGCTGGCGTCATGCTTTCTTCTGGACCGGCGCCATTGGTTTCATCTGGCTGGTATTATGGTGGATTTATTATGAAGTGCCTGCCCGTCAGAAAAGAGTAGGCAAAGCGGAATTTGATCATATTCATTCTGACCAGGAAGTGGAGGAAGCAGCACCGCAACCGGTGAAATGGGGAAGATTGTTGGGCATCAGGCAAACCTGGGCTTTTGTGTTTGGCAAACTGCTCACCGACCCGGTATGGTGGTTTTTCCTTTTCTGGCTGCCGGGATACCTGGAATCTATCTTTCACGTTAACCTGAAAGCCAATCTGGGGCTGCCTATTATCATCATCTATTCGGTGACCAGCTTCGGCAGCATCGGTGGCGGATGGTTATCATCTCACCTGATAAAAAGCGGATGGCCTATTTTTAAAGCCCGTAAGGTATCGATGCTCATATTCGCATTGTGTGTGGCACCGATCGTATTGATACAGTATATCAACAATGTATGGCTGGCGATAGCGCTTATCAGTCTTGCTACCGCAGCCCACCAGGCCTGGTCTGCCACCATCTTCACCACCGCTTCAGACATGTTCCCTAAACGTGCAGTAAGCTCTGTGGTAGGCATCGGCGGTATGGCCGGCTCTATCGGCGGTACGCTGTTCCCCATCGTAATAGGCGCTATGCTGGAGCATTATAAAGTGCTGGGCAATATCGGCATCGGCTACAACATCCTTTTTGTGATGTGTGGCGTGGCTTATTTGCTGGCATGGACAGTGATGCATTTCTTTGCCCCGAAAATGGAACAGGTGAAGCTATAAATGCCTGGAGTCCCAGGGCTGAAGCCCTGGGCTACGATTTGTTGATCTTTTGATGAGTAAAATTTAAGTGAGGTTAGGAATAAGGTATAAGTATAAGATAGGAAGCATACAGAGCGATCTTAACACAACTAAACTCCAATAAAAAAGGAAGGCCGTCTGAAAGATTCAGACGGCCTTTTTTATGATGACATTCTCAGAAATAAGTGCATTAGTAAAGTCAGCCTTTGCTGAGTGGTCTAAACGTAGCCCAGGGCTTTAGCCCTGGGAATTATAACGAAACGCCTCTTTTCCATGGAATGAAGTCATCCTGGTTCAGTTGTTCGGCTTTGGTATGTATTTCGCCGCTGGCCGCTTTGATGACGTAATCGAGGATCTGCTCGCCCATTTCGGCGATGCTGTGTTCTCCGCTGATGATAGTGCCGGTATTGATATCGATGATATCTTTCATGCGGGTGGCCAGTTTGGTGTTGGTGGCCAGCTTCACCACGGGAGCGATCGGGTTGCCGGTAGGCGTGCCGAGGCCGGTGGTAAACAGTACGATGTTGGCGCCGGAACCTACTTCCGCAGAGGTGGACTCTACGTCGTTGCCCGGTGTGCATAACAGGTTCAGGCCTGGTTTGGTAACATATTCCGTATAGTCGAGCACGTCAGTCACCGGAGAGGTGCCGCCTTTTTTAGCAGCGCCGGCAGATTTGATCGCGTCAGTGATAAGGCCGTCTTTGATATTGCCGGGGGACGGGTTCATATAAAAGCCGGAACCCACTGACTGGGCCTGGTTTTCATAAGCACGCATGATCCGGATGAACTTATCGGAAATTTCTTCTGTGACGCAACGGTTGATCAGTTCCTGTTCCACGCCGCAGAGTTCCGGGAACTCAGAGAGGATGGAAGTGCCGCCCAATGCCACCAGCAGATCGGAGGTATGACCTACTGCGGGGTTGGCAGAGATGCCGGAGAAACCGTCGGAGCCGCCGCATTCCAGGCCTATGACCAGTTTGGACAGCGGACAGGGCTGGCGCGACTGTTTGTTCGCTTCAATCAGTGCCAGGAAAGTATCCTTGATGGCGGCTGACAGCATGGCGAATTCAGAAGCGCTTTTTTGTTGTTCATACACCAGTACCGGTTTGTTGAACTGAGGGTTCAGTTTTTTCAGGGCTTCCTGGAGAATAGACACCTGTGCATGCTGACAGCCCAGGCTGAGGATGGTGGCTCCCGCCACGTTGGAGTGGTGGATATAGCCGGCCAGCAGGGCACACAATGCGTCCGAATCCTGACGGGTACCGCCGCAACCACCTTCATGGGTGAGAAACTTGATACCGTCGATATTGGGAAATATAACATTACGTTTATCCGTTGCCGTTATATTTTCTGCTTCGTATTGTTTTACCGCTTCTATGTTGCCGCTTTTATAGAGGGCAACGAGGTCCTGCACCTGTTCATTGTAAACCTCTGCCGGCGCAAATCCCAGCCCTTTTTCAAAAGCTGTTTTAATCACGCTCACATTCCTGTTTTCACAGAATACCAGTGGAATAACGAGCCAGTAGTTGCGGGTGCCCACCTGTCCGTCTTCGCGTTGGTAGCCCATGAACGTGGCATTTTTCCATTTGCTGATATCGGGCGCCTGCCACTGCATGGCGCCGTCTTTTTCGTGGAAAGCATTGGCATCGTGTACGACATTATCTGTAGTGATGCTTTCCCCTTTTTTCAGCGGACGGGTGGATTTTCCTACCAGTACACCGTACATGGTAATAGGCGCATTGCCGTCGATATCGTTGATCAGGAATTTATGTTTCGCAGAGATATTTTGCTGAAGCTGTATGTCTTGGCCGTTAAATGATATATTGGTACCGGCGGGGATATCTTGGAGGGCCACCAGCACATTATCATTCGGATGAATTTGTAAGTAAGTGTTCATAAAAGCTAAAGTAGTAAATAACGTTACCGGCTGTTAATACTATAATGTTAATCCTTGATAAGATTTTGACTATTTGCCTGACACGCTGTAACGTTTGATGGTAGCAAGTTACGAATGATTTATCATTTCCTGCGGGCCTGTTGAACGTTAAAAAATCACCTGTTTTTACACTGATGTTTTTTAATCATAACCTGATATGTTTTTGATGGCATACCAGCTTGTCCTGTTGTGATCATCCTGTGATCTGATGGAAAACATGCAGCATATTTTATATCTTACCCGAAATAATTGTTGTATGCGCATTTCACTGTTGTTGATCTTAGTATGTTGTAGTTTTCAGCTGTTTGCCCAGCCGGCGCCAAGGGACTACCTGTATACCGCCTGGAAAGCGGCGGATGGCAATTCCGCCTTCAGCAATATGAGCTGGCGGGAGAACCAGCGCAATCACATTCTGGAAGTGATACAACAATTACCGGCAGTGACCCGCGAGCGCATGCTGGCGGATGCTGATAAGGCGATGAGCTTCACCTGGCCTGCCTTACCGGCATCTTTGTACCTGGAATACCGCGACAACGGGAACCGGGTCAATTTCGAAAATGCGCAGTTCGAGCGGCGCAAGGTATTGTCAGTCCTGGTGGCGGGTGAACTAGCCGGCGGCAATGGAAAGTACATCCCACAGATCGCAAATGGCTTGTGGGCTATCCTCGAGGAAAGCACCTGGGTATTGCCGGCACATATCGGGGCCCAGAAAGCCGGCAACGGCCTGGCAGATCCTGCTGAACAGATCATTGACCTCTTTGCCGGGGAAACGGCGGCCACCATCAGCTGGGCGCAGTTCCTGATGGACAGGAAGCTGGATAAGTATTCGCCTATGATCAGCAAACGGATCGACTATGAGCTGAACCGGCGTATTGTTGTCCCGTTCCTGGAGCGGACTGATTTCTGGTGGATGGGCTTTAACGGCAAACCGATGAACAACTGGAATATCTGGATCAATACCAATATTCTGCAGACAGCCCTGCTTGCTGTAAACGAGAGGAATACACGTAATAAAGTGATAGAGAAAGCTATTCGGAGCGCTGATTTTTTCCTGAACGGATATCCCGAAGATGGTGGCTGTGATGAGGGCCCCAGCTATTGGGGACATGCCGGCGGCAAACTGATAGAGTTTGTGAACTGGATGCGTTGGGCTTCCGCCGGCAAGGCAGACCTCAGTAAAAATGAACTCATACATCGTATCGGCGCCTATATCTACAAGATGCATATCGACAGCAGCCGGTTTGTGAACTTCGCTGACGCCTCCGCCAGCACCATCCCGCCGCCACATACCGTATTCCTGTATGGCGAAATTTTCAAAGACCAGCAGATGAAGGAGTTTGCCGCCTATCTGTACCGGCTGGCCAATCCGGATACCAACTACATCAAAACCAATTCCCTGCTGACATTTATATATGACCTGGAAGGACGTAAGTCTTTTCTTAGCACCACGCCGGCAGGGCCTTTTACTTCCGTAAACTGGTTGCCCGACTTGCAGGTGCTGTCTCTTCGCTCCGTGCAGGGCGGTTCACGGGGACTGTTTTTCGCTGCTAAAGGCGGCCATAACGCCGAAAGCCATAACCATAACGATATCGGCAATTTTGTGCTGTATATGGACGGCCAGCCTGCCATCATAGACGTTGGCGTGGGCACTTATACCAAACAGACTTTCAGCAAAGACCGGTACCAGTTGTGGTATATGCAATCACAATGGCATAACTGTCCAACGGTGAATGGTGTGCAACAACAGGATGGACGCAGGTTCCAGGCGAAGGACGTATCTTTCTCAGATAAAGGCAGCACGAAGATATTGGATATGGACATTGCCGCAGCCTATCCCGAATCGGCCATGGTAAAGAGTTTGAAGCGTACTTTCACTTTTACGCCGGCAGATTCCCGGTTGAAGCTGACCGAGGCCTATGAGCTGCAATCCTGGAAAGCGCCCTACCAGCTCCATTTTATAACCTGCCTGCCTCCGGATACCAAAACACCGGGAAAGGTATTGTTGACAGAAGACTTTGCCACCATGGAAATCACGTATGATGTTTCCCGTTTTGAGGCCGTGTCGGAGCGACAGACCGTTGATGATGGCCGGTTGTCGCCGGTGTGGGGAAATGCTGTGTACCGTATCACGCTCAAAGCCAAAGGGCAGGCGTTAAAGGATAAATACAATGTTGATTTTGCTATCAAACGCCGGCACTAGCCCTGGCAAATAATATTATGACTTTTTTAATGTAAAAATGCTGCGTATGTCCTGAAAATACGGCAGAACAAAGGAATAGGATAGTATAATTGTCATTTATACAATTAAATTTTTGCTATCTTTCCATAAAAGCTTTGTATTTTGCAAACGTTTGCATTACTTTAGATGAAGTCTTAGAGAAAAAATGGTCCTGGTTGGACTTCGCGGGAGGACCACTCCTGAAAAATATGTTTGAACAAAAGAGTGGCGGGCGGTATCAACAACCCGAACGTACAGGATTCTGTGGTACAAGCAGCATCAGGGGTTCTTCAGTATTTCATCTAGGTCAATGGTAGCGAAGCGGGGCTGTTGAATAACGGTACAGAGATGTGAAAGGAATTGAATGGAAGAGAAGTTTAACAAAGTAGTGAAGCCAGAAGCGGAGCAGTGCCCCCGGAAACAAATACGGTGAAGCATCTGCTTAAAAACAGTGAACAAAGCATTCAGCAAGGCAGTCCACGTTAGTGCATGCCGTCATCCTACATGACGCGCTACAGCCGGACCGTGTATGTCTTCCTGAAACAACCGGCGGGTATCCACCTATAAGAAACATCAAACTATCTGTAAATAAAAAAGATAACCAACGATATGAGCACACAGTATGAATCAAGGTATGCCAGCAGCCCTTCAGAGGTGAAAAGCATGGATACCGAAGCGCTGAGAAAGGCATTTCTGATAGAAAAAGTTTTTGAGGCAGACCAGATTTCATGGGTACACACGCATTACGACCGCTATCTGACAGCCGGCGCCATGCCGGTGAAAGGCGGTCTTGAACTGCAAACGATTGATCTGCTGAAAGCCGCGTATTTCCTGGAGCGCAGAGAGCTGGGAATGATTAATGTTGGCGGTGCGGGCATGGTGGAAGTGGACGGTGAACAATTTGAGATCGGCTTCAAAGAAGCATTGTATGTGGGAAAAGGCAAACAAAAGGTGGTCTTCCACAGTAAAGACGCTGCACAGCCGGCAAAATTCTATCTCAACTCCACCCCCGCGCATCACAGCTATCCTACCCGTAAGGTATCCAGAAATGAAGCGGAAGTAGTGACGCTGGGCGCACTGGAAACATCTAACCATCGTACCATCAACAAGCTGCTGGTAAATTCCGTACTGGAAACCTGCCAGCTGCAAATGGGCATGACCGAGCTGAAACCCGGCAGCGTATGGAACACGATGCCAGCGCATACCCATGACAGGCGAATGGAGGTATATTTCTATTTTGAAGTACCGGAAGGCCAGTCCGTTTGCCACTTTATGGGGCAGCCACAGGAGACGCGCCATATCTGGATGCAGAACGAACAGGCCGTGATTTCTCCGCCCTGGTCCGTGCATTCCGGCGCCGGCACCAGCAACTACACCTTTATCTGGGGTATGGCCGGAGAGAACCTGGATTATGGCGATATGGACCATTGCAAGATCACTGAATTACGCTAAAACCCGATCATCATATTTATCATGAAAATGAAAAACATCATTGCAGGAAGCCTGCTGGGCCTGTCGGCCCTGCACTTCGGGCCGGATGCGGGGGCTGTTCCGCAGCAAACGGCTATTGTGGCGCCTTCGCTCAATGCATTGTCGGCGCAGTTTATCCGTGCTTACATGGAGAGAGTGGCCAACTGGCAATGGCAGTCCATCGAACGGAAAGGTTGGGCCAACCCACAAACCAACTGGACCAACGGCGCCATGTACGCCGGCATGATGGCCCTCAGCCAGGTGACTGACAATCCGTTTTTTATACAGCGGTTGATACAGGTAGGTAAAGACAATAACTGGAATACAGGGCCTGACCGTTTTTTCGCGGATGAATACTGTATCGGTCAACTCTACGCCCAGCTGTACCCTTATTATAGAGACCCTGTGATGATTGATAAATTCCGGAAGCTGGCAGACAGTATTGTAGCTGCGCCTCATACCGAGCCGCTGGACTGGAAGAACGGTATCCATCACCGGGAGTGGGCCTGGTGCGACGCCCTGTTTATGGGCCCGCCGGCATTAGGTTATCTCTCTGCGGCCACCGGTGACCCGCGTTACCTGGAGACCGCTGATAAGCTGTGGTGGAAAACCACTGACTTCCTGTTCGACAAAAACGACAGCCTGTACTATCGTGACGCCCGCTACTTTGACCAGAAAGAGAAAAACGGTGCCAAAGTGTTCTGGAGCCGTGGCAACGGCTGGGTGATGGGCGGCCTGGCCCGCCTGCTGGACAATATGCCCGCAAACTACGCCAACAGGGCACGTTTCGTGGACCTGTTCAAAAAAATGGCTTACCGTATTGCAGCACTGCAAACAGCCGATGGCACCTGGCATGCCAGCCTGCTGGACCCCGACAGCTATCCTTCCAAAGAAACCAGTGGTACCGGCTTCTACGTGTATGCGCTCATGTGGGGCGTCAACAATGGTATTTTACCGGAGAAGGACTTCCTGCCCGTTATCCACAAAGGATGGCAGGCACTGACAGACTGCGTGCAGCCGGACGGTAAACTGGGCTTTGTACAGGTAGTGGCGGCTGCTCCAGGCAAAGCCACTGCCGATGATTCGGAAGTATATGGCGTAGGTGCTTTCCTGTTAGCCGGCGCTGAACTGATCAAATATAATCTTCAGCAGAACAGTCCGGGTGATATCACCATTACCAACCCTACGGGCCTGAACCGCGAAGGTGAGATCGTAGAGATTCCTTACGATCAGTTTACAGCGAAACTTAATAAGGACACACGCAAGTCTTTCAAAGTGATGGACCTGTTGTCCGACCAGGAAGTTCCTTACCAGTTGATATACGATGGCGGTAAAACGCCGAAAGCCGTATTACTGCAGGTGAGCGTAACGCCCGCCGGCAGCCGTCAGCTGGCCGTGAAGGCAGGCACGCCCGCAGCGGTAACACCAAAAGCCTATGGCCGTTTTGTACCGGAAAGGAAAGATGACTATGCCTGGGAAAATGACCGGATGGCCTACCGCATGTATGGCCCTGCACTGGAAAAAACGCCCAAGGAAATGGCTTACGGTATTGATGTATGGGCCAAGCGTACCACTGATATGGTGATCGACACCTGGTACAAGCTGGACAACTACCACCACGATAACGGCCAGGGGCTTGATTATTACAGTGTAGGACTTACGCTGGGCGCCGGTGATATCGCGCCTTATGGCAAGGATACTATCTATTTCCCGAAGAATTACCGTCAATGGAAGCGGCTGGACAACGGTCCGCTCCGCACCGTTTTTGCACTCACCTACGATACGTGGCAGGCCGGTAATATACCCGTTTCCGTTACCAAAACCATCTCCCTGGACGCCGGTTCCCAGTTGAACAAAATGCAGGTGCAATACAGCTTCAAAGGCGATCAGCTGCCGGTGGTGACAGGCATCGTAAAACGGAAAGACCCCGGCGCCGTACTGCTGGACGAGAAGAATGGTGTGATGGGTTATTGGGAGCCACAACATGGTGAAGACGGCACCCTTGGAATAGGTTGTGTTTTCCCTGCTTCTGTGCCTGGCATGAAAACAGATAACGTACATTTACTGAGCCCGGGTATAGCCCACAGCCAGCAGCCGTACGTGTATTATTTCGGCGCCGCCTGGAACAAAGGCGGACGGATTACGAATGCAGAAGAATGGTTTAAATATCTGGAAGCATTTTCACAACGCGTTAGAGAACCACTTAAAGTAACGATTCAATAAAGTTGACATATGGACCTGTTTCAATTGAAAGGAAAAACCGCGCTCGTTACCGGTTGTAAGCGAGGTATCGGAAAAGCGATGGCGGTGGCGCTGGCCTCCGCCGGCGCAGACATCATCGGCGTATCAGCCTCCCTGGAATTGCATGGCAGCGAAGTGGAGAAAGAGGTGACAGCGCTGGGCCGCAGTTTTAAAGCCTACCAGAGCGACTTCTCCAACCGCGAGTCATTGTATGCCTTTATCCACCGGTTACAGCAGGATGTAAAGACTATTGACATCCTTGTCAACAATGCCGGCACTATTCTCCGGAAACCGGCAGCAGAGCATCCGGACGAGTACTGGGACGAGGTGATCAACATCAACCTGAATGCCCAGTTTATCCTTACCCGTGAAATCGGTAAGGGGATGATTGAAAGAGGCGCCGGAAAGATTATCTTTACAGCCTCATTGCTCACCTTCCAGGGTGGGATCAATGTGCCGGGATATGCCGCCAGCAAAGGGGCGGTAGGCTCACTGGTGAAAGCGTTCGCCAACGAATGGGCCGGCAGGGGCGTGAACGTCAATGCGATCGCTCCGGGCTATATCGCCACCGACAACACGGCAGCCCTGAGGGCGGATGAAAAACGCAGTACCTCCATACTGGACCGGATACCGGCAGGACGCTGGGGCGAACCGGAAGACTTTGCGGGGCCCGTTATTTTCCTCGCTTCCAAAGCTGCTGATTATGTACATGGTACCATACTTACAGTAGACGGTGGCTGGATGGGCAGATAACTAATATTTACCGTTAATGGCTAATACATGAGCAAACGTACAGAAAAAACAATCGTTGATATCGCAGAAGAACTGAAGTTATCGGTATCTACTGTATCCCGCGCACTGAACGACAATCCTAACATCAGCGCACGTACGAAAGACAGGGTTAAAAAGATGGCCCGCAAACTGGGCTACCGCCCTAATGCGCTGGCTGCCGGTTTACGCAACAACAAAAGCAAAACCATCGGCCTGATCATTCCGCGTATCTCCATGTTTTTTCCCGCTGCCATCAGTACCATTATCCAGAATAAATTACAGGAACACGGCTACAACCTGATCATTTGCCAGTCCAACGACTCCTATGACCAGGAAGTAGCCCTGGTCAATACACTGTATTCCGCCCGGGTAGACGGCCTGGTAGTCAGCACTACGCTGTATACTACGGACTTTTCCCATTTTGATGTGTTTAAAGACAATAATATCCCGCTGGTATTTTTTGACCGCGTGCCCAAAGATTACAATGTAAAAGTGATCAAGGGAGATGATTACCTGGGAGGGTTTACCGCTACCAGTCACCTGATTGAAAGAGGATGTAAAGACATTGTGCATATCTCCGGGCCGCTAACCTGTAACCTTTACCTGGAGCGGGTAGCAGGATACAAAAGCGCTTTGCAGCAACATAAACTGCCTTTCCGTAAAACCAGGGTTTTTTACCAGGAGCTTACGCGCGACAACGCATGGCAGGCCTGCGAAAAAATTTTCGCGCAGAAGCCTTATCCCGATGGCATTTTCGCGTCTAATGATACTACTGCCATTACGATCATGGAGTACTGCCGCAAAATCAACCTACGGGTGCCGGAAGACCTGAAGATAGTAGGTTATTCCAATGACCCCAGGACCGAAATCGTTACGCCGCCTATCACCAGCGTAGACCAATACGCGGCCATGATGGGCGAGCGGGTGGTAGCAGCGCTGATGGAACTGGTCACCAGCCGTCAGACCGGTGCCCCGCGCTATTCCCAGGAGATCATTCCTATTCAGCTGATAGCCAGAGAATCCAGTGCCGCCAATACAAAGGCCGCCTCGAAAAAGAAATAAGTCAACCTATAACTAACTTATTATGAAAAAGAACCTGTTCTTTACCCTGCTGCTGTTGCCTGCAATGTTTATGCAATCGTATGCACAGTCTGGTAAAGCCAACCAGGCATTGCTTCGCAAAGCCGATGAAACACTGCAGTTTGCCGCCAGACAATATAAACTGATGATGAACCATGTGCCGGACACCGTGCTGCCCCGCAGCACCAATAAAGACGGCAGCCTGATGACTTCCAACGCCGGTTGGTGGACATCCGGATTTTATCCCGGCACTACCTGGTCCCTGTACGAATACACGAAAGACCCGGCTTTTAAAACAGAAGCCCTCAAACGGATGGCGCTCTGTCAGAAAAACGAATTCAACACCCGCACGCACGATCTCGGATTTATGATGTATTGCCCTTTCGGCAACGCCCTGCGCATTACCGGCGATACAGCGTATAAACGTATTTTGCTTAACAGCGCCCGGTCTTTGTCCACCCGCTTTAACCCTACGGTAGGCTGCATCAAATCATGGGACCACGGCACCTGGAAATTCCCGGTGATCATCGACAATATGATGAACCTGGAACTGCTGACATGGGCCACCCGCGAATCCGGCGATCCTCAGTTTGACAAGATAGCCCGCACGCATGCCAACACCACGATGAAAAATCATTTCCGTCCGGACTACAGTTCCTATCACGTTATTGACTATGATCCTGCCACCGGCGCCGTATTGCAAAAGAAAACACATCAGGGGCTGGCAGACAGCTCTGCCTGGTCACGCGGTCAGGCCTGGGGGCTGTATGGCTATACCATGATGTACCGTGAAACCAAAGACAAAGCATATCTGGACCAGGCCCGTCATATTGCTGAATATATCCTGAACCATCCGCATATGCCGGCCGACCTGATTCCTTACTGGGATTATGACGCACCGGACATTCCAAATGCACCGCGTGATGTTTCCGCCGGCGCCGTAGCCGCTTCCGCCTTACTGGAACTGAGCCGCTACACCAACAAAACAGAAGGCAAACGTTACTGGAACGCCGCAGAGAAAATGCTCACCAGTCTTTGCAGCCCGGCGTACCTGGCCAAAGAAGGAGAGAACAACGATTTTATTTTGATGCATAGCGTAGGTTCCCTGCCTCACCAGTCTGAGGTGGACGTACCGCTTACCTACGCCGACTATTATTTTGTGGAAGCTTTACTGCGTTACAAACAGTGGGCTAAATAACTGACACCTTGGACAGACGTTTTTTTCTCAAGGCTGTGCCGATGGCCGGTATAGCCGGTTCGCTGAAGACAGATAAAAGCATGCTGGCAGATCTGGCGGCACCACCGCCCGTGAATGACCGTGCCTATAATCTGGACCTGTTACTACGTATAAGCCGTCCCGTTATAGAGCATCTCAGTAAAGGGAAACTGGTGGCCAATATGCCTACCGAAGTAGCGCCGCATTACAGCAAACCGGTACGTAAAGTGACTTACCTGGAAGCCTTCGGCAGAACGCTGGCCGGCCTGGCGCCATGGCTGGAACTGGGATGGGACAATACCATGGAAGGCAGCAAACGGATTGAAATGCTGGAGCTTACCCACAAAGCGATGGCGCAGGCAGTAGATCCTTCCTCTCCGGACTTTATGAATTTTACCGGGCAGTTTGATGCGCAGCCGCTGGTAGACGGCGCCTTTCTGGCACATGGCCTGATACGCGCGCCGGAACAGGTCTGGCAGCCATTGTCCGACCGTACGAAACAACAAACGGTGGACGCCCTGAAAAGCCTGCGCAGCATCAAAGCCTTTAGTACCAATAACTGGGTGCTGTTTGCCGCGATGATTGAAATTGCGTTGCTGCGGTTCGGCGGCGGGTGGGACCGCAAGCCGGTGGACTTTGCCATTGAGAAAATCATGGAGTGGTACAAAGGAGACAGTATCTACGGCGATGGCCCTCATTTCCACTACGACTATTACAATTCTTTTGTGATACAGCCGATGCTGGTAGATGTACTTAAAGTACTGACGGAGAAAGGCGAAGGCGGTAAAGAACAATATGAGCTGGCCCTGAAGCGGATGCAACGCTACGGGGCTATCCTCGAAAGGCAGATTTCACCGGAAGGGACCTTCCCGGTAGTAGGCCGCTCGATGCCCTACCGCAACGGTGCTTTCCAGGCGCTGGCACAACTGGCCCTTGAAAGGAAACTGCCGGCGGAACTGCAGCCGGCACAGGTACGTTGCGCACTAACGGCGGTGAATAAACGAATTTTTGAAGCGCCGGATACTTTTGATAAAAACGGCTGGCTACAGATTGGTTTCTGTGGTCATCAGCCGGAGATAGCCGATGTATATACTTCTACCGGCAGCCTTTATCTATGCACCACCGGTTTCCTGGATTTGGGATTGCCGGCGCATGACCCTTACTGGAGCGCTCCTGCTGCGGAGTGGACGGCACAGAAAGTATGGAAGGGAAAGCCTGTTCAGAAAGACCATGCTATTGATGTGTAGGGGCTTTAAAAATCCCTAAAATAATTTGATCGCTTCTTTTCCATCCGGCGTAAGCCATTTTTCATACACCAGCCTCACGGGTTCATACTGCTGAGATGCCAGGAACTGCTGCATCCGCAGGTTATTGCTGAGTGTATAACGCACTATTCTCCGGACGCCTTTTTGGATGTAGATGGCTTCCAGCGCGTCGTTGAGCTGCCGGTAGATACCCATGCGGCGGAAGGCGGGCGCCACATAACCATCAGAGACATAGAGGGTGTTGCCGGTATAATCTTCGATGCGGCTTTCGTCCGGTTCTTCTACATAAGCGAAAATAAAGCCTGCCGGTTCGCCGTCTTTCGCAGCGAGCAGGCAGGTACCGTCATTTTCTTCCTGTGTGGAAATGACGTGTTGCATATAGTCCGCCTGAATATCTTCCCAGGCGGCTGTTTTCGGGAAAAATTCCAGTTCAGATAAATGGAGCTCCTTCAGCATTGCTGAAAGGAGCTCGTAATGATCTTTTATGCGTATGGGCGTAATCGTTATCATAGCGTCGGATTATTCCGGTCTGATAGGGCTGCCGGTCCAGTCAGTGTGAGGCTGCAGTTTTTCTCCTTTCATGACGAGCGACAGTGGTGCGATATTTACATCATCACCGATTTCGCTATCATAGAGGATAATGGTACGTGCCCCGATGCTGGCGCGGTCGCCGATTTTGATGGGGCCGATTTTCATGACACGGTCTTCAAACAGGTGGGTCTGTGGCCCGCTGTCTTCATTGAGGGCAGCGTCGGTGCCTATTTCCACCATATCAAACTCCGTGATGTCGGTGGTGTTGAGCCATACGCGGTAGCCTGTTTTTACGCCCAGCAGGCGCAGTAAAACCGGCAGCCATGGCGTGCCCCGGAGGAAGTCGAGCAGGAATGGCACAGACAGCGCTTCATAGGTGGAAGTGGTGCCTTCGCTGCGCCACACTTTAGACGTCCACATAGGATTCTGTATAGCGTGGTATTTACCTGTCAGTATCCATTTCATCATGACGGTGAAAAGGAATGCCGGCATACCGAGGAAAAATAGATAGTAGAAAGGCAGTTTAAGTAATATCTGCCACCAGGCTTGTTCAGTTACCAGGTCATGCCCGTAGGCGATGAAGAGGATACTGCAACAGATGACCATTGTTTCCGGTATAAGGATACGGATAAATTCTGCCAGGCCTCTGGCCATTCTCCGTTGGGGAGATGGGTTGGTGGTCAGTTCCGGTGGAAAGAAACGGCTTTCCTGGCGGCGTGGCAGTGCGATGGCGGGAGAGCCGAACCAGTCGCGCGCGGTGCTGTTGGCCAGCTGTTCTTTTGTGGGCGGTGTGGACAATACACCTATCAGCATGTTGGGCGGCAATACATATCCCTGCGGGATCAGTGCGCTGTTGCCGACGAAGCTGGTATCGTGTATGATTGTTTTTTCGAGGATCAGTTGTTGCCCGCGTACATCGGATTCGCCGAGGGTAACGGCATCAGCGATAAAGGCGCCATTGCCGATTTCGAGCAGCGGGTGGGTAACGCTGCTGGCGGTAGACACTTCCGTGTTTTTACCGATACGGGCGCCCAGCGCGCGGAACAGGCTGGAGATATATACTGTTGCAAAGATAGGATGGATAACGATCAGCGTGAGCGACATCAGCTGGTCGGCAAACCATTTGCGTACATAAAACAGGCTGTAGATAGGGTAGGTGCCGGGTTTGATGCCCCATTGCAACAGGCGGCTCAGGACAACGGTCTGCGCAGTGAACAGGATAATATAACTCAATGCCAGTGATGGTGTGATGACCATATAGTTGAAATTATAATCCGGCGCGGCGTTGTCGAGCTGGTTGAGCGTGATGATGGTGGGCAGCAGTGGCAGCAGGACGGTGAAAGGGAATACCAGCAGGAACAGTGAAAAGATAAGGCTGTATTTCCTGCGGGTAGCTGCTGATACCGGCAGTGGCTGCGGCATTTCGCTCATTTCTTTTTTCACTTTCAGTTGCGCTGGGCTGCCATACCATACTTCACAGGTACCGATGCGGCTGTTGGCGGGCAGGTAGCTGAGGTCCTGCAGTTCGCTCCATGGTTCCATGACGGTGTCGCCGGCGATGACAGCGCTGCTGCCGATATAGGCGTGGTCATCGAGATGTACGGAACGTAGTTTGAGCCAACCGTCTTCTACCCAGGCATTATTGATAACCGCCTGGGAGCTGATGCTGACATCGCTGCCGATGGTCACCAGGTCTTCCGCGCCGATGGTGACAGCTGCCAGCTGTGCATCAGAGGCGATCTTCACGCCCAGCATCCGCAGGTAAGCAGGATACAGCGGCGTGCCGTTAAGGAACTGGGAAGGCATGAGGCGTTGCATGGTTTTCACCAGCCACCAGCGGAAATAGTATTGTCCCCACAGTGGGTAGTCGCCTGCTTTCATTTTGCCGATGACCAGCCATTTGATGATGATGATCAGTGCGGAGAAAACGGGCGGCAGCAGGCAGAACATGCACAGTGCCGTAATAATGGCGTATCCCAGGTGACTGGTTTCCTGTTCAATGTAGTAGTATCCCAGGTAAGGCAGGAATATCTGCATGGCAAACAGGCCGAAGATCACCAGCAGGGAAACGCTCTGTGCTGCCCAGCAGGCGAGGTGGCGCCACCAGGGCACTTCATTAAAGCTGCGTTCCTTTTTCTTACTGTTTTGCGGCTGTACGTTCCAGGTATCTACGAGCGCCTGGAGCGGCCGATGTATATAAATATCTTTCAGCGACGCCTGCGGCACATTGGCTTCGCGGCGTAAGCGGGACACGAAAGCGGCGGCCAGCAGGGAGTGTCCGCCAAGGTCGGTGAAAAAGTCCTGTTGCAGGTTAATGTTCCTGTCGGGGAACACTTTGGTGAGAATGGCCAGCACCCTGTCTTGCAGCGGTGCGCTGGTATCTATCGCTTCGTGGGTGACGGGCTGTGCGAAAGCCGGTGGCAGTGGCAGCGCCTTACGGTTGATTTTTCCGCTGGGGAGGCGTGGCATGTCGTCCAGTTCGAGGATAGTGCCAGGCACCATGTAAGGAGGTAGTACTTTTGCCAGTTCCGCGCGGAAGAAGCTTTCATCGAAAGCCTGCGTGTTTTCCATCACCACATATCCTACCAGCTGGTCTTGTTCATTATTGTCTTTTTTCACTGCTACGGCAGCAGATATCACGCCGATGATAGCATTGAGGCGGTTTTCTATTTCGCCGAGCTCGATACGGTAGCCGCGCAGTTTTATCTGATCGTCGAGGCGGCCCTGGAAGTCGATATTGCCATCGGGGAGGATGATGGCCGCGTCGCCGGTACGGTAAACCATATCGCCGGGGACCATGTCCATGGACGCCGGCTTGGGTACGAATTTTTCGCGGGTGAGCTCGGGGCGGTCGACGTAGCCGTTGCCTACGCCGGGGCCGGTGATCACCAGTTCCCCTCTTTCTCCGAGGGGGAGAATATTGAGTTTATCGTCTACCACCGCCATATTGTAATTGGGCAGGGGATGACCGATGGTAATGGCATCGCCGGGTTTGAGGGCTGCGAAGGTGGCGCTGACCGTTGTTTCCGTAGGGCCGTAGCTGTTGTAGAAGGTCCTGGGAGGGGCGCCCCACCGGGCCAGTACTTGTGGCGTGCAGGCTTCGCCGCCTGCATTGATCAGGCGGAGAGTGGGTATATCGTCTTCCATGACGGCCAGCAGGCTGGGTACGGCATGGAGGATGGTAATTTTTTCATCGCGCAGCACACTGCCGAGTTCATCGATGGCTTTGGCAGTGGTGGCATCGGCTACCCAGAGGGTGGCGCCGGCGAAGTAGCTGACCCATGTTTCTTCGCACCACATATCAAAAGATACAGAGAAGCCCTGGTATACCTTGTCGTGCGAGGTAATTTTCAGGACGGTCTGTTCCGCTCTTACCAGGTGGCATATCTGGCGGTGCGAGATGGGGATGCCTTTGGGTTTGCCGGTGCTGCCGGAGGTATATAATACGTAGGCGATATTGTCGGGCGAGGGGCCGGCCGTGAGCGTAAAGGTTTCCGTTATGTCCGGTACCGGCGGAACGGAGAGGATGGCCGCGTCCAGGTGCAGCGATTCTTCACTGAAGCAGGCGGCGGCCTTTACTTCGGTGAGCACGCCTTCCACTCTTTCGGCGGGCATTTCGCGGTCCAGCGGCACATAGGCCGCGCCGGCCTTTACGATGCCCAGGATGGCCGCATGCAGTTCCAGTCCGCGGGGCCACCATACGCCTACCACGCTGCCGGGGCCTATGCCGCGTGCCTGCAACATGGCAGCCACTGCATCGCTCCAGTGGTCCATTTCAGCGTAGGTGAGGGACTGATGTTGAAAGATCAGAGCAGTATGATGAGCATGCTCTTTAACAGATTGTCTGAAGATATCCGCCAGTGTTTCCTGATGCAACAATTCCTGAAGCTGGGGTCCTTGTACTATACTATAGCCGTTCATAATTTTGCTTCCCGTAGTATTCATTGGTCTTGGTATTAACAAAGTTACAGGGTACAGTGATAGGTATGCCTTATAATTAGCTTAAAAATAAGTTATTATAGGCGAATTTAGCTTTACGGGCGCCCAAAATACCTTAACTGTCGGTGAATCCACATGACCGGCGCCATGGAGGCCGGTTTTTCCCATTCGGGCGGTTTCCCTTTTTAACGTTTAGCCGGTCCTTCCCTTATAGCTATCTATGGGGAAGAGGTTATTACCCATCATGTGAAGCATGTTGCAAACGGTTTTTCATGAGTAAAACGGTTGATAACGTTAACGGTTATACGATTTTTACGACTGCCGTTAATTGTCTGATGCCTTTCCGATTTCATCCAGCACATGCGTCCAGTAGGACTTCATCGCTTCGCGTTCTTTGTTGTTGGCCAGCCATTCATGATGAAAGCTGACGGTCGTTTTATCTTTTGCCGGAATGACCCTGATCTGTAAGGTGGAAGCGGCTGCCTGTCCTTTGGCCTGCCATTTCATGCGGATGACTTTTACTTCGGTGACACTGGTGATGGTGATAGTTGTTCCGGAAACAGTGGTGTAAGTATCGTTTTTCTGAAAGGCGATGCCGGCTTTATGGTCCAGCCATACACCGAGGACCGGCTGACTGAAAATTATTTGCCATGCAGCTTCGGGGGTGAGAGCGAAGGTGCGTTTTACACCAATTTCCCAACCCTGTGAGGCGGTGTGCCCGGTGATATTTTCCTGTGTGCCCATTTTTTTGTTTAGATAAAGATATAAAAAAATATTTTGGCGTCTTTGTAATATGTAACAAATTAATTATCATTTATTTTTAAATAAATCTTGTCTTGATGGAAAAGATCACGGAAGAGAAAGTGTATCGGGGTTGAAATTTTTTTTTATTTTTATTCCGACCTGTTCACTTAGTGATCGTAGAGGATAACGATGGTATTGCAACCAAAATCTAAATCAGTGATACATCTCGTGACGACTGTAGCATAAAAGACCAAAATCGAACCGTTTTTCTTAACCAGTTAAATTTAAAAAAACAAGCGAGGAAAAAATCTAAATCTAAAGCTAAAGCAACCTGCAGCAGTGCTGTGGATCTATGTCAGAATATCAACAAAACCAAACAGCATTCTCGAACTCAAACGCCGTGAAATATATCATCATGAGTGGCCTCATGGTGCTGGAGAAACTATGACCAAAATCTGATTGATCAGACTTCTTTTTTTAATAATCTAAACCAAAATCTGCAATTACATGAGGAAGTTCTTACTCGTGGTAGCCAGCATGCTGTTCCTAGCATCGACCTTGTTGGCACAATCTCATCGCACGGTAACAGGGAAGATCACCGATGAGCAAGGCGCTGCTTTGCCCGGTGTATCAGTAAGCCTGCCCGGTGGTAAAACCGGTACTGTAACAGACGCCAAAGGCGCGTTTTCCTTATCTGTTCCTTCGGAAGCAAAAACATTGCGCATATCCTTCGTAGGGTATGAAGCTAAGACCTTACCTATTACCGGAGAGAGCATGGGGACCATTCAGCTGACATCAGACACCAAAGCTATATCTGAAGTAGTGGTGGTGGGTTATGGTACGCAACGTAAAAAAGAAGTAACCGGTAACATCGCTTCGGTGAAAGGCACGTCACTGGCCAATTTACCGGTACAGAGCTTTGAGGCAGGCCTGGGTGGCCGTGCCGCCGGTGTACAGATCACTGTACCAAACGGTGTGGTAAACAACCCGCCCGTATTCAGAATCCGTGGTGTTAACTCCCTCTCCATGAGCGCTTATCCGCTGATAGTAATTGACGGTGTGCCTACTTTCAGCGGCGACGTGGGATCTACCAGCGCTCCGCTGAACCCATTGTCCAGTATTAATCCTGCTGATATCGAATCTATTGATATTGCGAAAGACGCCGCCGCTACTGCTATTTACGGTAGCCGTGCTGCCAACGGCGTGGTACTGGTGACCACCAAAAAAGGTAAAGCTGGTCGTCCGCGTGTGATGTATGATGGCTGGGTAGGTATGACCTCCCCTAACCGTTTACCTAAACTGTTGAATGCACAACAGTATGTTGACGTTAAAAATGAAGGGTTGGCCAACGCTGGTGATGCCAGACGTTATGAACTCAACAAAGACGCCAATGGCAACATCATTGATACGAAATGGCTGGACGTGGTATACCGTGACAGGGCCATCTCCCAGAGCCACAGCCTGAGCGTAGGCGGTGGTACTGAAAATACCAGCTACTACTTTTCTGCCGGTTACACCAAACAGGAAGGTATCCTGAAACAAAATGATTTCGTCCGTAAAAACCTGATGGTGAATGTAGACCAGAAAGTGGGCAGGATTTTCTCCGTAGGTACTAAAATAGCCTACTCAAATGAGTTAAGCCTGATTTCCGGTTCTTCCGGTTCACTGGAAGGCGAGGCTTTTAACTCCGGCGGCCTTGCCCGTCTGGCGTTCCTGACCTCTCCGATCGTATCACCGTATAACAATGACGGTACTTACAATACCAATGGTGGTTCCGGTATCGGCGGCGCGAAAGGTGGTTTGAACGTGGGCATCTACAATCCTAAAATCCTGCTGGACCTCGATCACTCCAATACAGAAGCTAATCACGTACAGGGAAATGTGTATGGCCAGTTGAAGCCCTGGGAATGGTTGACCTTACGTACACAGTATGGTATCGACTATATCCTGATGAACAACGACATCTATATGAATAATAAGAATGGTGATGGTTTTAGCAGCAACGGTGATGCTACCAGCACCTATACACAGTATAAAAGATGGACGTGGACCAACACCGCGCAGTTTGACAAAACCTTTAACCAGCATAGTCTGAGCGTATTGTTCGGTACAGAACAACAGCGTGATCAGCGTGAGCGTTATGGTATCGGCCGTCAAAACCAGATGGACTCTTACTTCAATAACTCCGAAGGTGGCTGGTTGACAGATTTGAGCCGTAACATGTTGCGCCGCAGCAACTACCTGCTCTCATGGTTCTCCCGTGCCAACTACAACTACAAAGAAAAATATTTCCTGAGTGGAAGCGTGCGTCAGGACCAGTATTCAGCCTTTGGTGAAGACAAGAAGAAAGGTACTTTCTTCAGCGTGTCTGCCGGTTGGGAAATCACTAAAGAAGATTTCTGGGCCAACAGCAAACTGGCTAATGTGTTCTCTTCCCTGAAACTGCGCGGCAGCTACGGTAAAGTGGGCAACTACGCCGGTCTGGGCGACTATGACGCATTATCGCTCTACAGACCCGTACCTTATGGTGAAAGACCTTCCCTGTATTTCAGCCAGGCGGGCAACCCGAACCTGGGATGGGAAGTAAGTAAAAAAACAGATGTGGGTATCAGTTATGGTTTCCTGAACAACAGGATTACCGGTGAACTGAGCTACTACTATAACAATATCGACGGCCTGATCCTGTTTGTGCCTCAAATCCCTTCCGCCGGTATTCCTTCCTCCACCGTTATCGCCACCATTCCATCCAACGTAGGC
The DNA here is from genome assembly GCF_012641275.1 of Chitinophaga varians. Classification (NCBI taxonomy): domain Bacteria; kingdom Pseudomonadati; phylum Bacteroidota; class Chitinophagia; order Chitinophagales; family Chitinophagaceae; genus Chitinophaga; species Chitinophaga varians. The sequence goes on along the minus strand of NZ_JABAIA010000001.1, from coordinate 1,579,147 downwards.
AAAATGTATAACAAAGGCGTGGAATTCAGCATTAGTGCAGCAGCGGTAACTAAAAAGGACTTTACGTGGAACACCTCTTTCAACATTGCTTACAACAAAAATGAAATCACTGACCTTGCCGGCAGCCTGGATAAAATCCCGTTTGTGACCAGCTCCCTGGAACAAACCAGTGTAAACCAGGTAGGCTATCCCGCCAGTATGCTTTATGTTGTTCGCACAAAGGGTGTGGATCCGCAGACGGGCAGAAGGATCTTTGTGAATAAAGCAGGAGAAGATGTTTACTACAATCCGGTAGGAGCTGTGTACAGCTATGCCGACGGTAAACCTGCACCTGCTGTAGGCACCAAAGACGCGGTGGCTTATCAAAACACCAACCCTAAACTGGTAGGCGGTTTTGAAAACACTTTCCGCTACAAAAATTTTGAACTGAACGTATTGCTGACATACCAGACTGGTTTCTATGTTTACTACGGCAGCCTTGCCGGTATGAAAGACCAGCGTTACTGGAACAACAGCGTTGACGTGTTGAGCAGATGGAAAAATCCGGGTGATGTGAGCGAAACACCTAAAGTGGTGTACGGCGATAACATCTCCAATGGTTCTTCCTTCGCTATCAGCGCCAATGCATTCAAAGGAGATTTCCTTAAACTCCGTACCGTGGGCCTGACTTACATTCTGCCTGAAACAGCGTTGAAATCCATTCACCTGAGCGGCGCCAAAGTATATGTAAGAGGTCAGAACCTCGCCATTATGACGAAATACCCCGGTCCTGATCCGGAAGTATCTTCCAATGGCAACAACGCTTCCGGTCAGGGTATTGACCGTAACACGCTGGGTAATGGCCGTACTGTGACAGTGGGTTTAAATGTTAATTTCTAAAATGATCGATGATGAATAAAATTAGTGCATATATACTGGCATTAGGTATCGCGGTCCTTGGCTCTTCCTGCCAGAAAGACCTGCTTACACCGAAACCGACAACCGATATCCCTGACTGGGAGGCGTTTACGCAGAAAGAACGGATTGGTAACGAAGCTACCGGTTTGTACACCGTGATGAAAAACGGTAAGTTCCTGGGTGGTAAAGTACTGATCGCAAACGATGTGAGAGGCGAAGATTTTGTGAACCTGACCACGAACAACGTAACACTGAATGCTACCTGGAAAATGACTGCCGTAGGCGAGTCCCAGGAGATCAAGGAGATCTGGTCCCAGGGTTATATGGCCATTAACAATGCTAATGTATTCCTGGCAGGCATGGCAGCCAAAGGCAATGCCGTGGTGGGCGACTCACTGGCAAAGATATACGCCGGTGATGCCAAATTCGTAAGAGGTCTGTCTTATTTTTCCCTGCTGCAGTTATTTGCCCGTCCTTACTGGGATGGCGCAGGCAGCAAACCCGGGCTGATCCTTTTCTGGGAGCCGCATACCAAACTGGGTGATTATTCCCGTGCACGCAGCACCGTAAAAGAAACTTATGACCAGATCATCCGTGACCTGGACTCTGCAGAAGCGCTGCTGCCTAAATTGAGCGCCTCTACCAAGTTCGCTGCCAACAAAGGCAACTCCTACAGTGCTATTGCGCTGAAGATGAAAGTATACCTGCAAATGGGGCAATACGACAAAGTGCTGACAGAAGGCGCCAAGCTGATTGCCGGAACAGGTCCGTTCACTTCGCCTGCCGGTTACGTGCTGGAGTCTGACCTGAAGAACCTGTACACGCCCAAGTATGCCGGTAAAGAAGCCGTGATATACATGCCGTTTGGTGCTTCCCCAGGCGATTTCCCGGGCACGCAGACGCAGTTGGGATATTACTACAGCCCTGCTTCCGTTGGTGGTAACGCAGAGTACGCCCTGAACACTGCTACCGGTAGTATCGTGGCAGATGCTTCCTGGAAAGCCAGCGATGCCAGAAGGCAGTTTATTATGCCGGTTGGTTCGCGTTCTTTCCTGGTGAAATATTCCGGTCCGAGCCCTTACCTGGACTTTGCGCCGGTACTGCGCTGGGCAGAATTGCTGCTGATTGAAGCGGAAGCGAAAGTACGTGTATCCAATACCGTAGATCCCTCCGCCATCGCTTTGCTGAATGCCGTACGTGGCCGTTCCGATGCGACAACAGTGTTTACTGCAGCTGATTTCCCGACAGCGAACGATCTGATTAATGCTATCCTTAAAGAAAAACATATTGAGTTACTGGGAGAAGGTAACAGGGCCATGGAAATTATCCGTCTGGGTATTCCCTTCCCTGCCAAGAGCGCTACAGTGCTGGCGGTACCGCCAACAGCCACAGGTTACATCTGGCCTCTCTCTTCCGATGAGCTGGTGTACAACAAGCTGGCCGTGGATAACCAGTAATGCACATTATCCTCTAATAAACAGACAGGCACTCTCTAGTGCTGGTCCTCTTTCATAAGCAAATAAGGGCTGCCCTTCACGAGTGGGCGGCCCTTTTCATTTACGGATTTTTTGATTTACGCTTTTTTGATTTCGTGGGTCCGAAGTATGTTGATTAAAATATTAGCATGGCCCCATCACTCAATGATTAAATGATTGTGCTGATTCCCAGCCGATCATGGCTTGTTTACGGACGTCTCCCCAATGGTAATGCCCGAATTCGCCGGTCGATTTTATTACGCGGTGGCAGGGGATCAGGAACGCCACGGGGTTCTGGCCTACGGCGGTACCTACCGCCCTTGATGCCTTCGGGTTGTCTACCGCGGCCGCCAGCTGCTGATAGGTGGTGAGATTGCCCATGGGTATTTTCAGCAGGGCTTCCCATACCTTCAGCTGGAAAGCGGTGCCTTTCAGGTGAAGCTTGATCTCTGAGAGGCGATGTTGTTCTTTGGTGAAGATGTACAGCGTATTTTGCTGAATGAGGTCTGTCATCTGTGTAAACTGCGCGTTGGGAAAACTGGCGATCAGGTCCTGTAGCGCCTCTTCGCGGTTGTCCGCAAAAGCCATATGACAGATGCCTTTGCCGGTGGACGCCACCAGTATATTGCCAAACGGGCTCTCTGCGAAGCTGTAGTTGATCTGCAAAGACTTTCCGCCGTTTTTATATTCTCCCGGTGTCATACTTTCAATATTGATAAACAGGTCATGCAGCCTGCTGGTGCCGGACAGTCCTGTTTCGAAGGCGGCATCGGACAAGGTTGTTTTCTCCTGTTTCAGCAGTTGTTTGGCGTGGTGCAGCGTAAGATACTGCAGGAATTTTTTAGGCGTAACGCCTGCCCATTCACTGAACACCCGTTGGAAATGAAACGGGCTCATGTGAACGGAAGCCGCCATGTCTTTAAGTTCCGGCTGTTCCTTGTAATTGTCGTTGATGTATGCAATTGCCGTGGCAATTTTATCGTAATTGTTCATGGCTTTATCATTTTAAGACAAAGTTACCCCTGCGAAAGTCGGCAAAAAACCCGGAACTTGCGGACATGGAGAAACGCTGTTGCTTCCCTGTTGCTTCCCTGTTGCTTCCCTGTTCCTACCGTCTGTTTCTGAGCTGCCGACTAACGTTTTGGCCAGTACGAAGCCCTCAAACGCTTAGCCCGTCTGTCAAAAAAATTCCATTACATATATATTTTTTTGTAGATTCAGTATCAGGAAGCTTTACATACTATTTAAAACCATGGTCATGAAAATGAAAAAAACATTCATGGTAGCAGCTGCGTTAGCAACAGCGGTTACCCTGTGTTCACTGGCTTTGCCTCAGGAACCTGAGAAGCCTAAAAACCTCAAAGTATTACCCAAAAACATCAGCCATGATGAGCTGATAGCCACCATGCGCAGCTTCAATGCTGCCCTGGGCGTAAAGTGCGGCTACTGTCACGCAGCACAAAAAGATGATCCTAAAAAACTGGACTTCGCCAGTGATGAAAATCAACACAAAGACATTGCACGGTCTATGATGAAAATGACACACCGCATCAACAAGAAGTTCTTCAAAGGAACAGAAGTGATGTCCGTGTCCTGCTACACCTGTCACCATGGTAACGAAGAGCCAAAAACCAAACCTGATGAAGCGCCGGCCAAATAAGTCGCGTTAATGACATTACCGGAAGGGCTGGCTCCCATGGGGTTAGCCCTTCTATATGTGTAAATAATTGAATTATAGTGTTTTTTACTGAGTGAATTTTCACATATAACCAATCTCCACGCCCTTACCGTTTACTGACGGGAAAATCCGTATCTTTACGTTCGTTATGTTGAGTTCAAAGCATAAAGCTCTCTCCAGAATCTTTCTTTACTGCTCTCCTCAATGCTGAACGCTGGCTATAAAGAGGCGTTTAATTTTATTACCGAAGATTATAAATACAATATGCTATTTGAGCAATTAGGGTTGATCGAGCCCATTTTAAAAGCAATTAAAAAAGAAGGTTATACCCAGCCTACCCCCATACAAGTACAATCCATACCGATCGTTTTAGAAGGGAAAGACCTGCTGGGATGTGCACAGACCGGCACCGGTAAAACGGCCGCTTTTGCCATTCCTATCCTTCAACAGTTGTACAACACCCGCTCCGGCGTAGAAGGAGGCTATAAACATATCCGTGCCCTCATCCTGACGCCTACCCGCGAACTGGCTTCACAGATCGACGAGAGTTTCGAAGCGTATGGGAAATTCACAGGGTTGAAACATGATGTGATATTCGGTGGCGTACCACAACACCGGCAAACGATCGCGCTGCGCAACGGCACAGACGTGCTCATCGCCACACCGGGCCGCCTGCTGGACCTGATGAACCAGGGCTATATCTACCTGGACCACCTCGAGATATTTGTACTGGATGAAGCAGACCGTATGCTGGACATGGGTTTCATCAACGATATCAAAAAAGTGGTGCGTGAACTGCCAGAGCAACGACAGACGCTGTTCTTCTCTGCTACCATGCCGCCCAATATCGCCAAACTGGCCAATTCACTGCTGTACAAACCGGAGAAAGTGGAGATCACACCAGTGTCCACTACAGCTGAAAGAGTGGAACAGTGCGTGTTTTTCGTGAAGAAAAAAGACAAACAGCAACTGCTGGACCACATCCTGCAGGATAAAACTATCAAACGTACCATCGTATTTACACAGACAAAACACGGCGCCGACAGGATAGCCAAAAACCTGCGTAAACGGAATATCAACGCTGACGCACTGCATGGCGACAAGTCACAGTCCTCCCGGCAAAACACGCTGACCAACTTCAAAAGCGGTCGTTTACGCGTGCTCGTTGCCACCGATATCGCCGCAAGGGGCATCGATGTGGAAGCGCTGGAACATGTGATCAACTACGATCTGCCTAACGTGTCAGAAACATATGTACACCGTATCGGCCGTACCGGAAGAGCAGGCGCCACCGGTTACGCACTCTCTTTCTGCGCCACCGAAGAACGACCTTTTCTGAACAGCATCAACAAACTGACAAAACAGAAAATCCCTTCCGTGCGTCACCCGTTTGAAGAAGCTGCACTGATAGAGGCCAACAACGCCGATCCGGACGCACCAAAAGCAGAACCAAGAAGACCGAAACCGCGCAATCGTAACCGCTACGGCCGCCAGGGCAAAACCGACAAACGCGATCAGAAAATAGATTTTTAATATTTAGTTCCCAGGGCTGAAGCCCTGGGCTACAATAAGTTTTTTGAGCTGTTTTTGAGAACAGTGATAAGGGGCTGGGAAGCTCCTTTTTTTGTTCTCAGGGCTGAAGCCCTGGGCCACAATAAGTTTTTTTGGCTGTTTTTGAGAACAGTGATAAGGGGCTGGGAAGCTCCTTTTTTTGTGCCCACGGATGAAGCTCCGGGGTTTAGGCTTTTTCCACAGGCAGCTTTCCGTCGCGGATAGCTTTGGTGAATACTTCGAAATCTTTTTCTGTTTGATCTGCATAGGCCACGGCGAATTTGCCGATGGCGGTATCCATTAGCCCGCTTTTACCCATATAATCGCTGATCTGCTGACCGGGGCCGGTCTTGGCGTGGGCACGTGCCAGCATACGGCCACACAGGCCGGCGTATGCCAGCAGCACTTCTTTGTCGAAGGTTTCTACATTAGGCGCTATTTTACGGTCTCTTAGCTGCCGCAGGTAAAAATGACGGCCATCATCGGCAGTGCTCCAGCCAAGGAAGATATCGCTGGCGGCCTGCACCAGCCGCTGCCCCTGCACTACCCGTTCGCCGGCATGTTTGTATTTGCTTTTGGCCGTGAAGTTTTCCAGCACGCTGGCACGGGCTTCCTTGATCTGGAGGAAGAGCGGTTCATCTTTGTCATTCATCAGCAGCGCTATCATGCAACGGGTGCCTACGCTGCCTACGCCTACCACCTTCAGCGCTACGTCTACCACGTGGTATTTACTGAAGAGGAAACGGCGGTCTTCCTGTAACGTGCGCTGGTAGCCGTTCAGAAAGGATTTGATATTGTCCTTTTCTTTTTCAAGGTCCAGCGGATGATAAATCAGCGGATGCTGGTCCGTAATTTCAAAAGTACCCATGACACTCTGGGTGATTTTGTAGAATACCTGTTGAGGCGTTGCTTTCTCTGCTTTTTCTATGGCGTTGCGCAACAGTGTCCGGACTTCTTCACTGGTAGCTTTGTTCAGCAGCGCATGCATTTCAAACTTCTTGTACCACAGGTCCAGCAGGGGCAGTTGTGAAAATTCGTACATGCTGTGCCGGTAGGAGGTGGCCATGTGGATGGCCATTTCACGCGCATCTGTTTCGCGAAGCTGGTTGTGCCGGGCTGCCAGTACGAAACTGGTGGCCAGCCGCTTTACGTCCCATTCCCAGGCGGCAGGCAGCGTTTCATCAAAGTCGTTGGCGTCGAAGATGAGGGTACGCTCCGGGGTGGCGAAGCCGCCGAAGTTACACAGGTGGCAGTCGCCGATGGCCTGCACTTTCAGCTGGGTATGCGGAAGGACTGACAGGTCCTGTGCCATCAGTCCGGCCATGCCACGGTAGAAGGCAAAAGGTGAAGCGCTCATGCGGCCATGGCGGATCGGTATCAGGCTCTTTATCCTGTCCTGGTTGGACAGACGGATGGATTCCACTACACCAGGCCGTTGCGGCGAAAGTTTAAAATCGCCCTGTGAAGTCCGGGGGACGGCAGCTCTGAGTTTTTTTCCGGGAGTATCTTTTTCAACAGCCATATGACAAGCCGGTCAGTGATTAAGATAGCGGCTGACCGGGATACTAAATATACAAATAAACGACCGGAACCGCTGAAAAGGGAAAGTGGGGCCTATTCATGATGATGACCGTGCGCATCGCGATAGCGGGAGAATTTGAATTTGTCTTTGATATGCTGGTTGAAAAAAGTCCCTTTGGAAAAAGCGTTCTTCATGTCCTGGTATACGGATTCCGGTACGGCCTGATAGTCGTATACAGCGCCCGAAACAAACACAATCCGAAGAACAGCCTGCTGGGCGTCGTAAGAATATGCACGGATAACAGACGACGGCATGACCTTTCCTGGTTTTTCCGTTTTTCCTGTCTCAATTATCATACCCGGGCGGAAGTTTATTTACCGGAAACCGGCGGAAAGACTAACTTTATAGCATGGCAAAAATGACCAGTGAGAAGTTAATATTGCCATATCAGCTAATCATCTCAAGTATATGCGTATTGCGATCCTGGATTATGAAAATGCTGTGCCATCCAGCGTAGCAGGCCCGGCAGACATACTGGCCTCTATCATGCGGACATCCCCGCTATTGACCGGCAGTCCTGCCAGCGTCCGGTTTGACATTGATTTTATTATGGAGAAAGACAACCAGCTGTGGCGTAAAACCAAAGGTACCGCTGTACCGGTCCGGTTGCGAAAGCAGGAAATATACGACCTGGTGATCGTGCCGGCCATGGAGTCTGACAAAATACAACTGGTATTGCAGCGGGAGCGGCGGTTGATCGACTGGTTGCGGCAGCAGCACCTGCAACGGGCGGAACTGGCCAGTATCTGCGTGGGGGCGTTCCTGTTGGGGGCCACCGGTCTGCTCAACGGTAAAGTGGCCACCACACACTGGCTGTTTGTTGACCGTTTCCGGGCCATGTACCCGGAAGTGGAAGTACAGGACGATAAGATAATCGTTGACCAGGGCAGCATTTACACCTGTGGCGGCGCTTTCAGTTTCACCACGTTTATGATGTACCTGGTGGAAAAGTTCTGCGGGCATGAAATGGCCATCATCGCTTCCAAAATACTGATGATCAATATGCATCAGCAGCCGCAGGATGCTTTCGCCATCTTCCGGCTGCAACATGACCATACGGATGATATGATCAGCAAGGCCCAGCAGTTCATCGAAAAAAACTACGCAGACGCCATCAGCATAGAAGCGCTGGCTGTACAGTACAATATGAGCATCCGGCATTTTATCCGCCGCTTTGAACAGGCCACCGGAAATACGCCGCTGGCTTATCTGCAGCGGGTACGGATAGAAGCGGCCAAAAAAATGCTGGAAACCAGCCAGGAGGGGGTAGAACAGATTGCCTTCCGTTGTGGTTATGAAGACATGAGCTTCTTCCGTAAGATATTCAAGCGCTATGTGGCCATGACGCCCAAGGCGTACAAGGATAAATACGGCCGTAACGGCCTGCGGCTGGTGACTGCCAGCATGGCTTCCTGAGCGGATATTTATCGTGTTCCTGCGAATATTGACCCGGCGGCCGCGGATATTATACGGGCCACCGGTGAATAACTTCACTTCTTAATTTTGTACCCGTTAGCAATCGCTTTCAAAGGGTATCCGGATATACAACTATGATCAATCTGTACAGAACACATAGATTATTGCTTCCTTTGTTTGTTGCCCTTTATTGGTGTGCCGGTTGCGGGATGCCCGACCAACAGTCGAAGGTCCCTGCTAACACCGGCACATCCGATAAAACCTTTATTACTTTCATCCTGTCCGAGGATACGGCCAAAGCAAAGCCGTTTAAAGACAGTTTCCGGGCCCTGGTGGCCAGACTGGACTCCACACCGGACAAATCAGCTAACCCCTGGTACAGTTACCTCCGTGGTAAACTGTACGCACTGGAAAATAAATATGACAGCGCTTCGATGTACTTCCGCCAGGTATCTCCGGAGCCGCAACAGACAGATCTGTTAACCCTGAAAGATTACGCTATTCTGAACCGGGCTTTGTCCGGTTCGGATATAGCCAAATCAGACCTCGTGGTCCGCATTCTGGACGCGGTAAAAAGAGGAGAGCATCACCAAAGCGTGTTCACCTACCGCCTGTATGATCTGCTGGCCAAATCCTACTATGTTAACCAGAATGTGACCAAGGCTGTGGAGTATACACAGCTGTATTATAACCATCATCCCTTCCATTCCCATCCGGCTGTCCGTCAGCGTTACTTCGATATTTCATTTCTGCTGGCAGCACGGCAGCTCAACAGCGCCGCCATGAAAAGGTTCCTGGACAGTGCCCGGCAACTGTCGCTGCAAATAGACGACAGCATGGCACTGGCCCGCACCTACGATTACGAAGCACAGCTGTATTCTTCCCGGAAGGAGTTTGGCAAGGCCATTACCTCAGGCAAGCGTTATTTAAACTACCTGCAGGCGCAGCATAAATTAAACTTGCAGGCGTTTAACAACCTGGCCACGTCCTTTGTGCGCAATCATCAGACTGATTCTGCCATTCACTATTATAAAGCAGCTATTTTGTGGGCTGGCCAGCAGCCGGAGACCATGAACCTGGTGAACGAATACCAGGGACTACATGAAGCCTACAAACTAAAAGGGGATTATAAAAACGCACTGGACGCCTTACACGCCGCTTTCAATATCTATGGCCGTAACCAGAACGCCATTGAAGCCTCCAAAATAGAAGAACTGCACACCCAATATCAGACGGAGAAAAAAGACCAGGCCATCGCTACCCTGCAGATGAACAATGACCTGAATAAAAAACTCATTGTACAGCAGCGCTGGATTTTTGTGGGCGTCTGTGTTTTGCTGGCCATCATCGCGTTTTATGTGTATAACGTATACCGACAGAAATTGCTCCGCGAAAAAAATGAAAAACTGGCCATTGAAAACAAAAGGCTGCTGCTGGAACAGAAAACCCGCCAGATGCAGCTCAACCCTCATTTTATTTACAACGCCATCGCTAATATGCAGGGGCTGATCAGCACTAATAAAAAGACGGAAGCGAATGCTTACCTGGTGTCTTTTTCCAAACTGATGCGCAATGTGCTGGAGCTGAACCGTCATGACCTGATTCCTTTGGAAGATGAGATTGGTTCACTGAAGAACTATATCGAACTGCAACAGATGCGTTTTGAGCATGCATTTTCCTACAGCATTGATACAGAGGGCACAGAGGTAGATGCCATCCTGATACCGCCCATGTTGGTACAGCCATTTGTGGAAAACTCTATCGAGCATGGTTTTAAATCCATCGACTATCCCGGTATGCTGACAATCTCCTTCCGCCAGGAGCAACAGCAACTGGTAATTTGTATAGATGACAATGGTGCTGGCGCACAGGTGAAAACCCATGGCCCGCGTGAAAAAACATCACTGTCACGCATCATCGTACAGGAACGTTTAGATCTCCTGTTTAACAAAACGGCCCGTGTAGCGTATTTTGAGGCCCAGCCAAAAACAACGGAACAGGGTTTCCGGGCAACCATCTATCTACCGTTATTAATTGATTAAAAACCAGGTCCAATGACTGTTTACATACTTGAAGACGAAATCAATATCCTGAAACACATCATGGCGTTGGCGAACGAAATTCCCTACCTGCAGGTAGTGGGCTATTCCGGGGAAGTGGCCAAAGCGCAGGCTGAAATACCCACCCTTCAGCCCGAACTGATCCTGGCAGACATACAATTAAAAGACGGCAACAGTTTCACGTTGTTCAGCCGCATCGATGTTTCTTCCAGCCAGATCATTTTTATCACCGCTTATGATCAGTATGCATTACAGGCGTTGAACCTCGGCGCTTTTGCTTATCTGCTCAAACCTATAGAGACCGCTGTTTTTGAAGAAGCCGTAGACCGTTGTTTCAAAAAAAGCGAGCAACAGAAGTTTAACCAGCATCAGCTGGAAATAGCAGCCAATCACTATAAAGGAGGAACAAAGCCCAGGCGTATTGCGCTCAGGAGTGCGGAATACACGCAGATCATTGATATCGGGGATATCCTGTATTGCAAAAGCGACCGCGGATACACTACTTTTTACCTGAAAAACGGCAGCTCTATCCTCGTTTCCAAGGTGTTGAAAGAATACGAGGCGCTGTTGCCCGAAGAAACGTTTATCCGTTGTCATCAGTCTTATCTTGTGAATGGTAACTACGTCAGCAAATATTACAAGGAGGGGTATCTTGAAATGTTTAACGGTGAAACAGTACCTGTTTCTGACCGTAAGAAAGAAGTCGTACTCAGTTTTATCGATAAAATATAAACGCGGATATTTTTCCATGGCCTACAGATGTTGATCCGCCGTATGCGGAAATTGATCTGCCTCAAAAGATCAGACAACCCTGGTTAACTTTGATCACTGAAAACCGTATTGCAGGTAAAAGCAGTGATCCCATGGCACACATTGCAGGAAAAAGATTCATAGGACTGTTACTGGTATTGGTATTAACAGGATGTTACGCCGGTTATGAGCTGTTGTTGAAGCCAACGCTTAACGGGTCTACATTAATTGATAATCCGACAGGCAGAGACATCACCGTCATGATAGACCAGCAGCCGCATGAGGTACCGGCCCGTTCATTTCTGAAGATTACGCTGGCAGAAGGCATGCACAGCATCAGCTGCGAAGCGTTGGGCCTGCCGCAGCAGGAGCTGAATCTGGAGCTGACATCATATGGAGTGATTAATCCTTCGAAATCGAAATATGTCATCTACAATACCATCTATACTGAGAAAAACCTCAGTTCCCGGTACAAGTCCTATGCAGTGGAAGGCCGCGAAGTGTATTCCCTGCTGGGAGAACCAGAGGTGACCAATGCGTTGTTTATTCCCGACCGTACCCTTGGCAAGGGCAATCTGGACGTGGCGGCGCCGTCTGCGAAGAGTTATCAGCAGGTCAACCAGGACTATGCTTATCTCACGCGTATTTTCCGCCTGACTGATTTTTTTGAATATTGTAATCAGCATAATTTATGAGCAGATTTTTGTACATCATTTACATATTGGGGACCATGACCATGCTATCTTTAACGAGCGATGGCGCTTCGGCGCAGTCTATTGCCGGCCGTTACGGCGGAGTGCAGGACGGTATCTGTATTTTCGACAACGGCCGGTATTTTTTGTATGGCTATGCTACGTTTGCGCCGGGAACCTATCATGTGGAAAAAGACAGGATCCGGTTTGTGCCGGATAAACCGGCCAATACTTTTATGGTGTTTGCACGGGAGAACAAAAACCTGCATGACAGCGTGCGGATGTGTTTCAACGGATTTGAGCGGGGAGAAACTTTTTTGCAGCTGGACAATGGAAAAACGCGCCGTGTGTTTAATGAAGGTGCAAACTGTTTTAATCCGCCCTATGTTTATGAAGGCGCCGCGGTACCTTCACAGATCACGTTTTCGCACGTAACAGACGATTATGGTGTGTTGAAAACAGATAAGAACACAGAAGTCTATCGTCCGGGTAAAAAGCTCAATGATTTTGTATTCCTGTATCAGAAGCCGAGCCGTTACCAACAGCCTTTTGTAGGCGTTATCACGAAAGAAGATGATGTTACATTGCTGCAAACGAGCCTCACCAGCCGGAAATTCCCCAAGGACCCGGACGACAAAGAGATCGAAGAAATGAAGGCCCAACTTGGCAATGGGGAAGAGAAGGCAGAAGATGTGTTATATGCCAATCGTTTTTATAAACTGCTTACTGGCATAGACACATCTGAGTACGTTTACGATCCTGGCGCCGGCCAATATACCGCACATGGCACAAAGCCCGGCGAGCAGGCAGAAGAATACACAGACGTTCGCATCCTGTATAAGTACGAATTAGTAATGCCGGTATCGAAGGATTTCAGGAAGCCGGAGAAAACAAATCTGCCATCCGTTTTTTTCACCAGCTGCGAAGACCCGGAAAAATCATACCGGTATAAACCACTGGACAAGCCGTCTACCCCGCCGGACAGGCCATTGCCTACTACCACTGCGCCGGTAATAATAAAGTAATGATGACAACAGGCATTAAACAAAAAACATTCAGTTTCCGGGGCGTTGACTATAAGACTGAAATATGGCTGGGCATCTCGATTATTCCCATATTGCTGATAGTCCTGGGAGGTTGTTTGTATTGCCTCGCTAAGTTTTGGCAGATGGATCTTTTAAAGATACCCCGCGGCCTGATCATTCCTGCGATCCTGGGCATCAGCCTGTTTTCCCTGCACTGGCTGGTGAAGCTGGTGCCCGACAGGACCTGGCAGGCAGAGGTGGACGACAAACGATTGACACTACGGTATGGGAAGCATTACTATGATATTGCATGGGACAACCTTCGCCGGATAGAGAACATGGGCAATGCGGCGTTAAGATACCTGTCGTTTGTCACCAAAGACGGGGTAACAGTCCGAATACGGGTGGGTACCGGGGCGCTGACGCCTTTTTCCGGGCCGGAAGACATCGCAGCGGTAGATGAACTAATAAAACATCTCAGCGCCTATATCGACAAACATTTCAACAAAAAGGTGCTCCGAAATAAAATTGACCAGAACCCTTTTCCCCATTACGGCGTATATGTTGTAAAAAGTGAGCCTCTTACCTATACTTTTTTGCAGAAGATGACGCCCGGGCAGGTAATACTGCTTTTTTTGACCGCGGGCATGTTATTCGTATTTTTAATGCTTCAGTTATTGTTTTATTATATAGACAGCAAAGGCTAATGGGAAAAAATTTTCGCATCGAATATTGGCTGGTGGCGAGACCGAAGTGGAAGCTAATACTGGCTTTGGCCGTTTTCTTCCTGTTGTCAATGTTGTATATAGTGCTATTGCAGTCTTTTGATGAGAGGTTGTCTTCTTTTGGTATTCCCAGGACGCTCCGGATGGTGGTCCTGTTTATACCGTTTTTGGGAGTGATGCTGGGGCTGGGGAAATATGTAAGCAGTGTGTTGTACCGATGTGAAGAATTGCGCTTTACCAAAGATAGTCTTGTGTTTATACGCCGGGGTAGAGCTATTGTTTTTAAGCGGGAAGATATTCTCCGGTTTAAAGTCAATGAGCAAATGGACAAAGGACTGATCACGAATTATTTTATTACCATGCATGGGATAACATATTCCATTTATACCAATGGTACCGCAGTAACGCATGATTTTATCCATCAGGCGTTTGTGTGTTTTTTTGCACTGGACGCTTATTTGCCTGTGGTGCAAACGGGGAATGGAATAGAGCGGAGAGAGTATGTGTTTTGATAACAACGCCAGGGCAAAAAACATAATGGGGCTTTTGTGCCTTGTCCTACCAATTGGACGATCGCGGATTGCTCCGTCTGCAGGACTCGAACCTGCACCAAAGGATTTGAATCGAAGTAACCCATTATTACGGCACCTGGCATTGTTAACACAGGGTAATAAGCTGAATAGGACGGTCTACAGTGGAAATGAAGTATCCCATTCAAACGACACCTGTATATTTTTGAGCATCGCCTTTTGCGATGCTTTTTTATATCAGGGTAACAAGCACGATAGGATTGAAGTTCAACCTAAATGAAGTATCCCAGCGTTACGACACCTGATAATTTTTGAATAACATAACAACAAGGCGATAAAATTAACAGGACTTTTCTGTTGTTTATCCAACTAACTACCCCGGTGCTCACCGGGGGCAGGACTCGAACCTGCGATCTCAGATTGACGAAGTAACCCGTTGTGACGGCACTTGTTGTTATGTTATTGTAAATGTTGCCCGGACAGGGATCGAACCTGCATTTTCATTGCTGAACAGTATGGCTGTAAATACGCTTCCCTACTGACGTTGAGGTGTTCGGTGCACTGTAAATTCTGACCATGACAGGGCGTGCCCGTCACGATATGTTCCATACACTCCGCGGAGCCGAATTTTACCGCAGCTTTGTCCTTTTAAGCTACCGGGCCGGTTGTGCAGCGCGCCTTTTCAGCGCGCTGCGGTTTTTATGAGTTAACAAAAACGGATGATCAAAGGGTTATACTATGGATGTGTTCCAGTGCAGTCTGTCCATTTTCAATGGCTTCCACCACATCGAATACTTTATCGCTCCAGCCGCTGATGAGGTATACATCGTTCTGACGTGTATCCACCGGCGTTGTACCCAGTCCTTTCAGGTCAAAGAGGTACAGTTTTGCTTTGGGCGCCACCTGTGTTTTATAATGCGCCCAGTTGCTGGCGAATGCATCGTACGGTCCGCCGTTGCTGTTCCACAGCTGGCAGTCGGTGAAGAGCATGATCTTATCGGCCACATAGGAGCGTTTGATCAGGTCTTCTATCACCAGGTAGCCGTTGGTGGAGTAACCTACTTCACCTTCTCTTTTGTAGAACGCGTCTACATTGGCGAGGATGCTGTTACCCGGCAGCGCTACGGTTTTCCAGGTGTCGCCGAACATGCCTGTTACCACGTTTTTGCATTTATGCTGCAGCAGCATACCCAGCATCAGGCCGATGTCGTAGCCTTTTATTTTGCTGCGTGGAGACAGTGGGAACTGCATAGATCCGGACACGTCGCAGGCGATCACCACGCGGGTGTTGGCATCGAAGCCTTTCAGGTGTTCCACGCTGGTTTTGACAGCGGTTTCCAGGGCCTGCATCAGCTGGCCTGTTAGGCCATGCGGCACTTCCTGCAGTTCGCGGTAAGCCGCGAGGTAGCGGAACGGCAACTGTTTGGATTTCAGGACAGCTGCCGGATTGGTCAGGTGTTCACATACCATGCTGATGTACGCCGGGCTGATATCTGCCTGCAGCATATTGCGCAGGTTACGCATAGTAGCCATGTATCCCAGCTGTTTGCTGTTGATCAGTTCTCCCCAGGCTTCCTGCATGGCCGCTCTTTTAGCGTTTTCAGAAGTAAAAGAACGCTGGCCGACGGCCGACAGGGTGGTTTCCCAGGTATAAGGTACAGACAGTGTGTTGTTAACTATTTTGTTGAACACTTCCTGCTGCATTTCATTCTTTGCTTTCGGATGCACCAGGAACAGGGCGTCTCTCAGCGAGATCGCTGTTTTACGGTTGTATTTTGCAAACTGGTATTCATCGAAGTGGTTGAATGCCAAGGCCAGTCCCTTCTGTACCTGTTTGCTCAGCCTGTTCAGCTTTTTTACTTCCGTACGGTTGTTGGCCATGGTGTAATAGGCCAGCATTTCCGTGATTTCATCCGCACGCTGTATTACACGCGCCACTGTTTTACCCACCAGCGCATTACCGTTGAAGCGTTTGGCCATTTCCACGGCCAATACCATCGGGATGCTACGCAGATACATTTTTTCGCGGGCATAAACGGCCAGTCTGGCTACGAAGGCCGGATCGTTCTGGTCCATCAGGGTGCAGATACGAGTCAGCCTGTCACTGGTCCCTTCGTAAAACTGGTCATTCAGCGAGGCTGTCACCACACTGGTGTACAGTTCCATTTCCGGAGTCATCTTGTATGCCGGTGCGCCTTCATGATTGGTCGACTTCTGGGAGCCTTTGGTGAAAAGATTGAATTTCATATCATTTTGTATTACTGTGTGATTGATGATACAAAGATGTCCCCCTATATGCGCAGTCTTTTTGCGCAGGTCTATTTTTTATTTATTTTTATTAAAATTTTTTCCTGATGCCTGTTAACCGTAACGCATTAATAAGATATAAAACCATCGATACCTGCCTTCGAAACCGCCGCCGGCGCTGGACTTTACAGAATCTGATCGATAAAGTGTCTGAAGCCCTGTATGACTATGAAGGCATGGAAAAAGGCATCAGCCGCCGTACCATCCAGGCTGACATTCAAATGATGCGCAGTGATAAGTTGGGCTACAATGCTCCTATTATTATTGTAGAGAAGAAATATTATACCTACGAAGACGCCGACTATAGCATTACCAATATCCCGCTGAGCGAACATGACCTCTCTCGTATGACAGAAGCCGTCGAGGTGCTGAAACAGTTCAAGGGCTTCTCCCATTTCCAGCACCTGAACGCGGTGGTACAGAAACTGGAAGGCCACGTGTATGCGTCGGCACACGATCAGCGGACGGTCATCGACTTTGAAAAAAACGAGCACCTGCGGGGGCTGTCCCACCTCGGTATGATCTATGATGCGATCGTCCGGGAACAAACGATGCTGTTGAAATACCAGTCTTTCCGCGCTAAATCAGCCAGCATCATGCATTTTCACGCCTGGTGGCTGAAAGAATTCAAAAACCGCTGGTTTGTGGTGGGCACCAAAAATGATTCGCCGGCTATTGTTACCCTGGCACTTGACAGGATCGAAGAACTGAAAATCGACGAAACAATTTCCTACCGTCCTAACGATCAGGGACATACGCCGGAAGAGTATTATCAACACACCATTGGTCCTACTGTGGCCAAGATACGCCCCATGAAGGCTACCATCCTGGTCACGCCGGAACATGCGCCCTATGTGCTGACCAAGCCTCTTCACCGTAGCCAGAAGGTAGAATCCGTGGGGCCGGAAGGGACGACCATCTCTGTTGTAATAGAGCATAACCTGGAGCTGGAACGTGAAATCCTGGGGTTTGCGGATGGGATGAAGGTATTGGGTCCGGAGAGATTGCGGGCTAATATCCAACGGAAGCTGCAACGGGCGGCGGGCAACTACGGAAAAGACGATAGTAAAAACGAACAGCCGGCTTAACAAGATAAGCCGGCTGTATTTTTTTGTTGAATTCTTTAATTTTTATACACTCTCACATAATCCACTTCCATCGTTCCTTTGGTGAAGGCCGGGTCGATGGCGCCACCGAAATTCCCACCCATAGCAAAGTTGAGCAGGATAAAGAAATTGTGGTTGAAAGGGAGGCCGGCAGCGTTATTAAAAGTGAAATAGAGTTTATCGTCCACGTACCAGCGGAGTTGTTTAGGTGACCAGTCCAGCGTATACTTATGGAATGCGCCGGTTTCATTGGCCACCATGGTGGTGCCGCCGTCGGCATTACCGCCTGCATGGTCGGGATGATGCACGGTGCCATATATTTTCTGCGGTTCATTGCCCTTATGCTCCATGATGTCTATTTCACCGCAGGCGGGCCAGCCGGCTGTAGCGATATTACTGCCCAGCATCCAGATGGCGGGCCATGTACCGCCGCCTGCCGGCAGTTTGGCGCTCACTTCCACCCGGCCGTAGGTGAAATCAAACTTGCCTTTGGTGAGCAGGCGGGCCGACGTATAATCTTTACCGTTGTAACTCTCTTTCTGTGCGTTGATCTTCAGCGTACCGTTGGATACCTGCGCATTCTGGAGCCGGTCGGTGTAATACTGGGCTTCTGCGTTGCCCCAGCCGTTGTCACCATTGCCGATATCATATCCCCATTTTTTCGGATCGGGCGCACCGTCCTGGTTAAATTCATCCGACCATAGCAGTGCCGTGGATACCGGAACGGCTACCGACACAGACTTGGCGATAGTGAGGCCGTCGGCGCTTTTAGCGGTGACCTGTACGCTGTAGTTGTTGGTGCCGGGAGTATTATAGGTATAGCTCGTACTGCCGTTAGCGGTAGTCCTGATATAGCCGTTGCCGAAATCGTAGTCGTAACTCACCGCGTGATCGGCCGTGGCGGTGAAGATAACGGTGCCGCTGCTGTCGGTGCTCACGGTGGCATTGACTACCAGGTTCAGCGGCGCCACTTTTTCCGGTGGTGTATTGTCGTTTGATTTTCCACAGCTGCTTAGTGCCACGAGCAGCGCCATCATTATTCCAGTTACATGTTTCATAAGCTATTGTATTGCGATTAGTTTAACATACCATGCTCCGGGGTCCTGGACGCAACGTAACGTCATATGCGTGTCTGTTCTTTCCAATACCTGGTATTTATGTACGCCCAGATATAGTCCGAGATGGCCTTTTACCGGGAAGGTGATAAATTCTTCGGTGGCGCTGCCGTCGTATCCGAATGTTTCCGTATAGTCGGCAGCTTTAGGGCCGGCAAGGGTGTAGTCGCCGGTGCCTGTTAACGTTGGGTCGAAGTCTTTGAGATATTCCTTTTTGCCGAACAGGTCGTTGTGGGTGGTGTGGGTGAACACGTTGCCGTTAACGTTGAAGGTGTAGATGTCATCGTAGATGCCGAGGCCATCTTTTTCATTCGGGGCGGCGGCCCACCATGCCGGTGTAAATACATCTGCACCGGACACGCCGAGGTGACCAGGCGCGTCTTTGTCTACCCGCCATCTTTTGGTGCCGTTGTTGGTGAGCATACTGACCAGCTCCGGGTTAGGCGTGAAGGCACGGTATATCTCCACCTCCACGGTATTGGTGCTGGTGATGCCGGCTTTACCGGAGGCATACACGGTGACGGTGAATTTTTTGATGCCGGTATGTTTGTATGTATACGTGTAGGCGTTGACGGTACTGGTCTTAGATGGTTGTCCATCGCCGAAATCCACTTTGTAGTTATAGGCATGTTCGGAGCTGATGTTCAGCTGTATGGTGCCGGTGCCGTCGCCATTGGGATGGGTGGCATCTTTCCCGTTGATGGTGAGCGTAAGCACCGGTTTGCCGGGTGTGTCGAGGCTGCCGAATTTATAATCGTCTTTGTTGCAGCTGCCGGCCAGCAACAGCACGGCAATGAACAGGAACGTTTGTTTTATATACTGGATCATACGTGTGCAATTAGTTGGTTAATACGATGTCGTCAAACAGGATGGTGTAGTTCTGGCTGCCATCCCCCTGAGTACCATTGTCCAGGAAGAACAGGATGTTCTGTAGTTTTTTGCTGTTGTCTGTAATTTTACTGCTGAAGTCGAAGGTCAGCTCTTCCCAGGTATTGGCTTGCGTGGTAACGGCTTCCGTATTTTCCATGAAGGAGTTGTCGCCGTTTCTTTCCAGTTGCAACAGGACGCGCAGGCCGGGCCGCCAGGAATATACTTTTACTTTGAACTTTTTGGTAGTGGTGAAATCCATAGGGCTGCTCATGACGATATAATTGCCGGCCCAGGTCTGGTCTTTTGTTTTGATGATTTTGCCAACGGTGGCGCTGGTATTAATGCCGCCAGGGTATGGATTGGGAATAACGGAGGTAACGCTGCCGCCGAAATCGCCCCATGCGTAATTGATATCTGGTTGTTCAAATGTCATGGGCAGGGTGAGCGCGTTGTAGATCGTCACTTCTTTGGTGGCCGCGGTGCTGGCGGCGCCTCCGCTGAGGGCTTCCACCTTCACCTGGTATTTGCCGGCCTGGGCGTAGGTATGTGTAACACTGGCACCTTCAGCGATCAATACTGGTACTTCATTGGCCGCATCGCCGAAGTACACTTTGTATCCTCCGGTCGCGTACAACGCTTTGGCCGACACTGTAAGATCATGCAGGCTGGCGTTGGCCGTGATGGTCAGGCTTTCAGGTGCCCGGAATGTTACAACAAGTTGTTTGGTGACCTCTGTTTTCTGGCCGGTAATGCCGCTGGCGACTACTTTCACCGGATAGGTGCCTTCTTTATAAATGTGGGTGGTATTTTGTCCGGGAAGTACGCGTGCCGGGTCGGTGGTGGCGTCTCCAAAATAAATATCGTAGGCGGTAGCGCCGGCGCTGTTGGGCGTAATGGTGACAAGGCCGGAGTTATCGTTGGTGATTTTAAAGTTGATGGCTTCGTCGGAAGGGGCGGTACCTGTTTTCAGGAAGTCCGTATTGTCGAAGGTGTCTTTGTTGCAGCTGCTGCCCAGGGCAATGAGCAGCAGGAGCGGTATATACGAAAGTTTGTTCATGCTGTTGGATGTTGATGGTTAATAACCCGGATTCTGTTGCAGTTGGGATATCTCTATTTCCCGTTGGGGAATAGGGAACAACTCATTTTTACCTGCTTTGAAACCGGTAATGACAGTAGCTGCGCGGCCGGTGCGGACCAGGTCAAAGAAACGGTCGCCTTCCATGGCCAGTTCCAGCCGGCGTTCATCCCATATCGCCTGTCTGAGCGCTGTTCCGGAAGCGGTAACGTCATGCAGGTTATCGCGGAAAGCGCGGCGGCGTACCTTGTTGAGATAATCGCGGGCTTTGGCATCGTTGGGCGTAGCAGCACGGTTGTTGGCCTCTGCGGCCAGCAGCAGCACTTCTGCATAACGGATGGTGCGATAGTTGTTCAGGTAGTTGAGTTCTGTCTGACCGGAAGTTTCTCCTTTACGCGGCAGGTATTTCTGGTTATACAGACCGGTGTTTTTGTAGGGTGCTGTCTGGTAAGTGATCGTAAATTCCGGGTGCGCTGTTTTGTAGGCTTCTATGTCCAGCACGGTCACCTCTTTCCGCTGATCGCCGGCAGCATAGGCTTTGGCCAGTTCCTGTGTAGGCAGGTTGGTGCTCCATCCCGGCGCATATGGACTGGAACCTGTAAGACCGCGGATACCGCATTGCTGCACAGCATAGTTGCCCTGGCCGCGGGTGGCGGCACCCCAGTTCCAGTAAGGGAACAGGTTGGAGTACTGGATTTCAAATATTGACTCAGCGCCGTTTTCGCCGGATTGTACGAAGATGTCGGCGAAATTGGGCACCAGTGTAAAGGGACCGTTGGCCACGTTTTCCAGTATGGCAGCTGCGGCGTCGAACTTGTTTTCGTAAACCAGCACTTTGCCCAGCAATGCCTGTGCGGCGTATTTGGTGACGCGTCCTGCCTGCGGGTTGGTGTTCGGCAGCACCGCAATGGCAGCGTTGAGGTCTTTTTCTATTTGCGCGTACACATCGGCTTTAGGCGCTCTTTGCAGCTTCCTGGAATCGGACAGGTTTAACCGTCTTTCAAAAAACAGGGGCACATCTCCAAAAAATTTCACGAGCGTGAAATAGTAATATGCGCGAAGAAAATATATTTCTCCGTAGAGCGCGTCTTTACCAGCGAAATTGATGCTGTTGCCGGAGATGTTTTTGTCTTTGTACTGGGTGAGATAATTAGCGCGGTTGATACCTTCATAGGCCGACTTCCAGATCTCGGTGAGATAGTCGTTGGCCGGCGTATAGGTATAGTCATCGATCTGTTGCAGGCCCAGCACGTCGGAGGCGTTTTCTCCGCCGGTAACGGCGTTGTCGGAGGCGATATCGCCAATGGGAACGGTTTGGTTGAGCCATTGCAACGGCGAGTATACGCTTATCACCATCGTGTTGTAATCATTGGCTGACTGGAGGTAGTCTTTTTCTGTAACGAGGAAATCTTCATGCGCGTCATAGTCCACCCACTTCTTGCAGGAAGGGAGCAACACCAGGGTAACGAGCAGTCCGGTTATATGCAGTAAGTTCTTCATGTTGTTAGTTTTTACAGTTTGAAATCAACGCCTACAGACCATGTCCTGGCTTGTGGGTAGGCGCCGCGGTCTACACCGGTGTTCATGATGAAACCGGATATTTCAGGATCGTAGCCGGAATATTTCGTGAAAGTGAAGGCGTTTTTCACCTGAGCGTAGAGGCGTACCTGTGAGAAGCCTGCTCTTTGGAAGAAGCTGGTTGGCAGGGTGTAGCCTAGCACGATATTTTTAATTTTCACAAAAGAGCCGTCTTCCACATAGCGGTCGGAAGCGCGGATATTACTGTTGGCATCGGTGAAGGAGTAACGGGGGTGGCGGGCGTCGTTGGTGCTGCCGGGGCCGGTCCATCTGTCCAGCACATCGCGGAATTTGTTGGTGTAATTGGCGTTCCTTTCATAGGCACGATATACGTCGTTGCCCACAGAAGCATAGGTGAACACGTTAAGGTCAAACTTTTTATAGGAGAGCGACAGGTTCCATCCGAGGGTGAATTTCGGGAAGGGGTTGCCTATCTCGGTTTTGTCTTTGTCGTTGATAACGCCGTCACCATTTACGTCCACGAAGCGGATATCGCCGGGCTGGGCGCCGTCCTGTCTGGGAGCTTTGGCGATTTCGTCGGTGGTCTGGAACAGGCCGGCGGTTTTGTAGCCATAAAAGTAGCCGGGCGCTTTACCTTTTTCAAAACGGGTCACATTCTGGGACACGCCGTTGAAGTAGTTGCCACCCTGAATGAAGGCGGTGCCGTCTTCGTTGGTGGCGGTCACGATATTACGGGCAGTGGTGAAGTTGATGTTGGTGCTGAGTTTCAGGTCACGGGTGATGTTTTCATTGTAGCCCACCGACAGTTCCACGCCGCTGCTGCGGGTAGAACCGATATTGGATTCCGGTACCTGCGCGGTGCCCAGGTACAGCGACGGTTCGGATACGAACAACAGTCCTTTTACTTCTTTCCTGAAATAATCTGCTGACACAGAGAATTTGTTTTTATAGAAGGTAACGTCGAAGCCGGCGTTGAACTGTGTCTGTTTTTCCCATGACATGCTGGGGTTGGCATAGGAGGCGACCGTAGAACCGGGGAGGAAGGTGTTGCCAAACGTGTAGCCGTTGTTGTTACCATCGGCATAGTTGGGCCCACCGGTGACTATTTTAACGGGAGAGGGCTTCACGTTCTCGTTGCCGACAGTGCCATAGCTGCCCCTGATTTTCAGGAAGCTGATCAGGTCTGACCGGAAGAAGTCTTCCTGGGAGGCCACCCATCCGGCGGAGCCGGAGAAAAAGTTAGCATACGGGTTATTTAAGCCGAACGCATAGGAGCCGTCCCTTCTGGCGGTAAAGGAGGCCAGGTACTTGTCTTTATAATCGTAGTTGATCCTGCCGAAGTAAGACAGGTTACGACGGAAAGAGTAATAGTTGCTGTTCGTGCGTGCGTTGAGGTTAGGCGCCACGTCGCCGCGCGGGTCGCGTACCTGTGTGGCTACGCCGTTGATCACGGTATCGCGGAAATAGATCACGCCGGCGGTATTGTTACCGGTGGCGGCACTGAGGTCGGCAAAGGCCCAGGAGTTGAAAGGCACGTCCTGAGCGGTGGCTGTGATTCCGTTGGCCGTTGTTTTATACATAGCGCCTCCGGCAACCACATCGAAGTGGTGATATTGTTTCACATTAAAGGTATAGTTGGCGAATGCTTCAGCGGTGAAACTGAAATTGCCTTCTTTGGTCTGCGAAACATTGTTATGTGAACTGGAGGAGATACCACCGAGGCCATTTTTGATAATCACGGGCGTACCATCGGCCATCATGGTGTTTTCCACATTGAGTGGGCCGTAGAAAGCCAGCGGCGTGAAGGTTTTGCCGGTATTGTCCCAGTTGGTGTACCCGAAACGGCCGGTCAGTTTCAGGTCTTTGATCACTTCATATTGCAGTTCCGCTTTACCATACAGCTTGTTGCCGTTGTTTTGGTTGAAGGTGTTCTCCAGTTTGGTGAGCGGGTTGAATATTTCAGAAAGCAGCAGGTTGCTGAAGCTGTATTTGCCATAGGTATTGGGCACATCATTATATACAGGCACAGTGGGGTCGAAGTTGAGCGCGCTGCCGATAATGGAGTTGAAAGAGTTTTCCTGTATCCCTTTGCTTTTGATGTTCACGAAACTGGTATTCAGGATGAATTTCAGCTTGCGGGTGATATCTACTGAAACGTTGGCCGTAACATTGATCCTTTTGAAGTTGGATTTGCTGCCGCCGCCGGTGATGCCGTCCTGTGCGAGGTAGCCGGCAGACAGGAAGTAGGTCATCTTATCACTGCCGCCGCGGGAACTGGCATTGTAGCTCATGATGGGGGCGGAGTGGAAGATTTCTTTCTGCCAGTTGGTGCCTGCGCCTAATTTGGTAAGATCGGGGAAGATGATATTACCGCCGGAGGCCACGCTGCCTTCATTGATAATGGCGCCATATTCGGCTGCGTTCAATACCGGGATGGTTTTCAGCACTTCTTGTACGCCGTAATTGGCATTGATGGTCAGATCGGGCTTCTGGTTCTTTTTACCGCCGCGGGTGGTGACCACAATAACGCCGTTGCCGCCTTTCACGCCGTAGATAGCGGTGGTGGCCGCGTCTTTCAGTACGTTGATGGATTCGATGTCTGCGGCATTGAGTGCGTTGAGGTCATCGAGCGACTGCATGGCCCCATCGATGATCACGAGAGGATCGGTGCCGGTGTAGGAGGGGATGCCTCTTATCAGCACGGTAGGTTTGGAGCCGGGGGAGCCGCTCTGGATAACGTTCACACCGGAAGCGCGGCCTTGCAGGGCTTCTTCCGGTCTTACCGGGCGAAGGGACACAATATCGTTGCCTTTTACAGTAGACACCGCGCCTGATACTTTCGTCACTTTCTGGGTACCATAACCTACTACCAGTACCTCGTTAAGGTCACCGGGAGATGTCTGTAACCTGATGTGCAACGGTGCCGCAGTGATGGTGACTTCCTGTTGAATGAACCCTACGGCGGATACGTGCAGGATTTTTTCGCCGGCGAGCACATTGATGCGGAATGTGCCATCGGCATTGGCGGCTACGGCCGTCTTGCTGTTGCGGGACACCACTGATGCCCCGGGGATAGCTTCCCCTTTTTCGTCTGTTACTTTACCGGTAACGGGAATGTTTTGTGCCCATGACATATTGGCAAAAAACAACAGTACAGGCATGAGCATGCATGGAAGAAATTTTTTCATACGTGAGTCAGTTTTTACAGTTTCATACGGGAGGATGTCCGGTGATGATGCTGATCTTTCGTTTCAGTTTTTTTGAAGATTCCGTTTTGGATTTTAGTTGACAGGGATGTTGTTTGGATGCAGTAAAATTATAGGATGCCCTCTTCTACCCAAACAAAACCGCTACATCTCTACTACATCACAAATCAGCAAGAAATTGATTATCAATAAATATCGACTACATCATTACTACATCATCCTAATTTTATATCTTCATTTTATGAGAAGATGGTGTTTGCTTATCTTGATATACCTATACTCGCTGACCTGTGCCGGACAAAACACTATAGGGCTGCCACAGATCATCAATTACAGCAAAAGTGATTTCAAAGCAGGGACACAAACCTGGGACATCCGGCAAGACAGCAGAGGCATGATGTATTTCGCCAATAATGAAGGCATGCTGACCTATGACGGCAGTCACTGGAACGTATATCCGTTACCGAACAAGACGATTGTGCGGGCATTGGCCATGGACAGTAATGACCGGGTTTATGCTGGCGGCCAGGATGAAATAGGCTATTTTGAAAGGGCGGCCAATGGTGTGCTGACCTATACCTCTCTGAAAAAATTGCTGCCAAAATCGCAGAACAGGTTCGCGGACATCTGGCGGATAGAGCTCTATGGAGAATCCGTTTTTTTCCAGGCATCGGACAGGCTGATGGAGTATCGCAACAACAGTATTAAAGTATATCCTACTACCAGCGAATGGATGTACCTCCGGAAGGCAGGCAATAAATTATATGCACAGGACAAGGCTAACGGCCTGCTGCAACTGGAGCGTCATGAGTGGTTGCCGCTGAATATCAAACAACCGCTGAACAACGTGCTGATATCCGGTATCATGGAGATGGGGCAGGACAGCCTGTTGATCGCCACGCAAACAGACGGGCTGTTTCTCGTTGGGCCGGACGGTCATCTGCAAAAGCAGGACAGCCGTTTGCCGGCAGGCGTCAATCTCTCCGTATGCACCCGTATCAATGCCAATGAGCTGGTAGCCGCCACCACGGCGGAGGGTTGTTTGGTGATGGATTTCGCCGGGCGTATTGTGCAGAAAATCTCCCGGACGGAAGGGCTGCAAAACAATAATGTGCTCAGTGTTTTCCTGGACAGGGACAACAACCTGTGGGCCGGATTAAATAACGGGATTGGCTTTATTGCATACAATGCGGCCATTAAATATATCAATCCCAGTAAGACCAACGAAGTATCCGGTTATTCTGCGAGGATTTATAAAGGGCAGTTGTACCTCGCCACTTCTGACGGGGCGTATTATGTGCCGTTGTCGGGCAGTGGCGACCTGAGTTTTTCCAAAGGTGATTTTGTGCGGATGCCCGGCAGCCAGCATGAAGTGTGGCGGTTCGATGAAGTGAATGGCCATCTGCTGATGGGGCAGCATATCGGATGTTTTGAAGTAGCTGATCATGTGAGCCGGCCGCTGGCCTATGGTCCGGGTACCTGGCTGTTTAAACCGATGACGGCGGTATACCCTGCGGCAGAAGTTTTGGCCGGCACTTACGCCGGCGTGCGGATGCTGGGGTATGAGCATGGCCGTTTTACAGACAGGGGCATGGTACAGGGATTGCAGGAGTCTGTCCGGTTTCTGGAGATTGACAACAATAATGTGATATGGGCGTCGCATCCATACAGGGGCGTATATCAACTGCAGTTGTCGGCCGACCGTAAAACACTGACTGCGCATCTGTTTACCGACAGTGCAGGCCTGCCGTCCGCCTTGAATAATTTTGTGTTTAAAGTGAAGAACCGGGTGGTGTTTGGTACCGCGAAGGGGGTATACGAATTTGATGCAGCTATGGGGCGGTTTGTCCCTTCTGCTTTCCTGCAGCCTGTTTTCGGCACAATGGATATTCGTTATCTGAATGAGGATGCTGCGGGCAACCTTTGGTTTTGCAGCGGTAAAAAGATCGGGGTGGTGGATTTTCACCGGTCATCCGGCGGGAAACCTTTTACCATTACCTATATTCCGGAGCTGGACGGGAAGATATTGTTGGGTTTTGAAAACATCTATCCTTATAATAAAGAGAATATTTTCATAGGGTCAGAGAAAGGCATGATCCATCTGAATTATGAAAAGTATACGGGAAACCAGCAGCAGGTGCGTATTATGATGGGGCAGGTGAGGGCGTTGGGCAAATCGGACAGTTTGATTTTCGGGGGTTATTTTAACCGTACCGCAACGGGTTATGTGCAGGAAGAACAGGAGGTGCCGGCGTTGCCTAAGAGTTACAATTCTTTTCATTTTGAGTATAGTTCTCCCGCCTATGGGTTGCAGAACAATATAGAGTACAGCTATCAGCTGGAAGGATACGACGGGCGCTGGTCTGCCTGGTCATCGCGGCCGGAGAAGGACTATACTAATTTGCCTGACGGAAAGTATGTGTTTAAAGTCAAGGCCCGGGATAACCTTGGGCATGAGTCGGCGGAGTTGCGTTATCAGTTCAGCGTGAAGCCGGCGTGGTATAAAACCGTGTGGGCGTACCTGTTATACAGCCTGTTGCTGGCGGGGGTGTTGTATCTGTTGTACCGTTTGCAGGAGCGGAACCTGGCGGTGCAGCAGCGTAAGTTTGACGAAGAGCAGGCGCGGTTGAAATACATTCATCAGCTGGAGTTGGAGAAGAATGAAAAGGAGATCATAGAATTACAGAATGAGAAGCTGGCCAATGAGATCCGGTTTAAGAACAATGCGTTGGCTGATGCTTCGTTGCATTTGGTGGAGAAGGGGGATGCACTGGTGAAGGTAAAGGATATTCTGGCGAGTGTGTATAAGAAGAATGATAATAACCCTGAGATACGTAATGCCTTGTTGTTGTTGAACGATGTAGAGAAGAACAATGCCAACTGGGAGCAGTTTGCTTCTCATTTTGATGAGATCAACAATAATTTCCTGAAGAAGCTGAAGGACCGTTATCCGGTGCTGACGAATACTGACCTGAAGTTATGTGCTTATTTACAGCTGAAGCTGTCCAGCAAGGAGATTGCGCAGCTGATGGCGATTTCTGTGCGTGGCGTGGAGATCAAGCGGTACCGGTTGCGTAAGAAGCTGAACCTGCCTACAGAGCAGCAGATGACTGATTTTTTCCACACTATTTAATTTGTAAGCGTAAAGAAACAGAGGCCTGCCATATGGCGGGCCTTTGTTTCCTTACGTGAACTTAAACGTTTTACCTGCTTTTACGTTTTAGCTGATTTTTAAGCACTGATTTTTGCTTTTTTCTGATACAGAATTAACATTTTCATAATAACTTTACGCATTTTTTTGATAATTATATCGAACTAATTAAAATTTTCATGAAAGTTCTTGGTTGATTTTAGAAAGTTTGGCTATCTTGAACCGGAATTAAGAGATTTGCTGATTTACTTGTTATAAATTGTGACCAGACCAAATATTATCAATCAAAATGGTGTCTGACCGCCAGGAATTATTCAAGAAGACAATACTGAAACACCTTTACTTCAACAAGGAGTTGTCCTGTACCGATCTGACGCAATTGACCGGCAGGAGCCTTCCGCATACGACGAAAGCGCTGAACGAGCTGGTGAAGGAGGGGTTAGTGATGGAGTCGGGATATGCGATATCTACAGGGGGCCGTCGTCCGCAGGTATATTCTGTGCGGCAGGACTATCTGTATATATTATCTGTGGCGATGGACCAGTTCATGACCAGTATTTGTATTCTGGATATGGGCAACCAGGTGATTGGTGAAGAGCAGGTATTGGAATTATCATTATCAGCGCATCCTGACGGGATCTCCATCCTTGGGCAGGAATTAAAAAGGGTAATAGCACAATCCGGTATTCCGAAAGAGAAATTTGCCGGCATTGGCATAGGCATGCCTGGATTTGTGGACGTGACAAAGGGAATTAATCATTCATTTTTCGACACGTCTGCCAGGAGCATTAATGAATACCTGGAAATGGTGACCGGCATACCGGTAATTATAGACAACGATTCGAGCCTGATAGCGCTGGCGGAGTGGAAACTGGGCGAAGCCCGTCAAAGGCAGCATGCGCTGGTGATCAATATTGGTTGGGGCATTGGACTGGGGATGGTGTTGAATGGCAGCCTTTTCCGTGGGGAAAACGGATTTGCCGGTGAATTCAGTCACATTCCTTTGTTTACCAACAATAAGATCTGCAGTTGCGGAAAAATGGGTTGCCTCGAAACGGAGACCTCCCTTTCCGTGATAGCCGAGAAAGCGATTGCCGGAATTCAGGCAGGAAGGACCACGGTGATGAAAGGCTTGTCTATGGACAACAGGATTGCCACGTACCATCAGATTATGGACGCCGCTATCAAGGGCGACAAGTACGCAGTAGAATTATTATCAGAGGCTGGATATCACATAGGCAGGGGGATCGCTATACTGATTCATTTATTTAATCCCAAGCTGGTGATTTTGAGCGGGAGAGGCACAAAAGCCGGAAAGCTTTGGCTGGCGCCGGTACAACACGCATTAAACGAGCATTGTATTCCGAAAATCGCAGAAAATGTAGAAATAAAAATTTCATCCCTTGGGTATGCTGCAGAAAGGCTGGGAGCCGCAGCACTCGTTATGGAAAATTTGGATAAAGGCCAACAAAGAGGATAATCAAAAAAACAAGCTTCAATCAAAACTTAAACAGCACCGCCAAGGCTGTACAGGGCTTCGTGTGCTGTAGCTCGAACTATAACAGTAACGTGTCATCAACTATTATTTAAAATCAAAATTTACCGCAATGAAAAGGTGGTTAGGCTTTGCGCTGCTGGCTTGTCTGGTAGCCCTTTGCTGTCAAAGCGCTTATGCGCAGGAGAAAAAATGGGTATCCGGTACCCTGAAGGACGGCTCCGGCGCCCCTATTATCTATGCAACGATTGTTGAAAAAGGTACTACCAACGGTGCTACCTCCAACGAAAAAGGTGCCTTCCGCGTGCAGGTGGCGCCTAACGCCACCCTGGTGATCACCAGCGTAGGCTTTACCAGGATGGAAGTGCCTGCCAATGGTAATCTTGACCTGGTGATGCAGGATGCTTCCAAAGGATTGAACGAAGTGGTGGTAACCGCGCTGGGTATCAGCCGTGAGAAAAAATCACTAGGTTATTCCATGCAGGAAGTAAAAGCCAATACCCTGGTGGAAGCACATGAAACCAACATCACCAATGCGCTGACAGGCGTGGTGGCTGGTTTGCAGATCACCCGCGCCAGCGGTGGCCCTGCGGCGTCTTCCAAAATCAACCTGCGTGGTAACACTTCCCTGAATGGTAAGAACCAGCCGTTGATCGTAGTGGACGGCGTACCTATCGACAACTCCACCGGCGTAGGCTCCGACGGTACCAATGATTACTGGAACCCGTCTCTGGACATGGGTAACGGTCTGTCTGACCTGAACGCCAACGACATCGCCAGCATCTCCGTATTGAAAGGCCCTGCCGCTGCTGCATTGTATGGCAGCCGTGCAGGAGACGGCGTTATCCTCGTTACCACTAAAACAGGCCGGAAAAACAGCGGCGTAGGCATTACTGTTTCCTCCACACTGGGTCTGGAAACTTTCTTTACCCGCCCCGAAATGCAGAAGTCTTTCGGACAAGGTACTAACGGTGTCTTTAATGAAACTGCCGGTACCAGCTGGGGACCGAAAATTGAAGGCCAGGAAGTGACCAACTGGGCTGGTAAAAAAGAGAACCTGCGTTATTTTGATAACGTTAAGAACTTCTATAACATTGGCCTGAACCACAACCAGAATATCTCTTTCCAGCAGCAGTTTGATAAGACGTCTGTATATACGTCCCTGAACTACCTGAACGATAAAAGCATGATCCCGGGCACTAAACTGTCCCGCGTAAATATCACCAGCAGAATCTCCAGCAAGTACGGTGCAAAAGACCGCCTGTCTACAGATTTCAAAGTGCAGTATTCCAATACTAACGCGGTAAACAGACCGGCAACCGGTACCAACTCCCGTAACTATGCTACGTTGCTGTACAGCATGCCTGTTTCCATGGACGTCACCCAGTTTAAAAATCCGGTGAATGAATTCGGTAAAATGACCTGGTACAGTGTTGGTAACGATGTGAACCCTTACTGGGCCACCAAATACCTGCAAAACCAGGATATCCGTAACCGTTTTATCATGAACGGGTCCATGAAATACCAGTTCACCAGCTGGTTAGACGCTGAAGTGAAAGCCGGTGCTGATATGTATAACACCACTACAGAAAGCAAAACTTACGTCGGCAGCCCTGCCGCCGTTGATGGTGGTTATGGCACAGGCAGACTGAGTTTTACAGAGCTGAACTACAGCACCCTGATCACTGCCAAAAAGGAAAACCTCATCAGTAAACTGAGTGGCAATATCAGCGTGGGTGGAAACCTGATGAAACAGAAAACCTCTAACGTAGGTTATAGCACCGGCGCACTGGTAGTGCCTAACCTGTTTGCCATCAAAAACTCCAAAGGAGCTATTGCTACCACTGATGCAGCAACAGAGCAACGGATCAACTCCGTGTATGGAACGGCAGGCCTGAACTGGGACAGTTACCTCTTCCTGGACGTGACTGCACGTAACGACTGGTCATCTACACTGAGCCCTGAAAACCGCTCTTTCTTCTATCCTTCCGTGAGCTTGTCTTACCTGCTTACAGAACATATCAAATCCCTGCCGTCCTGGTTGAGCTATGGTAAACTGAGAGCTTCCTACGCAGCCGTAGGTAACAGCTTGTCTCCTTACCAACTGTACAACAACTATGTGATTGGTCAGGACCCTAACGGTAACATCACTGCCAGCCGTGATAAGATTTATTTTAATAAGGGCGTAAAAAGTGAGCTGATCAAATCTCATGAGTTTGGTGCGGAATTCCGTTTTGTGGACAGCCGCTTCGGACTTGATTTTACCTACTATAAATCCAATGCCACCAATCAGCTGATCGATTTACCGATGGACCCTGCCAGTGGTTATGGAAAACGTAAAATCAATGCCGGTAACATTCAGAACAGTGGTTTTGAAATCATGGCAGACGCCAGAATCCTGACCAATCCTAAAGGATTGATGTGGAATATCTCCGGTAACCTCTCCATGAACCGCAACAAAATTATTGATATCGGTGAAGCGGAAGGCGTAAGCATTTATCCGCTGGGTGGTTTTGATGCGGTGTCTATTGTTGCGAAAACCGGTTCACTGTATGGCGATATCTATGCCAGCAAAGTGTTAAGACGTGTAACTGATCAAAGCAGCCAGTACTATGGACAATTGATACTGGAATCCAACGGCCTGCCAAAAATTGAAGACGGTAATAAATACCTCGGCAATCAGGCGGCTAAAGCACTCGTGGGCATTACCAACTCATTCTCCTACAAGAATTTCTCCCTGGGCTTCCTGGTAGACGCCCGTATTGGTGGTGAAATATACTCGGTGACACAGCTGATGATGCAGAAAGCCGGTACAGCCGCTATTACCGCGCCTGGTGGTCAGAGAAACGATATTGTAGTACCTGGTGTTATCGATCAGGGTGGTGGAAAATATGTTCCCAATACCCAATCTGTTACACAGCAACAATACTGGAATGCGCTTAACAACGGTAACCTGGGCGCTCCTGAAATAAATACCTACGACGCTACCAGCATCCGCCTCAGAAACGTACAGCTGAATTACAACCTGCCTAAGAGCGTATTGGGCCGCATGCCGGTACAGGCAGTGAAAGTAGGCCTGTCCTGCAATAACGTATGGATGATTTCCAGCCATGCACGTGGCCTCGATCCGGAATCTGTATTCGCGATTGGTTCCAATGCTACCGGTTTTGAAAACGGTGCGCCTCCAACCACCCGCACATTCCTGGTGAACCTTAGCCTTAGTTTCTAACCATTAATTGCAAATTGACATGAAGAAAATATTCATAAAATCAGGCGTGGCATTGGCAGCGTTTTCCATGTTACTGTCTGCCTGTAGCAAATTTGATGATATCAATCAGAATCCCAAACAGGCCAGCGAAAGCCAGGTCCAGGAGGAGTTTCTCATCAATAGTTCTATTATCGCCGCCCAGATGGACCCGGACGTGGCTGAACGTTCATTCGTGCTGATCTGGAAAGCTGCCGCTCACCAGCAACTGGATGACGGTATTACTTCCGGCAATAACAACGATGGCTGGTCCGGCGCTTATTATACACAGATATCCGGCTGGCTGACCAGTATTAATGCTGCCGTTGAGTTGGGTGAAAAAAAGATAAAGACAGGTAACATCAACGAATATACGGCGAACCTGTTGCAGGTGTCGCGTATCTGGCGCGCATATTTGTTGAGCGAGATGTCCGACAACTACGGTCCTATTGCTATACAGGGCTACTCCAATGGTACCAATCCGGATTTTGCCAGCGTAAAAGACGTGTATTACTTTATCCTGTCTGAGCTGAAAGACGCCAGCACCAAGCTGAACACCACTCAGACACCTGGCGATGCCCTTGCGAAGCTGGACCCCGCTTACGGTTATGATTTCAAAAAATGGCAGCGTTATGCCAACTCCCTGCGCCTGCGCCTGGCCATGCGTTTGTCTGAAGTAGACGCTGCTAAAGCCAAAGCAGAATTTGAAGATGCGGCTGCCGGTAATCTGATCACCGACATGAGCCAGACTTTCCAGGTACAGGAAAAACCAGGATGGGATGCGCTTACCGGTGTAATGAGCCGTGAGTGGGACGAACAGCTGATGACTACCACCCTGGAGAATATCTATAACGGCCTTGGTGGCGTGAAAACCGCTGACCAGCTCACTGATCCGGTTTATCAGCCATATATCAGGGCTGCCGACTGGGCGGGCTTACAGCTGACAGACCACTTCCCGACCACTTCCAGTGATCCGCTGGCGGGCTTCTGGTTTGATGGTTTGCCGCAAACCATCGATCCGCGCGCTTACAAAGCGTTTATCCCTGCAGGTGATTTCTCCAATCCGAATTTCTCCCGTTATCCTTCCTATAATGAAAATGCATGGAAGAGAACAGCGCGTGCCCTGATGAAAAATGATAAAGACACCGCGGTACTGCTGGACGGTAAAATGGCCTGGAATGGGCAGACAGATGGCGACTGGGGCGCGAAAGGCACACTTAACCGCTGGTATTACTGGCCTGGTGGCGCTCCGCGTATGACGCAGCAGTTCCGTACCAGCACCAGCAAACGTATCTTCTTTGCTCCGTGGGAAACACATTTCCTGATCGCTGAAGCGGCGGTGAGAGGATGGAACGTACCGATGTCCGGCAAAGCGGCTTACGAAAAAGGTATCACGCAGAACTTTGAATACTGGGGCGTTTCCCAGTTTGTGGGCGCTTACCTGGCTTCTACGGATTTCAATAATGTGGGGACTTCCGTTAGCTGGGACCATACTGCTGAACCTCCGGCTACGCACACCATGAACTTCAAAAACGGTTATACCAATGCTCCCGGCACTGTTGCCATTAAGTATCCGGTTAACAACCTGTATAAAAACGGTAGTGTGAAGAATGACCTGTTAACCAAGGTTATTACACAGAAATACATCGCTAATATGCCATGGCTGCCACTGGAAGCATGGAGCGATCAGCGCAGGCTCGGTCTGCCCTTCTTTGAAACACCGAACGTTGAGCAACCAATACCTGGCCTGCCGGGATTGAACAATGGTAACTATATGACCAGCAACGTTAAGTTTTATCCGCAGCGTATCAAGTATCCTTCTGTCATGAGAAATGCCAATGGCAAGGGATATGATCAGGCCGTACAGGCACTGGGTGGTACAGAAGAGGTGACCACGCCGCTGTGGTGGGCTAAACAAAAGTAATTTTTGCTTCACTATAACTGTCACGTCAGCCGTTAATTGGAAACAATTAGCGGCTGGCTTTTTTACAGCGCGCCCATTTCTTTGCGAAAGATATCTTCCACCATTTTGATTTCCTTGCTGTAGATAGTTTTTTTGCGCGACCCGAAATACAGCGTGTTCTCCACTTTGACGTCCCCTGCCCATACGGCTTTCACTTGTCCGGATTTGATCTCGTCCCTGCAAAGGAAATCGGGTATAATGGCAAAACCTTCATTGCCGCTCAGGCAACGCACAATAGAGCTGATATTGGGCACGATATAATTAGGCTTGAAGTCGATGTTCTGCCGGAGGTTCATTTTCCAGAACCGTTTCAGATGGTCCATGTCCGCCGCGGTACTGTACCATACCTGTTGTTTCAGCCAGTTTTCCAGCGCTCCGATTTTTGCCGCTTTTACTTTCTCGTCTTTTACATCGATCTCTTTCAGCAGTGTTTTAAGTGGTTTGATATTCGTACGCTCGCCACATACCAGGAGGATTTTCTCGCGGGAGAAAGGTTTGAATTCCAGATTGGTCTGTTCCCCTTTTTCCGGCGTCACAATGAGGTCCAGCACCCCTTTGTCGAGGTCGTGTATCATTTCCTGGTACAGGCCGAATTTCACTATCACGTTGAAGGGCAGGGTGGAGATATACCTTTCCAGTGTAAACTGGAATGTTTCAAAGCACATGCCTATGCTGATGGTGGAGCGGCCTTCGCGGCTGCTGCGGTGAAATACCTGCTCCGCCATTTCCAGTCTGCTCATCGGTTCCTGGATGAAATTATAGAGCACTTTGGCCCTTTCCGTAGGCACCATTTTCTTCGCGGAACGGTCAAACAGTTTATAACCGGTGGCCACCTCCAGTGAGTTGAGATGTAGGCTCACGCCCGGCTGGGAGATATATAACGCCTGCGCTGCCGCAGTAAGGGTACCCTTTTCATAAATGGTTTTGAAGGTACGCAACCATTCCATGTTCAGATTCATAACCTATCATTTTTCTGATACAAAAGTACAACTTAACTTATTTGTATAATGATTTATTTCGAGGGAAATTTGTGTTGTCGAATGAAAAACTTAAAACTGAAGACAATGCTTTTTAATAAACATACCGTAGGAAATATTGTACTGAACAACAGGATCGTGATGCCGCCCATGACCCGCTCCAGGGCCGGCGCGGGCGATGTGGCCACCGATGATATGGCCGAATATTACCGTCAGCGTGCCACTGCGGGACTGATCATCACAGAAGGCACACAAATCAGCCGGCAGGGACAGGGATATGCCTGGACACCGGGCATTTATAGCGCTGCACAGGTAGCAGGGTGGCGGAAAGTAACCACGGCAGTACACGAGGAAGGGGGTAAGATATTTGCCCAGTTGTGGCATGTGGGCCGTGTATCACATGTGTCCTTACAGCCCGGCGGCGCAGCGCCGGTGGCACCGTCAGCCATCCTGGCGGAAGGGGTAAGCGTGGTGATAGACGCAACAGGCGGAGGCCCCACTGGTGGCGGTATCCGCAAGGAGCAGCACTCTATGCCCCGGGAACTGACCATCCCGGAAATTGAGGCTATCATTAACGACTACGCCGAGGCCGCAAAAAATGCCATCGCTGCGGGGTTTGATGGCGTAGAGTTGCACGGCGCCAATGGTTACCTGATAGAGCAGTTTATTGACTCACAGACCAACCAACGTACAGACATATATGGCGGTAGTCTTGAAAACCGCCTGCGTTTCCTGAAAGAAGTGACTACAGCTGTTGTCGCCGCCATCGGGAAAGACAGGGTGGGCGTACGCCAGGCGCCGCTGACAACGCTCATGGGCGCAAAAGACGATCACCCGGAAGAAACATATATCGCCGCAGCCAGACTGCTGAATGAAATCGGGATCGCGTATATCCACATTGCGGAAGCCGACTGGGAAGACGCTCCGGTAATGTCTCCTGCATTCAAAAATGCTTACCGCCAGGCATTTAAAGGCACCCTGATCTATTCTGGTAAATACAACAAATCAAGGGCAGAAGAAGCGTTACAGCAGGGCTGGGCGGACCTGATCGGGTTTGGCCGTCCCTTTATTGCCAACCCTGACCTGCCGTACCGTTTGCAACATGACCTGCCGCTGAATACGCCGGACCCGTCCACTTTCTTCGGAGGTACCGCCAAAGGCTATACGGACTATGCCCGCTATCAGCAACCGGCTGGGGTGGTAGCATAATTTGGAAAGGCTGGATA
Source organism: Chitinophaga varians (assembly GCF_012641275.1). Classification (NCBI taxonomy): domain Bacteria; kingdom Pseudomonadati; phylum Bacteroidota; class Chitinophagia; order Chitinophagales; family Chitinophagaceae; genus Chitinophaga; species Chitinophaga varians. The sequence goes on along the minus strand of NZ_JABAIA010000001.1, from coordinate 1,541,492 downwards.
TGCTTATCCAGCCTTTTTTTATGCTTTCCTGATGCCACTATTTAAGTTATATTTGGATACAACCAATTTTCGTTAATCCAAAATAACAGCTCCATGAAAACATCCCTCATTGCCTGCGCCGCTATTGTATTGTCCCTCAGCGCCGCAACGTCCCTGGCCAACAATTACAAACTGTCGCCATTGCCGGTATCTGCCGGAAAAGCTTTTATCAACATGACCGGCCCCAATACCATCAGCCTGTCTTCAGGTGTGTACGACTATACCGTTAACCTGTTTGGTCAGCCGCTGGCTTCAGATGCCAAATGGGTGATCACGCACAATGGTAATGTTGTGGCGCGGTATAATGTCGATTTGATCGTAGATGGTAAAGCGTTTATTTCATTGACCGGGGCTGATTTTGGCAGCACAGGAACTTTTACGCTTTTGCTGGCAGGAACCACTGACGATGGCTATGGAATGATTTACGGTTCCAAAGGCATTACGGTGACGCCGTAAAAAGTAATTGTCAGGCCGCCAGCTTTCGCCGGCGGCCTGAATGTTTCCCATGTTGATGTGTCAGAAGATTTATAATGGCAGATATGGCATTGCATTGAGCAGGATATACTGTCGTTGTTGCCCGTTGAAATGTTGTTCTCCGGAGGTTAGCAATACCGGCCGCGTTACCAGCAGTGCGTCGCTGATAACGATACCCTGGCGGAAGGTGGTGTAGCCTGTCCAGTGGGAGGTGCCTGGTTTGACTGTCACGCGCAGTTTTGTTCCGTCATTGGTATGGATGTCCATTTGTTTGGTATCATTATCATAAAATCCTTCGCTATATCCTTCCCTTTTCAGCGTGACGGTCTGATGTTCTTTATCCAGTGCCATTACCGTGACGGTTTGTGTACCGGGGCCGCCCAGTTCCCAGGGCACAGTGATGGTGTGTTTCCAGGAGTCGCCTTCATGCAGTTGTGCGGGTGCCTGTCCCCAGATCAGTGAGTTGTACATCAGTCCGCTGGCGCTGGTATTGGTGTAGGGCTTGTCCTGCCAGATGTTGTTGCCGTCCAGGCCGATGACAGTCGGGGAACTGTTTACCGGGCGGCCGTCGTACAGGTCTGTTTCATTAAATGCAGGCCGGGTGGGATGACCGTCTGTTACCTGGTAGGCGCTGCTGCCGCTGATACGGTATACCTGGGGCGCAAAACCTTCGCCGGTCACGGCAATGGTGCGGGAATAAATATTGGAAAGAGTATCTCCCCTGGATAGTTGAGGGGAGAGGCAGGGGTTGGTGGTTTGGCTGGCCGCCTGACGGGGTGCCAGACCCATTATCAAGATTAAGAATAAAAGCGGTTTCATATTTGTTTTGTTGTGTACCAAAGGTGTTTATAAAGTGATTGTGGAAAAAATCAATTAAACAGTTACAGGTAGATTTTCAATGACCGGTACTTCCTTTTCAATAATTCTTTTGGAGCAATGGGGGGAGAGAAGAAATTTACCGTCTTATTAATACTACAACTGTTATTTTGATGCTGCGAGCCTTAGTCTGTACTTTGAAGGGATGGGTGATGTTATGTTTGCTATTGTCTGTAATGCAGGTTTGGGCACAGCATTCTGCTATAACGAGCGGAAAAGTGGTGAACAAATTTACAGAAGAGCCGTTACCATTCGCTACTGTTTACTGGAAAGCCGCCGGTTATGGCGTGATGACGGACAGTGCCGGTTATTTTAAGCTGGCCAGGAGTTCCCGCCGGGAAGATACGCTGGTGGTGCGCTATGTGGGATATGACCAGAGGATGGTCCCGCTGGCGGCTACAGATGTGCCGTCCTTGCTGGTGCAAATGGAAGCCACCATGAAGCTGGGCGTAGAGGTGAAAGCCAGGATGGACAAGGGACTGGTGTGGTGGCGGCAGATAGTTGCCCATAAGGCAGCCAATGCGCCAGGGCACTACGATAGTTATTATGCCGAACTATATAATAAACTGGAGATAGATGTCTCCAATATCAACAAACAACGCTGGGAAAAATCACGTTTGATGAAACCGTATGCGTTTGTTACGCAGCGGATAGATTCCACTTCCGAGCAAGCCCCCTTTTTACCTGTTTTTCTCAGTGAATCGGTATCGGATTATTACGTGTCCAGCAGCCCGTCCCGGATACGCGAAGAGATCCGCGCGTTAAACAGCAGCGGTATCAAAAATGAATCTGTGATGGAATATCTGGGAGGCATCAACCAAAAAATCAATACTTACCAAAATGCGATGCTTGTATTTGGGCGTGAGTTTATCAGTCCGCTCAGCAGCATGGGTGACCGCTACTATCACTACAAGGGACTGGACACCGTTACACAACATGGTGAACAGTTCTATCATCTTGCTTTTACCCCGAAGCGCGAAGGGGAGAACCTGTTTGCCGGTGATTGCTGGATACAGGCTTCCACATGGGCCATACAGAAAATCAGTTTGTCAGTGGCTGGTGCTGTGAATATCAATTTCGTAAAGCGGCTGGATATCATCCAGGAGTTTACGCAGCAACGGGAAAAAGAATGGGTGGTGACGAAAGACCGTTTTGTAGTGGAATTGGCGCCTCTGGGAAAATCCAGGACCACGTTCATTGGCCGTAAGACCACTTTGTATAATCATGTTGCCACCAACCAGGATTTTATCACCGCGAAGCTCAACAGCAACCGCAGAAACGAAGAAGTAGTAGTGGCCGACAGCGCGCTGGCTGCCGGTAAGGCCTATATGGAGCAGCACCGGCCGGAGACGTTGACCCGCAATGAAAAACATGCTATAACGTTAGTGGATACACTAAAATCAATGCCTTCTTTCAGACGGTTGAGCAATACTATTACTTTTTTGGTAGATGGACATATCAAACTGGGCAAAGTGGAGATAGGGCCATGGTACAAGTGGGTGAGCCGTAACCGGGTGGAGGGCCCGCGGGTGCGGTTTGATTTGGGGACCACGGCCCAATTCAGCCGTAACTGGCGGTTGAATGGTTATCTCGCCTATGGTATGAAAGACGAGTCGCTCAAGGGCAAGATGGCCGTGACTTATACCTGGCCCGGAGACAACGGGTGGCAGGTGTTCGCTTCCTATAAAGACGATCTGGACAATAACCAGCGGGGATTTAACGGTGAAGAAGTGTCGCTGGACAATATCTTTGGTCAGCTGGTGAGGCGGCGTGGCATTCCGCAGAAGTTTATCCGTGAGGGGGATCTGCGTGTGTCTGCCATTAAACAGTTTCCGCAGGAGTTCTCCTTGCAGGGTACGGTGTCCCGTACCTGTTACACCACCTTTGATCCGCTGCCACCACATAAGCTCTTTCTGTCGGGTGAGCATGAAAAGGCCGTTAATACTGAGTTTCAGCTCAAGTTCCGGTATGCGCCCGGAGAGAAGGAAATACGCACTTTTCGTAAAACGAGGCGGGTACGCAGCAACCTGCCGGTCACTGAAGTAGCTTATTCGCTTGCGCCTTCAGGCGTGCTGGACAGCAAATACCAATATCAAAAGTTAAGTCTGAGCGTGCGACAGCAGTTCAACCTGACAGGCTGGGGACGTGTCAATTATATGGTATATGCCGGACAGATCTTTGCGGACCGGCTGCCTTTTATGTTGCTGCAGGTACATCCGGGCAATGAAACTTATTACTATAACAAAGAGGCTTTCAGCCTGATGAACAAATATGAATTCTTCAGTGATCGTTATGCCGGCGTGAATATAGAGCACAATTTTAATGGAAAGCTGCTGAACCTGTTGCCCTTCATGCGCAGGACGGGCGTGCGCCAGTTCTGGAACGTGAAGTCAGTGATCGGTGATTTATCAAACAGAAACAGGGTGTATAACCAGATGGAGTATGGCCGTTATGGTATGCGTTCCCTTAACGGTAACGTATATACGGAAGTAGGTACCGGCTTTGATAATATTTTCCGCTTCTTCCGCGTAGACGCCGTTTGGCGTTTTTATCCGGGGCAGTCTACGAAGAACCGCAGCGGTGATTTTGGCGTGTTCGGAAGTTTCAGGTTGCAGTTTTAGTAGCTGTTATGTATGATGATAACCTCTTTTCCCAGGTAAGAAACCCGTTATTGACCTTTGTAATGCCTGTGTATTTTTTTTAATTGCATTATTTTGTTGTTGTCATGTTGATTTGTAATGAATCAGAATTTTGCTGACAGGATCTGTAAGTTCTTCCGGATTGATGTCTGGTAGCCGGTTTTGAGCTATATTTTTGTTGGATTGAACAGTGATGTTTCTTGGTGTATTTTTAATATTTTTAGTAAGGCATGCTGATTAAATTTTGGAGAGAAAAAAGTAAAAGAATATATTTGTTTGTACAACCATTATACTATGAGTGATGCCGAATTTAATGCATTAATGGAACTGGCAGAGGCGCAACTTAAGGAAAAGGTAACGCGCGAGGAGGCGTTACGTTCATTTGTGGAAGCAGGTATCCTTGACTGGGACGCTAACTTCAGGGAACCATATACAGAATTGGAAGGTGTTTTTGCCGAGTTGTTTCTAAAGAAAAAAGTTGACCCCAACATCGATAAGTATATATGATGTTAAACCTGTTTTCGCCAGGTTTCCTGAAAATTAACCCCTAATAATTATCGCGATGTACGATGTTAAACCCAACCTCGTCATCGGTTTCCATGGATGTGAAGCCGAGGTGAGAGACATGCTTTTGCATAATCCCGATGAGTTTAAAATGAGCCGGAAGCCGTTTGATTGGCTGGGCAATGGATTTTATTTCTGGGAGAATAATTATTACAGGGCGCTGGAGTGGGCGCTGGATAAACAAAAGCGCGGTATTATCCGGGAGCCTGCTGTAGTCGGTGCTGTGTTAAACCTTGGGTATTGTTGTGATTTTATGGAGGCGCAGCATCTTCGATTATTGTCTGTTTACTTTAGAAACATGTCGGAAAAATATAGCGCATTGGGCAAGCCATTACCGGAGAATAAGAATTTGCCGTGGCAAGGGTCGGGGGACAGGGTCTTAAGATATCTGGACTGCGCGGTGATTGAGTTCATGCACCGGGAAATATGGAAGGGTGTAAAAGCAGGTATGATGGAAAAGCAATCGGTTCTTTGCAGAGCTTTCGACTCCACGCGTGGCGTTTTCACTGAAGGCGCACCCGTATTTGAGGGGGCCGGCCTTTTTGAAAAGACCCACATACAGATATGTATCCGTAACCCCAACTGTATCCTGGGTTTTTTCAAGCCCAGGAAGGAAATAGATTTTGTAAGCTGGATGGAGGGGCATCAGGCGTCACAGATGACCACTGATGCCGCCTGAGCAATTATCCCCTGAACTGCCTCAAATGGTGGTCAATATGTTTGTAAGCCAGCTGCCCCATTTGCTCACGGGTCATTTTACCGAAGAAAGGATGGTTTACCGACTGAACAGTTGCATGTGCATACGATTCCAGCAGTGCTATCCATGTTGCTTTTTCGGCGGCGATATCACCGTCCGGTTCTGTGATTTTCATGGCGGCGACGGTGGAGGCACCGCGCATCATGGGCTTTTCGTCTTTGAGGACTTGTTTCAGTATCAGTTTACCGAACAGGAAGCTGACCAGTTTACGCTTGTATATTTTGTGGCCGAGTGCCATTTCTTCCCAGAGGCGGCAGTGTTTCAGCATCTGGTAGAGGGTCATGTGGCCCCATTCGGGTCTGGCATCGGGTGGAAGGGCGTTGATACGCCTGATGATTTCCTGCCGTACAACGGGGTCGTTGATTGTTTTCATATTCAGGTGAGTTGAGCCAGGGAGAACCAGTTACCGGAATCATCTTTGAAAATGGCTTCAGTGCCGTAGAATTCTTTTTTGGGTGCTTTGGTGAATTCCACGCCTTTGGCCGTCATTTCTTCGTAGGTGGCGTAAATGTCGTCGCAGGTGAGGACGGCAACGCCGAAAGTGCCTTTGCGGACCAGTTCCGTCATGACATCCACCGTTTCCTGTTTGAACATGGCCGTGGAAACAGGAGACAGCACGATTTCGAGGCCCGGTTGCTGCGGCGGGGAAACGGTGAGCCAGCGGGCTTCCTGGCTCATGGGCACATCAGTGACCACGCGGAAGCCCAGTTTATTGGTATAAAAATCCAGTGCGCGGTTTTGGTCCAGCACGTAGACCGTCATGTGTGTTACTTGTGTGATCATCGGAGATGTCTTTATGTCTGATGCAAAGAACGGTGATGCCCCGGTATTTCATTTGTTCAAAATTGCTGTTTTGGGGACCATCCGTATTTTTCGGCGAAACAGCCGGGTATGTATGCCAGGGGAGTAGCGGCTATCTGTGCTTTGAGGGACTGCTGCTGTTGAAGATAAGCAGAAGGTGTCATGCCGTTGGCACGTTTGAACAGGTTGCTGAAAGAGCTGATGCTTTCAAAGCCGACGGCATAACAGGTATCAGCAACGGTAGTGCCCTGCTGCAACAGCAGCTTTGCATTTTCCATTCTGACAGTTTTGAGGTATTGATGGGGTGTCTGCTGGTAAATGGCTTTAAACTGCTTGATGAAATGGAATTTGGAAAAATAAGCTTCGTCGGCGATACAGTCGAGGTCTATCGGCTCAGCATAATGCCGGTCGATGAACAGTTTGGCCTGGACCAGCCGTCGATATAAATACATTCTCGGATATTGCAGGCCTGTCATAAGCTGCCAGTTTTTTAGCGAACGCTGTGAAAATTAGTCATTTCGAGGAATAAACTTTTATAAATTAATTATTTAATATTTGTAAATATCTATTTAAGAATATGTATTAACAAAAAATAACAGATAAACATGGAAATTTTACCGTAAATTGATGAGTACATTAAAAACTCATCATTATGATCTGGACTATTATTATCGGAGGCATCGCTGGCTGGCTGGCCGGTAAAATTATGCGTGGTGACGGGTTTGGGATTATTGTAGATATTATTGTGGGAGTCATCGGCGGCTGGCTGGGTGGCTGGCTTTTCGGGAAACTGGGGCTGCATATGGGCAACGGCCTGATAGGCTCGTTGATCGTGGCACTGATAGGCTCCATTATATTGATTTGGCTGGTACGCCTTGTCAAGCGGTGATCATCCATGACAATAACTAAAAGCGCCGGTACAGAATACCGGCGCTTTTTTATAACATAAACGTATATACGAAATCAGTGTGCCACTTTAATATATCCCCATCCTTCCCGTTGTTTGGTAATGATTTCATAGATAGCATCGGGTACTACCTGTACGCCGGGCAGTAGTTCACTGGCGTTTTTATTGTTTCTTTTCATGGTAGCACCGCATACTTTAAAGCTTACATTTTTATGATTGTTGATTAGTTCGCCCAGGGCGGGAGCCACGGTGGACTTGTCTTTCAACACCATATCCAGTGCATCGCCGTAAATGGCCACTTCCAACTGCGCATCGGGAGTGCCTTGCAGGATACCGTTCATTTGCCGGAGCAGGGTTTGTTGTGCTTCCGGTGTTTTACTGGTAATATCGAAGATGACTTTATAGTCGGCCTGTGCAAAGCAGGTGATGCTGCCCAGTAATAATGCGAGGGCTATAAACAGCTTTTTCATAGCAGATCGTTTTAGGTGAAACGGATATTACTTTTTATGCTGCCGTGCAATAGGAGCGAAGGGCCCGTATTTGTGCTGCGTGGCAGGGAAGCTGTCGCTGAAGGGGCCAAAAGGGTGGTCCGGCGGTTTGCTGCGGATATCGGGCCAATCGGCGGGGAATGCTTTCACCGGCCGTGGTTGTGAGTTCACAAATGCCGCTACGTTCCAGGCTTCTTCATCGCTGAGTACGGGATGTTGGTGATCGGTGCCGAGCGGCATATTGTATTTTACATATCCTGCAAACCTGGACAGCCGGTATAGGCCGGCGCCGGTATTATAGCTGTCAGGGCCCCATAGCGGCGGGTATTCGTATTCCGATGTACCGGCCAGCCGTTGCCCGCTACCGTTGGCGCCATGGCATCGCTGGCATTGCTGCCGGAAAACGGCTTTGCCTTTGACAGTGTCGGCGGCCACCGGCAGATAAGGCAGATCACGGATACCGCTGCCTGGTGTTTTATATCCTTTGGGCTGGTCTTTTCCCAGCCATTGTATATAGGCGATGATAGCCTGTAATTCCCGGCTGTTACTGTCGAGGGCGGCGCCATTGAGGCTTCTCACAAAGCAGTCGTTTACTTTTTTGGCGATGGATTCCACCGTGCCGCTCCGCGCCCTGAACTTGGGATAGGTGGAGGCAGTGCTGCCGTAGTTATTGCCCCACGGTTTGGTGCCGGCATCCAGATGGCAGTTCTGGCAGTTCATGCCATTGCTCATTTTAGCAACGCTGCCCTGTGGCCCCAGATATTGCGCGGTATGGGCTATCAGCGACCGTCCATAGCGTATCATATCGCCTGTTGACGTATGTGGGATAGTAGCAGTGTCCGGCGCCTGCCACAATTTTTCGCCTATCGTGCCTGCTCTGCGGCAACTGTACAGCGCAGTAAACCATCCCATTAAAAAAGCAAGCTGCCATTGTCTGGTTGTCATCCTGCAAAACAGTAACCGCAGTTTTTTTCCTGCGCACGCCCGATGGCCCACATGCCGGAAGGGACTACATCGATGCCCGGCAACACACCTGCCAGCCATTCATTTTTGATGGCCACAGGGTCCATTGCCATTTCTTTGGCCACGATAGCGCTGTATACTGTTATCGCCATATTGCATACGGCAAACAATACACCGCTGTCCTGTAACTGGTTAATACCGATGTCCACATTACCGATGCCCGGTACATTAAAATCCCCTGGCTTAGGCTGCCAGAATGGATTACGGACGGCCGGTGCTTTGGTTTTGGGGTCATCGATTTTAAACAACTGGCCGAATTTGTATTTCTCCCACAACTCGTCTTTCATGGCGTAGGGAATAGCTTCATGCCGCAGTACCATAACGGCGCAGCAGTCTTTCTCCGGTGTGCCGGTAGCCTGATTGGTCAGCAGAAAAACCTTTGCCCAGGCAAACGGGAAAATTTCATGCGGCCGGGGCACGTCCAACACTACCCTGTGCTTGCCTTTGATTTTATTGGCCCACGTATCAGTGGTGCTGGTGCTGATATGTTTGCTTTCCTGCGCCAGTCCGGCGAAAGAAGGAATGCTCAGCATCGTGGCGCCTGCCAGCATTTTCCCGAGGAAGTCGCGGCGGTTGGTACCCCCGTTTGGTGTATGACTCATAGCTTTAAATTTTGAGGTGATAGTATGGCTTCAACCAGTATATGGTTAAAATACCCGGAAGTGAGGTACTATAAATGTAAGGAAACACACCAGGCGCTTATCAGATAAAAGTGACAAAATCTGTTGGCTGCTGTGGCAGGAAATCAGAGAACTGATGCGGTAAACGATGGGTAAAATAACGGAACTCGTTGATGAAATGTGTTTGATCGCAATACCCTGCTTTATGGGCTAATAACTTCCATTGCGGGTACCGCATCCTGGTCATGTAGTCGATCGTTTTTCTGAAGCGGACCAGCCGGCAGAACAACTTCAGGTGTAATCCTGTCTGCTCCAGAAAGGCCCTTTCCAGTGTGCGTTTGGTAAGGAATGCCTGTGCTTCCAGTTGCCGGATGGTAATATTGCCGCTGGCGGCCAGGATGAGCTGCATGGCATTTTCCAGGTTGCAGCTATTTTTAGGTGTACCTGTCAGTTGCTCCAGCAGCCAGGCTTCCAGTAGTTGTACCTGTTGCCGGGGATGGCCGCTGGCATTGATGTTTGACAGCAACGCGGTGACAGTATGCCCGAATAATGCCGTCATGTCGATGCAACGGTCGCAAAATAACTGTGCGGAGCTATTGAATAGTTTAAGCCAGCTGCCCGGCCTGAAATGTGCTGCCAGCAGCCGCATATTGCCACTGACGCGCCACTCGCTGACACGGCTGCGTGGACCGGTGAGTACGGCCGATGAAAGATATTTCTGCCTGATAACATCATACAAGGTATTGTCAGGGCCGGTATTGAACCACATGCTCTGAATAAAATGAGGGAGAACAGTCAGGTACCTGACTTCGTTCGGGGGGAAATCTCCTGTGATCAGCTGCCATGAAAGCAGGTAATCGCCAAGCCGCTGATGAGGCCGGAATGTTTGCACCTTGAACATAGGCATCGGTTTCTTTGGGGCACAGTGAGATCTGCTGCAAAGATCCGACTTTTTTTCCTAAGCATCATATGACGGCAGCCACGATTGGCTGACACCCGTTTCTATGGCTTTGTTGGCCATATGTACGGCGATTGCGGCTATCTTGCCGGTCTCCACACCGGAGGCTGGCGGAATGTTGCTGCGGATACTTTCTGCGAAAGCCAGCAGCGCGGAAGTGGTAGGCTCCGGCTGTGGCTGGCCGGGAATACCGAATTTCAACGGTACGCCTTCCCCTGTCTGGTCTGTTTTGGTAGCGCCTGTAACGCCATCTACCACCGCCAGCTCTTTTTTCCCTTCTTCGCTGTACACAAAGGCTTTGTCCCGCTGTATTTCGATAGTGCCGCGGTTGCCAAGCACCCTGATGGAATAGCCCTTGTAGGCATTGCTGAGGATGGAAGATACGCTGGCTTTCACGCCACCGGGATATTCAAAGACGGTCCGCACATTGTCCCATGTTTCCCTGCCGTCTTTCCAGTAGTCGATGCCACCCATGCCTACCACCCGCAGCGGATGCGCATCCAGGAGATAATTGACCATATCGATCTGATGGCCGCATAGTTCCGCTATCAGCCCACCGGAATATTCGCGGTACATGCGCCAGTTGATCAGCCGCTCCATGGCCGGGTCGGTGACAGGATTTCTCCAGTCGGAATTACGATGGTACTGGCATTCAAAATGAGTGACTTTGCCCAGCCAGTTTTGTCCGATCACTTCTTTTACCCGGTGATAAAGATCGTAGTACCGGTACTGATGGCCTACCTGCAGTACCAACCCGCTTTTCCGCACCTGGGCGGCCAGTTGTAAGGCCTGTGGAATATCATAGGTCATGGTTTTTTCGAGATAAACATGTTTGCCTGCGTCCAGCGCATCTTTGGCCATAGGGTAATGCATCGATAGCGGTGTGGCAATGACCACGGCTTCCACTTTTTTATCTGCCAGCAGCTGCCGGTAATCGTTATAGGCTTTGGCGCCTTTGGCTGCCAGCGACAGGCCACGTTGCAAATGTGCAGGTATCACATCGCAGCAGGCAATCAGTTCCATGCCGGGTATTTTCTGCAATAGTCTGGCGATGCCGCTGCCACGGTTGCCGGTGCCGATCATACCGATTTTTAAAGGCGCTGCGGCCGTCTGTCCCAGTACCGGCAAGGTACTGGTCAACATAGCGCCGGACAATGCCACGGCGCCGGTGTATAAGAATTTTCTGCGGGAAAAATAGTGGTCTTGCATAACCTACAAAATAATCAAATTAATGCCCCATGGCGGATAAAAGAGCGAGAACGTTCTCGCTCTTTTATCCGCCACAGACTGGCATTGCTCTTCGCCAGTGATTATATTTAATGTGAAAACAAACCACCCATGCAAGCGAACCGCAGAAATTTCCTGAAACTGACAGGCCGTTTGGGCCCCAAAGACGTGTATGCTGCTCAACGCAAAAGCAGTCGCCTACCCATTGCCAGGATAATATTGGCGGCCATGACGTTGTTGCTATGCAGCTTCCTGCCGCAGCAAAAGAAAGTACGCATCTTCTCCATCGGTGATTCCACCATGTGCGATTACGATCAAAAATACCTCACCGGTTTTGGAGGCGACAGTCTGTACCCTATCCGTGGCTGGATGCAGATGGCACGCACACTTTTTCCGCCTTATGTGGAAGTGCATAATGCTGCCCGCAGCGGCAGAAGCTCCAAAAGCTTCCGTACAGAAGGGTACTGGCAGAAAGTGATCGACAGCGTGCAAGAGGGCGACTATGTTTTCATCATGTTCGGTCCCAATGACCAAAAACCGGATACCGCCAGGCACACCGATCCGCATACTACTTTCCGCCAGAACCTGATCAACTATGTAAACGAGGTAAAAGCCAAAAACGCCCGTCCCGTGCTGTTTACCTGCATTGTACGCCGGAAGTTTGACAGCAACGGTAAAATAGAAAATACCCACGGCGATTATCCCGCTGTTGCACGGGAGGTGGCTGCCGAAATGAAAGTGCCGCTGGTAGACCTCAATAAAAAATCAGCGGAATTGCTGGAAAGCTATGGCCCTGAAGCCTCTAAAAAGTTATTTCTGCACATACAGCCAGGCATCTTCCCAAAGCTGCCTGATGGTAAAAAAGATGATACGCATATGAGTGAATTGGGCGCTACTAAAGTGGCGGAAGTTGCATTGACAGAATTAAAGCATTTAGGGATTTATTGATTAATAAATCCCTAAATGTTTTAGTACCCATAATCCTGTGTCAGCTTATGGTTGGCTTCGAGCGATGTTTGTGGTATGGGTAACAGCTCGCTGCGATTAGGTACAAAGAGTTGTGCCACATTGGTGATCCAGCTGGCGGTGATGGAGCTGGTCCAGCTGACTTTGGCATAACCGGCAGGAAGGGTGGCCGGAGTGGGCTGATACAGGGAGTTGCCCCATATCACGGCAGATGAACCGGTTTTGTAGTACATCGCCTGTGGCAGGTTGTTGTAAGGTGGTTCACGGTTCATCATCTTCGTATAGTTGGCCCTTGTTTCCTGTATTTTTTGATAGAGAAGGTTCCAGCGGATAAGATCATATTTGCGGATGCCTTCTCCCCCGAATTCAAATGAACGTTCTGCTACCAGCGCGTTAAAGAAAGTTTCTTTGGTGGAAGGTGTCTGTCCGATTTTATTTTCATTGCCTTTAAATCCTCTTTTTCTTACTTCTTCGTAGGCCGCTATGGCGGCGGCTGTGGGGCCGTTGTTCAGCTCATTGTCGGCTTCTGCGAACATCAGCAGTACATCGGAAAAACGTAATACCGGCCAGTTGATGCCCAGCTGTTGCGCAGTGGTAGCAGGCGCGGGTGTGATCCAGTCGGCACGGAACTTCCCGCTGACCATATTCACCATTGTCTGTACGGTTTTGGTTTTGTCAGCGTTGTTGTAATAGGGAGCTGTGGTCACATCGCGGCGGGTGTCCAGGGAATCAAAGGAGTAAAAATACGTTGGGACCACGCGGATGGAGCTGTTGCCCAGCTGACCGGCATTGCCGGCCACAAAGAAACGGGGACCGTCATAGTAACCCAGGTTGCCGGTTAAACCAACGGCCATGGCTATTTCAAACATCACTTCCCCGTAAGGGTCAAGTTTATATGCATCCAGTCCGTCTTTGAATACCGCCTGGAAAACAGGGTTCAGGGTGTGTTTGTCGCGGCGCTGCATGATATCAGCGCATTCATCGCGGGCAATTTTGTAATATTCAATGTAATCTGCGGTACGCTCCATTTTACGGGAGGCGCGACGAAGGGAGTAGCCTCCTCTGAACAATGCAATGCGCGCGCGTAAGCCTTTTACGGCGCCTTTGGTGATCCTTTCATCTGCTGCCACGCCTGGCTCGTTGCGCCACGGAACAAGGTCTGCGGCCATCTTGAGGTCACTGAGCATACGCCCATAGATGGTGTCCCGATCGGTTTTGGCCAAAAATAAATCCGGCTGATCGATGGACGGCTCAAATTGTGCGGGCACATCTCCCCAGTTTCTGATCAGCTCAAAGTAGTACTGCGCGCGAAGGGTGAGCGCTTCGCCATGCAGCCGGCGCAACTGCTGCTGTTCGGCGGCGCTGCCTTTGCTGTACAGGTCCATGGCCGGTATGTTTTTGATGCAGGTGTTGGCGCGTTCAATGCCCAGGTACAGCTGCTGAAAAGGTCCGGGCAGCTGTGCGTTGGTGGCTTGCAAGTTGTAGCGGGACAGATCGCGGGAACTGTTGTCCGGAGCAGAAGTGTTGGTCACGCCGATCATTTCATCGTTATCATAGGGATACATAAGGCTCAACCGGCTGCCATAGGCCTGCTGGTGGGTAAGCGGCTCATAGGCGCCGATAACGGCGCTGGTGGCGTTGGGCACATCGCTGAAGATATACCGCTCGTCGAAAGCGGAGGATGGTTCCTTGTCAAGGAATTTCTTACAGGCAACAGCTGTCATCAGCATCGCGATACATCCCGTGTAGTAAATTATCTTCATCATCTTCATAATGTCAGATTTAAACCAAAAAAGAAAGAGCGGCTGCGGGGATAGGCGGCATAATCTACTCCCGGCGTGATGGGCGTGGAACGGCGGGAGTTCACTTCCGGGTCATATCCGGTGTAACGGGTGAGCACGGCCAGATTGTTGCCGGTGGCGTAAATCCGCAGACTGCCGATCTTTGCCCTGCCCAGCCATTTCGCCGGAAACGTATAGCCGATGGTGATATTGTTGATTCGCAGGAAAGAACCGTCCTCCAATGCCCAGGAGGTAGGATAGAAAGCGCCGGCGCCGGAGATGGGCATCCATATTTTAGCGTTGCTGTTCACTGCCGCCAGTTCTTCCGGCGATGCTCCGGTAACCACCTGCCTGCCGCCAACCGTGATGACCTGCTGTATGACTTTACCATTGTTGTCTATGGTGCGCCAGCGGTCTTCCATGATGCCCAGCATGTTGGTATGTCGGGAATAGGCGTTGGTAAATTCCACTTTGTTGGCATTCAGAATGCTGTTGCCGACCACGAAATTCAAAAACACGCTCAGATCAAAATTTTTATACGAAAACTGCTGGTTAAGGCCTCCGCTGCAGGTGGGATTGGCATTGCCGATAATAGTTTTATCGTTTTCATCGATGATGCCGTCGCCATTGAGGTCTTTTAGTTTCATCCATCCGGGCTGTGCAATGCCGATTGCGGAAGATACGTCTGTTACGCCTGGTTTCAGGCTGTATATTTTCGTACTGGCGTCGTAGTTAAAATCATTCAGGGTATAAAAACCATCATTCACAAAACCGTACATGGAACCAACAGGCTCGCCGGTCCTGATGATGAAATCGGCGGGCTGTCCGGAAATGCCCCAACCGGAGTTTTTATAGAACTGTGTCAGGTATCCGGAGAGCGATTCCACCTTGTTGCGGTTAAAGGCAATGTTGAAGGTGGATGTCCAGCTGAAATCATTTTTCTGTATAATGGTAGCAGCCAGTTGCAGTTCTATGCCTTTGTTGGAAGTGGTGCCTACGTTCTGCAGTTGTTCCAGGTAGCCCGAACTGGTGGGAATGCGGATAGGAATGAGCAGGTCTTTTACTTTGTTGTAATACAGGTCTGCGGTGAATTGCAGTCTGTCTTTGAAGAAAGCCGCGTCCAGTCCGATGTTCCGTGATACGGTGGTTTCCCATTTCAGGTTTTTGTTGGCCAGGCTATTGGAGGCATAACCGGGTGTGATCTGTTCGTTCAGGGCATATTGTGCGTTGGCGGCATAGGTGTTCAGGTAGAGATAATCGCCGATGCGGTTGTTGCCGGCGAGGCCGTAGCTTACGCGTAGTTTCAGATCGGAAATAAAATGCGCTTCACGCATAAAGGCTTCCTGTGATATCCGCCAGGAGAGCGCTGCGGCAGGGAAGTACCCCCAGCGTTTGTCCGGTGCGAATTTAGACGAGCCGTCTGCGCGGAGACTGGCGCTGAACAGATATTTGTCCTGGTAATCGTAATTGATTTTTCCAAAGAAAGACAACAGGCTGCTTTCGAGCACCGTTGTTTTAGGAAAGAGCGGGACTGTCTGCCCGAGGTTGAACTGCGCAAAAGCCTTTTCCGGCGTGATGCCGGCGGGGAAATAACGCAGTTCGTTGTCCAGCATATTGGACCGGGTGGTATATGTTTCCTCACCGAGCAACGCCTGCACATGATGCCCTTTTTTTGCTCTGTTCGTATAGGTGACCACGTTGGAGTTGTTCATTGAGCTGCGATTGGTGAGTATATTGCTGATGAGCGGCAGGTTGGCGCCGTTGAGCCTGGAATTGGACGTGACGGAGCCGTCGAAGGCGTTCAGTTCCTGGCTGTTGCGGTCATATCCGATGGTGGAGCGGAAAGAGAAATTTTTGTTGAAGGTGTAGTTAAGGTAACCGCCGATGTTGAATACGCGGGTATATTTTCGCCGGTATTGCGCGTTGCTGAGCAGCACCGGGTTGATGATACCGAGACCGTTGCCGGCGTTGGTATCGTTATAGTAATCTGTATCGTCTTCTTCTTCAGCGTTGGTATTATCGAGATTAAAAGGGCGGTATTTGATAGCGTGCCGCAGACCGTTGTAGGCGGAGGCGCCTTCATTGGAAGAGCCGGCGCCGCTGATGGTTTCATCGCTGTATCTTACGTTAAGACCTATACGTAGTTTGTCATTCGCTTTATGGTCCAGTTTAAAATTGATGAGGTTGCGTTTTAGTCCTGCATCGAGCATAATGCCTTCTTCCTGGTTGTTGGTGTAAGAGAGATTGAACCGGGTGCTTTTGGTGCCTCCGGCGATGCTTACGTTATGTGTCTGCATCAGGGCTTTTCGGCCGAAGACGTTGTCCTGCCAGTCGATGGTGGGAACGGACTTGTATTTCTCCAGGTCTTCCCCGTAGATATTGGCAAAGGAAAGGCTGTCGGCGGTAAGGCCGCGGCTTCTTTCGTATTGGAACTGTACAAACTCATAGGGTGACAGTACTTTCAGCTCCTTTGGCAGGCGGCGTATGCCGACGGTGCCGTTGTAACTGACGATGGTTTTACCTTCTTTTCCGTTTTTGGTGGTGATGATCACTACGCCGTTGGCGCCACGGGCGCCGTATATCGCGGTGGCGGAAGCATCTTTGAGCACGTCTACGGATTCGATGTCCTGTGGCGCGATGCCTGCAAATCCGTCCTCCACCTGCACGCCATCGATGATATAAAGGGGTGCGTTGTCTTGTGTGACGGACCCGCCGCCCCGTACTTTAATGGTGAAATCGGAGCCGGGCTTGCCTTCTGAGGAGGTGATCTGCACGCCGGCGAGACGGCCGGTAAGCGCTTCTGCGGCTGAGTTGACAGGAATATCTTTCAGTTGTCTGGCATTAACGGAAGACACGGCCCCGGTAAGGTCTTTTCTTCTGACGGTAGCATAACCCACCACCACGACGTCGCTGATGTTCTTCGTTTCCATCACCATAGATACGTCGATAACGCTGCGGTGGCTGATACTCTCTTCCCGGGCGACATGGCCGGTATAGGAGAAAAGCAGTTTGTCTGCGGCAGCCGGCAGTTTGAGGGTATAGCGACCGTTTTCATCGGTGATAGTGGCTGTTTGTGTGCCTTTTAGTCTAACGGTGACGCCTGGCAGTGGTTGGCGGTTTTCTGCCGAAGTAACCGTTCCCGTTATAGTGTTTCCCTGTGACTGTGCTGTGGCGGCGGGTGCCAGCCACAGCATCATACAGACAAACATGCCGGTTAGTTGTTTGATAAATTCCTTTTTATACATCATGACAATCATTTAAAAATTAGGAACACCTTTCCTGTCCTGACGCCTCCGTTGTCCATCACCAGCAGGTAGGTGCCGTTGCCGAGTTCTCCGGTGTTGATGTTGGTAGTTGTGGCGCCGTTGGCGGCGATGCAGGTTTTTACCCGTTGCCCGTCCACCGTGTAGAGGGTGATGCCTGCCCTGCCTTTTACGGCCGGATGGCCCACTGTCAGCCTGTCTGACACGGGGTTGGGGTATATCGTGATATTGCTGTTTTGGGTGTTCACGGAAGATGATAGGGCGTGCCTCAATGCTTTGTTGGCCTGTTGACGCATCATCAGCGCGTTGTCGAGGGTGATGGTTTGGCTGTATACGGTATCACCGGTACCATTAGGGCGGTAGCTGCCGATTTTATAGTAGCACGTTTGGGCCGGAGCGGCTGGATAGTCAGTAGCGTAGTGTGTTTGGTTGATGTTGGAATTGATAGTGGCGATCTTCGTAAAGCTGGTGTTGTCGGTAGAGCGGAAGATACCGAATGCAAAAACGTCTTTCGCCCAATCGGTGTCAAAGCTGATGCGTACGGTATCTCCGCCGGCGCGGATGCCGGCTGTTTGTGTGAAAGTCACCTGTTGGTCAGGTGAAGGGATAGCGTTGAGGTATTTTTCCAGCATGGTAAACCCGTCACTGTCAACGCTATTGGCTGCTATGCTGATAGAGTCGCCGCCTTTCATTTTCTCCCACCAGTTGGGCAGCCCGTCGTTGTCTGTATCATCGGGGTAGGTGGAAGAAGTGAGCGTGGGCCATCCGCCGACGGTGTTCTGGCAGTCGATGATACCGGACGGGTTGCCCGCCCCTGGCGCATGATAGCTGGTATCGCCGAAGGTAGCGGTACCGGTGCGTGTTTCTCTGATGATACGCCTGTCGACGGTATCCCTGCGAGGCAGGATAGCGCCTGCGGTGGCGGTGACGGAGACAAAGGCATCCTGTGCTGATTGTGTGGTCACCGGCGCATAAGGGAACGGCGTATCGACGCGGGCATTGGCCAGTGCGGCCGCCGCTCCGGGCTGCCCGTCAGGATGCACGCCATAGGTCCAGTTATTGGACGAAGTATCGGTGGTTTCTTCCACGCAGGGGTAACCGGGAACATAATTGCCTTTGATATAGAATTTTCCGCCGGGAATGGTATCTCCGGCCAGTGACACGCTGAAAGTGGTATAGAGCAGGATACGGTGGCGGCGGTTGCTGGTGGCGCAGTTCAGGCTGCCGGTGGTGGCCGGACCGGGTTTGTAGTAATTGTTGACCATATTCTGATGGCCGCCTGCGCCGCCATAGCTTGATCCTACCCAGTTGTAGATAACGTTGTTCCGGAAATCGACGTACTCCAGTTCGGGCTGGCCGGTATTGGCGCTGCCGGAGAAACGCGGATTACGGTTGCTGTGGCTGGCCAGCAGGTTGTGGTGAAAAGAAGATTGTTGTCCGCCCCAGATGCCACCGTAGCCGTGCGGTGTTTCTTTAACATGTTTGGACTTGTAAAGACTTTCACTCAACAGGCTCCATTGCAGTGTAAAATTAGAAATGGCATAAAAAGAACCTGCTTCATCGGTAGACCAGCTCATGGAGCAGTGGTCTATGATGATATTGGAATAGGGCTTGGTAACGGGAGACCCGAAGTTGTTGTACATGGCGTCCACCGCTTTTGCGGTGTCGTTGGGATTGAGGATAATATCGCCGGGGCGGCTGCGGATGTACCGTACAATGATGTTATTGGCCCGTATGCCCATGCCGTAGTTGGCCAGGCAGATGCCGTCTCCCGGGGCGGTCTGCCCGGCGATGGTGATGTTGTCCTGAGTGAGCACTACCGCGCTTAAGAGGTTGATGGTACCGGAGACCTTGAACATGACAGTGCGGTTAGGCTGACTGACAGCATCGCGCAGGCTGCCGGGCCCGGAGTTATTGAGATTGGTGACATAGTATACCGTGCCGCCCCTGCCACCCTGCGCGAACCTGCCGGCGCCTTCAGCGCCCGGGAAGGCAATTTGGGGAAGAGGTCCGCTCGTGTCGGTCTTCAGGCCGCCGAGCGTTTTCGCAGCAGCGGAGATATTTTCCGAAGTTGCTACCTGTTGCGTAGCAGTAAGCGCCCAGGTAGCGGTAGCAGCATTTTGCGCATAGGCGTGGCCGTTAGTGACAATGGTGATAAACAGTGTCGCCGGCAATAAAGGAAGTAGCCATTTTTTCATAAATATTTCCCCCGGATATTAGTTAGATAAATATTTGCGGTGTTTGCCGGAAAGCGCTGCCGGCCGGGCATACGGCCGGATCAGGCGTGCTTTGTTCCACAATACATGGAAGACACTGTCAGTATATGAAAGACGTGGTGAACAGGCTTCTTCTGCTTCTCTGCTTCCCTGATGCTATAGTATAATGCTGGTTGATATAGTTTCTCTAAACAAATTACGCCCGAAACAGGTTACTTTGCAACCCTTCGGGCATATAAATCACCGAGAACGTTACCGGAGAAAAGGGAGATGCGGGGGAAAAGAGCAATATGTATATTTTATCTGATGGCGTCGAGGTCTTTTTGCAGTAAGCGCTGTTCGGGCTGTAATTGTTGTTGGTGGCAGTAATTGACCAGTTGCTCCAACCTTTTTTGATGATCATACCGGAGATTCCAATACAGTTTTTGCTGACATGCTGAACAGAGGCGATTGGGTGCCTGGTCGGTTTCATGCAGGTTATTGGAGCCGTTCATGACGCATTGGGCGTGAAGGCAATGACGCAGCGAAAACATATGGCCGATTTCGTGTGAAGCGACTTTATTGAGCCTCTTTAAGCAGGTGATATAGTTAGATGTGTCCAGTGTTTTGTCCTGTAGCCGGTAAATGGAAGATACGCCTACCTTGTCTGTATAGGAGGCGAGACCGAACACATAATTCCAGTCGCTTTTCGGATACAGGTCCAGGGCGCTGATGGCCATCAGGGTGATACCGTCGTTCGGGATATTACCTTTTAGCAGGCTATCCAGTATATAAGGCGCCAGTAACTGGATATGGCCGTCTTCCCGCTGCCGGAATGTGCCGGCCGGAAAAGCGCTGTCTGAATGGGCCGGCAGCAGCACGGTTTTCAGCTGGAAAAAGATAGCGGTATACTCCCTGGCAGCTTCCAGTATCTTTTCCTGAAGCGGAGTAAATTCACCCACGGGCAATAAATAAATCACTGACCGGGCAGCCGTAGGTTTTACCGGGCGGGCGGCCTTATATGCGTCAAACGTCTGTGCTTTTTCGTTGTGTGCGGCACGCCAGTCGCCTTCCTGTGGCGTACCGAGAGGTACATCGTTACGCGCGATAGCATTGAAATAAGCCTGTTGGCCTGCTATTACAGGGTCGGCATGCTTGTAGCCGCAAGCGAAAAACATCGACATAAAAGAAAGTAAAAAAACAGGCAGCAGCCTCCTTTTCGGGAACATCATGGCAAGGGTTTTAGCGGCGGATAATTTGGTCGTTTTATATAGGATGAAATAACTACAGTATTCCATAACACAAAATACTGTTTTCTGTAAATTGGGGAGATGCCCGTTTTTCTTTATTTTACCTGGTAATTCCTCAGCCAACAAATCAAACCTTACATGAAAAGAAAAACCGGTTTTCCTGTCTGCTGTATCGCATTCCTGCTGATGTTTTCCTGTTCCGTCCGGGTGGTGGCGCAGGACGCTCCGCGTGTGTTTACCTCCGATGTTGATAACTTCTGGACGGCTTTTGACAGTGTAAAGACGGTCAGTGACACCACGCGGCAGATTGCGCTGATGCAGTCGCTGTACATCGATAAAGGCACGGAGGGGCTCAGGCTGTTCATGCAACTCAGGAAGTTCGATGCGGCCAGGCTGGTAACGGCTGTCAACAAGTATCCTAAATTCTGGGCTTCTGTCCGGGAAAATACATTGAAAATAAAACCCAAGATCCCTGCTATCGAAGCGCATATACGGGAGTTTAAAGTGTTGTACCCAGATCTTCGTCCGGCGAAGCTCTTTTTCACGATCACGGCTGTACGCGCGGCGGGCACCGTGCAGGATTCACTGGTCCTGATAGGAACGGAAATAACTACCGGGAATAAATACACGGACGTGTCCGAGTTTCCGGACAAAAGGCTGGCGAACTTCTTCCAGGCGCAAAGCACAGACAATATCATCCCGGTGGTAGTACATGAATATGTGCATACCCAGCAACGGTCGGAGGCCAAAATATTGCTGGGACAGGCATTACACGAAGGCGCCTGTGATTTTATCACGGAGCTGATCTTAAAAGAACCTTTAATGAATTCTTACCTTCAGTACGGACGGAAGAACGAGCAGGAGCTGAAAGCGGCATTCAAAAAAGAAATGCTGGGAGAAGATTTTTCCAACTGGCTGTACAACGGTTCCACCACGAAAACCATGGGAGACCTGGGCTATTTCATGGGATATGCCATTTGTAAGTCGTACTACCAGCACGCCAAAAAGAAAGGGCAGGCGATAAAAGACATTATCACGCTGAATTATGGCGATCAGGCAGCCGTGACGGCTTTCCTGGAGAAATCCCGGTATTACGGCCGTAACTAAGGCCCGCCTGTGGCCGGTAAGCGATGCCCATTGTTATTTTTATATATTGCGAATGGTGCTTATATTTACCGGTATTTCAGCGGGTTATCCACAATTAAAAAAACAGCAGCATACAGATGTCATTAATAGATAAAGTCCTCAATACACCGGAATTAACGAATCAGCCACCTGTACTGGTGGATATCGGAGCATCGGGCGCCATCCATTTCAGGTGGAAGAAGATTGCGAAATATGCTGTCTGCATTGCCTTTGATCCGGACGACCGGAAGTACGGGTACATTGTCAAAGAGAACGACAATTACCGGAAACTGTATGTTTTTAACTGTGTGGTGGCAGACACCTCCAGCGACGGGCAGCCGTTCTATCTGACACAGTCGCCTTACTGCTCCAGCTTCCTGGTGCCCCGTACGGAAGATCTGAAGCCTTATGCTTTTGCGGATAAGTTCGAAGTGGAACGGGAAACCAAACTGATGACCCGCACCATCCCGGAGGTATTACAGGAGCTGAATATCGGGTACATTGACTGGTTCAAAACCGATTCACAGGGACTGGACCTGCGCATTTTCCAGTCGCTGGACGATAAGATGGCCCGTGATATCAAAATAGCGGAATTTGAGCCGGGCATTATGCATGCCTATCATGGGGAAGATAAGCTGCATGCCGTATTGCGGCATATGGACAATCTGCCTTTTTTCCTTAGTGAAATCACCGTAAAAGGGCCTAACCGCATATCGCAGGAGCAGCTGAAAAGCATTAGCAGCAGCCCTTTCATGCAGAAGCTGCTGGCCGCTTCCCACAAGGAGACCGCCGGCTGGGGGGAAATGGTGTACCTCAATAATTTCGATGCCAGCGCCAGCCACAGCCAACGCGACCTGCTCCTGGGCTGGGTGATAGCCACGCTCAACGAAGAATTTGGCCTCGCTTTACAGATAGCCACACAGGGAGAAGAACAATACAAAACGCCCATTTTCGGGGAAATGCGCCGCGGCAGTGTGAAGAACATCCGTCGTAACCTCTGGAAGCTTCGTTTTATGAGCCATGTATGGCGTAAACTGTTTTAGGATATTGTTTAGCATAAAAAGGGACAGCCCGCTCATTTGAGCGGGCTGTCCCTTTTTTGGCATGCCATTAAAAAAGCGAAAAGTTCACCATAATTCAGTAAATTATATTGTCGAGCTTTGTTACCGTCAACATTGGTTTTCCCTACTAATATTGTTTGTCATGATCTTAAAAATCGTCAATGCCATATTGATTCTTTTCGCTGTATTTATGGGCTTTAAACAGGGCTATGCCATGTTTTCCGGGAAGCCGGAAATGCTGGAGATGTTTGGCAAATGGGGCCTGGGCCGGACCGGTGTCATGATCAACGGGGCCATAACCATACTGGCAGCAGTATTGACACTTTTCCCGAGAACGTTTGTATGGGGCAACTTCCTCATGGCATTGGGCATCCTGCTGATTATCTGTTTTCACCTGCAGGACAGAGACCTGAAAGGAGTACTGATAGAACTGCCCTTTCTGCTGCTCAACCTGGTGATCATCTACCTGCAATACCCGCTTAAAAACGTGTAACCATGTATCACATCATCCCGGTCATAGTCGTAATAACGCTGGGTATGCCGATGCGCACCAGTGGACAAAGCCATCCCAGGAAAACGACTGAAGAATCATCATCTAAAAAACAAACCATGGATATATCTGAAATCACCCATCCGGCTGTACGAAAAGCGATCGAAGCGCTGCAGGCCGGCGATAAAAGCTGGTATTCCTTTTTTACCGATCATCCTGCCATGACGGACGATGGCAATACTGTCGATTTTAAATCCTTCTTTGCAAAGGCATTGGGAAATGAGAAATTCCTCTCTGTTGACAAGGTGGAAAACGGCGGCAAAGACATATATGGCAATTTCAAAGCCGGCAGCTGGGGCACATTTAAGGTGTTCTTTAAGTTTCACGAAGGGCCGGCAGGTAAGTTTGACCGCCTTGATATCGGACAGGCGACGTATTGAACGTATAGCGTTTACAGTGAATAAAGGCGGCGCCCGGGACGACCCTGGCGTTTTTTTATGCCCTACGTTTACTCAGTTTTATTCAGAAAGAACAGGTTTTAAACTACAAATAAAAAAGCCAAACCCAAGCAGTATAAAAAGATAGCCCACTCCCCGGAGTGGGCTATGCAAATACATTGTACCGGTAGTGTGTTTAATAAATAGCCACAGGGTTAATATTTACCTGTGTGGAACCGACGTACAGCGGCTGTCCCAATACGAACAAAAATTCCCATACCTTCTCGCGTACGAGTGGACGGCTGTCGATCAATTCCAGGTTGTAGATCCCTTTTTTAGCCAGCATAAACTGGTTGACAGGAAATTCTTCTTTGGTGCCCGGATTGGGGTATACTTCCGATGCCCAGGTGTCTCCGCCAAAGGCCACAATGCCTTGTTCTGCGAGCCATTTGGCCGCTTCCATGCCGATGCCCGGTTCCACTTCCAGGAACTGTTTATTGTCTTTTCCAATCAGCTCCAGCCAACCGGTGTTAAAGAGTACTACATCGCCTTTGCGCAGGGTGAGGCCTTCTTTTTTCAGTACCGCCTGTATATCCGCAACGGTAAACTCCATACCGCCGGGCACAATTTGTTTTCCGTAGTGTGTAGTCATGTCCAGTACCACTCCGCGTGTAACCATTGGCGGTACTTTCTCGACGCCCAGTTTCTTCACGCCTTCCACAGTAACAAAATCAACGGCTTTATTACCATTGTAATAAACGTTGTCAATGCCGATGTGGCCGATGCCGTTAAGCTGTGTGCCTACACCGGTCCATGCGTTCACCAGTTCGTCGTTGAAGCTGAATTTGTTGGGGCCGAGGGTTTTTCCGCCCTGTTCGCCAGGTTGGATGTTGTACAGGTGAAAGCTGCGGTGCCGGAACGCCGGCAGGTTTTTGTCTACCGGCACGGCCAGTGGCAGCGTTTTACCTGTTTTGACTAGTTTGATGGACTGCATTACTATTGCCGGTGACAGCAGATTGGCGGCGCCGATTTCGTCATGCCGGCCGTAGGCGGAGCGATACCAGCTGGTGTCGGCCGTTTGTCCGAGGGCAGGCAGGGTAGCTATCATAACAGCGCCTGCCAACATGGATATTTTATTAAAAATTGATGTGTTCATTTGTTTGTGCTTTTATTTCTTTTTGGAAACTGGTTAGTGCTTCGCCAGCTCCTGCCGGATGAACAGCAGTTCATCGGCGGTCAGTGTGATGTCCATTGCTTTGGCGTTGCTCTCGGCCTGGGCTGCGGTCCTTGCGCCTGCCAGCACCACGGATATGCCTTGCTGCAGGGAAGTCCAGCGGAGCACCAGTTGCGCCAGTGAAGCCTTTTTGCTTTCTGCCAGCGGCTGAAGGGCTGCTAACAGAGCTTTTACCTTTTCCGGGTTGAACTGTC
Organism: Chitinophaga varians; assembly: GCF_012641275.1. Taxonomy (NCBI): domain Bacteria; kingdom Pseudomonadati; phylum Bacteroidota; class Chitinophagia; order Chitinophagales; family Chitinophagaceae; genus Chitinophaga; species Chitinophaga varians. The sequence continues at coordinate 1,516,123 of NZ_JABAIA010000001.1, read as the reverse complement.
CGAAATAATCGTTACGATGATCGTCCGATTTTAATGTTGCATCAGCGAAGTATTTTCCTGACAACAAACCTCTCTCCAGCGGACTGTAAGCGATGATGCCGATGTTATGCGCTGTTGTATAGGGTAGTAAGTCCTGCTCTATACTTCTGTTCAACATACTGTAAGGCACCTGGTTGGAAGCGAGGTTAAATGTGCCGGCGGCAGCTTTCACTTGTTCCAGGCTGTAATTGCTTACCCCGCCGGCTCTGATTTTACCCTGGCGGATTAAAACCTGCATGGCTTCCATCGTTTCATCGATGGGGGTGGAAGCATCCGGCCAGTGTAGTTGTAACAGGTCGATGTAGTCTGTCTTTAGCCTTTTGAGGCTTTCTTCGACTTCCTTTATCACGTTTTGTTTCGCTGCATATTTATATACCGGTATCGCTTTCCCGTTTTCTGTGGCATCGAAGAAATATTCACCTTTGCCTTCGTTGCTACCGTCCCATACCAGCCCGAATTTGGTCAGTATCTGCATTTTGTTGCGGTTTTTACCCACCAGGGCATCGCCAATTAATTCCTCACTGAGCCCGAAGCCATAAAATGGAGCGGTATCAAGGGATGTAACGCCATGATCGATAGAGGCATGAATGGCCGCAATCGAGTCTTTCCGTTCATTCCCTCCCCACATATTGCCTCCGATCGCAAATGCGCCATAAGTGATAGCTGACAATTCGAGCGGCGACTGTCCTAATTTTCTGTATTCCATTTTCTGTTTTTTTTATTTGACAATGCAAAAGTCCGCCCTTTTATACTATTCTTAAAATAGTATAAATAATGTGTTTGTATCAGAATAGTAATAATATCTTGTAATGAAAAAACCAAAACATTGTTTAAATGTTTATCCGTAAAATGCTAATTTTAATAGCATAAATGCGATATTAAATGCTCATGAATACCTTGTCGACTGAAAACCAAATCACGAAAGACCGGAACATACTGGTTGTTTTACCCGGTAAAAAAACGGCCACTGCGGAAACCCTTGACCTGATCAACAGGTTTTGCGGAACGGTAATAACCGGTTTTGCCGAAATGCCGGCTAACAGCGGTGATAAGAGGATCTATGTCTGTGGTGACATGGCAGGCCTCAATAACACTAGTAGCTCTGTATATCTCATAAAAGAGCTTTCATATAATTATGAAAATTATAACGGAGAGCATATACATATCGTCACACTTGGCGAAGTGCCCATTATTGTCAGCCACGCCGGGGTATATTTTAGAAAGCTGTTTACCGATGATCAATTCTTCAACAAGATAAAATCAGAACACGAATTCCAGGAATTAACGGAATCAAACAAACCATCGAAAGCTTTTAGAAAGGGTATATATCTCAGTCAGGTCAGTAAAGTGGAAAATGAAAAAAACGAAGAGGTACTGCATTACCATCTGTTAAGATGTTCCAGCAACCTGACCGGACCCACCGATAACTTCAGGGCCACAGACCGTTACATCATCGATGTGTTGAATGAAGCTGTTAAATATGTCTTCAAATATAAAACAGACCTGAACCATGTATTGGCACAGATATATGAAAACAGGGCTAAAACAGAAGACACAGAAAAGGAAATAAAATCCAGGATTAAAGCGCATTCCGATAAAACAAAGGATATGCCTCCGGAAGGACTGATAGTCTTTTGCACGTTCTATGACAATGTTGATGTCCAACACCTGAAACCTTCTACTACCGACAGGTTTGACAGATGTTATAAAGACGTTACCGGCTTTACAAAACTCCACTTCAAATTAAAAAACACTGTTAACGATGATACGCTGGAGAAAGAGTTTAGCGTGACGTTGTATCCTGGTTCCGTGTTTATGATACCGCTGTCTACCAACCGGCTGTACACACATGAAATCAGGCCATCTATACTAAATGCTGACATGATCCCTACCAGAATGGGCTACGTGGTGCGTTGTTCCAACCTGGAAGCACAGCATGTGAATAACCAGACTTATATCAAAGACAAGGGCAGTTTCATTCCGCTGGAGAAAATGACAGCAGCCACGCAGGAAGACCTGAGAAGTGCCTACCGCGAAGAAAACCAGTCAGAGAAGATGATGGCATATGGAGCGGTTCATTTCAGTATGAACGCGGGCGATTACGAAAAACCAATATTGTAAGATGACAGCTACAAACTTTTCTAAAATAACCCTTGATACCGATGCTGACTTATTCGCTGAATTGAGCAGCGCCACTGACTTTGAATCCGTCGCGAAAGGCCGGCTGGGTAATCATCTGGTAGGCATGTGTGATAATGGTGTGCCGATAGTAAGAACCACTACGAAATACAATATGCCCGCCTGTCATTTTCTGCCCATTCATCGCCTGATTGCCGGACGTATACAGGCCACGATGACAGAAATACCGGTACCGGACTTCAATAATGCCCTGATAGAAGTCTACGATACTGACTATACGAAAATGAATTATCATTCAGACCAAAGCCTGGATTTGGCGGAAGGCTCCTATATAGCGCTCTTTTCCTGTTATGAAAAACCTGCTGCGCTGTCTGAACATCAGACCAGAAAACTAAAAATCAAGCATAAAGTGAACGGCGAAGAATCTGAACTTTCATTGACACACCATTCGGTGATATTATTTTCACTGGACACCAATAGGCAGTTTCAGCATAAAATTGTGCTGGATGCGGTTACAGGTGCGAAGCCGCTGTCAGCCGGCAACAAATGGCTGGGCATCACTTTCCGGACATCTAAAACCTATATTCAGTTTAAGGAAGGACAGCCTTACTTTTCCGGCGGGCAGCGGTTGACATTGGCGGATAAGGAACAGGAAACGGAATTTTATAAGTTGAGAGGAGAGGAGAACAGAAGCCTGGATTTCATTTACCCTGAACTTACTTATACGGTGAATGCAGGTGATATGATGATGCCAAAGAATAATGGCTTTTAGCAGATTGATAATCATAGAATTGTATTTAAAATAACAGGGCCTTATCCCTGCCTGCATCGAATTGTCCATGCATTTGTCAGGATTGTCTATGTTTTCTGATGCCGCTGTGCTGTAGCTTTGACGTATCAAATCAACAGCACAATAAAAGCATCAAACAATGAAATCCTTTAGAATCTACCTGTTTATCCTTGGCGTCCTGGTAGCAGGACAGGCAGCTGCGCAGCACAAAAAAACATTTCAATGGATAGGCGGTCCTACTTATGTGTTACAGCTGGGAAACTTCAAGATACTGACAGACCCTATGTTCAGCCCGAAAGGCGATTCGGCCTTTATGATCAAAAAACACCCTTCCACCGGAGCTGCCAATGCCTATATCCGGCGTTTAATTGCCCCCGCCGTATTTGACACGTCGAAGATTGACGTGCTGCTGGTAAGTCACCCGCATGCTGATCACTTCGACCGTGAAGCCAGGACTGCGCTGAACAAACAGCTGAGTGTGGTCGCTCCGGCCGCTAACACAGCCACCATAAAGGAGTGGGGCTTCGCTCATGTTACGGGTCTTAAATGGGGCGATACCACCGTGTTTAAAAAAGGAGATGAAACGCTGCGTATCATCGCCGTGGAAGCGATGCATGCAAAAGACGATCCGTTGAAAACTGAACTGGGAAAAGGCAATGGCTACATCATCGAGTATACGGTAAATCACAAAGTATACCGTGTATACTGGACAGGAGATACAGTATGGTTTGATGACATGCAGCAGTATACCCGCTACGGGAAGATCAACCTGTTTATTCCCGATATGGGCGCCGTTGGCTCTGATGGCAGTATCGGCCGCCGCGGATTAAATTCTCCGGACTGTCTGAAGATCATAGAAACGCTGCATCCCGATGTTATTGCGCCGGTACATCATTCTACCTTCTCCATGTATATAGAACCAATTGCTACTTTACAACAAACATTGGATGCTACTTCCTACGGAAAGAAATTAAAAATTGTTCCTGCCGGGAAAGTGGTGGTGTTGTAATCGTTTAACTTATCCTGTAAAAAAGCCGCTCATATAGCGGCTTTTTTTACAGGATAAGTTATCCTTAACTATTTACTAACATTAGTTTCTTTTTTTTGCGGTGGACTTGTAAACATGCCGCTTAATCAACCTCACGATAATAACTGTCCTGACGCTGCCACCGGCAACACCGGAAGATGGCGCCCGTCCCCGCAACAGGATCCCGCTGCTGAAAGATTCAACCAGATCTTTCTGGCCACCAAAGACAGGATGTACCAGTTTGTAAAGAAGCTCACACAAGATGAATCAGACACAAAAGATATTGTGCAGGACTGTTATGTGAGCCTTTGGCAAAAAATAAATGAAATAGACACGGAGAAGGATATACTGCCATTATTGTTTACCTATGCCCGTAACCGTGTGATAGATTACCTCCGTAAAAAAGCAAGCCGGCAACAGCTTTTGTCGGAATGGCCACAGGAAATTCCGGGCAATGTTCCGCCGGAGCAACAGCTCGATTATAAAGAACGGATGACGCAGTTACAGTTATCTATCAATCAGTTGCCGTCGCACAGAAAGAAAATTTTCACCATGGTGAAGCAGGGCGGATTTTCACACAAGGAAGTGGCCCGACAGCTGGGCATTTCCACGGCCACCGTCAAGAAACAGATCGGCCTCTCCCTCAAATTCCTCAAAACGCAGTTTCCCCGCTGACACCTCCAATGTTACCAAAAGGTTAACTCCTGCCTGGCGCTTACTCCCTTCGTGTTGTGCATACGTGATATAAACAACCATCAACATAAAAGTTTGTCGTAATGGCCATAGACAAAACATTACTGGACCGTTTTATTCATCATCAATGTACGCGGGAGGAAGCGGAGCAAGTGTCCCGGCTGCTGCACGATTCGCCGCATTTGCTGGACGACTACCTGCAGGAGGCATGGAGGGAAGAAGTGACCGAACAGATGCCGGACAACATGGCGCAGGCGATTGCTGCACATCTGCAAATTGCCCCGGTGGCCAAGGTAAGCAATAAAAGATACCGCATAGGCTGGATGGCCGCTGCCGCCGTGGTGTTGCTGTTGTTGTGTGCAGGCGGGTGGCTGTTACAACAAAGACGTAACATACCGCAGGACCATCTGCTGGTAGTAGCGACCGCGGAAAAAAATTGCCGCCTTGTATTACCGGACAAAAGCATCGTATGGCTGAAAGCCAATACCCGTCTGGCATTTGACACTATTCAGTTTGGCAGGTCGTCACGCAGCATCACCTTATTAAATGGTGAGGCCTTTTTTGATATCCGGCAGGATGCCGCGCATCCTTTTGTAGTGCTAAGCGGCGCGGTGCAGACCCGCGTACTGGGCACCTCCTTTAGCGTACGTCATAACGCTGCAAAAGAAATCCTGGTGATGGTAGCTTCGGGGAAGGTAGCCGTGGACCATCATCAACAACAGCTGGATGTATTGCTTCCCGGCAAACAGATAACTATCAACCAGCAAACGGGCCGCTTTACAGAGCAGCAGGTACCGGTGTGGCTGGCCGCCGCCTGGAAAGAAACGCAGCTGCAGCTGGACAACGCCAGTTTTGCTGATCTGAAAACGGCCATGGAAGCCATGTATGGCGTGCGCCTGGAAACTACCCGGGACAAGGTACGCCGCCAGACATATAATATCCTGCTGAACAGGTATATGCCGGCAAAAGAAGTGGTGCGGGCATTGGGACAGCTGAATGGCTTAGCCACTAGACAATTGAATGATACAGCTTTCTTAATCTATTAAATAAAAACATGTAAAAATAAAAAGGACGCCCGTTGAAGCAGACGTCCCGGAACAAGGCATGAAACAGGGTTGCAGCCTGTTGCATTGTTGCTCTCTTTACTATAAAACAAGATCGAAATTATGAAAAAAAATGTTCTTAAACGCCTGCGTTTAAGTGGCACGGTATTGTCATGGATAATGCTGCTGCTGGCAGCGTCGGTGACGAACACACTTGCTCAAAACCGGTTACACAACAAGGTAACCATCAGTTTCAACAAACAACCACTGGGAAAGGCATTACAGCAACTACAGGAACAATCTAAAAGTTACTTCGCTTTTATTCCGGCAGACGTACAACGGTACAACGTACCGGTTGTCTCCTTTACCCAAAAAACGCTGTCAGAGATATTACAGGCCCTGTTAAAAAATACCACGCTTACATTCAGGGAAGAAGGCAACTATATCATCATAGCCCCTGCGAAACCGGTAACAGACAATAATGCCGCAAAAGGGGAAGGAAATGTCCGGGGACGTGTGGTGGATTTTGAAACCTCTCAACCGCTGCCCGGCGCCACCGTGTTGATCAGCGGCAGTAAGAGCGGCACCCTGAGCAATGAAAAAGGTTTCTACGAGCTGAAACACCTGCCTGCCGGTAAATATACCCTGGAGGTACGCTACATCGGCTATTCCCCGGCTGTTCTAGGCAACGTTAGCATCCCCGCGGGAAAAGACGTGGTGCTGGACGTAAAAATGGAAATCTCCAACAAGCTGAATGAGGTAGTGATAGACGCCGGTCCGCGTAAGGTAAAATCTGTCACCCACAGCACAGAAGCCCAGCTCATCGATGAAATACGCCGCGCTACGGGCGTAGTGTCAGGCATCTCCAGTGAACTGATCACAAAAACTGCCGACAGAAATGCTGCTGAAATTGTAAAAAGAATTTCCGGCGTCACCGTGGTGGACGACCGCTTTATAGTGGTGCGTGGCATGAACGAACGTTATAACCTGACATTTCTGAATAACAGTCTCGCTCCTTCCACGGAGCTGTACAGCAAAGCATTTGCATATGATCTGCTGCCCAGCAGCGTGATAGACAAGATCCTCGTGTATAAATCACCGGTGGCCGATCTTGTGGCAGACTATGCCGGCGCCGCGGTGAAAATCTCTACAAAGAATGCCATGCCCGTGAAACATTTTGATATGGGCCTCCAGGTGGCACACCGCGAAGGCGCTACCTTCAAAAACAGTATCAGTCACAACGGCGGAAAATATGATTTCCTTGGATTTGATGACGGAGGCCGTAAACTGCCTTCCTTTTCCCCCGGTATCTTTGAAAGCAACCGACAGGTAACCGATGTGAAACAATCAGGCTGGTTATCTGCCATGTCGCCTACGCTGGACTACGGTATCCGCTATACGTTGCCCGATATGCAGTTGTTTGCCAATTACTATAACAGCTGGAAAGTAGGCAGCGCCAAATTATACGACCTCACCGCCATCACCTATACGAAAGAGACAACAGGCTATGATGTCTATCTCCAGAAGGGAAATACAGACCAACCTTATACCGGCAAGGGAAACGGCAATGCAGGCGGTAGTTTGCTGGATAATAACAAAATCGGAAACGGTCAGCAGTCATCGGAAAACGGTAAAATTAATATCCTCGAAAACCTCACCCTGAAATTGAATGACCGGCACCAGTTGTTTCTGCGGAACTTTTTTGTGAATGACGGCCGCCGTTTTACCAGCGTCAATACCCAACGGCCCAATGAACCTAAGGGAGTAGGACTGAATATAAACCAATACCGCACAAGAGACATCGTACTTTCTTTTCAGCAAAGGGCCTTGTATGCCGGTCATTTAGGCGGGTCACACGTGCTGGGCGCAAAAAAACAGCACACCCTGGAATGGAATACCGGCTACACCTATGATCTGCAAAACCTGCCGGACCAGCGCATTGTCCATCTCTATGATTTTTCGCTGGACAATGATACCAGCTGGAGGGCGGTGCGCACCAACTACCTGGGCATGATCAGCCGTTTGTATATCAAAAACCTGGAACAGATTTACAGCGGCGCGATAGACTATACCTTCCAGGTAAAGCCCCGGTTCTCGCTGAAGGCAGGTACTTACAACCTGTTTAAAACAAGACAGGTAGGGCGCCGGTTTTTCCGGGTAAACAGAGGTGGCCTCACCAACGATCAGTTTCTGCCTGTTGGTCAGGATGATTTAGGCTGGTTCAACGACCATGGTAATATCAACCAGCAGCTGCTTCGCTTCAGTCAGCAGGACTTGCCGAAGGTGTGGAGCTCCTATTATTTTAAGGACGATAATACCGGCCTTGGCATCTATGACGCTACCAGTCCGGTGGACGCTTATGTGGCCAGTGAGCAGTATCACGCCGGTTACGTGATGGGCGACTGGAAAGCAGCCGGCGATAAACTTGTGCTGAATGGCGGCCTTCGCCTGGAGTACGACCGTCAGCAGCTATCAGGCGCCAGGTCAGGATTCAATGGACCTACCAGTCTGCAGCCCGTTTATGTGGACCGTCCCAAAACAGTATTGCTGCCATCCGTGAACATTACCTATCTCCCCGGTTCTTCACTGGTACTCCGGGGTAGTTACGGCCGTACGGTCAACAGGCCGGATTTCCGCGAGCTGACGCCCTATAACGATTTCGATTTTCAGAACAACGAAAATATTATGGGTAACCCCAGGATAGTAACCGCTGTCATTGATAACTATGATCTTCGGGCAGAACTATATCCTAAAAAGAATAAAAACGAAGTGTTCAACGTAGGGTTCTTTTACAAACATCTGCAGAACCCCATTGAACGTATGCGGAGGGAGACATCTGCCTCTGACTATGGCCTCTTTTTTAATTTCACCAATATCAGCTATCTCAATTCTGTCAGCGCAGAGGTGTACGGTGTAGAAGCGGAGATAAAGAAAAGCCTGTCGTTTATGGGAGGAAATCTGTTCCGGCATTTTTCCGTGGTGCTGAATGGTTCGCTGATAAAGAGCAGTACCGTGACGCACGGTTTTAACTCCGTATATGCGGTGGACAGTATCCATAAAAAGGGTGAACCATTACAGGGGCAATCCCCTTATGTGGTGAATGCCGGCTTGTTCTATGAAAACCCTTCCAGCGGCACCAAGGCGTCGCTGGTGTATAATGTGAGCGGACCGCGTATCTATGCAAAGAGCCAGCGTACCAAGGCAGACACGCTCTGGGACGACAGCTATATTCGTCCGCACCTGTTGCAGTTACCGATGCACCTGCTGGACCTGTCTGTTACACAGCGTATCGTGAAGTCATTACAGGTAAAATTCAGTGTGCAGAACCTGTTGGACCAAAGTTATCGTATTGTGGAAGACCTGAATTATAATCAGCGGTACGATGCTGAGAAGCCGGTAGAACAGCCAGATGGTAAAATCCTGATGGAAGGCGATAATATCTACAGGAGATATAAGCCTGGCCGGTACTGGTTGTTACAGTTTACCTATTCATTTTAAAAAAGAAATATCATGACCGCTTATATCCGGGAGAAATTTTTATATCTATTGATCGTGTTTGGTGTGCTGTCTGCATGTAACAAGGACGTGACGCCATTGCCGGGTGCCGGCAACGGGAATATATTTTTCTATAATGCGTCCACCGCTTTGCAGGGAGAACTGACTTCGCCTGCCAGGAGAAGGGCCAATTTTATATTGATCGACAGCCGGGACAGCAACTATGTGTGGGATGCAGACCACGTTTCCAAACATCCTTATTTCGATGGCAGTTATGCAGTTTCCCATCCGGCTATCGTCAACGGTTGGCCGACCTTCTGGCCCGTGCCAACAGGAACGCATACACTGAGGCTGGTAGACAGCGCAGGAACTATTCTGCTGACCGACAGCGTGAAAATAGACGACCAAAACCCGGCACTGGTGTTTTATGGAGACAGCTGTGGTGATTTTCGCAGCCTGGTGACAACAGATGTCTTTAAGCCTGCTGACGGGCAGATCGGCATGCGGTTGATCAACCTGAGCCCGGGAGATGGTAAGTATTTCCTGACCTTCAATAAAAAAATTCCGGCGGAGCTCCCGGCGGCTACACATTTTGGTGACCATACGGGTTATCTCCCGATGAATGTGGTCCGGCAGGACACCTTTTCCATCAAGGTCTTTTCAGTGTCCGACAGCAGCAATGTATTGTCCAGGGTGTCGCTGGCGGTATCGCCCGGTCACGCCTACACGCTGTTAATGAGCGGTTATCCGGAGAATCATCCGGCTTCCTATAAAGACCCGCGTACCGGCAGAATGGTATCGTTGCAAACCACTTTCACTATTCAGGCATTGAAGAACTATTAAAAAATTGACAACATGAGAAAGATATTTACCGTTCATACAGCTGCATGGAGCTTGTGCTGCATAGCGCTGCTGTTGATGCTGAATGCCTGCCGTAAGGTGGACGAACATAAAACGCTGGTGGAGACACAGCCCTGGCTGGCCAGTACCTACCAGCTTTCCGGCCAGTATGGGCAGTATGGGTGGCAGTACCCATCAACATGGGTAGTAGGTGATACAGCGATGTTGATTGGAAAGCTGTTTACTGACAGGCCGGGAAGTGAGATACGGGTAGGTGGCGTACTGATAAAGCCGGTCGAACACAAGGAAATCGACCCCAACAAGCTTTACACCATTACCGATGGTATCCCGCTGGTAATGGTGGATGTGGTACGTTTTGTTATCACGAAGGAAATGGGCGTAGGGCCGGAACGGCCGGTCACTGTCACTGCCAACGGAATCACCATTCATGGTTCGCCGGTGTCTATCCGGGACTTTGCAGTCAGTATCGGGAAAACAGATACCACGCTGGTAGCGGATAAGCTGTTGCATTGGATGCCGGCGAATGCTAATGTCCTTATACAACATGGCTATGCTTTTGTACGGGATGTGCATTGTGACAGGAACGGGAGTATCTGGTTTGATAATCAGCTGGAGATTAATGCGCTCACCGGCGGGCAGGTAAATAAAGTCCTTGCCGCCGGCGATAAGGTGACAGATGATAAAGGTATGGAGCTCACTGTGAAGCAGGTATTTGGCAGCGCTATTTCCTTTGACGGCAATACGTTGTTTTTTTCTATGGAAGATAGTGAGCCATCAGTGGATACGGTGGATAATTATATTTTCCGGTTATGTAAAATGGATGTGGCCAGCAAGCGTATTACCACGCTTAACCGTACGCTGGTGGTGAAGGGCGTTGCGCCGGTGAACAGCGATGCTGCGCCATTCCAGGGAAGTATTGACCGTATGAAGATCGTAGCAATGTACCTGAATACTGATCTGCAGGGTAATCTTCTCTACACCAATTATTATGTGCCGCCCAGTAATGCCAATGATCACTCAGCCTGGAAGTCTGCCATTAGCAGCGGAAGTATTAACCAGGAAGTATGGGCGGATAATCTGCTGCTGATCTCCCGGATGGATATGACGGGGAAAGTAACGCCGCTGATGAACGCCGGTTATGCCGCCAATAATACCCCGCCTATCATGGCGCCGGGCGCGCATGTGGCCAGCAGCTTGTGTTTTGTAGATCCTTTGGGGAGATATGTATACGGAATGGCAGATGTGGATGATTGGCGTACGCTTATTGTGAAATATGACACACAAGAGGAAGATATTATCGCCTCAGTAAAGGCTGCCGCCGCAGCGTTCAGTTTCCGTTCCTATGATACCTTGCCTGATACCAAAGGCAGGGGTATGATGGACCTCAGCGTTGTGGACTGGACCGGTATGCTGTACGCCTTTAACAATATGATGGTTTTATCGGACGGGTCTATTTTGGCAGTGAAGGGAGCCTCTCTGTATAATTTCGACTTTGAGCAACGGACCGTGTTCTGTTATGCCGGCGTTGAGAATGGCAACAACGCTGCGGCGCCGGGGCAGGACAAACTTACCGGTAAGGCCAAATGGGTGGATTTCTCCGGTGCCGCCCTGATAGGACAGGATAAACAAAATACGGTATACTATTGCCAGGGGGTATGGGGAACGGATGGAATCGATTTTTATAAACTGCATTCCCCCGGGAAATGAGTTTTTGTAGCAGTTATATTTAAAAGCCCCGTCATCGGCAAGATGATGGGGCTTTTTTTTGTCGTCCGTCGTGAAAGAAAACATACAATTGAAAGAATATTATTATATTTGTCATGCTTTTTTATTGGTCCCCATAACCCGTCACCTCTTTAATGCTTGTTTAACTTTCCCATCGGGCGTATGCTTTCCGGATGGGGCATTATTTCCTATAGACACATGACAAAATCACTGCATGGTACATGCACCAAGAGGATACCGGTAATACTTGTCTTCCTGTGCTGTTTTATTTTTGGGAGAAACATCGCCGGCGCGCAACCCGCCGGAAAAGACACTACCGCCCCGGCTGCCCCGGGCCCTGCAAAACTGAGCGCCGACAGCCTGCTGATACGCATGGAGGAGCTTCATAATACCCTCAACCGTATCAATGATATCACCGCCCGGGGATTTGATACACGCGGTATGGAAGCAGAGCTGCCGGAAATGAAATCCAATCTGCAGATTATTGAAGATAACCTGAAGCTGTACAATAAAGTCCTGAATGTCCGTAACCTGCAGATGTTCCACGTGCTGCTGGGAGATATGCGGGAACATCTGGACGACTGGCGATCCCGGTTGTTTGAATACAACAAGGAACTGGTGAGGATGAATGCAGAAATGATGGCCTTCACTAAAGATTCTTTTGTAAGGCAGATCAAGGCAGACACTACTTTCCGGAAATTTTACCTGCCCGAACTGAAAGAACTAAAAGGAAAATGGGACGAAGCGAAGAAAGCCACTACGCTGCATCTGGATAAAATAGCCGTGTTGCAGGCAGGTGTTTCCGGCAGTTATTTCAAAGCGATAGAACTGGAGAATAAAGTCAATGAGCAGTTGAGGGTCTTTAGTATTAAATCTTTAGGTAAGGAATATAATTACCTGTGGGAAGACAAAGTCCGTACTGATTCTTCGGCTGCCACGCTGGCGCAGCAATCTTCCAAATCCTTTGAAGGACTGGGAAAAATACTGAACTACTATTCCCGTGCTCATTCCGAAAACTGGCTGTGGATGTTTTTGATAGGAGTGGTATTTTTCTTCCGGGTGAACAAACAATTCAGAAGAATAAAAAAGGCTGGCAGGGCCGAGCTGCTGCTGCCACCTTACATAAAGTATCTCCGGGCGCTTCCTTTTTCAGGAACGCTGGTGATTATTCTTAACATCGCCTCTTTCTTTGATCTGCATGCCCCTGCGGCTTATCTGGATTTGCTGCAATCCTTTTTACTGTTTTTGCTGACGGTCCTGTTCTGGCGCAGGTGGGAACGCCGTATGTTTGTGTACTGGATCGGCATTTGCGTGTTATACCTCTTCACCACCGCCACGGCGGCAGTGGTTGTGCCGGACGTGCGTGTCCGGATATGGATGCTGGTGCTGAATGCGCTGTCTGTGGTGACCGGCTTGTTTATTTATTTCCGTATTTATAAAAATTTATCTGCCGGTAGACTGGTCCGGATCGTGTCGATGATCTTCGTGGTGTTGAACGTGCTGGCGGCGCTGTTTAACCTGTTTGGCCGTTTGAGTATCGCGCAGGTATACAGTACCGCCGCGATCGCCGGGTTGTTACAGATCATTGGCTTAACTGTGTTTATACAGATCGTTGAAGAAGCCTTCTATCTTCAGATGCAGTCCAGCCGCATTGCGGGCGGTATTACAGCACGCTTCGATTTTGAAAAGATACGTGCAGGGTTACACAAAATCCTGGTGGCGCTGGTCGTGGTATTATGGCTGATGGTATTTGCCACCAATCTGAATATCTACAATGAATTATACACCGGGGTCAGCAGCCTCATCACCGCACCGAGAATTATCGGCAATACGTCCTTTACGCTGGGCAATATCCTCTTGTTTTTTGTGATCCTGTTGATATCGAATCTTTTCCAGAAATACATCGGTTATTTCTTTGGGGAGACAGACGACGATAAGATCGGGGAAGTGAAAGAGAAAAGTTCCCGGTTGCTGCTGTTACGCCTGCTGGTGCTGGTGGCCGGTTTCCTGATAGCCATTGCGGCCTCCGGTTTGCCGATGGACAAGATCACCGTGGTACTGGGCGCCCTGGGCGTGGGTATTGGTTTGGGTTTACAGAATATTGTGAACAACCTCGTGTCCGGCGTGATCCTCATCTTTGAACGCCCGCTGAAGATCGGTGACTATGTGGAAGTCGCAGGCCAAAAAGGCCGGATGAAAGATATCGGCATCAGGTCCAGCAGGATGGTGACCACGGAAGGTGCGGAGGTAACGGTGCCTAACGGCGATCTGTTATCTTCCAAACTGATTAACTGGACACTCAGCAATAATCATGTACGGACAGAACTGTTGCTGACCATCGCTCCGTCCTCGGCATTGCCGCTGGCGAAGGAAATTATCCTGGAAGAGGTGTCTGCTTCGGATATCATTATCGGCAAGGTGGCGCCTGAGTTACTGGTGAAGAGCATCAATGACAGCAGCATAGCGTTGAAGCTACAGGTGTGGATTCAGAACGTACACCAGGAAGAGGCATTTAAAAGCCGTATGTTACAGCAGATCTATCAGCGGTTGAAAGATAATGAGATTACGATGTCTTAGTCAGCAATGGTATTTTTTCGTACAGCCTCTATCCGGTATTGGCGGATAGAGGCTGTATGTTGTTGTAGGGTACTGACCCATCAGATTGAGGGGTACAACTAAAAGTAGGGGATTACTGCCATATCTTTCGCTCTTTCGCTTCTTTTTAGTTACATTTATTTATCCCTAAATAACTTGTATATGCACTCCATCAAAAGTTATGTCATTTTGTTGCTGACAGTGTTGGTTGTTAATACCCTCCATGCACAAACGAAGATTTACTATTCAGATATAGATCTGTTCTGGAAAACATTTGACAGTGTGCATACTGTGAGTGATTCCGCAACGCAGGTACATCTCATACAGACAATGTACCTGGAAAAGGGAACTAAAGGGTTAAAAGAACTGGCCCGTATCAGAAACTGGACACCAGCAAAATTTCGGCAGAGTATTTTTACCCATCCTGGTTTCTGGACATCTGTCAGATCCAATACCCTGAAGGTAAAAGCGTATACAGCGGATTTTGAAAAACTGATAGCAGCCTATAAAAAGTTGTACCCATCATTTAAAACACCGGACATTTATTTTATGATTGGGTTTATCGGCACCGGAGGAACGACTACAGAAACTGAAGTGCTGATAGGAACAGAGATCGGGGCAGCTGACAGTACCACTAACTCAGCGGGTCTTCACCCGTTTTTGCAAAACTATTTTAAAGATAACCCGGGTATTTTGCAGATCGTGGCGCATGAATTGTCCCATACCCAACACAACGGAGGGGATATGGAGGGCAGGGCCCACACCAATCTGCTGGGAGCCTGTATTGCAGAAGGCATGTGTGATTTTATGGCGGAATTGTTGCTGCAGCATCCGTTAAGTACCCCGTATATGCGTTACGGTAGAGAACATGAAAAAGAAATATGGGAAAAGTTCAGGCAACAAATGCATGGAACAGCACTAAAGGACTGGTTGTATAACGGCGTTGATCTCGGGTATTTTGTAGGATACGCTATCTGCAAATCCTATTATGAACATGCCCCAGACAAGGCTAAAGCGATCGACTATATGCTGCATTTGGATAATGAACAACTTACTGAGTTGGATAAGTTCCTGTCGGATTCGGGATATATGCAGAAACCTAAATGAGCCTTCAAACCCCGAATTTGAAGGCTCGTATGTTTTTAATTATTAATCGCCTGCCGTGCTTCACTTCTAAGACTTGCATAACGGTAAACAAAATACCAGGTAATAAGTATCTGAAATAATATCACCGTTGGCAACAGAAACGGATAATGCATAAAAGGCGTCAATGCATCGCCGTGTGCCAGCATGATCGGCAGGTCAATGACATTGAACATAATGATCACCCAAAGTAATGCCCTGCTGCCTTTAAAATACCACCAGCAGAATATTCCGTAGGCAAATTCAATGATGAAATTCAGGACAGGGTGATCGATAATGCCGAATCCCAGTACCGGCGTGGCAGAGAACGGCGACAGCTGAATATCCTTTTCATGGAAGACCATATCAATGATCACATGGGACACAACGCCAATGGCAAAGGCAAAGGCGAGCTTCCTGTTTTTATAGCCCCAGTTGATCACACAAAATGAAACTGCCGCGGCAACAACTCCGGAAAAAATTGAATGGGAATACGGCAGGTAGTCGAGATGAACGCTGCCGCCGGAAATTGAAAAATGTTCCCAGCCCAGGTAGTTGAAAAGCACCCATAATACCTCCACCAGTTGCACGGAGACCAACAGTGGAAACAAAGGCAATTTGGGTTCCTTTTTCTTTAGCAGTAAAGCTGTTGCAGCGTGATTAATTGCGTACATAAAATAAAGTTTGGTTTACCTTATGCAAAGGTCCCGCTGCTACTTTACATAGGCTTGAATGATTTGGCTATTCTTGAGTAAAAGGGAAGGGGCCAGCCCAAACATTCGTTTGAAGGTCCGGTTGAAGTGCGGGGCGTCGGAGAAACCGGCTTCGAGGGCTGCATCCGTCAGGTCCCTGGCGGAAATGATGTACTGTACTGCCGTTAAAAGTCTGACCCACAGCATATATTTTCTGATAGGAATACCGACCTGTGTCGTAAATAAGTGGATGAGCCGGCTGGGAGAAAGATAGACCATAGATGATAAATCTTTGATTTTTAACGGCTCTTGTCCGGGCTGTTTGAGAACTTCCAGCACCCTGGCAATCCTGTCGTCCATATCCTCTTTGCCTCCTGTATGAGAAAGTTGCCGGAGGAATTGCAGCGTAATATGAAAAACGCTGTCCGCATTGGTATCATCTGCCAGTAGTGGTTTTATTTCTTCCAATAATGCCTCCACCATTGTTTCCGGCAATGCTGCTATTGGCTGGCCGGACAGGCAGGCCTTCTTAAGACCAGCTCCTGTTTTGCATTCCGGATCGATATTGATCAGCAGGAAAGTATTGTTGTACGTTCTGCACTCGTGTGGTTGATCGGAATCGATGATAACAGCTCTGTGTTTGATCACAGCGCCGGAGGTGATGATCTCTATTGTATCCTCAAAACTAATGGCGATCTGTAAGGCATGGTGCTGGTGAACAACCGTATCGACAGCACGGCCTATGTAGATAAAGTACCCGGTTGAGAAGAATAATAGCGGCTGTTTCATGTTAATGTGGGTGTAAAGGATACCTGGCCCCAACGCAGCTGTAGCTGCTGCAAAAAGACACCGGTTCCAAATTATAAATCTCCTCTAAATGCCTGACGGAATTCAACCGGCGATAAATTCGTTTTCTTTTTAAAAAGCGTGCTAAAGGACTGCGAATGCTCAAAACCCAATGCATAGGCGATCTCGCTGACCAAAAGGCTGGTGGTGGAGAGTTTTTCTTTGGCTTTCGCGATCAGCTTTTCATGAATATGCTGTTGTGTGTTCTGCCCTGTATGGATCCGAAGCAGGTCGCTCAGATAGTTTGGCGAGAGATTCATCTGTGCTGCAATGTATTGTACCGTAAGCAAACCCTGTATGTCACTGTTAAAGTAATCATCGACCAACTGTTCAAACCTGGTCAGCAGCGCTGAATTATGATTCTTACGGGTCAAAAACTGTCGCTCATAAAAACGGTTAGCGTACTTTAGCAGGAGCTCGATGTGCGTCAGAATGATCTCCTGGGTGTGCTTGTCGATATGCTCGTACTCCTTGTCAATTTTGTGAAGGGTCGCGATCAGGTCCTCTTCTTCGTCTGCCGACAGATGAAGCGCTTCGTTTACCGCATAATCGAAAAAACCGTAGTGATGAATACTGTTGGCCAGCGTATGCTGTAGCAGGAAGTCGGGGTGAAAGAGCAGGAGATAACCGGACCCGCACTCCATATTTTGCAGGTCCAGTTGTTGTACCTGGTTGGGCGCGGTAAAACTCAATACCCCTTTATCGTAATCATAATGCAGCTGTCCGTACCTGATCTTGCCTTTCGCTTCGCGTTTGAGCGCCACACAATAAAAGCGGTTAACGAAACCTTTCCATATTTCGTCCTCCAAAAAAATACTTTCCGCCAGATTGATCACGCTTACCAGCGGATGGCGTGGTTCGGGCAATGACAGCAACCGGTGAAATTCCGATATGGAATTAATGGCGTTCATAATCAAATTTAATCAATTAAGCCCATACTGAACTCATCGTAAGGTGCGCCGGTATCTGTTCCTAAAGGCACGATGCTTTCCAGTTGTGAAAGATCTGCCTCCGTCAACTCAATATTGACCGCAGCAAGGTTTTGCCCGAGATACTTTCTGCGTTTCGTTCCCGGAATCGGCACGATCCCCTTGCTCATGATCCATGCTAAAGCCAGCTGTGAAGAAGTAACATTCTTTGCTTCGGCCATTGCTTCAATGGCCTTAACCAATTCAATATTTTTATTAAACATTTCACCCTGAAAACGTGGGATCGCTCTACGAAAATCGTTCTCCGGCAAGTCATCAATGCTTTTGATTTGTCCCGACAAAAAACCACGGCCCAAAGGTGAATAAGCTACAAACCCAATGCCCAGCTCCTTTAACGTTGTTAACACACCGCGTTCTTCCACCGTCCGCTCAAACAAAGAATACTCGCTTTGTACTGCGGTGACCGGGTGTACGGCATGCGCCCGCTTAACTGTTTCAGATGATACTTCCGAGAGGCCGATATAACCCACTTTCCCATCTTTGACCAGTCCGGCCATGGCTTCAACTGTTTCCTCGATAGGCGTATTTTTATCCAGGCGGTGCAGGTAATACAGATCGATATAATCGGTATTGAGGTGCTTTAGCGAACGCTCTAAAGATCTCTTTACATACTCCTTTTTACCATTGATGGCCCAGGTCACCTTATTGTTGTCATCGATCTCCCAGCCAAACTTAGTCGCTAGAATATATTGATCGCGTTTACCGCTGATCGCCTTCGCAATGAGCTGCTCGTTTTTCAACGGCCCATACAGGTCGGCCGTATCTAAAAAATTACCTCCTAGTTCCAACGAACGGTGAATCGTCGCGATAGCTTCCTGCTCATCTGCAGGACCATACATATGCCCCTCTTCAAAACCCGTCATTCCCATACATCCCAGGCCAATTACTGGTACAACCAATCCCTGGCTGCCCAATGCTATTTGTTTCATTTTCATGATCCAAAGGTCAGTAAGCTAAATTGCGCACATGTATGAAAACCCCTGAAGTTTGTAAGCAAATCAGGGAATGAGTTTTTTTATTGCTTATCATCAACAACGGTACAAAAGAAGTTCATCAAAAACGCGATTAAGTGCATTGGTTTAAGGAAGAAAGAGGCACCCTCGCCAAAACAAAAACGCCTGTGAGTCATCGACTCACAGGCGTTTTTGTTTTGCGGACTGGACGGGACTCGAACCCGCGACCTCCGCCGTGACAGGGCGGCATTCTAACCGACTGAACTACCAATCCTCTTCCCCTAAGGGAGTGCGAAGGTAAAGAATTCTTTTTTTATTTTCCAACAAATCAGCACAATTTTTTTACGCCCGCAGCAGTATTTTTGCGAAAAACAGCTTCCTCATAGAAAAGATACTGCACAGCCATGACTATCCGGCGCACCGTAAAACCCGTATCGCGCCTACGCCCAGCGGCTTTCTGCACCTGGGCAACGTGTTCTCTTTTGTGCTCACGGCCACCCTCGCACGCCGCTGCGGCGCCGCTATACTCCTGCGGATAGACGATATGGACCAGCAACGGGTAAGACCGGAATACGTGCAGGACATCTTCGATACCTTACATTTCCTGGAAATACCGTGGGAAGAAGGGCCCCGCTCACCGGACGACCTGAAGCGGGAATGGTCGCAGCTGCACCGGGAAGCGCTGTACCAACAGGCGCTGGCGGCGCTGAAAGCAGGAGGGAAGCTCTTTGCCTGCGACTGTAGCCGGTCAAGGTTACAACATGCCGGCGGTATTTATGATGGTCATTGCCTTCACCGCCAACTGCCCTGGGACGGCCCTGATGTTTGCTGGCGCGTCAATACCGCTGCGCCGCTAACGCTGCATATGCATACGGGCAACGGCTTGCTGCCGGCCACGCTGCCGGATGAACAACGCTATTTTGTGGTGAGAAAAAAAGACGGCCATGCTGCCTATCAGCTGGCATCCGTGATAGATGACGACTACTTCGGCATAGACCTTATCGTCCGGGGGGAAGACCTGTGGGATTCCACGCTGGCACAGCTATACCTGGCCAGGCTGGCGGGTATGGACCGCTTCTGTAACACGACCTTTTATCATCATACCCTCCTGATGGAAACACCCGGTAAAAAGCTCTCCAAGTCGGAAGGCGCTACTGCCGTGCGTTTCTTCAGGAATGAAGGCAAAACCAAAGCGGACATCTTTTCCGCGATTGCCGGTATGCTTGGTATCCGGGAACAGGCGCCTGACTGGGAAACGCTGGGCGCCCTGCTGCTGGACCATTACCCGGTGTTCCGGCAACCGGCACCGGCACAGCGCTGAGTCGTTGGTAATAATTTCTTAATAGTGGTTATGTAGCTTCACACCCGAAATCATTAAACAGGGGTGTTATGAAGTATATTATTTTACTGGGCGCTTTTCAGGCATTGGTCATATTCAGCATATTTATTATCAGCCATAAGAAAAGATCTTCTGATAATATATTGAGCTGGTTTTTAATGTTGGTGTTTGTACACCTGGGCGCCGGTTTTATGTTGCATACGCTGTTCCCGCATGCGGAAATCCACAAGCAGTATTACACGTTTATCACATTGATGTATGCGCCGGTATTATGGATGTATACTACCCATCTTTCCGGAAGATATCAAAAGGCCGGGCGGAGCAACTACCTGCATCTCCTGCCTGCGGTCGCCGGCGCTATAGCCTATTTTTCGATTGCAGGTTATATCATTGCGCACAACGGTAAAACTCCTCCCGCCATTATTTATTACAACCAGACGGTGGGATATATAGCACTGGTGTCTTTCCCGTTATATTCAATATTGTCGCTGTGGGAAGCCCGCCGTATCCCGGCTTTCTGGCAGTCAGAAAAACAGCTGGTCCGGTTTATGGCGATCATGTTTCTGGCCATGACGTTTTTTAGTTTGCTGTTGACGGTCAATAATTACCTTTCCTCCGCTTCCCGGTTCGTCATCGATAGCCACCTGTGGGGAAGAATAGGTACCTATATCTCCCTGTTAAGTATTTGCCTGGCCATTGGGCGCGTAAGGATTTTATTTTTGATGGACACCGGCACCACCTTGCCACTGATGGAGAATACGCCTGCTGTTGCTGCTGTTGAAGAGGGACCCGTTGAAGAAGAAGCGGCAGCCGATACTTCGGCGCTTCCGCGGAAATCGGTGCTGTCTGCCTCCCAGCAGGCGGCCATTGCGGCACAGTTGAAACAATGGATGTACGAAAAGGCCCTTTATAAAGATCCGGAGCTGACGCTGGACAAACTGGCCGCGGCGATGGAGATATCGCGGCACCATCTCTCGGAAGCGCTGAACCAGTACCTCGGACAGTCTTTTTATCAGTTCATCAATGAATACAGGATCAGGGAAGTGGTAAAACTGCTGGACAAATGCCGCGAGGAGAAAGACACACCCAACATCCTCTCCCTGGCATTTGAAGCCGGTTTTCATTCCAAGTCATCGTTCAACCAGTACTTCAAAAAAGTCACCGGTACTACCCCTTCCGCCTATATGAAAAGTAAAAATACGGTAGTGGTCACCGCGCGAAATACAATCAACGTGAATGGCTTAACAATTCCGTAATGTTTTATAACTGGTTGATTTTAAGTTGATAGTAATGGTGTTTGTTTCCCCCGATAGATAAATCCGTACGGATTTATCTACAAGGACGACTTCCTCCGGCCGCTCGTTCAACTTTGCGGAAAAATATTTTTCGCCATGAGCAGCCGGCTTTTATTACTGATTTTACTCCTGCCTGTTTTCTGTACGGCACAGCAGATCAGAGGGAGTATTTTATCCAAAGAGGGTCCCTTGCCTTCGGCTACCATCGTGATCGATGGTGCTGGGGCACAGACTGATCTTTCCGGGGTTTTTAACATCACCCTTCGGAAGACAGGGAAAGTGACCCTGAAGATCAATTATGTGGGGTTTGCCGTTAAAACAATAACGGTAGATGTCAAACCGGGATTAAACCAGCTGGGCGCCATTATGATGGAACCTGCCAACGATGTGCTGGGAGAAGTGGTCGTGAAAGGCGCTTCTGCCGGTTCTCAGATACGGGCCATCAGCATCAAAAAGAACGCACCAGGCATTATGGAGGTACTGGCTGCCGATGCTATCGGCAAACTGCCGGACCGCAATGCGGCAGAAGCAGTGCAGCGTATCCAGGGTGTTTCTATTGAGCGTGACCAGGGTGAAGGACGTTATGTGTCCGTACGTGGCACTCCTATCCAGTGGAGCGCCACCCTGCTGAACGGCAACCGACTGCCCACGGCCAGCCTGGATTATACCGACCGCCGTATTCAGATGGACATCTTCCCTTCGGAACTGATAGAATATGTACAGCTGTCAAAAGCCATCACCCCGGATATGGAAGGCGATGCCATTGGCGGATCTGTCAACTTCATCACCAAAGCGGCGCCACAGTCAAGGATGCTGCGGATCAACGCCGCCGTTGGATATGGCGATCAGGCCCGCAAAGGTTCCTATAATGCGTCCATCGTTTATGGCGACCGCCTGCTGAAAGGCAAACTGGGCTTTGTAGTGTCGGCCGTCATCTGGGACCGTACCTCTGCACAGGACCGCTATAATATGAACTATGATTTCGCAAATCCTGATGTAAAACAGTCCTATTCCATCACCGACCTGCAATTGCGCGATTATATTGCCCACCGCAAAACCACCGGCCTCAACGCCGGCCTGGAATACAAATTCAACGACAGGCACAAGGTACAGTTCAAAGGTATCTACAGCTCTTTCCTCGATGGGCAGAACGTACGCGAGACATACTTCTACTTCAACAACAAAAACGCCACCATTACCGACAGGGCTTCCCATTACTTCACAGACCTGTATTCGGCGGAATTGAGCGGCCAGTCAGTTTTGTCCGGAAAACTCACCCTCGACTGGGCAGCCGGCATGGACAAGTCGAAGTTCCGGTTTAAAGACCCCGGATACTATCCCATGGCCACTTTCCAGCAGGCGGTCGCCTATGAAGGACTGGCTGCCGATGGTAAAAAATACCTCGCCATGGACGCCCCTGACGGAAAAGGAGACGTGATAGACGCAGTACTGCCACATATCTCCGCCAATACACCGATTACCGCAGATGCCATGAAACTGTCGCAGGTGATCATGCTGCGCGCCACCAACTGGGAGGAGAACAAACGTTTCAACTTTAACCTGAAATACACCCCGTCGGAAAAACTGATGCTGAAATCCGGTGGTAAGTTTATTCACAAAGACAAGGTGGTGCAGTCTCCCTACAATGTATACATCGCCGGTATGCAGGGCGCGGCGCCTTCCATGTCCAGCCTGGGTACTGAACCATTCCCTTATAACGGCGGCTTCCTGTCTGAAATCCATTCACCCTATAACAACGTGATCATCGATCAGATGGCGTTGGGCAACCTGAAATCGCTTGTAACGCCGGAAGGCATCAGCCAGTACAAGCTGTATCCTTTCCAGGTGGATTCCGCTACCAATGCGTCAGGGGCCACCAAATACTTCAGCGGTGTGGAAAACGTATATGCGCTCTACGTGATGGGCGAATATAAAGCCTCTGAGAAAATCACGCTGACCGGCGGTATCCGTAACGAGTACAATAAAGTGACGTTCAACGGCAGCAGGGTAAATGGCAAACAGGTAACGGCTATCAGCCAGGATAACAGCTACAACGCTTTCCTGCCGATGCTGCATGTGAAATACAATATAACGGACAAGGATATACTCCGTGTGGCGTATACCCGGAGCTTCGCCCGTGCGGACTTCAATAACCTGAACCCAGGCACCACACAGGACGATGCCAATAAACTGATCACCCGCGGCAATGCCGCCCTGAAGCCTACGTTCGCCAATAACTTCGACCTGATGGCAGAACATTATTTCGGTGGCATCGGTATGGTCAACGTAGGAGCTTTCTACAAAAAACTTACTGACCTGGTATATACCAATCAATCTTCAGAAAACATTAACGGTATACAATATACGGTGAGCGAGCCGCAGAACCTGCAAGGGGCCTGGCTGGCAGGCTTCGAGGCCGGTTTTGTGAAAAGATTCACCGGCCTGCCCGGCTTCTGGAAAGGGTTTGGGGTAGATGTGAACTACACCTACACTGATTCCCGCGTGAAGATACCGCGGTTCGTGAATAACCAAAAGATCGAAGACAACAGCGTGATCCCCAAACAGGCCAAACATATCTTCAACGCCTCGCTGCTGTATGAATACGGGAAATTCATGGCCAGGATAGCCGGTAACTATAAAGGCAAATACCTGGACGTGATCCGCCAGGCTGCCGGTCCGGACCACTACCGCTGGTACGCTGAGAATTTCACCGTTGACTTTTCCGCTTCCTACGCCATCACACCTAAAGTCAGGACATTCCTGGAACTGAACAATATCACCAATGCGCCGGTACGCTACTACCATGGCACTTTCGACCGGGTGGAACAAGCCGAATGGTATTCTCTCCGCGGACAGATAGGCGTGAGCGTTAAAATTTTCTAACAACAAAAAACTACTGACGATGCAGACAGCTATTACCCGTGCGTTGGGAACAATGCTGATGGCCTGTGCTACCGCCGTTTGCGGGGCACAGTCGCTGGACACACTTAAAATAAATCAGGTACAGGTGCTGGGCACCCACAACAGCTACGCCCGTCCGGTAGACTCCTCGGTACTGGCCATGATCGATCCTATCCTTGAAAAGCTGGGCCAGACATTTATGAAGAGCATGCCGAAAGAACAACTGGCGGCTTTTCAGGAGTTTCATCCCAATTCCATGAAGATGAGCGAAGGACTACGTTACAACCACCCTCCGTTCGACGTTCAGCTGGACGCAGGTATCAGAAGCATCGAGATAGATGTGTACAATGATCCTACCGGCAACCGCTTTAATGACCCTGCCGCTTACCGTGTGCTGCGACAGAAAGGAGTGACCAACCTCGCGCCTTTTGATACCAAAGACCTGGACAAACCGGGCTTCAAGGTGCTGCACATGGCCGATATTGATTTCCGTACCCACTACACCACCTTTAAAGGCGCGCTGGCTGCCATGCGTACCTGGTCGGATGCCCATCCTGGCCACTTCCCCATTTACGTGATGATTGAAGCGAAAGACAAAGGCATTCCGTTGTTCCCCGGCTCCGCAGAAGTGCTGCCTTTCGATGAAAAAGCCTTCGACGCGCTGGACCAGGAGGTGGTTGCACAGCTGGGCCGCGATAAGCTCATCACTCCCGATGACGTACACGGCAAATACCCTACGCTGCGCGATGCCGTACTGGCTAAAAACTGGCCGACCGTAAAAGCTGCGAGAGGAAAATTTATTTTCCTGTTGCTGCCTTCTACGGCGGGCATGAACCTGGTATCCGACTATGCTAAAAACAGGCCTAACCTCGAAGGCAGGGCGATGTTTATGCAATCGCAGCCGCAAGACAGCTATGCCGCTTTTTTCCTGTTGGACAATGCTATCGTGCGCCGGCAGGAGATACAGCAGGCGGTGCAACAGGGTTTCCTGATCAGGACCCGTTCCGATATTGAAACTTATGAAGCCAAGGTGAATGACCATACCCGTGCAGACGCAGCGTTTAAAAGCGGCGCCCAGATTATTTCCACCGATTTTTTCCGGCCGGGCAATGGTTATGGCACGCCTTATTTTGTAACCCTGCCGGGTGGCGGGGAGGCAAGACCTAATCCGGTGAATACAGGTAAATAATCCCGCTTTATTGCTTAATGACAGCATAACTTCTCCGGAGGTTATGCTGTTTTTATTTGAGGTGGTCCGTTATATGCGGCCTTATGTATTTTCTATAACGGGGACGCCTATATTATCGCAGAAGGCTACTGTCCACCGGAAAGCTGTTGTTGGCCTAACAGGACGTGCCGCTACCGGCAGTGGGCCGTAATTCCTTGCTTGTAAGGATGATAGAGATATGGTTATTTCGTGTTATATGGAATTAAATAATTGATAGCCAATGCGAAAAGTAAGGTTGCCTCACAAGATGGTTTTTGGTTATAATAACGGGAATGTCTATCTTGTATCAGAATACGAATACAACCAAACCATACCCAAAAACCATTTCCCATGAATTCCCAGCAGTATATGGAACTGTACTGGCAGCAACTGAAGGATATGGGCCTGAGCAATGAGATGATTAACCTGTACCGCCAGCAGATGGAGCAGTCGATGAATACGGCTGATCAATTACTCCCGTTTGCAGAAGGTATGAAACAGTTTAATCAGCTTTTCACCGGCGACGACGCTGATGAAGAAGCACTCAGCCGGGAGCCCGAAGCCGTTTTGCTGAATAAAACCAGCCTATTAACCCAGGAACAGCAATGGGCCGTAGCCTGTGGGGCCGATCTGGCTTTCCTCAATGGCCAATACCTTAATGACATCACAACGGGGTTCTCTAAACAGGAATGCCGGCAGCTACTGTCCGAATGGTGGGACATCGACAGCCCCGAAGAGTTGTACGATATGTTTTCCTGGCTCCGTGAAAGCGGCCACAGGATCGACTATGATATCATCCTGCAAGCCATCAACAGCGTATCCATGAAGGAAAGCAAAGCCTTTCTGCGGGAATACATCGCGGCCAATGAGCTGGAAGAAGCGGTGGTGATGGAGCGCCTGCGCAATACCCGCGACGCGCTGGAACTGTTCCGCAGCAAACAACTTATCCACGACAAACTGCAGCCGGACATGCTGATATGGGACTTTGCCCGTATCATCAACCTGTCCAGGGCAGGACTGGACGCGGGTTACATCGGGTACGACGCGGCCCTGGAGCAGATCATGGCCTGCGTACCGGTGATACGGCGTACCTATAGCTCGTGGAAACACCTGTCACTGTCGTATCAGTTTGCCCGTTGCGTATGGAACGGCGTAGAGGAAGACAGCTTCCAGGCACTGCAAAACAATATGAACTATCTGTTACAGGCACCGGACAGCCCCTGGGTGGTGCTGCCGTGGAAATAAGGGCCTACAGCATATCAAACAACTTATTACGGGCCAGCAGGGAGGCACCAATCACGCCGGCCCTGCTGCCTAGTTTGGACAGCTTGTACTGCGTATCGTTGTTCACCAGGCTCAGGGAATATTTATTGATAGCACTTCGTAAAGGCAGGAAAATCGTTTCTCCCGTGGCCGACAATGCCCCTCCCAAAATAATCAGTTCCGGGTTATACAGGTTGATCAGGATGGCAATGCCCTTGCCCAGCTTCTCTCCAATGGCGGCAATCAGTTCTATGGCCAGCGTATCGTCATGATTGGCGGCATCCAAAATATCTTCCAGCGTGATGTCCTTTACCGCCACTTTTTTGGTGATGCCTGAAGTGGCGCCTTCCGCGATCCGCTGTTTGAATTGCCGCACCAGTGCCTGCCCGGACGTTTCGGTTTCCAGGCAGCCCTTTTTACCGCAATGGCAGAGGATTTCATTCTCAAAGAAAGGAATGTGGCCAAACTCACCGGCAAAACCGGATTTGCCATAATACAATTCCCCGTTGATCATAACGCCAAGGGCTATACCGTAATCAGCATTGATGAAAATAACGTTCTTTTCGTTTTTCACTACGCCGTTACAGAACTCGCCATAGGCCATGGACCGGGAGTCGTTCTCCACGTAGGTTTTAACGCCCAGTTTGCTTTCTATGATGCGGGTCAGCGGCTCTTCATTGAAATAAAAGTAGCTGTAACTGTAGCCGGTCCGGTAGTTGATGCGGCCCGACAGGTTGATGCAGATGCTGGAGATCTTTTTGGCGATGCCTTTCAGCTCTTTGATGAACTGGCTGATCAACCGGCAAAGCTCATCCAGCGAGGCGGCGGTATTGCTCAGCTCATAGGGGATCTTTTCCTGGAACTTGACCAGTTCCTTCTGGAAATTGAGCAGGCCGATGTTGATATGATTGTTTTTTACTTCCACGCCCAGGAAGAAAAGGGAGTTGGATTCCAGCCCATACAGATTGGGCCTGCGGCCAACGGTGGATTCTGTTTTTCCATAGTCCTTTACCAGTCCGGCTTCCATCAGCTCGTTGATCAGCTCCGCTATCTTAGGTGAACTTACATTCAGTACTTTGCTCAGGTCAGCGATAGTGGTATTGCCCTGGTTGGCAAACCAGGACAGGATGCTTTTTTTCAGCTGCAGGTTTTTATAAGCAACGCCGGTTATCTCCTCGTTATACAGATCACTGAGAAATGAGTTATTTCTTGCCATGTATGGGTTGATAAAGGATTTGATAGATGATACCAAGATAATCAATTTCCCCCATTTACCCCATCTGGTTGCCGGACAAGAAAAACCCCCGGTGTAAACCGGGGGAACTCATAACGCTATAAAATTACGTCCTTGTCTTAGACGTTAACTGACACATGAGCGGATTGTCTATAGTACATAAAACCTTCTTTCCGTTTCCAGCACTTCCTCCTGTGGTTCGTACTGCTCCTGTAACATCTGCCGCAAGTCTTTTTCAATATTGCGGGAAATAGTGGTTACCGGCGTATCTGTAGGTTTATTTTCGAACGGGTCCTGTAAGTTGATGCCCATCTTTTCTATCAGCAGGAAAGAAGAGGCAATGGCAATTACCAGGGGTATCTCCATAAAGCCCAGTACGTCTATCAGCGCAAAAGGCAGCAACAGGATGAAAAAGATCAGCGTAAAGTGGGTATACAGGCTGTAAGTGGCCGGAAATACAGTGTTCTTGATCCTTTCGCATTTACCCATGGAATCACACAGGCGTGATAAAGTCTGGTCTATGCTTACCTGCTGGTACTGGTTGATCCAGCCGTTATTCAGCGCCTCTTTCAGGTCTTTACCATGTAAAAGCAACAAGGCAGCCGGTACATTATCATACTTCATCAAATGGTTTAACTCCCTTCTGGTTATTAACCTGTCCAATCCTTTTACCGGGTCTGTTTTTCTTAATGACTGGCCGAGACTGTAACACCAGGCTGCCTGCCGCTTTACAAACCGTTCCTGGAAATGCTGCAGCTCTTCCGATTGATACGTTGCATCCATCAAACTTAAGACCTGTCTTGCCAGGGAACGGGAATCGTTAACGATAGCGCCCCAGATGCTCCGGGCTTCCCACCAGCGGTCGTACGCCTGGTTGGAACGGAAAGCCAGCAGCAGCGATAACACAGTGCCTAGTACCATCGGTACGGCTATCGGAATAACGATGAAAGTCAAATCAAAACGGTAATAAAGTGTGCTGATGATCATGGTGTATACCGCTACCAGCAACATTTCAAACTTGATTTTACCGAATACATATTTTAAGGGGATATTCTTCTTTAGTAACATAGCACCCTGTTTTTAAAGGTTATTCTGAAGCCATCAACAATGCAGAAATAGTTGATTTGGCTATTATCTTCCGGGTAGAACCGGTCAATGTTGTTTTAATTAAAGGATATTTGGAGGCAGCGATCAGTTTGACCGGATTGTAGCTTCTTTTGGAAGGACAAACAAAATCGTTGTCTGTTGGCTGTAATATCACGTCCACGTTCTGCGCCAGGCAGAAATTACGGAATGCCGCTCTGGTATTGCCATGGAAGAATTCCACTTTTAACTTGCTGACTGAAGACGCGTATTTGTTACGGATGATCTCGCAACCATCTTTAAAATCAGCGGTGATCAATTCGATATGCCTGCTGTTACGCGTATACGTAATGAAGTCAAACAGCGAATCGGGCATGTGCAGGGCATGCATAAAAATGATATTGACAGATTCGTTAGGGTAGTGTGCTACAACGCTGTGCACATATCCCAGGGAACGTATGGAGAAGTCGGTCGGAATGAGTATATTTTTCATAGCTGTTGCTTTTATGATAACAAAGCTACCAGCCGGAGATTAGTAAGCGGTAAGAAGAGGGTTAAAAGGTGGTAAGAATGTGGTAAGAAAACGGTAAGAATAGCAAACTCTACAGTGGAAGTTCAACCCTGATCTCTGTTCCCACGTTTACCTGGCTCTCTACCAGGATATCGCCCTTGTGCATCCGGATAATGTTCATGGCCAGCGGCAGGCCGATGCCATAACCTTTAAAAAGGCCGGTATTGGAGGCGCGGAAGAAAGGAGAAAAAATATAAGGGATATCGGAGGGAGGGATACCAATACCAAGGTCTTTAATATTGATGATCACTTTCTGGTCGGTAGCTGCCAGCGCAATGGAAACAGGCTGGTTGTTGGAATACTTGATGGCATTCATCACAATGTTGCTCAGCGCCAGTTCCAGCAGTTGCTCATTGCCGTTGACAGACAGTTTTTCTTCTTCTTCCGGGAACAGGCTGTAGTCGATCTCCACTTTGTTGCCGGGATGTATTTTGTCGACGGTGCTTTTGATGGTAAACAACAGCTCGTCCATACGTACCAGGCCCCAGTCCTGTTTTTTGCCGTCGAAGCCGGTCTGTGCCAGGTGCAGCAGGCTTTTGGTGATGTGTTCCAGGCGGCCTGCTTCGCTGAGGATGCTGCGCAGGGCGGCCATATAATTTTCGGGCGTTCTGTTTTTATTGAGGGCCAGTTCAGCTTCCCCTATAATGGCGGTAAGCGGGGTGCTCAGCTCATGGGAGGCATTGCTGACGAAGTTGTTCTGCGTTTCAAAGGCCGTTTCCAGCCGGTCCAGCATATTATTGAACGTAGTGGCCAGTTCATTGATCTCATCGCGGCTGTCTTTGGCGTTGAGCCGCAGGTGCAGGTTACGGGAGCTGATACTTTTCACCTGGTGCATGATGTCCCGGATGGGCCGGAAAATATAGCGGGAGAAGAAAATACCTACCGCGATCAGGATGGCGGAAGACACCACAAAACAGATCAGCAGGATCTTGCGCAGCCACGCCAGGTAGTCGCTGCTGTATTGGTTGATAGCCGATACGATGACGATATACAGCCCTTGTTTGCTTTTGTACAGCACCCCTTCATAGAAGCGGTTGCCTTCACGGTAGGTGGCCCTGCTGTTGGTCAGTACCTGCTGATAGAAGCTGACAGGCAGTTTCAGGCTGCTGTCCTGTTGTACATGACCGGTATCGGTGACCTGCAACAGGTATTCTTTTTCGGCGGGCAGTTTTTCCAGGTGTTCGTCCCGTATCTCGTTATAGATCACGGAATCAGCCTCGTAGTAGGGGAGAGATGCCCGTGCGGTAAGGTAGGCGCGTATTTCGAGCCGTTTATAAAAATCCTCAAAGGAATGCTGGTTGGCAAAATAATACACGAGAACGCTCATCACCATGATTGTGGAGATGGTGAGGCCGGCAAAGATGAGCAGTATTTTAGTGCGTATTTTCATCCGCCGTTTGTTCTTTTAACATGTAACCCAGTCCTGTTACGGTTTGTATCAGTTCGGGGAGATTGTTTTTGTTGATTTTTTTCCGGAGATAGTTAATATAGACGTCCACCACTTTGGTGTTCATGTTGAAGTCGATGCCCCATACCTGTTCCAGTATTTCCATGCGTGACAATACTTTGCGGGGATTTTTCATCAGGTATTCCAGCAGGCGGTATTCCGTAGCGGTGAGCTGTATGTTTTTACCCTGTCTGCTGGCGGCTTTGGTGTCGGTATTCAGTTCCAGGTCACCTACCTGCAATACGCCCTGTTGCTCGTTGGCAATAACAGGAGCGGCTATATTATTTTTGCGCCGCATCAGGCTACGGATACGGGCTTCCAGTTCGGCCAGTTTAAAGGGCTTTACCAGGTAGTCGTCTGCGCCGCTGTCCAGCCCCATCACGATGTTTTCGGTGGTGCCCAGCGCGGTGAGCATGAGGATGGGCGTGGCCACCTGCGCGGCACGCAGGGCACGGCATACTTCTATCCCGTTCATGTTGGGAAGCATCACGTCCAGTATGATCAGTAAAAAAGAAGGATTGTCGAGGGCCATACGCAGGCCGCTGGCGCCATCAGGCGCTACGCTTACTTCATAGCCGGCTTCCGCCAAACCGCGCGTGATCACGGATACTACCGCCGGTTCGTCTTCTACTAATAATAATTTCATACACAACAAATATAGGACATGTCGATTAAAGCGCATCCCCGGTAAAATATTTCTATCTACCAGTGACGAACAGGCGACAGCTCCTGTGCAGAAATTATGGGTGCCATAGCTTTATTCCGACCGTAACGCATGTATGGGATTGTCCATTGCGGCCCGCACGGTCTGGAAGCTGACAGTCACCATGGCTATCAGCAAGGTGAGGAGACCTGCCATACTGAAAACGGTCCATGAAATAGGGGCACGGTATGCGAAATTGTCCAGCCACTGGCCCATGGCCCACCAGGTAAGCGGCGTGGCCACCGCCAGCGCAATCAGTATCAGGTAAACGAAGTCTTTGCTGAGCAATGTGACAATGCTGCCTACAGAAGCGCCCAGCGTTTTACGGATACCGATTTCCTTCCTGCGTTTGGTGATGCTGAAGGCGGTCAGCCCCAGTATGCCCAGACAGGTGATGAAGAGCAGGAAGACAGAAAACACTTTCACTACTTTACCGAATTGTTCATCGCTTTTGTATTGCCGGTCATACAGCTCATCCATAAAGCGGTAGTCAAACGGGTAGCCGGGATGCAGCTGTTCCCAGATATGTTTGATTTGTGCCAGCGTAGCCGGCATATCGGTGGTTTTTATTTTAACGGCATAATAGCTGCCGATTTCCCGGTACCAGTGTACCATCGGCAGCAAGACGGTCTTCATGGACTGCTGGTGAAAATTTTCCGTGACGCCTATGATGGTGGAGTAAGGCGTTTCGTTTGGGAAGAAGGCGATCTTGCCGCCAATGGCTGCTTCCGGGCTGCTGAAGCCCAGTAGCCTGGCCGCTTCCCTGTTGACAATGATGGAACTGCTGTTGTCCGTGCCCGGGTCGAAGTTGTGCCCGGCCGCCATTTTTATTTGCATGGCGGGGATAAAACCGGCATCGATATTATACATGTAGTAGTTATAACCCGCTCCGGTTTGGGTGCCATATTGCCGGATGCCGGTGGTAGTGCTTAGCTGGTCGCTGCCCGGAACAGAGCCGCAAACGGATGCCTTTTCCACCTGCGGCAGTTGTCCGATGCTATTGAGGAAGGCGGCGGCCTGTTTTTTCAACGTGGCTTCCTGGCTGGAAGAAGCAGCGGTGACAATAAGCACCTGCTCCGTGTTCAGTCCCAGGTCCTGGCTGCGGAGATAAGCCAGTTGACGGTATACGATAAAAGACGCTGAAAGCACCACCAGCGCAGCTGTGAACTGGCTTACTACCAGCGCTTTCCGAAGCAGGGAGCCCTTTACGCCACCGGTAAAAGTCCTTTTGGTGACGCTGACAGGCTGCACGCCAGACAATACCAACGCCGGATAAATACCGGACAACAGGGAGTTGAGCACGAAAAGGGCTGCCACATTCACCCACAAGAACGGTGCGCTAAAGAAACCGGTATCTACCGGCCGGTCCATCAGGCTGAAATAAGCGGGAAGTGCCAGTTGCACCAATACTAAAGCGGCCAGCATGGCCAGCAGGTTAATGAGCACTGTTTCCACCATAAACTGGTTGATCAGCATGCCACGGGACGATCCCAGTGCTTTACGCATGCCGGTTTCCCGCACTCTCTCTGCGGCACGGGCAGTAGTGAGGTTCACGTAATTGACAGCACCTACCAACAGCACAAGCAGGGCGGTGATCAGCAGGAAACGTACTGTTTTGATATCGCCGTTGTTTTCCGGTTCAAAAGATTTATGGGAGTACAGATGGATGTCTTTGATGGCCTGTGCGGTAAAGACGTTCTCCCTGATGTGTTCTTTGGAGAGTTTTTTTAATTTCTCATTGAGGGCTGCCACGCTGCTATGCGGCGCCAGTTCCACATAAGTATAGGTATTATTGCCATCCCAGTTGTCCGGCGACCTGTGTACGGATGGCAGGGAAGTATGGGAAAAGAGCGCATTTATTTTCAGATGGGTATTTTCCGGGATGTCTTCGATGATGCCGGTAACGGTAAACACTTTATCATCGGCCTGAAAGACAGCGCCTTTGGCATGTACGCGTCCAAACAGTTTTTGTGCGGTGGAAGCGGTGACAACAACCTGAAAAGGAGCGTTCAGCGCGGTGGCCGGGTCTCCGTCAATGAACCGGTAATTGAACACGGTAAATACAGAGGGGTCGGTGGCATAAAGACGGTCCATATGAAACACACGGTTACCTTGCTTAATCTCCCCAAACTCTTCCACAGCTTGCATCCGTACAAAATCCTTTACTTCCGGCATTTCCCTTTTCATGAACGGCCCCAGCGGATAGTGCGTTTCGCAGTCGGTGAGCACATACTCCGCTCCTTTGTAGCGGTCCAGCGTTACCCGGTATATATTGTCAGCATTTTTATAGAAATCTTCATAGCTGTGTTCGAACCGCACATAGTTGATGATCAGCAGAAAGGCCGCGGTGGCGAGGGCCAGGCCCATTACGTTGATCAGTGTATAGAGGCGGTGTTTGTTGAGGTTCCGCCAGGCAATCTTCAGGTAGTTACGTAACATGCCACTGGAATTGGTTGAAATGGGAATATACAATAACGTTGCCATCCATGAAAGGCCCGCGGGGCGTACCTTCGCGGAGCGCCGCTGTTCATAGGTGGACGCTGCACTGTCCGGAAATGGACAACCCCGCACGTTTGTTTTTTAGCTATCTTCGGACATGCATTAAACCGCATCCCATTGCCTATGTTACGTCCGTTTGTTTTGTCCGGGGGCGGCGCCCGGGGATACGCCCACCTGGGAGTATTAAAAGCCTTTGCGGAACGGCAGATTTTTCCGGAGGTCATCTCCGCCACCAGCGCAGGTTCTATCGCCGCCGCATTTATCTGCGACGGTTTTCATACCGATGAAGTCAGGGAGATATTCCAGCAACAGAAACTGGGACTGTCTATGGAATGGAAAAACTGGCGGGCCGGTTTTCTTTCGCTGAAGAAAGTGGAAGATGCATTAAAGAAAAACCTGCGGCACACCACTTTTGAAACATTGCCCCTGCCACTGTATGTGGCGGCCACCAACTTCGTTAACGGGGAACAGAAAATCTTTGATCGCGGCCCGCTGATACCGGCCATCCTGGCTGCGTCTACTATTCCCATGTTGTTCCGGCCGGTGGAGATAGCAGGAGTGCCTTATGTGGACGGTGGACTTTCCGGTAACCTGCCCGTGGAGCCCCTGTTGTCAAAGTACAGGCATGTCATTGGCGTGCATGTGAACCCGCTGGTGCCCTATAATCCTGCCGGTGGTTTTCTGGCCAATATGGAGCGTACGATGCATATGGCTATCAGGGAGCCGGTGCTGAAAAGTAAACAACAATGTACATTTTTTGTAGAGCCGGAAGGCCTGGGACAATACGGGATGTTTGACTTCAGTAAGTTCGATGCTATTTATACTACCGGTCTCGACTATACGCGAAAGCTATTGGAAACGGCAAGCGTAGACTAAAAACAGGCCGGAACGCTTACGCCCCGGCCTGGTATATATGATGTTAATTGTTTTCCGTGTACTTGCGGAAGTTGTCCAGGATGGCCTGCCATCCGGCATGCTGCATTTCCAGCGAGTTAGTGCTTTCCGGGTCAAAGGTTTCCGTGATGTGTGTGGTATCGCCGTAACTGTTGAAGATGATTTTCACTCTGCGGCCATCGCCCAGTACATACGCGATCAGTTCGTTTTCTTTTACTTCGGTGTATTCACCACCAAAATCGAAGCTGAAGCTGCCGTCTTTTGCGGCCATAGTGGTGCTGAATTTACCGCCGGTACGCAGGTCATTGG
The DNA here is from genome assembly GCF_012641275.1 of Chitinophaga varians. Lineage (NCBI taxonomy): Bacteria > Pseudomonadati > Bacteroidota > Chitinophagia > Chitinophagales > Chitinophagaceae > Chitinophaga > Chitinophaga varians. The sequence continues at coordinate 1,480,369 of NZ_JABAIA010000001.1, read as the reverse complement.
AGGCTTCCGGCGCATGCCAGTCGTCAGAGGCGGCACACCATTGGGTGATGTGTTCCGGAGCGCTCCAGTATTGCCATACTTTTTCAATAGGTGCGTTGATAGTGCTTTCAACGGTAATAGTAGTCTGATTAGCGGTTGTCATGATAAATATTTTAGATCGTTTTTTTGACTGTTGTTAACGATACAAACTTACGGCGGCTTCGTCTGACGGAGCGTGTGTGATCACGGCAAATAGGAGGTGTTTTGCGCCAACGCAGTACCTTCCCCGGCGGGTGTGGGGGAAACGCAGAAGCCGTCTCTTGTTTTGAGACGGCTTCTTCACATTCAGGCTACTGTTCAGAGGGCTCATTACATCGGTTTAACACAACCGAATGTCATCAACATGCTGTAACCGGACAGGAAACGTCTTGTGTCTGGCATATTTCCGGTACAGAGCTGGTCCTGGGACAGGTTTGTTCCGGCTAGTTAGCAGTCAAGGGTACAAAACACGCTTGGCATGCATACCTCAAAGCAGGAAACCAGGGGCTGGGTTTGAGGCTGACAGCCAACCACACTACAGAAACCACCGTTATAAGTGGCGCCACCTGTTATTTTCTTCTGAGACAAATTGCTGATCACTTCCTTATTGAGCGATAGCTTGGCGAGATTCACCTTTTTCTTTTTCATAACAGAAGGGTTTGGGTTAAATATTGGATTCGTGTTTACAGGCATTTAAAAAAATGAGGAAAAGCCAATAGCATACAGTACTTCATCTATCAAAAAAATAACCGGCTACGCTATTTGCATACAGTGGTAACGCAAGTCAGAACACAGGTAATACCATTTGGGTCTCTGGAAGGACAATTAAAAGTTTGGAGAGATTCAGTTTTTTCCTTTTCATAACAGATTTGTTTTAAGGTTCACACAAGTCAACACAAGAATGGCCTTTCAGGGTAGGCATAGGACAGTCAAATACTGTATTACAGGTGCCGAGACAGGTCATAATACGGGTAGGCGCCCCTCCTGTTATTTTCTCCTGAGACAAATGACTGATCACCTCTTTGTTGAGAGAGAGTTTGGAAAGATTTACCTTTTTCTTTTTCATAACGGATTTTTTGGGTGAAGTATAAATATCGGCCTTATGTCTGCGGAGGATACGCAGCACCTGCTGCGGCATATCTTCACTGCGACTGTCTTTCGGCGATACGCCTGCTTTTTATATTGAAAAAAGCCTGCAGCGGCCACCATGATCCTAAATCCGGGTGATGAAAAAAGTAAACACAACGGCAGCAATTTTTTGCTGCCGTTGTGTGTTTACCACCCTTTATTGTTTGGTTTTATATTTGGATTGCTCAATATTTCCGATTGTGGGATGGGCAGGTAATAATACAGGGAAGAAGGTAACAGGTCTGTCTGTGTGTCTCTCTGCTGCAGATCGGCTTCGTCCCTTTGTATGGGGAGCCCCAGTCTTTTCAGGTCATAATAACGGTGTCCTTCAAAAGGCAGTTCCCTGAATCTTTCCAGCAGAATAGCCCTGAGCAGTTGTGCTGCATCAGTCGGTGGCGGCGTTTCATATCCCTTTATACGGGCATGGCCGATAGCGTGCAGGTCTGCTGCGGCTTCGGGCAGTTTACCGAGGTGCATATTGGCTTCTGCGCGGATGAGGTACATCTCTGACACGCGGAATACTTTCACGTCATTACGGTTTTCAGCTCCTTCTTCTCCTGCATATTTCCGGACCACATCGGCGAGCTGGCCATCTGCGGCCAGCGCGGGGTCCTGGTCAAAATAGGTGCTGTAGCGGATATCATTGTCTGCGTCGTAGGCTTTTAACAGTTTTTGTGAGGGGGCAAAGTAAACGATGCCGATAGACGCGTTTTTCCAGACATCACCAGGGCGGAGCGTGCTCAGGTTGGTGCGTTTCAGTTTAAAGATCACTTCGGCATTGCTTTTATCGCTCCAGATAGCGGGAAATTCCTCCCGGCCTGCCAGCGACATTTTGCCTATGGCCAGGGTGGCGTTTTCGGCAGCCGCGGCCCAGTTGCCGGTATATAAGGCTACCCTCGCCCGCAGGGCGTATATGGCCGATGTGTTCATACGGGTAACGTCGTCGGTTATACGATTTCCGGAAATGGCGATCGCTACTTCCAGATCGCTTTGCAATTGCCGGAAGAAGTCGGCGGCTGCAGGGCGGGAAGGTTTGTTGTTGATGTCAGCACTGGTCACATAAGGCACGGCAGGCGCATCGGGCTCATATACCCCGGCATAGCTGAAACTGCGGTACAGCTCAAAATGTTCAAAGGCGCGGATGGCCAGCAGCTCTGCACGCAGTTGCTGCTTTTGCTGTTCTGCTGCGGCATCGGTAACGGGCACACGGTCGATGCCGGCTAAGATGCGGTTAGCTCGATTGATGACCTGATAAGCGTTGGTCCATGGTGCGGCAATTTCTGTGTCGCCACCGGCAAAAGCCCATCTGAACAGGTTTTGCGCGGAGCCGTTCACACCGGCATTTTTTAATCCGATGCGGCATTCGTCTGCCATCACGGAGCCGATACGCAGGGTGTGTTCCGGTTCCCATCCGGCATAAACACCGAGCACGGCACGGTTCACGGCGGAAAGGGATTTGAATATATCTTCCCCGTCTACCTGGTCAGTAGGTTTTACGTCCAGCATATGATTGCAGGATGTGCTGTAAACGGTAAGGGTGGCGGCGCAGCAAACTACTGCTATATGTCTGATGATACGGTTCATGTCATGAAAATTTAGAAGGTGACGTTGATACCACCGGTAATGGTGCGTGGCATCGGGTATTCGTACTGTGCGATGTCGTTGGCATCTTCGGGATCGAAGCCGCGCCATTTCATGATGGACAGCAGGTTCTGGCCGCTGGCAAATACTTTTACGTTACGGATGGCGCCGGACATATGCTTCGGTACAGGTATATTATAGCCCAGCGTTATATTGCGCAGCTTTACGTAGTCGGCGCTGGTCACATCGCGGGAGGTGAAGTAGGTGGCGTATTGCGCGCCGGGGTACTGACTGACATCTCCGGGTTTCTGCCAGATGTTGAGCATGTCTTTCGACTGGCTGTACTGGCGGTAGTTCGGGCTGCCGGAATGTGCGTACAGGTCAGGGTAGTTCAGTCGCGACATGCCGTGTATAAAGCTGACAAGCATCGATAAATCGAAACGTTTGTAGCGGATGCTTACTGTAGCGCCACCAATCAGCGGCGGATCATAGGTGGCTTTCAGCGGTACGGCATCGTCAGGATTGTAGGTGTTGGTTTCCCTGCCTTCTTTATCGAGATAAACGGGCGCGCCGGTTTGTGGGTCCACACCTTTCCAGCGTACGGCATAGAAGCTGCCCAGCGGCCTGCCCACCATGTTCATGGTGGCTTCATCCGCAAAGATCCGGTCTTCGCCGCCAAGGCTCAGGATCTTGTTTTTATTGTAAGCGAGGTTCAGTCCCAGGGTGAGGGAGAAGTCCCTGTTTTTGATGGCGTCGCCTTCCAGCATCAGCTCTATGCCACGGTTACGCACCTTGCCGGCATTGGCGGCGATGGTAGGGAAACCGGTGGTGTGCGAAAGGTTACGGTTCACAAACAGCCCTTCGGTGACGCGGTTATAGAGGTCTATTTCACCCCGCAGGCGGTTGTGGAAGAAACCAAATTCCAGTCCTATGTCACCGATACGGTTCATTTCCCAGTTGTAGGCGGGATTGCCGGGCGTCATGGGCACCAGCGTTTTATTGCCGTTGTAATCAGCGGGACTGTACAGTGTCCTGAAACCATAGTCGCTGGTGAAGCCACCGGCATTACCGGTAAGGCCATAGCTGGCGCGCAGGCGCAACGTGCTAAAGGCCTGCTGGTCTTTCAGGAAATCTTCTGCCAGTATGTTCCAGTTACCACCTATGGCGTAGAAGAACTTGTAACGGTTGGTGGCGGGCACCTGGGAAGAGCCATCACGGCGAAGGCTGGCGGAAAGCGTGTATTTGTCACCGTAAGAATAGCGGAACAACGCGATCTGCGATATCAGCAACCGGTTAGGTGTTGTTTGTCCGCTTATCACCGGAATGAAGTTGTTGTCTGGCGTGCCAGGCGTGATGCCGGCGGGCGTGCCCGGCAGCTCCGGCACAAGGCCATAGCCGGTGAAACCGAAGCCGTTGCCTTTTATTTTATTGATTTCGGACAACAGGTTGGCTTCTATTTCATGGGCTTTTCCCCATTGTTTATTGTACCGTACGCCGCCGGTGGCCACCAGTCCCAGCCTGTTGGCCAGTCCCCGCTGATAGGAGCCCTGGTTGCCGTTGCTTACCAGATTGCCATACCACGAGTCGGGGTTCAGATAATTGGTGGTGTTGTTCTGCTGGAAGTCCATGCCTACGGTGCCGGTCAACTGAAATTCTTTTGTCAGCTCCACGGTTTCATTGAGCGACAACACGGCTTTTATCTGGTTGTCTTTTTTGAGGCTGTTGGCATATGCGTCCAGCGCATTGGCGCCATAGCGGCCAGGCCCGGGTTTGCCATAAGGCGATTCATATGGTAACGCATAATACAGTGCCGCGATAGGGTTTTTTTCGGTGATGCCACCGCCGCCGACTGCTGCACCGCCTTCTTCAGCTACGCCTTCATCCTGTATGTATTTGATGGTGGCGGTAGAAATGCCCATATTGAGCGTGGTTTTAAATCTGCCGCTGCGGTTCTGTACATTGGCGCGCAGGCTGTAACGTTCCATGCCGGAGTTGAGCGCAATACCATCCTGGTTAAAATATCCACCGGAGAGATAGAACGTGGTCTTTTCGTTGCCACCGGAAACATTCAGGCTGTGCGTTTGTATACGGCCCTGGCGCAGCAGGTGTTTGCGCCAGTCGGTGTTGATTTGCCGGAGGCTGTCAAGGTATTGGTTGCCGAAAGTATAGTCTTCAGCTGTTTTAGGTACGGCTATGCCGTTCACCATTTTATTGGGATTGTTGCGGGAATAGGCCCATCCCGGCAGGGTGGGGTCTTGCAGTATCTCCTCGAATTGCAGGCGCTGGTCGGTATTCATCATGTCCCATTTGCTGCTGTTAAGACCTGATACACCAAACTGGCCACGGTAGTTGACCCGTACTTTGCCGTCTTCCCATGCTTTCCCTTTTTTAGTGGTGATGACGATAACGCCGTTGGCGGCGCGGGAGCCGTATTGCGCGGTGGCGGCGGCATCTTTGAGCACATGGATGGTTTCAAAATCTTCGGGGTTGAGCGCTGCAAAGGAGTTGTTGGCTACCGGTACGCCATCTACCACATACAGCGGGTTTACATCGCCGTTGATGGAACCGAGGCCACGGATGGAGACGCGGCCGGCTTCTCCCGGCTGACCGGTAGGCGTGCCTACATACAGGCCGGGCGCGCGTCCCTGCAGCATCACGTCGAAGGAGGCTACCGGCGCCTGGGTGGTAACGGCGGTAGGCAGACTGGTAACGGCACCGGTAGTACGGGATTTGCTTTGCTGCGTGTAACCAGTGATGACTACGCTGTTGAGCGACTGTGACACGCTGGAGAGAAATGCGTTTAATTCATCATTGCCGGAAGTGGTGGTGAGGGACAGGTCACTGTAACCTATATACGAAAACCGGAGCGTGTTCTTTCCATTCGGCAACAGGATATTGTAACGGCCATCGGCATCAGTTACCACGCCGGTGGTGGTTCCCGGCACTGCTACCGTCACACCGGGCAGTGGTTGTTGTGTGAGTGAATCGCTGACCGTTCCCCGGATGGTCCGTTGCTGCGATATGCCGGCAAGCGATATGGCCAGCAATGCTACAAACAGGAGAATAGATTTGATGTGCATAATCAGTTGTGTAATGAATAAATGAATAGGCTGTTGAATATAGGTGCAAAGCTAGTGGCAGTGTATTAGAGCGGAATTAAGAGCGGGCGGGCAACTGTTAGAAGGCAATTAGAAATTATGAATTCGTAATTTCTCTTAGCACATATCCCACACCAACAACGGTGTGGATGAGTGGTTGACTGAAACCTTTGTCTACTTTGGAACGCAGGTAGTTAATGTATACGTCTATCAGATTGGTACCCCTGTTGAAGTCAATGCCCCACACGGTTTCCGCCATATAGGTGCGCGACAGCACCTTGTTTTTGTTGATGATAAGCACTTCCAGAAGGGCATATTCTTTCACGGTGAGCAGAATTTCTTTGCCCTTCCTGAACACGGTGCGGTTATAACAGTTCATTTCCAGGTCGGCCACACGGTAGATGGCCTCAGCAGTAACGGTCTGCGCACGCCGGTGCAGCGCCTGAATGCGGGCCAGCAGCTCCTCGAAATGGAAAGGTTTGGTCATATAGTCATCTGCGCCGTTTTCAAAACCATCTACTTTGTCCCGCACGGTGCCTAAGGCGGTTAACATCAGTACAGGCAGGCCTTTTTTAACGGATTTAATGCGGCGGCAAACTTCCAGCCCATGAAGGGAGGGCAACAGCCGGTCCAGGATCACCAGGTCATAATCGTATTGAATGGCCACATGGCAGCCGTCTTGTCCGTCATATGCTACTGTAACCGTATGTTGATGTGCTTCCAGTCCTCTTCTGATAAATGCTGCTACACTGGGTTCGTCTTCTATCAATAAGATGTTCATAATTGTAAGGTGAGGCTAAATTAAGCCACCATGCCCGTTCTCCGCGTTGCATTAAAATATTCTAATGCCTGATGCCCGGTTTTTAATCAGAAAGGCTTGTTAATTTTACATTACCGGGTAGGGGGTGTTGTTTTTTTTAATGTCTTATAGACAGACAACTGTTATTTTTGCGATTTTTTATGACGAATTGGAAGACCTTGCTACCAGCAGTATTGACTACGTTTGTTTTTGTTTCCTGCGAAGAAGACAAAAGCAGGCCGGCTACTCAACAGGCCCTGCTGATGGCGGTAAATGCAGCGCCGCAGGCGGGTCCTGTAAGTGTGGTGTATAACGACAGAAGAAGGGTGAACAAATTAGCCTATGGCAGTTACAGCAACCGCTATGGCAGCGCGTACCGCAGCGTTACCACGCAGGACACCGACGACCTGATGGTGGAAACGGCAGATGGAAAAGTAGTCATCGCTGACAGCCTGCGCATTGAACATGGCAAAAAATACTCCCTGTTTATTTATGATACCCTTCGGGGAAGCCCGTCAAGGCTTAATTATACCCTTGTGCCGGACAATATCCCTGCACCGGCCGCCGGCAGCGCACAGGTGCGTTTCCTTCATCTTTCTGCAGATGCGGCCCCGGTGGTGGTAGACCTGTTCACGGAAAAGGACAGTATCCGGCTTACCGGCGCTGCAGTGCCTTACCTGGCCTCGCAGCGCAACCTTGCTGCGGCCGCAGCTTTCAGGGCGGTGAAAGGAGGTGTGTACCAGGTAAAAGTGAAACAGTGGAGAAACGAGTCACTGGAAACCCTGTTGGACATCCCCAGGGTAAAACTTAGTGAAAGAGGCGCTTTCACCCTTTATCTGCAAGGGCTCACCAAAGGGCAGCCACCCTATGCGCTGGCACTGGGACAGGTCCGTCACTAATGATATTATTGTTGTTTATTGGTTTACCAGGAGAACTAACGGGCATGGCTAAACAGCCATTCGGGCAATATGTCCGTGGTATATAACTCACTGTATATTTCATGTTGCAGCTGGTCTATCTCCCAGGCGCGCAGCTGACGGCCCTGTAGCGTACGGATTAATATAGAATCGGTACGATAGGGGTTTTCTGTATCGGCGTTGCCATGGATTACCCACAGGGGCGTAGCCTCCAGGGCTGACAGGTGATCGAAATCAGGTATGCCGGAAATGGCCACGCCGGCTGCGAACAGGTCGGGCCGCAGGCCAATGCTGTTGAAAACACTGGACGCTCCCATAGAAAAACCAATCACATATATACGTCTGTCATCTACCGGCAGCACTTTCTTCAAAGAATCCACAAGCGCCAGTACTGTATTGGTATTGGGGCCTGGCACAGATACCAGCGTGTGCCGGCTGCTGTCCATCACATAGTCGGAAGAACGCTCGGGAAACTGCGGCGCCACTACAAACGCCGGATAATTCTGCCGGATATGGGGTTGTGCCCATAATTTAGGGAGAATGCCCATCTGGGTGATGTTATTGGTACCTACCGCTCCGGAGCCATGCAGCACCAGCACCAGTGGATAACGTTTGTGTTGCTGTAAAGACAAGGGTTTCATCATACGATAGCGGACAGTCCGGAACGACAACTCCTCAAAAGCGCCGGGACTCGTTAACCTGATAGCGCTTTTTATGCTGTCGGCTTTGCGTTTGTCCGGCGCGTTACGGATGAAGGAATAACCGGCGGGTGTTTGTGCGTGGGTTGTCCATGATGACAATCCGTATAGACAGAGGAACAATAGCTTTTTCATGCAAAGGAGTTATCACCACAAGGTGTACCAATTTTTTTGTTTAATCCGGAAAAAATAAGCTCAATTTATCCTGAAGTACTGAGGAGGCGTTAGCAGCGCCGGAGAGGCCAGCTGTTACCAGGGCTGTGTTATATCAGGAGGATGGCTTCCTTAATTTCCTTGTAGGTAAGCATTGATTTCTTCTGCTGTTTTCCGGGCTGTTCTGCCTACGCCGATCAGGGTGGCGGAAGCGAAGCCGGTCCATTGTCCGTAGCCTACCAGCCATAGTCCCGGCATATCTGCGGCGGCAGTGCCACGGGTGTTGATTTTGCCGTTGGGTTGTATAATGCCCAGGGGGAGCAGATGTGCCAGTGCGGGCCGGAAGCCGGTACAGAAGATAACAGCATCAACGGTTTCTTTTCGTCCGTTCTGCCAGGCAATACCATCTTCATAAAAATAATCGAAGGCAGGCAGATAATGTTGATAAACACCTTTGTCCCTTGCTGCTTTTACCGGGGGCACCATGACGATCTGGCCGAGAGAGGGCCGCTGGAAGTCTTTGCCCTGTTGCATGGCCTCATATTGCATGGTGGCGGCGTCGAAGAGGTATTTACCGTCTATGTCGTCCGGCAGGAAGGTGGGCGGTTGTTTGGTGATCCACAGGGTATCGGCCGTGGGTGCCAGGTCTGCCAGTATCTGCGCGCCGGAGTTGCCTTCTCCGACCACGGCTACACGCTGGTTACTGAATATTTCCGGTGACTGGTAAGAAGAGGAGTGAAGCAGGGAGCCACGGAAACGTTCTTTCCCGGGAATGTCCGGAATGTACGGGTTCACGAAACTGCCGGTGGCGCTGACTACCGTGCGGGCATAGTAGGTGCCGGCCGTGGTATCCAGACGGTAGCGGTCTGCCTGCTTTTCTACCTGTAGTACCTTCACCGGTCTTTGTACGGGAAACTGGTAACGGGTTTCATATTCCTGTAAATAATGGACCGTTTCATCGCGGGAAGGGTAGTATTGCTGGCCGCCAGGCATCAGCACCCCGGGCAATGAGCTCCATAACGCCGGCGAAAAAAGAGAAAGGGAATGCCATCCATGCTGCCAGGAACCTCCGGGACGCGCTTCACTGTCGAGCAGGAGGTAATGCAGGGAGGTACGCCGGAGATAATAAGCTACAGCCAATGCACTTTGACCACCACCAATGATAATTACATCATATTCCATGCATGTAGTTTACGATAATATGTTCAGCCGGCCAAACAGGGTATTTCTTTTTTCAAAAAACAGGATTATATTGGTATAACAACGAGCCGACCACGCAGCAGGTGTTGTAACATATATACAGGGAAAGCCTGTCCTGTTGAGAAAATTAATATCCACGTAATATTGAACAATTACTTTTGTTGAGACTGTTATATTTCCTTTTATGACCGTGCATAAACCAATCAATTCCTGTAAAGTCGGCGCTGTGGCGGATTTTGAGCGATCTGTGGGTGTTTACTGGAACAAGCTGCTGGCCATTGCTGTGGCCAAAACCAATGCACACGACGCGTTTGATATCGTGCAGGATGTTTTTATTTCCCTTTGGGAGAAGTGGGAAACTGTTCCTAAGGATGAAGGTCTTGAGTATTACCTTTTGCATGCCCTTAAGCTCCGTATATTTAAATATTTCCGTACAGCGGGCCGTTATCAGGCGCATCTTAAACAGCTGGAAACATTATTGAATGATTCGCTGGAAACGCCGGGCACTTTTGCCCAGGAAGAACTGTACGGATTGCAGGAAGCCATTCTCAATGAGGCTTTAGACACCTTGTCGCCCAGCCAGCAGCAGCTGATGAACTTACGGGTGCGCCATCATTATTCTTACCAGCAGATCGCCGGCATGCTCGACATAGATGCGGCATCCGCCCGTGTGTTGTACTGCCGTGCCCTGAAGCAGGTAAAGACACATATTAAAGCCAATCCTTCGCTGGCAGTCAGCCTGGTATCTGCCTGGATGTTGTTTACAATTTCTTAACGTTGGTGTAGTTAACATTTCTTTCGCATCGGGTATTCTTTAGTAGATGACACCGCAAAATTATCCCGGGGCCCAGGCCCTGTTAGAAAAATTTCATGCAGGGAAATGCACCCCTGAAGAGCTGGCGGTCCTGGACAAATGGTATAACGGTCTGGGAGCGGGCACGCCTGTCGACCTGGAAGGACTGGAAGCAGACCTCCGGCGGCAACAGTTCCTGGCCAACTTCCGTAGTGCGTTGCCTACGGATGATGTCACTGGCTTCAAATCCGCGGATACCGGGCATCAACAACATCTGGCCGGCTATAGCAGCACCTTACCAGACCATGCTTCCGGACAAAAACCTACAGCTACCGGACCAGAAACACAACGTAGCCCAGGGCTTCAGCCCTGGGGAACCTGGGGGAGATGGGCCGCAGCGGCCAGTATCGTATTGTTAACAGGCGCGGGCTGGTTATGGCGCCAGCAAGCAGCTAAACAACATCCGTCTCCGGTACTGGCAGGCATGATAACGGTCACCAACGAAACAGCCGGTATTAAACAGGTCACACTGCCGGACAGCTCACGGGTATGGCTAAACGCCCATGCCACCATCGCCTGGAAAAAAGATTTCAACCGGCTGGAACGTGGTGTAACGCTGATTGGTGAAGGTTTCTTCGACATCCATGGCAGCGAAAAACGGCCTTTTGTAGTACATACCCGTGATATGGCCATCAAAGTACTGGGCACACAATTTAATGTGGAAGCCTATGCCAGCGAAAAGGGCACGCGTGTGTCGCTGCTGCAGGGAAAAGTACAGGTAAAAGCGTATCCGCAAAATGCCAGGGCCGTGATATTGCAGCCCGGTTACGCCGCTGCCTGTCATGCCGGCGATACGCTTTTACAGGTCGGCGAAACCGATGCCGCTAAAGTGGCCGCCTGGAAAGAAGGTGTTTTCACTGCTGCGGATATTTCGCTTAAAGACGCCGTGGAAAGGCTTTGTGACCGCTACGGCTATTCCGTCAGCTGGAAAAACAAACAGGATATCGAAAAGAATATTACCGTGATGTTCAAAACAGACAGTTTCACAGGAATGCTGGACAACATTTGTTATATCAGTCGTAAACAGTATAAAATTTCCGGTAGAGAGGTGACGATTTTTTAAAAAAGCTACAACACTCCGAAAAACAATTTTTATTATGAAAAGGAAATCTACAGTCTCGGACCATCAGGTCCGCAGCGGCGGGCCTGCCATGTCAGGGATGAAACGCTTCCTGTTGCTGGGCTGCTGCCTGCTCCCTGCCACCATCGGTTTCGGCCGGCAAAACAGTCTGAACGAAAAAGTGAAACTGGACATGTCCAACGCTTCTTTGTCGCAGGTGCTAAAAGCATTAAGCAACCAAAGCAGCTTCACTTTTAACTATGTCAAGCAGGATTTTGACAACATCATGGTCCGCGACTTCAAAGCCAACAACATCACCCTGAATGAAGCGCTGCACCTGCTTCAGAATCAGTCCGGCATTGAATACAGCGTAAATGACAAAGCTATCCTGCTGCGTAAAACACAACATCAGCAGGATGCTCCGCAGAGCGGCAAACAGGTTGTAGCCCGCCGCATCTCCGGCCGTGTAACGACTGAAAACAACGAACCTATCCCCGGTGTGACCGTATGGGTGAAAGGCACTAAAAACAGGGCCATCACCGACGGCGACGGACGATATGAACTCACCATCGATACAGAAAATCCCATCATCAGCTTCAGCTATGTAGGTTACCAGACCACCGAGCTCACACCCGGCGCCGGCAATACGCTCAACCTCGTCATGAAAAACGGGAACACCGCGTTGGATGAAGTGGTGGTAATCGGTTATGGCACCGCTAAAAAAAGTGACCTCTCCGCTGCTGTTGCCACCGTACCTGACATGAAACAGATCAAGGAACGCCCGGTAATGGACGTGGCCAATATGATACAGGGTAAAGTGCCCGGTATTACAGTTGTGAGCAATGGCGGCCACACCAGCAATGCCAATAACGTCGTGATCCGTGGTATGGGTTCCCGTGGAAAAGAAAGCGTATTATATGTGGTGGACGGTGTGCCGAATGCACCCTATAACCCTGCCGACGTGGAGTCCATCACCGTATTGAAAGATGCGGCATCTGCCGCTATCTACGGGGCTTTTGCAGGTGCATCGGGAGTTATTCTCATTACCACCCGCCAGGCTTCCAAAGGGGTGCCACAGGTACAGTACACCGGTTTTGTAGGCGCTAAACAGGCATGGCGCACCCTCCAGTCCCTGAGCGCGGAAGACGAAGCGAAAGTATCTAACCTGGCCTATGCCAATGCCGGCAAACCGCCATTACCGGGATGGGACGCTTCTCTCAACCCTTATGCGCAGGTGACCCGCACCAATTGGATGAAAGAGATATTCCGCACCGGCCTGATGCAACGCCACAACGTGAGCTTCAATGCCGGTTCAGATAAATTCTCTACCCTGTTCCAGGCACGCTATGAAAATGAAGAAGGCACCCTGCTGAACACCTACAACAAAAATATCTCCCTTCGCTTCAACGTGAACTACGAGCTGTCGAAGAAAGTAAAACTGCGGCAGGACATCTTCTGGAACAACAATGACAACCGCGATGCAGAAACTTCCAGCGGCTATACCGGTGTGATCCTCTCCGCCATCTATATGCCCCGTTCCGCCACTCCTTACTATGCGGATGGCTCCTTTGGCGGCGTAGGCCCGGTGGATTCCAAATACCTGGGCATCCATGGCGACGTGGTAAACCCGGTAGCTACCCTGCTGCGTAACCAGCCTTACAACAAAAGGAGCGATGTTCAGTCGGTGACCGAACTGACAGTGTCCGACATCCTCCCCGGCCTCTCCTTTATGTCGCGCTTCTCTTATCGCCAGGTGGATACGCTCTTTAAAAACTTTGAGCCCAGAAGACTGGAACCCGGTAAAGCCAATGCACAAAACAAATTGTCTTATGCTTCCAGCAGAGACTATAACTGGCTGTGGGAAAATACCCTTAACTACAATAAAATCCTGAAAAGACATAATATCGGCGCCATGCTGTCCATGACGGCACAGGAGGCTGGCAACCGCAACTTCGCGATCGCTGCCAGAGGCTTTGAAAACGAAGCTGACTGGGCCCGCTTTATGGCGCTGGCTTCTGTATTCGACCAGGACCGTCCAACAGACCGTGAATGGAAAGACAGGAATCTTTCTTACGTAGGAAGAATTTCCTATAGCTGGGCAGATCGTTATTTCCTGACCGGTAGCTACCGTCATGATTTTGCCGGCAGGCTCCCTGTGGGTTACCGTGGCCTGGGCTTCCCCGGTGTTACTGCCGCATGGAAAATCAGTTCAGAGCCTTTCTTCCAGGTACCGGCTGTTGACCTGCTGAAAATCAGGGCCAGCTGGGGCCGCATTGGTAACATCCAATCCGTGCGGATCAACTATGCCTATCCGCTGCTGACCAACGACTTCACTTATCAGATCGGTAACGGCGCACCGCTGTCCAGCGCTTTGTTTAATGATACACGGTTTAATCCCGAACTCACCTGGGAAACATCTCAGCAAACAGATATCGGTATCGACATCGCATTGCTGAAACAACGGCTGACCATCACCGCAGATTATTTCGACAAACTGACCTACGACCTGATCAAACAGCAGGATACGTACTGGCCTGTTTCTTTTGGCTTGAACGCGCCGCTGATCAACCAGGGAAAAATCGGTAACAAAGGCATTGAAGTAGCCGTTGGCTGGCACGATAAAATCGGTCAGGTAGGCTATAACCTGAGTGCTAATATGGCCACGCTCAAAAACCGTGTCGTGGAAATTGATGAGAACCCCAATTCTGTATGGATACATGGTGATAACTGGAGAACAGTGCTGAACCCTTACCGTTCAAAAGTAGGACAGCCTTATTACTCCTACTGGCTGATACAGTCTGCCGGCATTTTCCAGTCAGACGCAGAAGCAAACGCCTATCAGAAAAACGGACAGAAGATCCAGCCTAACGCCAAAGCCGGCGACCTGAAATTCATTGACCAGAACGGCGACGGTAAAATCGATGATGCTGACCGCGTATACATGGGCGCTGCTTTCCCGAAACTGACGTATGGTTTTACAGCCAACTTCACCTGGAAAAACTTCGACCTGAGCCTGTTCCTTCAGGGCGTGGGCGGCGTGAAACTGTTCAACGCCTTCAAACAGTCCACCCTGAACGGTGCGGAACAAGGGTACAACCGCTGGGATAAAATCCTGGACGCATGGTCCCCGTCAAATACGGGTTCCAACATCCCCCGTATCTCTGCGGATGATACGAATAAAAACTTCCAGACAGCTTCTGACTGGTACCTCGAAAGCGGTAACTACCTGCGCCTGAAAAACCTGCTGATCGGTTACACGTTCAACAAAATGCGCTGGAACAATGGTCTGCGTGTATACTTCAGCGGTGATAACCTGCTGACCTTCACCAAATATACCGGTATGGACCCTGAAGTGGGCGGTATCGGTCTGGATGGCGGACAGTTCCCGGTTTCCCGTACCTATTCCCTGGGCCTTAATGTTAAATTCTGATCAAACTGACAATCATGAAAAAGAAATATATCTATATACCCGCACTGATGGCGATGCTGGCCGGCTGGAGCGCGTGCTCCGAAAATTGGGTGGACACCAAGCCTAACGGCGCGCCTTCCACCGCTTTTTTCTGGCAGAGCGATAATGACCTGCGTAAGGCTACCGCCGCTATGTACGTGGAAATGAAAAATGAATATACCTGGGGCCGTGACCTGTTCTGGGTGCAGGACGCCAGCGATGACCTGATCGTAGGGCGTTCCAAGGCGGATGCTGAAAACATCAAAAACTTCATTCCCAGCGGCCGCGAAGGTTATCTGACCAATGGCTGGCAGATGCTTTACAACATGATGAACAGGGCTAATCAGGCGATTGAAAATATCCCGAAAGCCGTTAACGTATCTGAAGACGTACGTAAACAATCCCTCGGAGAAGCTTATTTTATGCGTGCTTTCGCGCATTTCTGGGTAGCCTATATATATGGCCACAAAGACCAGGGGGTTCCGTTTGACGGGCCTGAAAACCCGGAATTTGGCAAACGTATACCGCCACAACTGGCCTCTGTAACAGACAACTATGCCCAGATCATCAGCGACCTGCAAAAAGCTGCTGACATGCTGCCGCTGTTTGAAACATATAAAGATGGCGACAAAGGCCGTGCGCACAGAGCTGCCGCATGGGGTTATATGGTGAAAGTATACGCATACTGGGCACAGTACGATAAAACCAAATGGCAACTGATACCGGCTTTATGTGATAAAATCCGTGACGAAGGCCACCGCGCACTCATCAGCGGACAAGCCAACAACCGCGAAAACTACCAGGCTGTTTTCCGTGTGGCCAACAACTGGTCTTCCGAATATATCTGGTCTGTTAACTCCAGCATCCAGGGTGGTTCTGAATTTCCCGGTGTAGTACTGGAAAATAAAGGCTGGACCAAATATAACGGATGGGGTTACTTCCAGCCTACAGAAGAGCTGTATGATGAATACGAAGCGAACGACCCGCGCAGGGAAGTAACGATCCTGAAATTCGGTGATCCGTTCGTGTATATTGGTCAGTCCAGACAGTATTTCTCTACCAACAGCCTGTCCGGTTTCCAGATCAATAAATACATGGAGCCGTACAGCTACGGTTCCAATGGTGATATGGCCAGCAATACCTTCGCCAGCTCTAACCCCGATTATCCGACCACGGCGCTTAATCTGCCGCTGATGCGTTACGCCGAAATACTGTTGTTTAAAGCGGAAGCGCTGATACAGCTGGGCCGTAATGGTGAAGCCGCTGCACCGCTCAACGAAATACGTGCCCGTGTGGGCCTCACACCAGTGGCCAATCCTACTATGGCCGATCTGAAACATGAACGCCGCGTGGAACTGGCCTGCGAATGGACAGACCGTTTCCATGACCTGAAAAGATGGGGCGACTATGACAAGATCAATGCGCCGCTGCATGGCCGTATCCATGCTAACCGCCAGGACCCTGCTTCTCCCTATACCATCAAGGAAGTTTGGCCTGCGCGTAATTTTAATCCGGCCAAACATATGGCATGGCCTATCAGCCCGGATGAAATTGCCCGCACCAACGGCCTTTACAAACAAACACCCGGCTGGTAATTTCCCGGCTACGATTTCATGATAACAGACAGCGGAATTTTTCCTGTGAAAGGAAAAATTCCGCTGTTGTTTTTGCAGGTTACCTATCTTTAGGCATAACCTGATCTGTTACTATGCTATTCTTTCTGTTGCTGATAACGGCCGTTACGGCTGCGCTGATGGGAGGCTTGTTTTACGCCTACTCCTGCTCTGTCAATCCGGGCCTGGGCCGCCTGTCGGATGCCGCTTATCTGGCAGCCATGCAGTCTATTAACCGGGCTATTCTCAATCCGGTATTTTTTATTGGCTTTATAGGACCGGTGTTTTTGCTGCCGTTCAGCACCTGGCTGCTGTTCCGCGAGGGAATGCCGCCGGCGGGCTGGTGGATGCTGGCAGCTACCCTCACGTACATAGTTGGTGTGTTCGGGGTTACAGGAGGCGGCAATGTGCCGTTGAACAATGCGCTGGACAAGGTGTCGTTGCAGGACGACAGTGCAGCGCTGGCCGCGCATCGTGCCCGTTTTGAACGGCCATGGAACCGGCTGAACACCATTCGTACCATATGTGCTATCGCTACGGTGACGATGGTCATCATTGCCTGCCTGAAATTATCGCTTTAAAATCATGTATGCCGGGCGCAATAATACGCCCGGCTTTTTTGCTGACGTTGCGGTTGCTCGTCGCTGTGCTGATATAAGTGGATGTTAGTTTTTCCGGAGATAACCAAACAAACCATGTGACTCATCATCAGGACCTGCGGTGAAGAACAGCTGTCCCGGCGCAGAAGGCACATTGCTTTCCAGTGCCCACAGGCCTTTTATGATAACCGGACCAGTACCTTTCTGTAACTGTCCGAGGTAAGTTCCTTTGTCACTATATGCATTGATATGTCCATCGCCAAAATTGCCGATGAGGATCACGCCATCGGTCATGCCGGAGCAGCCTTGCGTAATGCCCCATGGTGAATTGAGCGTGCCTTGTGTGGCAAACCTTCTGATAAGGGTGCCGTTAGGCCTGTAGAGGTCCACATATCCGTTGCCAGGGCCAGCCTGGTCATCATGTTTATCTGGTTTTTGTTTAGCATAGGTAACGAAAAGCACGCCTTCTATGTTCCGGATATTAAACGGCGCAAAGCCGGCAGGGATGGCCGGATCTACGAACGGTTTGGTGGAAACATAATGATAGGCGGAGTCAAACACATCGATGGTGCCATTGTGGAAATTGGTGGCGTAAATGTAGTTCTTGCCACTGTCGCTGGCCAGTGCGATGCCTTTGTAAACAGCATTGAAAGAAGAACGGTTGGCCTGTATTACAGCCGTATCACCGGACGTCCAGGATGCGATGGTGCCGTCTTCTGTGGCAAAAATAAAGTGTGCGCCCTTGAAGCCGGTCGTATTGTTGAATACCTGGCCGGTAGGTGTGCCGGGGCCTTTACCCATTGGTGAAGGGATAAATACCGGTGCTCTCAGGGTAGCGCCGTTTTTGTCGTAAATAACGCTGGAGCCGTCGCCATTGGAAGAGATCCAGAAAGCGCCTGTAGGCCCGACTGCAATGCCCCAGGCATTTACGAGATGCGGATCAATGCGTGCTGCGTCGAAACCTGCTGTGTCAGCCACCAGGTTGGTTTGTTTATAATTTTTGCCCAGACAGTCACATTGGTCGCAGGCATGGAATGGGTCATTCTTATGACAGCTGGTTATTGACAGGATAAAGGTGATGACCGTCATCGCAATACCTGCGCGAATAAATTTGGGGGGCGTTCCGGCAGGCTTTTCCACTACCGGCATTTTTTTAAACAATGCGCTCATGTTGATACTTTTTAAATGTGAAAGAATATAACAGGAGAGAAGTGTTGCCATGCGACAACCTTCGGTGTAAGGGGTTTTCTGCCAGTCTCAGCGATCATCAATGCCAAACACGATGGATACGGTTTCTTTTGGGGAAATTTTTTTTCAGGAGGTGAGATGAATAAATAAGGATTAACCAATAAGAAATGTTGCATGAATGTTAAAAAAAATTATGGTGGTGGATGGGTGCGGTTCCCTGTAGCATTCGATTGTTTTGCCACTCATAGATTTTATTTGATGAATCTGTCAGACCTTCGGAACTTCTGTTTGTAAACTGTTAAGCCTCATGAAACCAATAATGTTTTTTCTGTGGATGACCATCGTCACCATTCCTGTTTTGGCACAACAAATTTCCGGTACATACGCTATCCGGAATGTTCAGACAGGCATACTACTGCGCATTAGAGATGCTGATACCCGCAATGGTACGCCTATAGTGGCCTATTCGCCGGTCAACTGGAAATGCGTGACCTGGGATTTTAAACATGTTGCAGATAGTACCTATCAACTGGTAAACCTCTACTCCGGCAAAACATTACAACCTGCTTCCGCAGTGACAGCAGGAACAACACTGGAGGAGCAACCGGTGGTGGCCGGGGAAAACAACCAGGAATATGAGTTTATCCCAGCCGGCAAAGACCACTACCTGGTAAAGCTGAAAGGAACTAATCTTTACCTGACACCCGCTGACGACAAAGGGACAGTAAACGCCCCGATAGTACTGGCCCCGGCGAATAATACCACATTACAGCACTGGACGCTGAAAGAGCAACATCCGGAGATGTAATACGGAATAGTTTTTGCGGCGTTCGCTTCATTGTTTACCCTCCTTAAAAGCTGTCGTCTATGATCTTTGTTGAAAGTGAATTTGCGCCGCTACGCACCGTTGTACTGGCTGAATCGGAATTTGGCATGCCTAAGGTGCAGCGGGAAGAAGACCTGAAATTTCTGACGCCTGAAGCGCGCGCAGACCTGCATACCAAAACCGGGATGGACTACGGTGACGCCTATCCGCAAAATCAACAGGCGTGGATAAAAGAACGGGAAGCCTTTAAAGACGTGCTCCTGAAACATGGGGTGGAAGTGCTGCGCCCGCGGCGTCTTACCGCAGCAGAGAAAAAAGCCGGTGGTGATAATGGCTACGCCAATTTCTTCTCCCGCGATCCTTTCTTTACGGTCGGCAACCTGGTGATAGAAGGATCGTTGCGTTTGTTGCACCGCCGGATGGAAGTGCTGCCGATGCGGGACATTATGCTGGAACGGGTGTACCCCGAAACCTGCATCTATGTGGCAGCCCCACGCCCGGAGGTAGCGGCGGCAGATGACGCAACACATGGTCCCGGCCCTTTCATAGAAGGTGGCGACGTGCTGGTGCTGGACAAACATATCTTCGTTGGCAGCTCCGGGCTGGCCTCCAACGCGCTGGGTGCCCGGTGGCTCGAAAAAATGCTGCAGCCCTACGGCTATACGCTGGAGATAGTACGGCTGCAACCGGATATCCTGCACCTTGACTGCGCCCTCGGCCTCATCAAAGATGGACTGATGGTAGTATGTGAAGCAGCCTTCAAAGATGGTATCCCCGAAAAACTGCGCTCCTGGGACCGTATCGATGTGACATACACAGAAACCACCAACCTGGCCACAAACGGACTGCCGCTTAGCCCGGAGGTATACGTGACTGATCCGGTGTTCCGGCATATCGGTGATCAGATCGCCCGCCGCGGCATCACAGTGGAATATGTGGATTTCCATATCACCCGAAGCCTGGGCGGTTCTTTCCGGTGCAGTACCCAACCGCTGTTACGAAAAAGCTAAAGCAGGCACAGCAGGAAGGAGATGCAAAAAAAACCGCATAAAGCGGTTTTTTTTATGTCGAAATGCCCTGCTGGTATGCCTTTTATGTATAATTTCCTGTCTGTTGTGAATGTCTTTCCTGATCATTATATTTGGTAGAGAATGTTCGGGAGACTTACGGATTATTTGTTACCCTGGTTGATGATGAATTAGAATGGTGAGCACTGTTTTTTAGCACAATAATTTTCTTGAATGCGTTTTTTCCTTGTGTTCCGTGATTGGCAGTTTTATAAAAAGATATGCTATAGGTTGGTCCCATTATTATTTGGTTTATCAGTGGCCTGCAACCATTCGGACCGTGATAATAATGATCATCCGGCATTTTTTGAACCGGTTTTCCAGAAGGTGGACACCATAGGGCCCGGGCGGAAGGAGGAGGCTTTCCGCATATTGGATTCTGTTTATGCAGGCTTTCCCAATCCCGGACCAATGGACCTGGTGTGGAAATACCGGTATAAAATGGATTACTACTGGCTTAGTCAAAATGACCGCTTTCATACTAGGTTATATGCGGACAGTATACTACGTGTGTTGTCTGGAAAAACTGACAGGCGGGGGTATGCAGTGGAATACGGTCGTGCCTTGATGTACGTGGGCGACATTTGCCGGGATGAAGGAAAACTGGACAACGCCGTATCGTTGTATTACGAAGGAAAAACGTTTATCCAACGCACCAGTGATACCTGCGGCATGGGGGAATATAGCCTGAGAATGGCCATGGTATACTACCGGCAGGGGAAATATCATCTCGCCATTCCTTATTTCAGGGAAATGTTTGCGGAGCTGTCGGCCTGTAATGCGAAGCCGTTTTATCGCTTTTGTTATCAACAGGGCCAGCTGGATAATATCGGGTTGTGTTTTGATCATCAGGACCAGAAAGACAGTGCCATGTATTACTACGACAGCGCCATGCGCTATATACAGCAATACAAAGCGCCTTTCATGAAGTTGCCCAACCAGATTATTTACACCATGGCCGCCGAAGCGGTGGTCATAGGGAACAAGGGAAGCTTGTTATTGCGGACCGGCGACACAGTGGCAGGAGAAAAACTGTTGAATGAAAGTATCCGGATCAATCTCCAGGAAGGTACGGAGTTCGGGGATGCACTGAAGACGATGGGTAAACTGATTAAACTACAACTTGCGCAAAAAAGGTTCTCCGAAGCGCAGCAGGGATTGCTGAAAATGAAAGCCATCCTGGATTCTGTACCTGTTACTGCAGCAGAACTGTCATGGCGGGAATTACAATCGGAGTTTAGCGAAGCTACCGGAAACCATCAAGAGGCATTGGCATTCCTGAGAAGCTATCAACAAATGAAAGATTCACTGGCTTCCCTGGAGAATCCTTTCCAGGCACTGGATATCAATACGCAGTTTAATTATCTGTCCGGTGAGATGGAACTGGACCTGCTGAAAAAGCAGAATGAAATCAAAAACATCTACCTGAGCGTCATGTTGCTCCTCACGCTGATGGTGATCATCATTGGTGTTCTTATCTGGCAATATTCGAAACGTTCCAAAAAACAGGCGGCCAAACTGGAAAGTCTCAACAGGGTTGTTACCCGGCAAAATGAACATCTCGAAAAAAGCCTGCGGGCGCTGGAGCACAGCCAGCAGGATAATACCCGCATGCTCAAAATTGTGGCGCATGACCTTCGTAACCCCGTTGGCAATATGATTTCCATGGCCGATTTTCTGCAGAATTATGGAAACGTTACAGATGAGCAGAATAAGGAAGCGTTACAACTTATCCAACAGTCCGGCCACATGGCACTGGAGCTGATCAGTAACCTGCTGTACATGAACATACGGGGAGATATCAGGAAAGAGCAGGTGGAGGTAGACGTGGCCCTGCGCTATTGTGTCGATCTGATAAAAACAAAAGCAAACGAAAAACAGCAACAGATCATCGTTCATCTTTTCCAGGCCACGGTCTGGGCCAGCCGTGAAAAAATATGGCGCGTGTTTTCCAACCTGATTACCAATGCTGTGAAGTTCAGTCCTGTAGGCGGCATTGTGGAGGTGGCCATGCAGATGGTGGATGGCGTGGTACGCATCACCGTGCGGGATAATGGCATCGGTATACCTGACACCCTGAAGGGAAGTATTTTTAACCTGTCACAAGATGTAAAACGCCGCGGCACCATGGGCGAAGAGTCTTTTGGGTTCGGGCTGGCAATCTCCAAACAGATTGTGGATGCCCACGGTGGCCGGATATGGTTTGAAAGTGAGGAGGGAAAGGGCACAGAATTTATTGTAGAGCTGGAAAAGTACAATGAAGTAAATCATCATTAAGTCCAGTGATTTTGAAAGTATAACCCGGACGCCTATATGCAGGTGATAATGAACATTGTTGTCGTGTTGAAAATAATATGATGATACAACAGAGGGTTTTTTATGTTTTCCCGTTATATATCCGGAAAACCTAAAAACCCTTACACCATGCGTTTATTTTGTAGTATCCTCACCTTTGCCATGATGGGAGTTTTAAGCCTTTCGTCCTGCAGCAAAAAAGAACAATCAGACAACGACAACAAAACTGTCAGTAAAACATCTCCAAAAGCCAGTACGGAACAGATCAATTACGGACAGGAATTACGCACCTTTATCCAGGACATCAGCAGCTGGGCACGGACACGTAAACCCGACTTTATCGTAGTGGCGCAAAACAGCACGGAACTGTTGACCACCACCGGCGATACTTCTGACCCGATCGTGCCTGAATACCTTAACGCCCTCAATGGTATTGGCAGGGAAGAACTGTATTACGGCTATGAGAATCACGACAATGCCGCTACGCCTGCTGCTGTTACCAAAGAATGGGTAAGATTTGGCAAACGTGCTACAGCCAATCACCTGACGGTGCTTGTCACCGACTATTGCGACCAGGCACCCCTGATAGCCGCTTCTTATCAGAAAAATGAAGCGAACGGGTTTATTTCCTTTGCCACCGGCAGCCGTCAGCTGCAAACCATTCCGGCCGGTGCGCCCAATCATGAAAATGCCAACAACATCAACTCGCTGGCAGACGCCAAAAATTTCCTTTACCTGATCTCTCCCGATGACCAGTATCTCAACAAACTGAAAGCGACCAACTATGATGTGTTGGTAATTGACGCTTTCCAGCCTGATAAAAAGATCACCTGGACCCCCGCGCAGATCAATTCGCTCAAAGTGAAAAAGAATGGCGGCAAGCGCCTGGTACTGGCTTATATGAGCATGGGACAGGCAGAAGACTACCGCTGGTACTGGAAACCAGAATGGAACGACAAACATCCGGCCTGGATGGCAGAACTGGACCCGGAATGGGAGGGCAACTATTACGTTCGCTACTGGATGCCTGAATGGAAGGCGTATATCTATGGTAACGCTGACTCCTATACGCAAAAGATACTCGATGCCGGTTTCGACGGCACCTATCTCGATCCGGTGGACGCTTCTTCCTACTGGGAAAATCCTGTGACCAAATAATAACCGAATCTTCTTAAGTGGCTAACCGACAGCATACGCTGTCGGTTAGCCACTTTTTTATTTGCGACGCTGTCATCTTCGGCATTTAAGCACGGTTTCCCGTAAAAAAGGATGTTTTTCATCATTTAATTTTGATTTGAAATCGATGATATTAAATGGTGTTTTATGAAGTTAATGGAATCGCAATGGACTTTTATGAAGTCTAAATACTATGTATCTGTAATGCAGCAGGGTCATGGTAATCATGAAGTTCATCATGAAACCTGTCGCGTACTTCCTGAGCCGTCATACAGAATATTAATCGGAGAATTCTATAACTGCCAGGACGCTGTCAGAGCGGCCCGGAAAATCTTTTTGGCATCAGACGGCTGTAAGGTCTGCTCGCTGCCATGTCATTCACGATAGTATCCTTTCCTTCCGCCATTTTGAGGATCATGCATGTTTCTTTTCACCAAACCTTTTATCAGCGTAAAAATTATTTGTTATGGGATGGTCATTCCGTAAATCTCTCAGCGCCGGGCCGTTTAGAATGAATTTTTCTAAAAGCGGTATTAGTTATTCAATGGGCGTAAAAGGCGCCCGCATTAACACAGGGCCCCGGGGGACATACGTGAGCCTGAGTGCCTATGGCATCAGTTACAGGCAAAAGATATCGGGGCCTGCTCCTTTACCTGCGCCGGTTGCTGACAGATCACCGGGCAACGCAGATAATAACATCGCTTCCGCGCCGGTAGAAGAACTGACCGACACAGATTCTCAGGCATTCATTGCGGAACTGAACCGCAAATGTGCGCAGGTTTCCTATGCCAAAGGCATAAAGTTGCCAATGTTGCTGATACTGGTTGCACTGTTGTTTACATCCTGGGGTACACGGGAAAGAATTGTTCAGCCGGCGGCAGATACCGTTTTTGTAAGGATACAGGCATTTAATGGCGCTAATATCCGGCAGGCCCCCAATGTAAAATCCAGGATTATCCAGATGGCCGCCTATGATCAAAAATATACATTGCTGGATACCGCTAATCCACAATGGCTCAAAGTAGGAGTGTCCGACTCTGCCGGATATGTTAACCGGGACCTGGCTGAAATTAACCATCTGTCGTATAAAGAAGTAAAAGAGGAGGAGCGGTACCTGGTAAATAACTATCTGGGATATGAAATTGTGCTGTGGGTGGTCGGTTTTGTGTTGCTTGCTCGCTGGTTAAAAAAGGTAGATAAAAAGAGGTTTACCATGGAACTGCATTATGATATGGATGATAAATACCAGCAGGTGTATCACCAATTCAGGGAACACTTTATTACTTTTTTACAGTCTTCAAAAATCTGGCAATATCTGAATGCTCAGGCCACCAATGATTATAAACGAAATGCCGGAGCTGGTAAGCTCATCAGGCGGATAAGCGTACGGCGGCTGTCTGAAAATAAAGTGCCGGCCCCTTATTTTATTACGAATGTGTCTATTCCATGTATCTCTCTCTATAATATGGAGCTGTATTTTTTACCAGAACGGATGTTGATTAAGCGTGGAAATACTTTCGCCGCAGTATTTTATAAGAACTTGCGTATTACAGGGCATGACACCAATTTCATTGAATCAGAACCGCTGCCGCGGGATGCGAGGGTGATTGATTACACCTGGCAATATGTCAATAAATCCGGGGGGCCGGACAGGCGTTTTAATAACAACCGTAAACTCCCTGTATGTCTTTATTCGCAATATACGTTTACCTCAGATACAGGTTTTTTCGAGATCATCGCCACTTCTAAACTGTCTGCTATGGATGATTTTGCAGGTTTTGTGCTGAAAATAGGCGCTTTGCAAAGCAGGATGAGGGCTTGTTATCAATGATAAGACCCTGCCTCGTTTACCAGCGATAAAGTCGCGAGCCTGCCTGTCTGCCGGTATAAATGAAAATAGCCGAGAGAATAAAAGCGGTAGCTGTTGCATACAACCAGCCTGCACTGTAGTAGTAGATGACACCTCCGCCAAGGGGGACCAGTATGTTGGTGAGCGATTGCAGGCTTTGGTTTACGCCCTGCAGTTTCCCCTGTTGTGTTTCATCAACAGTTTCGGAAAGTCTTCCGGTATAGGTAGGCTCAAATAGTCCTTCTCCGGAGATAATAAAGACAACCGCCAGTGAAATCAATATCACGGCGTGTACATACACGCCGGATAGTATCAATGCCAGACCTGCACCTAACAAAAGCAGACCCCATATGCCGATCTGTTTCGGAGGGAAGCGTATCAGCAAACGAGGCAGCAGCACCGCACGGACTAAAATTTCGCAAACGCCGACCAACGTCAGTAAACTGCCGATCAGTGTAGGTGTCCACAGGTATACGTCTTTGAGGAAAAGTGTGAAATTGAACTGGAAAACGCCCAGGCCCATATAGAACAATATGCCTATACCTAACAGTATTGCAACGCCCTTCATGCTAAAAATGTTGTTGAAATGGGAAAACACATTAAAACTGTTAAGTGAAACATGCTGCGTTCTTTTATAGGACGGGAGTGATTCCGGCAGTAGGAAATGGACCAGCAATGCGGAAACGAATATCAAAAACGCGGTAATATAAAACGGCAGTGCGATCGATATGCTGCCCAACAGCCCACCCAATGCCGGTCCTCCGATCTTGCCGATTCCCATGACGGAGCCAACATAGCCAAACCATTTCGTACGTTCTTTCGGGTCTGTTGTGTCTGAGATGTAGGAGAATATGGTGCTGATATTACCGGCAGTGAGCCCGTCAATCAGTCGGCCAAGAAATAGGACCCACAGGGACCCGCCAATGCCGAACAGCACAAAGCCTACGGCCGATCCCAGCAGGCTGATGATCAGAATAATTTTCCGGCCGTACCGGTCGCTTAACGCGCCCAGTACGGGAGCGGCAAAAAAGGTGCTGGCAGCATATATGGACAACAATGTGCTCATGCCCACTACTACCTGTTGCCCGGGTAGGTATTTGCCAACCAGAAACGGTAGTAGCGGCAGCACAATGGAAAATCCTATTGAGTTTAACAAAACAATCGCCAGCAGGATGTATAGCGGTATTTTATTGTGTTTCATGAGTAGCGGTATTAGTTGATAACGATGACCAGTTTTCCCCTCATCCGTTTCTGTGAACTGATGGTTAGGGCTTTGACGGTTTCTTCCAGCGGGAAGACTGCCTGTATATGCAGGTGGTATTGTCCTTTTACATATAGGTCCGCAATTTCAGAGAGCACCCGGTGGACATGTCTTGGCGGGCCGGCTGAAAAGCGCGCTCCGTGTGCTACGGCAGAGAAGTCGGTCACTGATACCACATTGGATGGATTACCCACGATGTCGATCAGTTCAGGGATAATGCCTGACCCGGCGATGTCCAGCGCTCCGGCAATGCCGTTGGGCGCAAGTACTTTTACGCGGTCCTTTAGTCCGTCACCGTAAGTGGTAGGGATAGCGCCCAATGCACGTAGATAGTCCTGGTTGCCGCTACTGGCGGTGCCAATTACCTGTAGTCCCCGTCTGCGCGCCAGTTGCACTACAGCAGAACCAATTCCTCCTGCGGCGCCACTCACCAGGATGGTGCTGCCCGGAGCGGCATTTAAATCGTCCAGGCAACGCCATGCCGTTTCTGAGACAACCGGAATAGCGCCTGCCACTTCAAAAGGAACGCCTTCGGGCTTTTTTACCCAGTGTGATAAAAGGGCATATTCGGCCATTGTATTGTTGCCATAGCCAAAAACGGTGTCGCCTATACGGACATCAACTACCCCTGCTCCAATTGCTTCCACGATGCCGGCCGCTTCCACGCCAACGCCGGATGGAAAAACCACTTCTTCAAAATCTCTGTATTGCCCTTCCATACGTTTCCAGTCGGATGGATTAACACTGGCGGCGCGGACTTTTATGCATACCTGTCCCGTTGAAGGTTCGGGTTTGGGAATGTGAACGGTTTGTAGAACGGCTGCTGGTGTACCATACGCCTGATACTGCATAGCTTTCATCTGAATGTTTGTATTCATGTCTACTGTATTTAATGATTCGATAGGGCAAAGTTGAATCATTAATTAGGGATAAAATAGCTACATTTAGCTATAAAATAGTCGTAAATGACAAAAGAGATATCTGGCAATAACGTGACGCCACCGGTTTTTTTCCGGTTGGCCAAACTATGGGGCGCAAAGGTGAAGAATGGAAGGATAGACATTCCTGTCTCTTATGGGAATGGATATTTTGCCGGTTGTGTGTTCAATGAGAATATCCGGATGCTTATTCTTGACTATAAGCTGAAGGAGGAAGTGACCATCGAAAATCCCGAAATTAATACCCCTGGCAAAACGATACTCTTTAAGTTTCAACATATCCATTCAGGCCTGTCGTCAAAACAAAGTCCGTCAGTACTGATAGCTACCAGCCGGTTTAATACCGATGAAGTGATTTCTATCCAGGAAGATACTTCTTCCGTTAATATTGAAGTCACTTCACCCTATTTAGAAGCGCTATTTACGCTCTCCCAAAAATCGCCGGTTTTACAGAGTTTATCCCAGAATACGCAGCCACTGTTATTTGAGCAGCTGATATCACCGGGCATTCAGAAAATTCTCGATGAAATCGTTTCCGAAGCGATAGATGAGCAATTTAAATGGGTTTTCAGGAAAATTAAAGCAGAAGAGCTGATATGCATGCTGCTCATGAAGCTGGAAGAAAGGCAGGAGACGCAGCTGCATCCCCTGAAAGGAAAAGATGTGCAAGCCATTTATAACATCAGGAAACGTATCCTTGAAAATATTGATGAGCCGCCTGTAATGAAAGATCTGGCAATTGAAGCCAATATGAGCGCCACTAAATTAAGGACGCTGTTCAAACAAATTTTCGGCGACAGTATTTTTGAACATTACCAGCAATACAGAATGAAAGAAGCCGTGCGACTGTTGAGAGAAGAAGGGCTTTCTGTTTCAGAAGCGGGGTATCGATTGGGTTTTTCTAACCTGAGCCATTTTACAAGAGTGTTTGAAGCGCATATCGGGATGAAGCCGAAGAAGTTTTCGGCTACCCGATAGCGTTTTCTTTTATGTATGCTATTGCAAAAAATTGTTCAGGTAGGCTGAAATGATGGCCGTCTCGTTCATCAGGCTCACATGCCCCTGTCCGGGCATAATGGCCAGTTGCGATTTCGGTGTTGCTCCCAGATCTGTAGTTACAGCGCCTCCCAGTAATTGGAATGTTTTTACCAGCTCTATTTTATCCAGTCCGTCATTGTCGCCTGCAATGATTAATACCGGCGCGGTGATCTTCGAGATATTATCGTCTCCCAGGTCGAATGGTGTTCTGGCGGAGGCAATCATTTGCTCCAAAAAAGGTATCCATTTTGTTTTATCGGGAGCTACTGCGTCGTAGGCGGTTTTCATAGGCGTGTTCGCGAAAAACTCAGGTTTCATATTCTTAAACCCGTTCGTCACTTCCGGCAGCCAGCCGCTGGTTTTATAGGAAGCGGAAATGATGACTAATTTTCTCAGCCGTTTAGGGTTTTGTATGGCAAACTGATAGGCCACTTTGCCGCCAAAGCTGTACCCTGCTATGTCTGCACTGTCAATTTTCAGGTGGTCCATTACGCCTGCCACATCACTTGCCAGGGTGGCCAGCGATAATGCCCTGTCTGAAAATTCCGTATGCCCATGTCCCTGCAGCTCAACTGCAATTACTTTCCGGGATTTTGACAGTTCCGGGATTAACCGGCCCCAGTTCAGATCAATAGTCATATAAGCGCCATGGAGCAAAATAACAGGTTTGCCTTCGCCATATACTTCATAATACACTTTGATGCCGTTGACAGGAGCGTAGCCACTTTCAATGGCTTTGACATGTTGCCCGTCGGATTGAGATGCGGTAAACATAATGATCGTAATTAGGAGTATTGATTTAAAAACATGGAGCGTTTGCATAACGCATTAGATTTAGTTTGATTTTTTATCGACAGTACAAAGATGTCATTCCTTTCCGTATTCGATACTGTGTGGAAACGACAATTTTAGGGGGCGATCCCGGCAAAAAAAGAGGGGGGACGGTAGGGCCCTCCTTGTATTACTGTTGGGAGCTCACGGCCGAAAGGATGTGTACATTAATTATATAGGGGGTAATTGGCCTTAGCTGATAACCGGGCACCACTGGATGCCCGCCGGACATTGTATAGTATTCCATTTTCCCTTTTATTTTAGAATACCATACTTTTCCTACCGCCTGATAGGTGATAGTGTCCGGGGTGGTTATCTTCCGGAAGTACTTCAACTTCATTGAATCCACCGGTATGATCGTCGTATTCGGTAATTTCTTATTACAGGCGACAGGCTCATAATGATCTTCGAGCCAGTACATGCATGCCCCCGACCCGGGCGTCGAATTGCTCTCCTTCCACCACCACATGCCGCCGGTCCCCACTACCAGCGATAACATTATTGCGGCGGCCAGTTTTTTCGCGGACTTCTCCTTAGCTTTTGTTCCCACATCCACATTTTTACGCTCCTTTACGCCATGATCGCCGGCGGGAACTATCGGATTTTCCGGAATTTCCGGAATTTCCGGATTTGCCGGATTTTCCGTTGGTGAATGCTCTTCAGTTGCTACCAGTCTGAGAGGAATGCCGGTTGCCATTACGGTATTCCCTGTTGCCGGGCTGACATCCTGTAATGCCGGGCCGTCATCCGTGTCGTCATCCCCGGAAATCGTTTTCCCCATTTCCCAGGGCCTGCCGGAAAACTCAATCAGCCAGGCCAACAGTTCAATATTCTTCTCAACGGTCTTTTCAGATCTCCCTTTCAGAAAATTTACCAGTGGCCTGAACTTGTCTGGGTCACATCGTTGCAGGAGTGTATGGCAGCTTTTCGACTCATTCAGGTCTCCGCAGAAATCCCGGATGATCTTTTCATCCCGCTTATTTACTTGTTGAGTGCATTTCTTTACACATTCTTCTTTGAGGTTCCCGGGCGTGAGGTGTATCAGGCCGAGGGGGAGGGCATTGTTTGCCCTTTTTCGTTCGTATGCCTGCCGGACCAGTTGCTGGTAGTCAACAAAAAGTGTCGCCATAAATGAAATTATAAAACTGAATAATCGGAATTAAACCCACATTCCCGGAATTATAAATGGAATGCCAGGAATTACTGGAATTATTGGAATTGTTTGTAAATCAACCACTTACCTCGGTATATCTTTGTTTTGCAATCGGGTAACACCTCCTTAGCTAAGAGGTTTTCTGTACAGGCCCGATCCGCACCGGGAAAAGAAAGCGGAAGCCGGTTACCGGCCTGGGAAGCGATCATCAGCTTCCGTAATCCTCACCCACTCCTTCCCAAAAAGCAAGAAGCGCTTCTTCACTGACCCGAAACCACGCTGCCGGCGGCTCCGGCAACCGGCAGCCTATTGCCCAAACAATTCAAAAAACTAAAACAATGTTTAATATCATAATAAGCCTATTCCTGGCATTCCTGAATCCTGCCCATTCCAATAACAGTCATCCTAACAATGGCGAACAGGTCACTACTTTGGACGATACCGGTGGCGAAACCGGGACCATTCCTCCAAGGAAACCCAACACTCCCTGATCACCCGTGAGGCAAGAATTTTCTTGCCTCACTTTTTTTATATGCCTGATAATAATTCTTCAAAATGGAGAAATTTGATATTTTTAAGAGAAATAACCCTTTGTGCGTCCCTCGTCTGTCATCCTGCCCATATTCCTGTTTGGACTTTTAGCCTGCACATCCAACCGGCGGCATCCGCAACGCATTTCAGCACCCACGCTGGAAAAAGGAGAATCATATTTCAATAAAAATAACGACTCCGCCTTCTATTATTTTAATCTCGTAGCAACGACCGCCACCGACAGCCTGGAAATCGCCATGGCCTACACTTATATGGGAATCATCCAGGCATATGAGGGAGACCAGTATGGCGGCCAGGAAAGTCTGTTGAAATCCCTTGCCTATCTCAATGAACACAAGAAAAAAGACCAGGAATGCCTGTGTTCAAATTATCATGAACTGGGCAATATCTGTCTTGATCTTAAAAACTACGAAGCAGCTATCGACTATTATCGCAAAGCGCTTAAATATATAGATGAGACAGGTGATGAAACCATTGCTTTAAACGGTATAGCGCTTACTTACCAGAAGAAGGGCGACTATGACCAGGCTATCGACATATACAAATCCCTGCTGGCAAAGAGTAAAGACAGGAAAAGGGAATATGCCCGGGTACTTTCCAATTACGCCAAAACCAAATGGCTGAAAGATTCCACTTATCCCGCAGGACCAGAGCTGCAACGTGCATTGCAAATTCGCAGGGATTCAAACGACATCAGGGGACTTAATGCCAGCTACGCACATTTGTCGGACTATTACTCGTTGTCCGCACCTGATTCGGCACTTTATTATGCCGGCAAAAGATACGATGTCGCCAGGGAAATGAACAGCCCGGATGACGAAGTGGAAGCCCTGTCAAAACTTATTACACTTAGTCCTGCTAATTTGTTGAAACCCTATTTTGTCCGCTACCAATACCTGACCGACAGTATCCAAACGGCAAAGAACGCAGCCAAGAACCAATTTGCCTTAATCCGGTACGAAGCGGCGAAAAATAAAGCCGATAATCTCCAGCTGCAAAAGGATAATGCACAAAGGAAAACCCAGTTGGCACTAACCATCCTGTTCTTCACTATCGCCGGGTTTGTTTTGGTCATTCGGTATCGCCGGCGCCGGCAACAGATAGAGTTTGCCTCCCGGCAGGCGATACAGGAGCATCAGCTTAAAACCTCCCAGAAAGTGCATGACGTGGTGGCAAATGGTTTGTACCGCATCATGACAGACCTTGAATACAAACCGGCGTTAGACAAGGAGGTGCTGATTGATAAGATTGAAGAGCTGTATGAGCGGTCCCGCGACATCTCCTACGAACCCTCCACCACATCAACGGTGCCTTTTCATGATAAAATTGAGGACTTGCTGGAGTCCTTCGCCTCGGAACGCATCAAGGTGCTGATTTTTGGCAACAGTGCTGCGCTCTGGGACCGCGTCAATGCGCAAACACAACACGAAGTGGAACATGTTCTGCAGGAATTGATGGTCAATATGAAAAAACATAGCCAGGCCAGTTCCGTACTAATAAAGTTCGAGTGTCAAAACGACCAGTTCCAAATCCATTATACCGATGATGGCATTGGTATTTCTCCGCAAGTTACATACGGGAACGGATGGAGGAATACGGAAAACCGTATTAAAAAAATTGGCGGGAAATATACATTTGAACATCCCGAAAGAGGATTAAAAATTCATATTTCTTTCCCAATAGCTTAGTTCACATGATTACAAAGGTACTTATTGCTGAAGATCACGAGAGCGCCAATATTTCCGTACAGAAAACGCTGGAAGAACTGGCCATTACCAACATAGCATACGCCTATTATTGTGATGATGCTTTGAATAAGATCATGCAGGCGGTGAATGCCGGCAGCTCTTTCGATCTGCTTATTACTGATCTGTATTTTGAACCGGATGGTCATAAGCAGGCATTGGCGGGTGGCATAGACCTCATTGCCGCTGCCCGGAAAGTACAGCCCGACCTGAATATCCTGGTTTTTTCGGCAGAAAACAGGCCTACGGCTATTGATCAGCTTTACAGTAACCTTGAAATCGACGGTTTTGTACGCAAAGCCCGCCATGACGCCCGTGAGCTAAAAGAAGCCATCCACGAAATTGCCCGCCGCAGGCGCTATTTTCCGCGTCATGTCAGACAGTTGGTCGATAAAAAGAATACTTACTCATTTTCCGATGTTGATATCACGATCATAAAACTGCTGGCGCAGGGAATGCTGCAGAAGGACATCCCTGTATATCTTCAGCGTAAAGGAATCACACCATCAGGATTAAGCAGCATAGAAAAAAAACTTAGTCAGATGAAATCTGTATTGGGCTTTACCAAAAACGAGCAACTGGTGGCGTATTGCAAGGATATAGGCGCTATATAAGCCGGCTGAAATTTAGAAGAAAGCATCACATTACGGTTTCCCGTAAAAAAAGAAGGTTGGCGGAATATACTTTTGTTTCATAAACATAAAAATAATACCATGAAGCAGCAGTATTACGTAAACAACAATCCCCAGCACAACGGCGATCATGAAGTACATGTTAGCACCTGCAGGTACTTTCCGATGATGCATAATCGGACTTATCTGGGGGCGTTTGACACCTGT
The DNA here is from genome assembly GCF_012641275.1 of Chitinophaga varians. Lineage (NCBI taxonomy): Bacteria > Pseudomonadati > Bacteroidota > Chitinophagia > Chitinophagales > Chitinophagaceae > Chitinophaga > Chitinophaga varians. The sequence continues at coordinate 1,446,446 of NZ_JABAIA010000001.1, read as the reverse complement.
CAGGAAGCCGTTCGGGAAGCGAAGAAACATCATAAACAGTCCAACGGTTGTCTAACATGTTGTCCGATCTGCCATACAAGGTAGATGACAGTATCCATTTTTGTAACCCCTTTCCTCGTGAATAATCAAGCCATGAAACTCCTATATGCCTGGTTGCTCATCAGCCAAGTCCACTGCAATCAAATAATGGTATATGTCTGCGACAGCAGAAGCGCAACAAGATATCATTATAAATCAACCTGCCGTGGGCTCAGCAATTGTAAACATCAGATCATTCGTATTTCCCTTGAGGAGGCAATGACAGACAGAACGCTTTGCAAATGGGAGCGATGAGTGGACTGCATTCGAATCATTTCCTTAAAATCCATTTTATATTGTTATGACAACTCCAAATGATCCACCGTATAAATATTTGCAGTTTAAAGGAGACCAGTCTTACAGGAGATATATTCAAAGGGATGTACCCGCAAATTTTCCTCCGGTAAGATCTCAGGAGGAAAGGCTGCTAAATATTAAATCCCATGGCAGTTACGGTGCCCTTTTGTTCCACCCTGACTGGAAGGCAAAAAGGAAGGAAATTCTGCACCGTGATAACCACCGCTGCGTGCATTGCAGTAGCGATAAAGACTTACAGGTACACCACCGGCAATACCACTTTATAAAAAACAAGCAACAGTTCCGCCTTCCATGGGACTATCCCGGTCATCTACTTATCACGCTTTGTGAATCCTGTCATCATAAAGGGCATAATAAATATAAGGTGCCGACAATCACTATTTAATAAAAATGGTATGAGCTTATTTGATATTTTCAACCGTAAACGCCAAAATGGGCATACGCATGCCATGGCCGCCGGAAACGCGATTCCGGACATTCCGGAAAGTACTTTCATCGAGAAAGATGCATCCGGACAAGAACATCCTGATGAGAACACTGTAACGCCGCTCATTGGCGGAATACATGTTTTATACGAATTTCTCGACAAAAATTATGAGTCCAAGGGATATAATGATGCGTTGATAAATCCTGACGCCACCCACCTGGACCAAAACGTGACAGCATTGAAGAATGACCTGGAAAGGGCTATACGAAAGGTGAAAACATTTTACGAAGACTTTATCCGGCAGATCAATTTTCATATATCCAGCAGGAGCAGAAGCGGTATGGTGGATACTGTAGAGGAGTTGATCGTCAAGAAGGAAATTGCAGAAAGCCATATCATCCAGGTCAAAGAAATCGAAGCACAGGCAAAGCTGAACGAGGGCGTCGGGCATAGCATCATTATTAGTTATACACGTGGCTTCAGGAATGGACTGGCTGCCATTTCAAGTCATATCATGCTGAATAAATTTTAAAATCAGGCGTTATGAAACATCTATGGGTCCGTTTTGGCTGCTTCATGACAGGATACAACTATAACATCCTGCGAAACTGTAGCGAAGCTGCTTTTAAATCCGTAAAGAAGTATACGGCAGCCATGCTGATTGTTTGTATTCTGTGGTTTTTTATTGGATTTACTTTTGCACATCGTTACCTGTCGCTTTCTTTGCCGGGTTGCCTGCTGGCGGGCATGCTGGCGACCATCATCATTATACAGGTTGAAAAACAAATCGTGTTATCCATCAATCCGGGCAAGCTACTGCTGATTTTCAGAGGTTGCCTGGCTTTTATGATGTCCATTCTGGGTGCTGTGATCATCGATCAGATATTGTTCGAGAAAGACATTGAGATCGAGAAGATCTCTTATATATCGGGAAAAGTAGACAGGATATTACCCTCAAAAACAGAAGAGCTAAGAAAGCAGATTGCCACCTTAGACACCACGATCAGCAAAAAAGAACAGGAAAGAAATAACTACATCGAAGATATTACTAAGCACCCAACGACAACTGCCACCACCACGCAAACAGCAACGAGGCGGGTGCCGGTGCAGACAGTCACCGCTACCGGCAGGGACACCACTACCTGGAAGACGGTAAATGATATTACTGTTGCGTCTACGCCGTTGCCTAATCCCAAAATAGCATTGCTGTCGCCTCTTGACTCTACCATTGGCGCCATGCGGCAACAGAAAGCCCAAAAAGAGAATGAACTGCTACATATCAGGCCTGCCCTTGAAAAAGAAATGAAAGCGAGCACTGGTTTTTTGGATGAGTTAACGATCATGAAGCAGCTGTTGTCCGCATCATATGTTGCATTGGGATTTTGGTTTCTGTGGATTCTCTTTTTCCTGTTTATAGAACTGCTGGTCTTGTTTAGTAAGATGGGCGACAGGGGGAATGACTATGAGAAAGTGGTATTGCATCATATGAATTTGCAGATGCGGCGGTTGGATGCGCTGGGGAAAAAGTTTGAGTGATTGCTATTGAATTTTTATTTGTTGCTGTTCTGGATGCTGGGTGAGGAAGGATGTATACGCTTACTGAAGATGAAAATTTTCTGAGAATAAGCTAATTGTTTGATTTTTTTAACACTAAAAAATTATATATGGCAGATCATCGTGTATATTTGGAACTCCCGGAAACAGAAATTGGTAGAGCTGATGCAACTTTTAAGGTTAAGGTGGACGGGAAATTGATTGGAACAATTCATATCTCACATGGCGCAATTGAATACCAGCCTAACGGATGGATGAAGAGAAATAGCATCAGGAAAAAGTGGACAGAATTTGACAGGTTAATGAAAGAGAGTAAATAAAAAAGTTGTCATTGAAAGTGTCGTGGAAATGCAAAAGGGATAAACCATCAGAAGATGGTTTATCCCTTTTTTCGTAAAAAAAGTTATAACCCGGACTACTTTTGTATTATAATTTTCCCTGTCAGAATCTTCCCTGTCATAGTGTTGATTTTTATGAGATAGATGCCTGCCGGTATATGATCCGGCACTTTCACGATATTTGTTTTTATTATATGCTGATAAACCGGTGCGCCATTCATGTTGTTTAGGATAATCGTGCTGCCGGCCAGATCCTTGTTGTATTGAAATACTATTTCTCCTGTGGTTGGATTTGGATGCAGTTTTAGTTCAGAAGGTAGTTCTGTTTTGCTGGTCATGGAAAACTGATTGCTGACAATGACTACAGCTTGGGTACGACTGCTGCTTATACAACCATCGAGAAGTGATTCCACGTAATAGTGCAAAGTGTCCAACGTAACCGGATGGACGGGAAAAGCACTGCCGGTAAAGAGCGGGGAACCACCTGTAGCCGTAGCGTACCAGGTGAATGTAGCTCCCTGCGGAGCGATGGCCACCAGTGTATCATTGGTATTTACTCTCATGCGTAATGTATCACGGGCAAGCGTAGGTGGCGTCCGGGGAGTGACTGCCACCTTTACCGGGATACGTTGGGGATATTCACAGGAGCCTTTGGCCGTAACATAATAAGTGGTGCTAGTGGCTGGACTTACCGTATAATCAGGGCCTGTATGTAGCCGCGTTCCTCCGGTAGGAGCACTATACCAGATAATGGAGTATAGCGCATTAGGAACCACCTGGACGGCGTGGAGGGTAGCGCTGTCACCTTTGCAGATATGCACGCTGTCAATATCGACCCTGGGTAAAGAAGATGTACTTCCTGCAAAATATGCATGATGAACAGAATCAGATTTGCATCCGGTTATATTATTGACGGCCTGTATATAAATATCTCCCTGTGAACCGGCGAAGTTTGTATAATAGGGCAGTTGCACAGAATCTCTGTTTATCACTGTGTAGGAGGTATCTAATATCAGATTGGAAAATGCAGTATAGATAACTCTTACATTATAGTTCATATTTGGCTGATGATTCAGTATTGGTATAAATGGCGCGCCACACACCATTCCTTCAGGCGGATAATAAATCGGGTTGTCTACACTGTTTTTCCGATATGCATAGTAAAGCCGGAAATTGTTTAACAGTCCAACAAGGCTGCTGCTTAATCTGATCTTAACCCTGTCAAATTGGTGCTGTGGCCGCAGTAGTACTTCTCCGCGGCTGTTGCACTGCAGGAGCTGTAATACGCTCGAATCCACAACATGAGAATCATTGTTGGAAGTACTGCCATTGTAAGTTTCCACCGTCACTCCTCCGAATAAATTGGCAGACAATACCGGATTTCCACTGCCGATGCCAATAATAAGAGAATCGCAACCTGCGGCGCTCGCAGTTGGGAAAATGAGTGTTTGCTCCACACTTACCCCCAAGAGCCCCACATTGATAATAAAAGTGGAGTAGTCTTCAAGGTTGCTGTTATTGACGGGGTTATTGGGATTATCTACTCCACAGAGCAAGCAAAGGCCATTTACCTGATTTGTTTGACTATTGGCATATGTTTTCTGTCCGAGAGCGCTGGATGATATTGCCAGGATGTTAAGCAATACGATACTACAGAAGGTAAGTATTTTTTTGAGTGCAACGTAGAAATTATGCATGGGGATAGGTTAATTATTATAAAAGGGGTTCGCAATGATGATGGCTAAGCTATAGATTTGGTGTTGTTGATTTCTTGTTTTTAAAATTATGTACGTTGGATCGATACCAGGCTGCAGTTTTACCTTTTTTAGGATCTTGAGTAGATGTTGTTAGGAAAAGATTATGCTGAATGCTGTTACGTTCGTATCCAAAGGGAATCTCTAATTACGAGAAGAGGAAAATTAGATCATGCTGGACACTGCCATTTATTTCGCAGTCAAATAACTTACATTAAGTCTGCTTACTGAAAGAGGATTAACAGAAATTCGATTTTTCCCACAGACAAAATTTGTCCATTTTAGCTATCTTGTATCAAATAATATTCATAGCGATATTAATGATGAGTAATTGAAATTACTGATTGAAACCTCAATTTGCCATCATAACACCTCGATAATGCCACAAACAATCGAATGCAAAAAATATAGCTCCTAGCTTGGACCTGACTGTCCGTCCGACTACCAACTCATAGCATGGCATTCTATTTTTATACACATTAAAAAAATAACATCTATGAAAAGAAATGTATCTCTGACTGCCCTAAAATTGGGGCAGATTCAGGCGCAGTACCGTGAGCTTATTGCCAATGGTACAATGTTTTCTATCGCTGACCTTCTTAATTTCGACAGTTTTACGCTAAAAGACTACTGTCAAGCCTTAAACCCTCATCCCCAAAGTGAAACTATCATTAAGATAGCACAACAATTCTGTGAGGAACACGGCATCTGGATTGAGCAGGCGAAGCACTATATAACCTGTGAACTTTTCCTATATCCCGACGCCCAGTTCGACAGATTGGTTTCTATGGTTGAAAACAATGCTATAGACTATTATCTCAATGACATTGTTGGCCGCGATCTTTTCCGCCATCTAAATTCGGACAAGCAAACCGAAGCGAGGGAATTGATGAAAAGAATGTCAAATGTTGATTTGGATCTTCTACTACCGGATAATGTAACATCGGTTGAAAAGGCCAACATTGAAATTCTTAAATTCATGAAAGGTACCTCCCCTTTGCCATGGTTTGAAAAGTTCCTCCACCTTTATTGTTATCATATTGATGTTACTCATAGGGATGGGAACTCCGATGCACAAGGGTATGTGCCATCCATTGATGAGTATATTGAATTGCGTTGCCATACTTCGGGTATGCACCATATTGTAATGCTCATTGAGTATGCATCCGGTAACTTCCTGGATGCGGACTGGTGCTCAGATTTAGGGATTGACAACTATCTGCAGAGGATTAATTTTTTAACTGCTGCTTTTGGATGTCTGTCAAATGATCTTTTCTCGTTCGAAAAGGAGGTTATTGATAATTCAACAGATGCGAACCTCTTGATGATAGTTGCCTTGAATGACCCTATGTGTTCCTTGACGGATGTAATAGTTAAGTCAGCAAAAATTGTTCAGGAAATGATGATTGAATTATTGGATTTAATCGATAAAATTAAAAAACAGATGCATGATTTAGCCGGGAGTGATGGATCAAAAAATGATGCCCTCACCTCCTACGTAAAAGGTATTGAAAAATGCATTCAAGCCAGCTGGCTGTGGCAGGTTTATACGAAACGATATAAACGCCCGGCTTCAATTTTCGCGGAAACCGGATTGCCTGGTGCAGTGGCACAAGCTGTATAGGAATTAAATGCCATTAAACCGGTATCTATTTTAGTTGATCGTCACAGTGATGTTTTAAATGTTGTGTTAATACCTTTGCGAGGTCCTTAATCACAATTGGTTTTGACATGATTGCTGAAGCTCCGGCTGCAATTAATTTGGCCTGTTTTTCTGCGAAAGCATCTCCTGTGGCGATTACCACTGGAATGTCCTTGGTTCTGCTATCTTGTTTTAATTTGTTTAAAGTCTCTTCTCCATTCAATACAGGCATGGCGCTGTCCAGAATAATTAAGTCGGGTAATTTTTTCTCTATTGCATTTAACGCCTCTTGTCCATTTGAAGTAGTTTTTACTATACAGCCAAGATCTTCCAGAACTTTGGATAAGAGGAGGCAATTCATATCCTCATCATCCGCAATTAAGATGTTGTGTGGAAAATCAAAAATATCCATGTCTTCCTCCTCCTCTTTAATTTCCTCCTGTGTACCTGCCAAAAGAGGTAATATGACAGAGAATTTTGTATGTTCCGGCATTGGATTTGTCACCGCCACTTTTCCATTCAATGTTTCCGCAATGTTTTTAACAAGCGAAAGCCCTAATCCAGTTCCTTCCGTTTGCCTGTTGCCTTTAAATGTTATGAATGGATCAAATATTTGGTCAATTTTTTCTTTGGGAATCATTTTCCCTTTATTGATGACCTCAATCTGGTATGTTTTTTCATTCGCAGCAATTTTCAAATATACAGTACTGTACTTATGGGAATATTTTATTGCGTTTCCCATTAGGTTATTGACTATCTCGCCTATTTTGAGTGGATCGCCAATGATTACTGCAGGCATTTTTTCATCAATAAATAATTTTACCTGAATTCCTTTTCCCCTGGCTAACAATTTATAAGCGGGGATAAATTTTTCAAAGAATGAAGCGGTCTGGAAATGTGATAATACAACAGCATCTATTTGGCCTGATTCGATTTTAGCCATACTAAGGACATTGTTCACAATGTTTTTTGTTTCATTAGATGAATTTCTGAGTATGTCTATTAAATTGCTGATGTTTTCCAGTTGCTTATTTGCAGCGGCTTCTTTTTTTATTAAATAAGACGCTAAGTTGATTTGATTAAGCTCATTTCTCAACTCATGAGCAATTTTATAGGTAAAAACTTTTATAAACTGATTAGCCCGTTCCAGTTCCGGGTTGTTGTCATGGCTTTGCACATATGGTCTGCTAATAACCAGAATTAGAACCAACAAACCCACTAACGCCAAAGACTGAATAATGTAAGCAGTATCTAGTCCTAGTGGTTGCAGCACGACTGAATTTAAATAGTAGATTGTTTGTAAAATTACCAGGGTGAGAATTGCTGATATTAAACAAACTATTCTAAGGCTCTTTTCTTTAAATAACAGATAGAGAATTGAAATTAAAAATACTATTACGCATTGCAACTGTATCAGGCCTCCTAATATAATACCGAATGCTATCACAGCCAGACATTGAGAGAAATAGATTACCAGACTCGCGGTCAAATGTTTTTTATAGTGGTTTAATACGAGGACTGAGAGTGTAAACAGTATATCGACCCCGGCTGCAATTGCTATCACTACGTTCTTGGTAAATATAACGCCGATTGGGGCAATTGATAATATCATGAAGGCTATTGATGCACCAATAGCGTTAGTGAGCTTTATTCTCTTCACTTTATCCTGATCTTCGATACCTGTAGTGCCTATATTTCTAATTGTAGATACAAACCTGGCGGTTTTATTCTTAAAACGAATAAATTTTTTTTTGGTGTTAAGTCTAACATTCATGTTGTAGGAATTTACTAAGGGTCATAACTTCTGATTATTTTGAGAAAGTATCCACCACAGTGTCTGATGTAAAGTTTCCTAGTACTCAAATCTCTTGTGAGATATTGATTTATAATGCCATGTGTGCTGTAGGATTTGTTAATCTATTGTTATTTAATGGAAGATAACAATATTCTTTGTTACAATGATAAATTTAATGTTAACGGCTTCTCCTTTACGTTTATCGCTTGTGTTTTTCATTTCGCACTTCAAGATTAGATTTCTTATCTTAGTATATTCCGGGAGATGATCATATTCGTTTTATCATAACCTGGATAACTCCTAAAATATCCCCCTGCCCAATAAACACTACTAACCTGCAAAATTAACCAAAGAATGAGTGACGCCCTCTATCAGCCCAGATTTGAATTCGATACAAGGCTCGATTCCTCACTTTACCTGACATATGAACAGAACGAGTGTTATGCCTTGGTTGTGTTCGAGAATTATGTTGCCTCTATTCAGCTGAAATTAGCAGAACTGGAAGATGCCGTTTCGGACAAAGATGTCTCTAAAATTGATCTGTTAGCTCACGCCCACATTTCTACCTATAATTATGTTGGGCTGTCTCATATTGCCGAGATTATGCGAGAGATAAGACATCGTGTAAATACGTATGACTGGGACCATGTTAAACATCTCACAGAACAGGCGAGAGTCCAGACGGAAGATGCTTCTCCCATTATCAGTCAGGAGCTGGAGAGGTTACAGCTTTTTATTAAAAATAATCAGCTATGATGCTGACCCAATGAGGTACTTTTTTATGTAAGGTCTTTGACCAAAGCATACACTTTCTTATGAGTAGGATGAGATGAAGAAGAGCAGTGGATGACATATTATGCTAATTGCCACGCCAGTCAAGTAATACAGCTAAAATGCAAAAGGGACAAACCATCTTTTGATGATTTGTCCCTTTTTGCGGACTGGACGGGACTCGAACCCGCGACCTCCGCCGTGACAGGGCGGCATTCTAACCGACTGAACTACCAATCCTCGCTGTGGTTCTGCTTTTCAGCCAAACCGTTGGCCCCGTTTGGGGTTGCAAATATAGAAATATTTATTTCAATCAACCAAATAATTATTCAAAATTTAAGAAATAAATATCTAAATGCCTGCTGGTGGCTCTTTTGAGCCCGATTTGTAAGCCAGCAATGCCAGCCGCGCATAGTGGTCTGCCAGCCGTGTTGTCTCCGGCAGCCGGTATTGGGTGGCTATTTTCAAAACAATGTCTGTGGCGGTGGCCAGACTGACCTTGTGTCCTGTAGAGACAAATACCGGATTAATACCGTCCCGGGTACGCAGGGCGTTGCCGATCAGTGCCTGGTCGTCTTCGGCTATCAGCGGAGCGACGCTGCCGCGTGTTTCACCCAGGTTCTCGTACTCACCGCACAGGCGTGTTTTACCGCAACCTATCACCGGTTTGTCGAGCGTTACCCCGAAATGACAGGCCAGGCCGAAGCGGCGTTGATGCGCCAGTCCCTGTCCATCGCAGATAATAAGGTCGGGCTCTACCTGCAGCTGACGGTAGGCCTCCAGCAGCGGTGGCATCTCCCGGAAAGAAAAAAGCCCGGGGATATAAGGAAAGGTCACTTCCATACAGTGCGAGGCGACGGCCAGCACAGCCAGGGTATTGTAATCCATGACCACCACGCTGCCGGCGATGAGGTTGGTGGACTTGTCGTACTCTACGTCAGTACCGGCAATGGTCCGTATAGGATGAGGAAGCACATCGGTGGTGATGACTTGCGCCCTCAGCTGTTCCTGGAGGGTGATGGCTTCAGCAGGTGTGATCATGTACAGTTCAGTTTTAGCTGCAATATTAACTATTTGTATATTTGAATACCATATCGTGTCACCAGGCATATTTTTCTACCAGCATAAATGATCTCATCATGACACTCTGTTCTCATCTGAAAGCCATCACCGAAATTAAGACAGCGAAAAACTACGTCTGTGAAGAATGCGTCAAACATGATGGTACCTGGGTACACCTGCGTACCTGCCAGACCTGCGGCGCCACCCTCTGCTGCGATGACTCCCCCGCCAGGCATATGACACAGCACTTTCACCAGACAGACCATCCGGTCATCTCTTCGGCTGAACCGGGAGAACAATGGCTCTGGTGCTATAAAGACGGAGTTTTTGCAGAATACTGAATAAATTTTTATTAATATTGACGGATACAAATTCCACCGGATGAACAATGATGATCCACGATACGATAGCCGCGGCGTAACCTTGTGTTAATAATAGCATGTTAATTTTGTCTCCGTCATGGACAATACAACCAATCTGATTTCGCCAAAACTGTTGCAACGCCTCCGCCACGGGGAGGAAGACGCATTGCGCTCCCTGCTCGATCTGCTCGGGCCGAAGGTGCTGGCGTACTGTAAAAAGAAAGTGGGCAATGAAGAAGATGCGGAAGAACTGCTGCTGGACATCTTCCTGAAGCTGTGGCGTTTCCGGGAGAAAATCGACCTGACGGCTGATGTGCAGGTATTGCTTTTCACCATCGCACGCAATCATATTCTGAATTTTATCCGCAACAAAGCCACGCGCCAACTGGCCACTATCGCGCCTGAAGAGGTACTGCCGCAACAGGATGACCATATCCGCCAACGGATGGATTATAACGAGCTGTTCAATCAGTATCAACAGGTATTGGAAAAACTGGGAGAAAAACAACGGGCCGTTTTCCGCATGAGCCGCGAAGAAGGCCTCTCACACCGCGAAATAGCGGATAAACTGGGCATCTCCATACGCACGGTAGAGGCCCATATCCACAGCAGCCTGAAAACAATACGCACAGAATTAAAAGATGCCTATATATTAATCGTGTTACTGTTGATCCAATAAAATTTATTTCACTTCACTAAGTAGTCCCTTCTTTTTTCGTGTATATAAGGGAAAGAGCCAGTTAAATATGACGAAGTACGATGCCTCGGACATGCAGGAACTGATCCGGAAAATACAGGAACATACCGCTACTGCGGAAGAACTGCGGCGTTTCCTGCAAATGACGGAACAACCGGCATTAGACGACCTGCTGCCTTATACGGAATGGCAGCAAAGTCAGGAGGAGGCGTTGCCGTCCGCACTGAAGGAGAAAGTGATGCAGGCCATGCCCACCAACAGGCTACGCCCGCTGAAACACTATCTCCGTAAGTCATTGCCCTACGCTGCTGCCATCACCCTGCTGCTGACATTGCACCGGCTGCTGCCCCGTATAGGGCATCGCCAGTCTGCACTGTTGACGGCCGCCACGAAAGACGGCGAAATAAAACGTATAACCCTGCCTGATAGTACGACTGTTGTGCTCAATGCGCGCTCTGCTATCCGGTATGCGTCGTCGCCGGACACCATCCGGGAAGTGTTCCTGGAAGGAGAAGCCTATTTCGATGTAAAACAAAACGAAAACAAACCTTTTGTGGTCCGCTCCGGCGCACTCAGCACCCGCGTGCTGGGCACGGCTTTTAACATCCGGGCATACCCCGGCGAAACACAACAGCTGGGCGTAGTGTCGGGTAAAATACAGGTGTCGTCCCCGGAAGGCAAATCACTTGTCATGGTAAAAGGTGACCAGGTGACTTATGATGCTGCAGCCACTTTCGTCAGCATCGCCGCCGATCCGCAACAGATGAGCAACTGGCAGAAAGGCATCATCGATATGAACAACCTTACGCTGCAACAGGTGACCGCCATCCTGGAAAGATGGTACAGCGTTAAGATCATGCTGCTGTCACCCGGCATCGGCCAACATGTACTGTCCGGCACACAAACCAATACTTCGTTAACGGCTACACTGGAATCCATCTGTTTTGTATACAACCTCCAATACCAACAAGAGGGGCAAGTCATCAAAATCCGTGAAAAATAATAACCGGATCTAACTGTCACTCCTATACGACGATTACAAAATTTAAGGTATGAAACTATCTTTATCCACTATCCGTGGCCTTACAGGAAAGGTCATGCTAAACTTTCTGTGCCTGCTGCTGGCGGTAATGCCTGCAACAACGCTGAGGGCGCAGGCTCCCGGGCCGGACAACCAAACGGTCAATATTACGGTCAAACAAGCTACGGTAGTGGAAGTATTCCGCATCGTGGAAAAACAGACTCCCTTCCGCTTTCTTTTTGATAAAACCCTGGAAGCTTTCGCTGCCAGGGTTTCCCTTCAACACAAGAACATCCCCGTATCACAACTGCTGGAGGAATTAGACAAACAAACAGGCCTCCAGTTCAAAACATCCGGTACAACTATTTCTGTGGCTGTAAAAAATAAACCTTCTCAGGTGCACCCGGGCGTGGACGCCCCAAAACGGGAAATCACAGGTATTGTTCTGGATTCTACCGGGGAGGCTATGGTGGGAGTGACCGTGTCTGTGAAAGACGGCCGCATCGGCACCGGTACGGACGTAAACGGCCGGTATATTCTCTCCGTGCCCGACGATGCCATACTCGTGTTCAGCCTCCTCAGTTACCGCCGGCAGGAAATACCGGTGGCTGGAAAGAATAAAATTAATGTTGTCCTGCAGCCCGCTTCTTCTTCGCTGGAAGAAGTAGTGGTGGTAGGCTACGGGGAACAGAAAAAAATCAGCCTCGTAGGCGCGCAGGCCACCATCTCCCCCAAAGACCTCAAACAACCGGTGTCTAACCTCACTAACTCCCTCGGTGGCCGTATTGCCGGCATGGTATCGGTACAACGCAGCAGTGAACTGGGTTACAACGACGCCAATATCTATATCCGCGGTATCTCCACTTTCACGAAAGGCCTCAGCGCTCCGCTCACCCTCGTGGATGGCGTACCCCGGAATATCGCCAATGTGGACCCGGAAGACATCGAAAGTTTTTCTGTGCTGAAAGACGCTTCTGCCACGGCTGTCTACGGTGTTCGTGGGGCCAACGGCGTTATACTGATCACCACTAAAGCAGGTAAAGCAGGAAGACCGTCCTACAATATCCGTTATACGGAAGGCTTCACCCAGTTTGCCAAACTGCCCTCTTTTGCTGATGGCCCTACTTACATGCAGCTGTCCAACGAAGCCCTGAAGACACGCGGCAGCGCGCCGATTTATACAGATGAAGCGATTCAGAAAACACGCGACGGCAGTGACCCATATCTCTATCCCAATGTGGACTGGTTCAAGGAACTGTTCCGCGACCATGGCAAAGTGAGAAATGCGAATGCCAATATCAGTGGCGGTTCTGAGAAAGCCGTCTATTACATCGGCCTCGGCTATTATGATGAACTGGGCCTTTACAATGTGGACGGCCTTTCCAAATACAACTCTTCCATCTATTCCAAACGATATAATGTAACGTCCAATATTACACTCACCCCGTCAAAAACTACCACTGTCAAACTGGGCATTCAGGGTTATCTGAATAATGTTAACCTGCCGGCCACTGGTGTGAGCGATATTTTTGCTGATGCTTACTACCTGACTTCTGTACAGATACCCACCCGCTACCCCGATGGCAAAGTGGCCGATCTGCGTGGCGGCGGACTGAAAAACCCCTGGGCATCGCTTACGCAAAGCGGTTATGCCAACCAATGGAGAAGCCAGCTGTACTCTAACCTGCGCCTGACACAGGAACTGCCCTTTATCACGAAAGGATTGTCTGTTACCGGTATGTTTTCGTTTGATGCCTATAACTATACCAGCAACCGCTATACGAAAACACCGGACACCTGGTATGCCACCGGCCGGGATGCAGACGGTAAACTGATGTTTGAACAGACAGCCATCGGTACGGAATTTCTCGCTTACGACAAATCCAACCAGGGAGAACGCTCTTTCTATAATGAGCTGGCAGTGAACTATAGCCGCAGCTTTGGTAGACACGACGTGTCCGGCATGTTGCTTTATAACAACAGCGACAAGGCCAATACATATGCGACTAACCTGGAAACATCATTGCCATACCGCTTCCAGGGACTGGCAGGCAGGTTTACCTACGGCTTCAGCAACAAATATTTCGCAGAACTGAATTTCGGGTATAATGGCGCCGAAAACTTCTACCCGGACAAACGCTACGGCTTCTTTCCATCTGCCGGCCTGGGATGGGTAGTATCGGAAGAACAATTTTTTAAACCTGTTAAAGATTACGTACAACTGTTTAAAGTCCGGTTCTCACATGGTCTTGTTGGTAATAGCAACATCGATGGCAGAAGGTTCGCTTACCTGGCTACAGTGGCCAGCACAGGGGATTACTATTTTGGTAAAAACATGGACCAGAAGTACACGGGTAAGGAAATCGGAGAATATGCGGTGGACGTACAATGGGAGACTTCTAAAAAGACAAACCTCGGTTTTGATATACAAGTGCTGGATGAAAGCCTCGCCTTGCAGGTGGACCTCTTCAAGGAATACCGCAGCGGTATCTTCCTGCGCCGCAAGTCCCTGCCAGGCTACATCGGTATGATCAACGCTCCTTTCGGTAACGTAGGCATTATCGATAACAAAGGCATCGACGCATCGGTGACCTACAACCGTCGCTTCGGTGATCTCTCCGTGCAATTGCTGGGCAATTTCACCTATAATAAAAACGAAGTCATAGAAAACGACGATCCCGCATGGAAATACCCATGGCTGGAAAGAAAAGGCCATAAGGTAGACCAGCGCTTCGGTTACGTTGCTCTCGGTCTCTTTGAAAGTGATGAACAGGTGCGCAATTCCCCCCGTCAGCCGGGTGATGTACGCGCCGGTGATATCAGGTACAAGGACATCAACGGAGACGGCGTAATTGACTCCTACGACCAGGTGCCTATCGGTTATGGCGATGTCCCTGAAATCATCTACGGATTTGGATTTACGCTGGGGTACAAATCTGTCAGCCTCTCTGCTTTATTCCAGGGCGCTGCGCATGTGGACGTGCTCCTCAGCGGCGAAGGCACCATGCCTTTCCAGCAGGGCCTCGCGAGAGGTAACCTCTTCAGCAATATCACCGATCGCTGGACGGAAGAGAACCCCCGCCAGGATGCATTTTATCCGCGCCTGATGGCCGGCTCGCTGAACGATAACTATGCGGCCAGCTCCTGGTGGGTAAAACGCAGCGATTACCTCCGCCTGAAAACGTTGCAGCTAAGCTATAGCCTGCCTCAACGCCTTATGAAAAGGATCGGCTTTAAATCGTCCAATATATTCCTGCAGGGTGTTAACCTGCTCACTTTCTCGCCCTTTAAAATGTGGGACGTGGAAGTGGGTAACGGCAGGGGAGCCGCCTATTCCAGCACCAAATCCTATACTGTCGGCGTAGCCGTGAATTTCTGATGATTAGCTAACAACAATAATCTTCTTCGGATGAAAATAAAAAGACTCGCTTACCTCGCATTGGTAAGTACATCGTTCCTGACGACAGCCTGTAACAAGGACTTTCTTAACCAGGTCCCCGACGACCGCATCACCATCGAGCAGGTGTTTGCCCGCAGGCGCTATTCGGAAGAATACCTGGCCAATATCTATTCTACCATACCCAACGAAGCATACCGCAATACCTCCCCATGGGAAGGCTGCTCCGATGATGCAGACATCACCTATGACCGGCCGGGTTCTGGTTATGATACTTATCCCATCAACCTGGGCAACTGGAGCGCCGCTTCCGGTTATATGGACACCTGGGCCAAATACTACCGTGGTATCCGCTCCGCCTCGTATTTTATGCAACATATCGATGAAAACAAAGAGATAAAAGAGCTGCCCAACGGCCAGGACCTGATTGATAAATACAAGGCTGAAGCCCGCTTCCTGCGCGCCTTCTTTTATTATGGCCTGTTGCGCCAGTATGGCCCGGTGATCCTGCTTGGCGATACACCTATTGCCGGTGACCTGGAACCTTCCGACGCGGAAATGCAGAAACCCCGTAGCAGCTACGATGAATGTGTGAACTACATCGTATCGGAACTGGACCTCGCCGCCACGAAGTTGCCCAAACATTTCACCGAACAAGCCGATGCCGATTATGGCCGCGCTACCGCCGCCACCTGCAAGGCCATTAAAAGCCGTGTGCTCCTGCTTGCTGCCAGTCCGCAGTTCAACGGAAATACCGACTACGCTGGTTTCTCTAACATAGATGGTAAACAACTGATCAGTTCCACCTTCGACAAGGAAAAATGGAAACGTGCTGCCGACGCGGCAAGAGATGTGATCACTGGTTTCAATTTCTCCCTGTACCGCAAGAACGACGCTACCGGAAAATACGATCCCTACCTTTCCTGCCGCGATGTGTTCCTCGATCCGTGGAATAGTGAAGTGATCTTCGCCCGTACCACCAACAACCTGAAGGACTGGGAAAGATCTACCAGCCCACGGCTGGCCAACGGCTATGCTGCCGTGGCGGTGACCCAGCAGCTGGTTGACGAGTTTGAAATGCAGAACGGCAAAGGTATCCGCGAAACCGGCTCCGGTTACATGGAGACAGGCTTTTCTACCGCGGCCACCAAATACACCACCGCCGGTACTTACAATATGTATGTCAACCGTGAACCGCGTTTCTACGTGAACGTTAGTTACAATGGCAGCCTGTGGATCAACACCAGCGAAGGTAATAAGGTGATAGAAACGTTCTTTACAGGGAACACCGGTAAAAAAGGTTCCTGGGATTTCCCCCGCACCGGTTATATCGCCCGTAAAAATATCCACCCCAACAGCAATCCGAGAATTTCCCAGTATATCGCCCGGCCGTTTATACTGGTACGTTATGCGGAGATTTTGCTCAACTACGTAGAGGCGTTGAATGAATATGCTCCCGGTGATCCGGACATCGCCAAATACCTCAATGAAATCCGTAACCGTGCCGGTCTTCCGGAAGTAACGCCGGGCCTTGGCCAGAGCGAAATGCGGGCTAAGATCCGTCATGAGAGAAGGGTAGAGCTGGCGCTGGAAAGCCTGCGTTATTTTGATACCCGCCGCTGGAAAATTGCAGAACAGACAGACGGAGGCAACTTTTACGGTATGAACGTAGACGCCGGTACGAAACTGACAGACCTCGTGTTTTATCAACGTACTGTTTTTGAAAGAAGGGTCTTCCTCAAAAGCTATTATCTGTTCCCTATTCCGCAGTCAGAAATGGACCGCGACCGTAACCTGGTACAGAACCCGGGCTGGTAAACAATTTTATTGATCTTTAAATGACTGACATTATGAAAATGAAAATAGGAACGGCCTGCGGAATGGCTTTGCTGATGCTCGCCAGCTGCAGCCGTGACAGCGACCTGCTTCGTAATATCCCGGACAGCATCGCGGTAGTGTACATGCCGCAGGCGGTGAACAGTCCGGCTACGTATAGCTTTAACCGTACCGCCGCCAGCGATTCCATTATCTATGGCGCCTGCTATGGTGGCCCGCATTCCCCCGCATCGGACATCCGGGTGCAATTTAAAGTAGATGCTTCGCTGGTGGATAAATTCAACGCCAACAACTACACTAATTATCCCGTACTGCCTGAGGGCAGCTACGAGCTGGAGCAATCCGGCTCGGTCATCCCCGCCGGTAAATACAATACGCCCCCGCTGAAGCTGCGCGTGCGCTTCGATAAACTGGACGGCGTAGGCAACTACCTGCTGCCGGTCAGCATTACTACCGATGCTAAAGTCAATGATCGGTTACGTACCACCTATTTCCTTATCAATGCCAAATATACCAGCAACCCGTTTTCACTGTTTGATCGCGCGGCCTGGAAAATAACAGGCTTCTCTTCCGAAGAGCCTACCGGTGAAGGCGCTACGAACGGGCACGCTATTCACGCGCTGGATGGCGATGGTGATACCTTCTGGACTACCCAGTGGAAGGCCGCCAAACCCGGTCCGCCGCATACTATCACCATCGATATGCAGACAGCGCAAAAGCTGCATGGCCTCGCACTTACCGGCCGCACAGATAAAACTACCGGTGAAGTAAAAGCTACGGGCAACCCGAAAAACATCGTAGTGGAAACCAGCCTGGACGGTAACGTATGGGACTATACGGAAACATTCACGCTGGATAATAACAAGCTCAATACTATTTTCCTGGCTTATGCCCGGCAGGCACGCTTCTTCCGGCTCACGATCAATACCAGCCAGGGGGATACCTATCTGACAAACATCGCTGAACTGAATGCTTTTTAACTAGTATATATGTCCAGATATCTTGTAATAAGCCTGCTGCTGTTACTCTGTGCGTGTAGTAAATCAGACGGTAAAAAAGAAGGTCCGCCGGCGCCTGTGAAAGAGAAAATCCGATTGAAGGTGATGACTTATAACATCTACGGCGCGCGTGCCAGTACCGGCGCACCGGCCGATCTGTCTTTGCTGGCCAAGGTCATCAACGAGCAGCAGCCGGACCTGGTGGCTTTACAGGAAGTAGATGTGTTCACCAACCGTACCGGTATTACTGTCCATCAGGCAAAAGAACTGGCTGCCCTTACCGGCATGGAATGGTTCTTTACCAAGGCCATTGATGTCAGCGGCGGACAATATGGTGATGCCGTGCTGTCGCGACTGCCCATCAAAGAAAGTAAACGATATGCGCTCCCCGTAGATCCCAATGTGAGTGGAGAATTCCGGTCTGTCGCTATGATCAAAGTCAATAAAGAAGGAAAAGACTTTTATTTCGCCTCCACACACCTGGACCACCTGTCACAGGAAGAAAACCGGCTGGTACAGGCAGCGGAACTGAAGAAAATAGTAGCCGCCCTTGACCTGCCACTGATCATGGCCGGTGATCTTAACGCGGTGCCCACTTCCCAAACGATGAACATTATCCGCAGTTTTATGAACCTGGGCTGTACGCAGCAATGCCCGCTGACATTCCCTTCCAATAAGCCGGACCGCACGATCGATTATATTATGACGACACCGAATGGAGGTTTCTCAGTAAGCACCTACCAACCATTGACAGGATATATAGCGGATAAAAACGTATATGCGTCCGACCATTGTGCCGTGGTGGCTACGATCAGTATAAATTAACGAAAAACGATAAAGGATGAATGCCACGACGGCTGTTCCCGAAAGGGGAACGGCCGTTGTGTTTTAGGTGTTCTTACGATCAGTAATTATTCCTAAAGTAGGTAATCGTCGTCGCCAGCTCACTTACTTCATCCCTGGTTGCAGCAGGCCGGTTAATACGGCAGAACGCTGTTTGCCGGTTGGTGAGGGCTATGATCAGGTAGAAATCAGCTTGTCTTCTCTGGTAACTCCGGCTCCGTTCTACAATAAAAGTGTTGATGATATTGTTCCAGGAATAGAATGCCTTGTCCATTGTAATGCCCTGTTGGTCCACGATAACAATAGGTCTTTTCCTGGAAGACATTCCGGCAAACCGCGCAATACCCCATGAGGCCAGGAATAAAGTTGCAAAGCTCAGCCCTGCATATATGGGCTTCGGTTCTAACCAAGATACGCTCACTAAAACGACGAACGTCGCAATAGGTATTAAGGCGAGATAGGCGGAAGGTTTGTATATCAAAAATGGACTCCCATCCGGTCTGACCATAAAAGTATACAGAGATTTATCCGCGGTAGGTCTTATATGTAGCTGACTGCCATAGTTAAGTAATTGCCTGATGGCTTTTCCGGTATAGATTTGCTGGTATCCGGGCACGTCCTTGTATTTTTCTGCATCTATAACAGGCATAGGGATACGATTATTATATAGATCTAAAAATCGCTAATTTAGTAAATAATTACTATCCCCACTGCTATGAATCCTTACCAACAGAACGTCCAGGCCCCATAACCATATCTTCCTTCGTGGAAGGCGGCCCGGAAAAGCCGGCACGGAAGTAGCAGGGAAAGTTTCGATGAACCTCCACCATGCATACAATTATGAAAGAATCACTGAAAAAATACCTGGAATATATTGATTCCGACGAGGACTTTTCCTTTAAAGTAAGGATGGAAGCCGAATGGGACGATCACGCCTATCAGGAGTTCCTGCGGTTGCTCACCGCCGTCATCCATGACTACAAAGACAGTGGCCTGATGCCCATACCAGTGATGCTGTTTTTTACTTCCGGTCTCGATCAGCTCATCGGTATTGTCACCAATCCACTGTTTTTCAAAACGGCTTCGAGGGAATACGAAGACCTGGTCCGCGGCCGCGTGGCAGAGCTGGAGATGCTGCAAAAGAAATTCCTCTGCGGGGAACTCTTTATGCAATCTTAAGATATTCAATCGCTGATAGCATCTCCATAAAATTATATTGCTTTGTAAGAAACAATATCCTTTCATGAGCTCAAAACGTAGCCCGGAGCTTCAGCCCTGGGACCTCCGGCGCATATCACACAGCATATCAGAATGTATGTTCAGCCCGATGTTGGTCATGTTATACAGGTGTTCGCTGGCAATCAGCCATACCACTTCACAGATCTGTGTTTCGTTGTAAAACATGGCCATGCGGGAGAATGTGTCCGGGTTTACTTTTTTATGCTGTGTCAGCGCTGTTGTGTAATCCAGCAGCGCTTTTTCTGCTGGGGTGAACAGGTTGCTGGAGGCGTAGTCGGGAAGGGCGTCGAATTTGGCGCTGTCCATGGAAGAGCGGATAACCTCCCATCGCGCGATGTCCATGCAGAAGAGGCAGATGTTCAACCGCGCTACCTGTTGCCGTACCAGCAGAATGGTTTCGTTGCTTAAGGTCAGTTTTTTGTCCAGTTTGTTCACTTTGCCATAGAACATGCCGAAAGCTACCGGCAATCTTACAGCGTGTACTTTCAGCGGAGCCAGTACTTTACCGAACTGCTTACGGGTAAAATAATAAGCCAGTTTCATCATCAGGCTTTTAGGTTGCTCTACAGGGGCGAGAAAAGTGTCCATAATTATAATTTTTATCGGGTGATAGATTGTTTTTGAATGTTATACCCTTATATCAACTGAACTTCCCCGGATAGGACATCGGACGAAAAAAAAATTTGTACCTTTCCTTTTTATAAATACAAGGATTGATTGTCAGTATTTAAAATATATTTGGTAACCCCCATTGGTATGTCTGATGGAATATAACCTTACCCTGAATGAACAATAACATCACCGTAGAACCATTTCAGATTGAAACCACCTGTACCGCGGGAGCAGTAGTCACGCGACTGACGGCCGCCACAGGCGTAACACACCACGATAACATCACCTGTGGCGAACAGACGCTCATGGCCAACTATGTTTATAACAGCCGTTCCTATAAGACAGTATATACCCTGATGGATGCTGACGGCGCCGTTATCAACAGTTATGAGGAGGAAGACGGCATACTGCCGACACTGTTTACCAGCCCGGCGGGAGAAGCTTTTGTGTCTGTTGTTCCCTATCACCCGGACAAAGAACTGGAAATAAGCATACCTGTTTTTAACCGGGAACAAACAGAAATGCCGAAAGGAAACCGCCCTTTTACCGGTAAATTCATCAACGTG